>NZ_JBVHTP010000003.1:109173-162561 GCF_055565795.1 Streptomyces sp. NPDC028314
TTCACCGTCACCGTCGTCGCCTGACCATTGTCCAGATTCGTCACCTTCAACTTCGTCCCCACCGGGAACGTCCCACTGCTCGCCGCCGGCGCACCCCCCTCACCCGACAACGTCACCGTCGACCCCGGACACACCACCTCCCCGGCGGCCGGCGGAGCCTGTCCACCCGCCGCACCGGACGCACCCGCCGCACCTGCCGCACCTGCCGCACCCGCCGGCGCGTCGCCGCCGCCCACGCGTTCGATGCGGGCCCGGCGGATCAGGTTCTTGCCCGGCTCCCGCACCTTCTCGAAGGCCGCGTTGTTCAGCAGGACACAACTACCCGACGGACCGTTCACCGTCACCGTCGTCGCCTGACCATTGTCCAGATTCGTCACCTTCAACTTCGTCCCCACCGGGAACGTCCCACTGCTCGCCGCCGGCGCACCCGCCTCACCCGACAACGTCACCGTCGACCCCGGACACACGACGTCGGGGGTGGCGGCATTGCCGGTCGCCACCGTGGCGATGATCCCTCCGGTCACCAGGGATCCCGTGGCGACAGTGAGCACGAGCTTCTTCTTAAAACTCATAGTCCGTTTCCGGGACATTGACACTCCTCGATCCGATGGACGCTGTCCCCCTGTCCTTCATACGGGCCGCCATCAGGAGCGAGTGCAGTCTTGTCACCGCCTTACAAATCCAATCTTGAGGAGGTTTTGGGCGCTGCGCGGCGCGCCACGGCAGCTCGAATCTCATAGAGCATGCGCAAAGAGGCAGGTCACAACCCCAACGCCTTGGGAGTCGCCGTGTGTGCGGCGCTCACACCGACGGTCTTGTCGACGCGCGCGAGCAGACCACAGGCGGCCTTAAGGTTCAGTTGACCCGCCCTTAAGCCGAGCCCCAGCTGACGATCGGGCTCGGCTTTCGCCTACAGGACGTAAGCCAGGCCGCAGCGAGGCTGCGTGGACACTGACGCCGATCTGGAGGGCGCCAGGTCCGTTCAGCGGTCCAGCGGGTGCGGGTTCGCCAGGACGCGTTCGGCGAGACCGCCCCGTACGGCCGCCGCCGGGGAGCTCTCCGGCTTGCGGGCGGCCTGGTCACGGAAGCAGGCCAGGAACTCGTCCGCCAGGCCCTCTCGCGGGTACCGGGCCAGGACCGCCGCCCGGAATTCGGCGGTGAAGTCGTCCGCGTTGCGCCCCGAGATGTCCACGCCGGTGGACCGCTCCAACAGATGGCCCTCCGGATCCTCCCGCACGTCCACCGAGTCCCACATGTGCCGCACGATGACCTCGGACAGCCGCTGCCGGCGCTCCACCGGCCACCCTGCCCCGGCGCCGAACACCCAGGCCACGTGCCCGCCGGCCTCGTCGAAGGCGACGGTGTGGCTGTCGAACTCCGGGACCAGCCCTATGTCGTGGAGCAGCGCGGCCACGTACAGCAGCTCGGCATCGTGCTCGATGCCCCGGTCCGCGGCGTACGCGGAGGCCCACACATAGGACCGCACCGAGTGGTTCAGCAGGGCCGGGGTGCAGTAGGCGGTGGCCACTTCGAGAGCGGCGGCACAGGCGGCGGTGTCGGGGGCGGCGGGTACGGTCAGCGCTTCGCGAGACGATCGGAGAGTCATGGTGCCGAGTATGCCGACCGTCGCGGTCCATATCGATCACCGGGCACCCCGAATAACTCGTGAACCTGGGCCCGGGTTGAGGTGAACCAGCCGCCGGCCGCCGCTGGTACAGGACCGCGCAGTATCGTCGGGAGTCCTGGGCGCGGCCGCTCGGCCCGCTACCCATGGGCGGGGCGGGCGCCGGGGCGGCCCGCTTCGCGCCGCAGTCTCCCGCCATCCGCGGCTCGGACAACGGAGGTACCGCACATGAACGCTGACACCGACCGGCCGACGTTCCTCCTGGTCCACGGAGCCTGGCACGGCGCCTGGTGCTGGGACCCCGTACGCGCCGCGCTCGACGCCGACGGTTGGCGGTCCCACGCCGTCGACCTGCCCAGCGCCAATCCCCCGGCCGGTCGGCACGACGGCGCCCGCCCGGTGGGCATGCTGGACGACGCGGACGCCATCCGGGACAGCCTCCGGCGCATCGACGGCCCGGTGGTGGTGATCGCCCACTCCTACGGCGGCGTCCCTACCACGGAGGCCATCGGGGATGCCGCGAACGTGGTACGGGCGGTGTACCTCGCCGGTTTCCAACTGGACGTGGGCGAGAGCATGTTCACGTTTCTCGGAACGCCCGTGCCGGACGACAGCACGGGCCATGCCCCGCCGTACGAGGACGCCCGGCGGATACTCTTCGACGACGTGCCCGAGGCCGATGCGGACCGGGCGGTGGCCCGGCTGCGCCCGCAGAGCGTCCGGTCCTTCACGGAGCGGGTGACCACGGCAGGATGGCGCACCGTGCCTTCCAGCTACATCGTCTGCGATCGCGACCAGGCGCTCGAACCGTCCCGGCAACGCGAACTCGCCACGCGCGCCGATTCCGTCCACCGGCTGCCGAGCAGCCACTCGCCGTTCCTCTCCATGCCCGGACAACTCGCCACTCTCCTGGGCCGGATCGCCATCCGTGACGCTGACTCGCCCGTCCCGGACAGGACCCCGTAGCCACAGAGCCGCTGTGCCCGCGCAGGAGGGCAGTACCGGGCCGGGCTGGCCCGGTACTTGAGCAGCTGACGGCGGCGACCGCCCCAGCCGGTGGTCGCGGCTGTCGCCGCGCGCGCATCCGATCCCTCACCGGCACGTCTAAAACTCGGCCGGGTGGAGCGGCTGGGCAATCCTGAAGCATGCGGACTGAAGGTCGCAGTGTCTGAGTAATCAGCGGGCGAGATCAGAGGGCCCAGGACAGTCGTACGGCCTCGATTTCCGTGTCGTTCAGGAGGGCCTCGACGAGCGGGGCGGGGCCCGCCAGCTTGGTGGCCCACAGGTCGTAGTCGGTGCAGAGGACCCAGGAACGGTCCTGGGCCCAGAGGTTGGACGGGGTCCAACAGTCCTCTTCGGGGTGGTCGTACAACGCCTTGGCGTCCGCGAGGGTGCCGGCCCGGACGTGCAGGTCGTCGAAGTCCTCGGCCCGTTGCAGCAGCGGGTTGTAGTAGGCCAGACAGGGGGTGTCCGCGCCCTGCGGGCTGTGCTCGGTGAGGATGTCGACCAGCCGGTTCCAGTCGGGCCGGTCCAGGCTGCCCTCGGACGGTGCCTTGATGCCGACCGGCCAGCCGCCCGGCTTGATCGAAGGGAAGGAGGTGGGGCACGGCAGGTGCCCCACCGGTACCAGGGGGTCATCGGTCCGCTGCGTGAGTTCCGCCCAGCGCAGTCGGCGCCAACGGGGTCCGGGGCGCTCGCCTGCCGTGCCGGTGAACACGTCCGTGGGGTCGAGGCCCGGGATGATCTCGGGTCCGCCGCCGTTCAGCACGGCACGTTCGTAAGCGAGGTACGACATGTCGGTCGGCCCGAGTTCGTGTTCGTACATCGAGTGGAGCACCCACGCCGCGTCGGGCAGCGCCGGTGGCATGAACCCGGTGAGCCCGTCGTCGGCGGACAGTTCCCGCAGCCAGTCGGTCTCCTCGGGCGCGGCCAGCGGCCACCGGGCGGCCGCCAGAGCGGCGGATGTCTCGTTCATCCGCTCAGGATCGCACCCGCCGCCGAGGCGGTCCCGTAGCGGTCAGCGTTTGCCGATGTCGGGGCCTTCTACGCCGGGCGGAGCGCAGGTGGGCGTGAACGCCGAGGGTGAGGGGATGGCTGATCCCGAGAGCCCTGATACAGGCGTTGAGGGTCTGTGTGTACGGGCGGAGGGCCTCCTTGCGCATCCCCATTGCGCGGTAGGTAGAGGCGATGTTCATGCGCGTGGTGAGAGGCTGTCGGGGTGCTGCTCCCCTGTGCCATCCGGGGGACGGCGAGGCCTTGCTCGACGTCGGCCGAGCTGTCCGCCGTGATCCACCGGATCGGGGTCAGGCCGAGGGCAGTGGCCCGGGTGGCCGCCCAGTGAGCGGCCAGGGCGCTCTTGCCCATGCCGCCGAGTCCGTGCACGACCTGCAACAGCACTCCTCTCGGACGTTCCGTCATGGCGGCTTCCAGGCAGTCGAGTTCGGCGGCACGCGGCCCACGAAGTGGCCGGGACGGTAGGGCAGGTCATCGACGCCCGAGCGGGCCTTGATACCGGCCGCGGGCGCCACCGTCTCCGGTGGCAGCATCACGGTGGAGTGGTCGTTGTAGATGCCCGTGACGGCGATCCCGCCGTTCGTCGCGGTCACGTTTCCGCTTCCTGACACCTGCCGCACCGGGTGTACGGGTGCTGCGGGCCTCAATCCGCCAAGGGCGCCCCTCGAGGAGTGCTCTCGCCCGTGTCTCGCCGTCTGCCCAGCGCCACTTCGCCATGCCGCCCAGCCGGCCTGGTCGCGCACTATGCCGCTGACGGGACTGGAGCCCTCGCCCGTGGCCTCCGCGTCGCCGGGTGTTGATCGCTTGCCGGCCGCCCGTCGTCGCCCGTGCGCTTCTCCCCGGCCACCGCGCTGCCACCGCCACTCGCGACAGCCTTCCCCGTCGCAACGGCGACGTCGTCGGCGCGTCGGCTACGTAGGGGACCAACGTGCGCAGCTCCTGAGCGGCTCGCTCCTGTTCGGGGTGCCCAAGGACTCCAACAGCATCTCGAAACGCGCTCGCCACTCCCCTTCCTGCCGCAACCGCTCCCGTTCCGGGTCTACGGTGGCTTCGGGCTCCAGGGCTCGCGCGGTCGGGTCCCACCGCTCCGGCTCGGCCTGGCCCCGATCGCCGTTGCCACGCCCCAGGAGGGCGGCGGCGCGCTCGCGCACCATGAGCCAGGCGTCCGTTCCGGCGGCCCGGACCACGCGCCACCGCCCGCCACCGCCCGCTGCCGCCACCGCAGTCCTCATCTGGTCAGCGAAGCGATTCAGTCCGGGTGACAAAGCGGGCGAGCTCCTCGGTGGCGCCGCGGGGCAGGCTGGCCGCCACTACCTCCGGCAGGTTCATGACCACGGTGCGCAACCGTACTGCGAGGTCCGGAAACAGGGTCCATGCCGACGCCGGAACGTTCACAGCGGCAAGTAGCAGGTCACCCTCGTAGAAGTAGGCGTCAAGCATCGGCTCATCAAGCAGCAAGCGCACCGCGAGCGGAAGAACGTACGGCAGCGCCACCTGCTGAGAGACGAGGGTGCGCAGATCCGCCGGACCTAGCTCGTCCAGCGGAACGCCCCGCAACTCATGCACCTTGCGGACCAAGTGGGTCGCGTCAGAGGCAGGAGGCGCCCAGCGAGGTGGGTCCAGCGCATCGAGCGTGCGGTCGAGGTGCAGCAGATGGTCCATGGTTCATTGTTGCCAGAACAGGTAGGAAATCTCTGACTCAGGTCACTAAGTCCATGTCCATGTCCATGGGAAGGCGATCTTCGCAATGCAATGCGTCCCCGAACGAGAACTGGTGCGCGGTCGCATGTACGGGCAGGGCTGCCACGGGGAGGGCCGGCAGGGCAGTCAGCGTCGGCCGGCGTCGGGGCTGGTCGGCTGCTGTGGCGCCAGGCAGCGCGCAGCGATCGGCGCACCCATTCGCTCGAAGCCTCGGCTGTCCGTCCGGTGCGTGCCCGGCAGCACGTCATCTGGACTGCGGCCCGGGCGCCTGGGAGAGTGGTGGGGACAACCAGCCTGGTCTGGTGGGAGACCCTGTGCCGCCCTGGCGCCCCCGTTCGGTGGCCAGTTGACGGGCACGGGCGGTCTCGCTCGGCTGCTCGCGGCCCTATGCCGCGTGCTCAACGGCCACCTTGCCCGCATCGGCGGGCGACCGTGATGGGCTCGACCCCTGAACGGGGACGAACCATGAACGACGCAATTCTCGTCACCATGAGCCACGGCCTGAAGGGCACCGTCATCACGGTGACCGGCGAGCTGGACATGGACACCTGCCCGCCCCTGCGCCAAGCCACCACCACCGCAACAGCCACCCGAGCCCCCCTGCACCTGAACCTCGCCGGTGTCCCCTTCATGGACGTCAGCGCGCTCCACCTGCTACTCGACCTCCACCGCGACTTCCAACAACGCTCAGCACTCCTGGACATCAGCGGATTCCAACGGCAGCCCACACGGCTGCTCACCCTCACCTCCAGCCGCCACCTCCTCCACCGCCCCGCCCGGCCAGCAGAAACCGCTCTCCACCCGGTCTCCGTGCAACCGCGTTCGCCCCGGCGCCTCGCCGTCGCCCGCGTCGCAGCACTCGCCCCCGACCGATGCTGATCACCCCGGCCAACGTGTGAGAGCCCCCACCCGGCGGGCCGCCGTCCGCCAGGGAAAGAGGCAAGGCGGCCACCACGTCTGGCTGGCTCCGTAATCGGCGCAAGCAGGAAGATCTATTCACGGCTGCCCCAGGTGGCCGGCGTCACTGCTCGCCCCAGATAATCTGGGCACTGGTGGCCCACCCTGGCCTACGATCCTGCTTGCATCGGCCGATCGGTCGCGCTTGTGTCCTGTGGAAGTGTTGGGTGGCGTGCGTTGCGTTCCTACCGGGCCGTCCTGGCCCTCGTTCCCCTCGCGTTCGCCCTCGTCGCCTGTGGCAGGCTGGCCTTCCCGCCAGTGCCCGGGGGCAGGCCGACCGAGCTGCCCCGATCCCGGACAGTGGCCACGTGGACCGATGCCACGGGCGGCACGCTGGAGCTGAAGCCGGACGGAACGTTTACCGCCCATGACGTCTGCGGCGATTACGACATCGATGCGTACGGGCCGGAGAACGAACCCAGGTCGGGGTCGGGCACGTGGGATGCCGAGGCCGGGCAGGAAGGACAGACCAGCGTCACGGTGTCCTTCGAAGCCGAAGGCGTGAGCTCCCGCTACGAGGCCCTGCACGACGGCAAGACACTGAAGCTCTGGACTTACGTCGGCGACCCCGACGCAGGTCATTCGCTCTGCATCCTGACCGCTCCCACCGGGACAGAGCCCCGCCGCCGGGGCCGAACTGTCCTGGGCTCCGTCATGAGCGCGACGCCGGTCCGGATCTCGTCCGCCGTCCAGCCGGTGATGTCGAGCAGCAGTCAGCCGCCCGAGGAGGCCGGGGCGCCGGTGGTGAGGGTGGTCGGCGCCGCGCAGCAGCCGCCGGTTTCCTCGGTGGCCGTGGGCTGGTCGAAGAGGCCCGCGCCGCCGCAGACACCCGTCTCGGGGAGGGTGAGTTCGACCCGTCCGGCGGCTTCGTGGTCGCCTGCGAGGTGGGCGGCGATGGAGCGGACCTGCTCGTAGCCGGTCATGGCCAGGAAGGTCGGGGCGCGGCCGTAGGACTTCATGCCGACGAGGTAGACGTCCTTCTCCGGGTGGGAGAGCTCGCCCTCGCCGTGGGGGTAGACGGTGCCGCAGGAGTGCTGGTTGGGGTCGATCAGCGGGGCGAGCGCGGTCGGGGCCTGGAGGCGCTCGTCGAGGGCGAGGCGGAGTTCGCCGAGGAAGGTGAGGTCGGGGCGCAGGCCGGTGAGGACGATGACTTCGTCTACGGGGTCGAGGCGGCGCCCGTCCTCGGCGACCAGGACCAGGCGGCCGTCATCGCTGCGCTCGATGGTGTCGGTGCGGAAGCCGGTGGCAGTGTCGGCGTAGCCGTGGTCGACGGCGCCCTTCGCGGCGAGGCCGAGGGCTCCGCGGGCGGGGAGCTGGTCGGCTTCGCCGCCGCCGAACGTGGAGCGGGAGATGCCCCGGCGCAGGATCCAGGTGGCGTGGGTGCCTGCGCCGTCCTTGGTCTTGGCGAGGTCGGCGAGGGAGGCCAGCGCGGTGAAGGCGGAGGCGCCGGAGCCGATGACGGCGGTGCGCTTGCCCGCGTACCGGGCCCGGGTGGCCGGGTCCTTGAGGTCGGGGATGCGGTAGGAGAGCCGGTCGGCGGCCGCTCGTTCGCCGAGGGCGGGCAGCCCGCTTCCGCCGGCCGGGCTGGGGGTGGACCACGTACCGGAGGCGTCGATGACGGCGCGGGCGAAGAGGCGCTGCTCGGTGCCGGTCTCGTCGGTGTAGTGGACGACGAAGGGCTGCTGGTCGCGGTCGGCGTCCACGATGCGATCACGGCCGGCGCGGGAAACGCCCGTGACGGCGCTGTTGTAGCGGACCTTGTCGCCGAGGACGTCGGCGAGGGGCTGGAGGTAGAAGTCGGCCCAGTCCCCGCCCGACGGGCAGGCCGCGCCGTCCGGTCGGGCCCAGCCGGCCGGGGCCAGGAGCTTTTCTGCGGCGGGGTCGACGATTTCGGACCAGGTGGAGAAGAGACGGACGTGGGCCCACTCCCGGACAGCGCTGGCTGCGGCCGGTCCGGCTTCCAGGACCATCGGCTCGATGCCCCGCCCGGTGAGGTGCGCGGCCGCGGCCAGGCCGGTCGGGCCCGCTCCGATCACGAGGACGGGCAGGGCTTCGGTGGATGCGTTCACGACGGGCTCCCCAGTTGATTCGACAGATGTCGATGTCCTGACGACTTCAGGCTCGCACCTGTATCGATGTGCGTCAACATAGACATTTATCGAAGTCCGATGGATGATGGAGGCATGCCCGCCGCGAAAGTGTTGCCACCGCTGGAGGACGAGGCCGTGGCCCCGTGCTGCCCACCCCTGTCCGAACGGCCGCTGACGGCCGCAGAGGCCGAGCGGACCGCCGTCATGTTCAAGGCCCTCGGCGACCCGGTACGCCTGCGCCTGTTCTCGCTCGTCGCCTCCCACGAGGGCGGCGAGGCGTGCGTCTGCGACATCTCCGACGTGGGCGTCTCCCAGCCCACGGTCTCCCACCACCTGAAGAAGCTCCGCGAGGCCGGCCTGCTCTCCTCCGAGCGGCGCGGAACCTGGGTGTACTACCGGGTCGAGCCCGCGGTCCTGGCCACCATGGGCCGGCTCCTCACTCGCGCCGCCACGGCGTGACCCTCACCATCAGCCCGCTGACTGCCGCACGCGCGGAGCATGTCCTGGCGATCTCCCCCGTCGATCACCCCCACATGGGTGTGCCACGTCATGTGGCGGGCTGATCCTCGGTCTTGCCGCGCATGAAGATGACCGTCACCAATGCCAGGCCCGCCACCGCACCGACCAGCTGCATGGCGATGAACCCGGGAACCGAGGCCGGGGCGATGCCGGCGAAGGTGTCGGTGAAGGCGCGGCCGACGGTGACGGCGGGGTTGGCGAAGGAGGTGGACGAGGTGAACCAGTACGCGGAGCCGATGTACGAGGCCACGGCGACCGGAGCGAAGCGCAGGCGGTCGGTACGGGCCAGGCCGAAGATCAGCAGGATCAGGCCCGCGGTCGCAACCACCTCGCCGAGCAGGAGGTTGCCCGCCGAGCGGTCGTGCTGCGACCACGCGACCAAGGGCTCGCCGAACATGGCGTCCGCGAGGGTCGCGCCCGCGATGGCGCCCACGATCTGGGAGGGCACGTAGACGGCGAGCTCACGGGCGGTGACGCCGGCTCCCCCACGGCGGGCGGTCCACCACTCGGCGAGGGTGACGGCCGGGTTGAAGTGGGCGCCGGAAACCGGGCCGAGGAGGGCGATCAGGACCCCGAGGCCGAACACGGTGGCGGCGGAGTTGGCCAGCAGTTGCAAAGCGACGTCGTCGGTGAGCCCGGTGGCCTGGATGCCGGAGCCGACCACTACCGCCACCAGCGCGGCGGTGCCGACCAGCTCGGCGGCGGCGCGGGCGATCAGCGGGGCGCGGGGCGCAGTGGCGCCGGGCGCGAGCCGCGACCCCGTACCGGGGGCTACGACGCCGGGCGCGACGGGCTCGCTGACGCAGGGCGGGGCGGGCGCTATGACGCCGGGCGGGGCGGGCTCGGTGGCGGTCAAGGCAGGGTTCTCCTCGGGCAGGTGCGGCAGAGCACGGAAGGCTAAGGGCTGTCCCGTAATCCCCGGTGGATCAGCGCGCGGCGTCAGATGCGGTGCATCGCCAGGCGGAGGAGCGTCCTCATACTGGGCGTATCCGGGCGCTCCGACAACGCGGCGAGGTGCCGTAGCTGTCGTCGTGCGCCCGCCGGGGATTACGGGACAGCCCTTAGGGGCAGGACCGTTTGAGGTTCGCGTCGGCGGTGGCGCGCGCGGTCTGCGCGAGGCCGGCGAACTGACCGGCGAGGGCTTCGATGACCTCCGGGCGCAGCCGGTAATAGGTGAAACGTCCGCACGGCTCCGTCTCCACGACCCCGGCCTCGCGCAAGACCTTCAGGTGGTTGGAGAGGTTCGTCTGCCTGGCACCCGTCTCCTCCACGAGGTGGGTGGTGCAGAGCGTCTCCCTGGCAAGGAGGGTCACGATCTGGAGCCTGAGCGGGTCGGCCAGCACCCGGATCAGATCAGTGTCGACTGACGTCATCATGAGCTGATACTTTCACATCAGCGGCAGCTGACACCAGGCTGCACTGATGCGCATGCCGCCCGCGCTTCCAGCCGCGCCCGAGAAGAGGCCTCCATGACCGCCGCCAAGCCGTCCGTACTGTTCGTCTGCGTGCACAACGCGGGCCGCTCCCAGATGGCCGCCGCCTGGCTCGCCCACCTCGCCGGAGACCGCATCGACGTCCGCTCCGCCGGCTCCGCCCCCGCCGGGTCGGTGAACCCCGCCGCGGTCGAGGCGATGCGCGAGGTCGGCATCGACATGTCCGCCAACACCCCCAAGATCCTCACCGTCGACGCCGTCAAGGCCTCCGACGTGTGCGTCACGATGGGCTGCGGCGACACCTGCCCCGTCTTCCCCGGCAAGCGCTACCTCGACTGGAAACTCGAAGACCCCGCCGGGCAGGGCGTCGAAGCCGTGCGGCCGATCCGCGACGAGATCAAGACCCTGGTCGAGAACCTGATCGCCGAAATCGCCCCGGCCCCCGCCGCTTGATGGAGATGCGCGACGTCATCCACCAGGAGCGGCAGCGGGTCATCGAACCGCACGGTCCGGGGCTACGTCCGCGCCCTTACGGGGCGCAGGCCTCGGCGATCGACAGGCTGTTCTCGTAGAGGTGGTGCCGGGTGATCCGGCCCTCCTCGACGGTGAGGTGCAGCGCGAACGGCCCCTCGAATGACCTTCCCGTCGCGCGTACGGTCCCCGACAGGTGCCCCATCAGGACGGCATCGGTTCCGTCGACGAGGAAGGTGTCGACGGAGGCGCGCGCCTCCTCGGGCACGGTGTGCTCCATCAACTCCGTGAACTGCGCGGCGCATTCGGAGGCGGTGGACCGTGGGTGGATCCACGGGACGGCGGGGTTCTCGGCCAGCAGCCAGTCGACCTCGTCGGCGAAGAGCGCGACGAGCCGCCCAGTGTCCCCTGCCAGCCGGGCGGCGAGGAACTCCTGCACGACGGCCCGGGTGGCCTCGGCGACGGAACTCGCGGTGGTGGCTGAACTCGCCGTGGACTTGACGGACATGACGCTCTCCTCGCAGCTGCGGCCGGACGCCGACGGGGCGATCCCGTCGACGTGCTCGATCCTGCCGTTGGAAGGGACAGCGGTCGATTACCCCGGGGGTAACCCTCGCGGACGAATCGCCCGGGATACCCGCGGGCGGATCCTGTAGCGCCGGCGGTGTCCAGCCGGTCGCCGTCGGACAGGCGCTCAGGGGCGGCGGCAGTGGAAGATGCCCCAGCTCATGAGGCCCTTCCGGCAGGCGTCCACCCACAGCGGAAGGTTCTGGAGCAGGCCCTCCAGATAGGCGGGGCTGATCACACCGCTGAGCTCCCTCGCCCGCTGCCCCGTCTCCTCCGTGAGGCGTAGGTAGTGGGTGAACATGTGGTCGCTGCGGTCATCGAAGTCGATCCGGGTCAAGCCGAGTCCGGCGATCGTCCGGCGGTAGAGGGCGGGTGTGGCGAACCCGTCCACCTCAAGCCGGGCAACGGCGGCCCGCAGCGCGTCAGCGGGAGCCGTGTCGGCTGCCATCAGATCGGTGAAGACCGTCTCTCCCGGCGTCTTCAGGACGCGCACGGCCTCCGCGAGGAGCTGGGTACGGTCGCCACTGTGGCAGAACGCCTCCTGTGACCAGACGATGTCGAACGACCCCGCCGGGTACGGGATGTCCTGGAAGGACCCGGTGACGACGTCGATGAGTCCGTCCAGGCCCTGCTCCGCATTGGTCTGGCGGTGCCGCTCGTTCTGCGACTCGCTGATGTTCAGCGCCACCACCTTGCAGCCGAACCTCCCGGCCAGGTACCGGGCCGGCCCGCCGTACCCGGAGCCGAGATCCAGTACCGTGCACCCCGGGCCGAGACGGCCGGCGACCTTCGTAGCCGCGAGCTCCACTGTCCGCCGGGATGCAACCGCCACCGACTCGTGTTCGTCGGCGTAGACACCGGTGTGGATGTCCTGACCGCCCCACACCTCGGCATAGAAGGCATCGACGTCACCCGTCCCGTAGTAACGGCGTGCCGCCACTTCCGCCCTCGCCACACTCTCACGACCCATGACCGTCAACCCGCCGTCCGGATCCGCCCACCAGAGGACACCCCAGTACCCGGGGCGTGACGAGCGAGCGGTCTTCGGGGCCTCGCCCTGCCGGATCAACGAAGGCCGGCACGCTCAAGTCACTGTCGAAGTCCCTACGCCATTCCACGCCTGCGGTTCGCGAGGCGCTCTCCGGACGGCGCTTCGGTATCAGCCATGCCGTCTCGGGTGGCTACCCGAGCCAGACGATGTCCAGGACGGACACATGGAGCAACGCCCGGTTCGCGAAATAGACGACGGACAGCTGCCCGGCGGACGCGATACGGACGTCTTCGCCTTCGGGGTCACCGGCGTCCCACTGGCCGAACCCCCACGGGGCGGCCGCCGCGGCGTCCAGCAGATCCCACACCGTCTCTTCCGCGTGCTCCGGCAGTGCGGCGAGGACCTTCGCGGCGGGCGGGGACAGCCGGACCGTGTACGGCTGACCGCTCACCGGCGCCTGCTCCGGAGCTGCTCCAGGTCCATGAACCCGCTCTCGTCACGGCCGGAGGCGAGGAACGCGTCGACCGCCGGGGCGGAGGCGACACGGGCCTGCCAGGCCTGGACGACCTCGTACAGCGTGGTGAGGGAGAACGTACGGCGCGACTCCTCCAGCGCGGTCGCCCACTCCCGCTCGAAGGCCGGCACCCACCGGTCGGCACGGCGGTCGGCGCGCAACTGCGCGAGCAGTTCGGCCGGAGCGCCGGGCGCGGGCGCGTACGGCGTGACGGGTGCGTGATGGGGCTGCGCGCTCATCGGCTGTTCCTCCCGGCGGGTCGTCACCCCACGGTACGCGCGATGGCCGGCCGTGGAAGCGGGCATGGACAGATCGCTCCTACCGGGTCAGCAGCGGGCGCCGGTCCGGTGCCTGCACCGCCGCGAGTTGGCGCTGTGACCGGAAAGGCTCACCGGGTCGGGCCGAGGCCTTCTCACTGCCCGGGGTCAGGGAGATGCTGTACGACGGGAGGGTGACATGGTTTGGATGGGACCCAGCAGTGCCGACGAGGTGACGGTGCCCGACATCGTCGGACTGATCGTGACCCAGGCACGGAAGGTCGCGTGGGAGGCGGGCCTGGTGATCGCCGCTGCCGATCCGGACGGGCCGCCGGTCGGGGCACTGACCTGGCCGGGCGTCTGGGTGGTCACCGCCCAGGACCCCGCGCCCGGGTCCAGGATGCGCCGCCGGGGCTCCCTGATGATCGATTTCAGGGAGGTCCCCGGCGGCAAGGCCGGGGATCGGTAACCCCGCCGTCCGCCGCCCCGTCTGGCGGGCGGGGAGGTCGCAGTCGTCGGCGCCCGGCGAAAGACCTTCCCGGCGGCCTCGGGACGGTCCCCTTCGAGGTCCCGGTCGCGGCTGCGACCCCGGCTGCGACCCCGGCTGCGACCCCCGTTCCGCCCTCGGTTCCGCCCTTGGTCGACTCAGGTGCCGCGTACCGCAGCTGACTGGGAGTCGGGGTTTGCACCGACGAGTTGCGAAGATCTAGATTGTCGCCGCATGACCATGTCACGCAGGACGATCATCAAGGGAATAGCCGCCGCGCCGATCATCACCGCGGCCGGCGCCGCCTTCGCCCCCTCCACGGCCCAGGCGAGCACCCTCACGCCCGGACAGTTCACCCTGGCCGAGCGGACCTCGAACGCCTCGGGGCAGTTCGCGGACCACATCGCGGGCCTGGCGCAGGTCCTGCCCACCGCGGGGGTCTCCGAGGTGCTGGCCACCGCCAACCGCCCCGCTGCCAAGCTCTCCTCGGCGCCGGCCGGCATCGGCGGTTTCTCGCACGGTTTCACCTGGAATTCCGGTGACCAGGACGCGGTCGAATGGATCCCGCAGGGAATCACCACCAGCGCCGACGCGCTCGGCGCGGGCCTGTGGCCCGCGGGCGGCAAGCGGGTGGTCCTGGTGTCCTGGTACTTCGAGACCGACCCCGACGAGGACGGGGTGGACGAGTTCGCGATCGACAAGGGCATCCGCCTCAGCTTCGTCGACTACAGCTCGGCCTCCGCCCCGATGTACCGGCACGTCCTGCTCGTCGAGCCCGTCCGCGCGAGCGACGGTACCCACACCTACCAGCCCGTCCGCAAGCACGCGGGCGGGATCATGTGGTACGGCAACCGGCTGTACGTCGTCGACACGTACAAGGGTCTGCGGGTCTTCGACCTGGACCGGATGTTCGAGGTCAGCACCGGCCTCCCTGACGTCTGCGGGAAGCACACGGACGGCCGCTACCACGCGTACGACTACCGGTTCGTCGTTCCGCAGATCGCCGCCTACGACAACACCGGTACCCTGCTGCGCTTCTCGGCGATCGGCCTCGACCGCGCGTCGAACCCGGACAGCCTCACCCTCTCCGAGTACGCCACCAGCCTCGACGCCCCCGTCGTGGACTACTCGGGCCCCGGGTGGAACGGCAACGGCACCAAGGTCGACACCCCCAAGATCGTGCGGTGGCCGCTCGACTACACGACGCGCAAGCTCGCCTCCACCACCGCGACCGAAGCCGTCACGGTGAAGCAGGGCAAGATCCAGGGCGTGGTCTCCCGCCAGAACAAGCACTACCTGTCGCGCAGCGACGGCCCGCCCTCCAACGGCTACCTCCGGACGGTCACCTCGGGCGCCGACACGCCCTCCACCGTCGTCCGTCTCGGCGTCGGATGCGAGGACCTGAGTTTCCACAGCGGTACCACCGCCGACTGGGCCTACCGCGAGTCCGTGATCTGGAACCTGAGCGAGTACGCGGGCCGGCGGGCCGTGTACGCCGTCTTCGCCGACGGCTCCTGACGCAGAGCAGCCCCGCCGGGAGGCCGCTCCCGACGGGGCGCGCCACCTGGTCCGTGAGCCGCACGCATCGCTCCGGTGTCGGGTGCGGCTCCGGACGGCGTCCCGGCGGCATCGACGGTTTTTGTTCGACGGGATGCCCTCGCGCAGGCGTCGAACTTCGCCTTCGACGCGGGAGCCTTTCGGCGGCCGTCAGCGTGTGGGCAGCTGCGCCGCGACGATGACGTTCCCGTACAGGTCCGCGAAGTGCAGAGATCGGCTTTCACCCTCCGCCCGCTCGTCCCACACCCGCACGCCATGACCGCGCAGGTGCCTGCCGGTCCGCTGCACATCGGCCGTGTACAAGACGAGCAGGTGCTGGCCGCCGCACTGACGGCCGATCAGCTCATGCTCCCGGGCCGTGGTCGCGGGCATCAGCCAGAGGCCGACCCGTGCCTGGCCGGGCAGACCGATGTGCAGATAGCGGTAACCACCAGCCATCTGATCGTGCAGGACCGAGAAGCCCAGGACGTCCCTGGAGTCGGAGCCCGGACGGGCCAACCTCGTCGCCCGGCTGCCCGGGTCGGGGCAGGAACCGCCGCTCATGCTGCTGGGCCACGCCGACGTGGTCGGTGCCCGGCCCGGCACGTGGAGCCGTCCGCCCTTCTCGGGCGAGGTGGCCGACGGCCGCGTCTGGGGCCGCGGGGCACTCGACATGAAGGGCCAGATCGCCGCGAGCCTACTGGTGGTGCAGCTGCTCGCCGCGCACCGGATCCGGCTGACCCGGGACGTGTTGCTGGTGGTCACCGCCGACGAAGAGGCCGGCAGCCGACTGGGGGCGTACTGGCTCTGGGAGAACCACCGCCGCCTCGTCGAGGCCGAATTCGCGTTCAACGAAGGCGGCGGGCAGCGCTTCCTGACCCCGGGCGGACCCGTCTACACCGTCCAGGTGGCCGAGAAGGGAAGCGCCCGGATGCGGGTCACCGCTCGCGGGCCGGGCGGCCACGCCTCCGTACCCCGCCTGGATTCGGCGGTGTTCGCGCTCGCCGAAGCCCTGCTCCGATTGCGCGCGTTCGCCCCGGAGACGGAACTGCACCCGATCGCGCGGCGGATGCTCAGCACCTTGGCGGACCTGCACCCGGGCGCGGGAGCGGAGGCGATCGAGCGGTTGCTGCGGGACCCGGCCTGGGCCCGTGCGCACAGCCTGCCGATCGATCCCGTCCTGCGGGAGTTCGTCGTGGCCGGGCTCCACAACACCGCCACCCCCACCCTGCTCGCCGCGGGGCAGCGGCAGAACGTGGTGCCCGTCGAAGCGAGCGTCGTGCTCGACGGCCGTCTGCTGCCGGGCGAACTGCCCGAGCGGTGGGTGGAGGCGGTCCGGCATGCCGTCGGGGACCGGGTCGAAGTGGAACTGCTGCACGGCAGGGTGAGCCCCGGCGTCCACGACGACCCCGAGATCCTGCGGGTGCTCGACGATACGGTCGCCGCGCACGAACCGGGCGCGCGGGTGCTGCCGTACATCAATCCGGCCGCCACGGACGCCCGCGCCTTCCCCGGCACGAAGGTCGTCGGATTCTTCCCCTCCGCGAGTGACGCGGACATCATGCGGCTCATCCACGCGCCTGATGAGCACGCCCGGATCACCGACCTGATGTTCGGCGGGAAATGCCTGCTGGACGCGGTCCTCAGACTCTCGACATGAAGGGAGCCACCCATGGGTGTCGTCATCGAGACCTCGAACGGCACGATCGAGGGCACGGCCGAGAACGGGCTGTCCGTCTTCAAGGGCATCCCCTACGCACTGCCGCCGGAAGGCCCCCTACGATTCCGGGCACCGGCCCCGGTCCCCGCCTGGGACGGGGTCCGGCCGGCCACGTCCTTCAGCGCCGCGCCACCGCAGTTGCCGCTGGTTCCCGGAATGCCCCGGCCTGGCGGCCGCAGGACGGCCTGGACTGCCTCAGCATGAACGTCTGGACTCCGGGGGGCGCCGGCGACCGGCTGCCGGTCATGGTGTGGATCTACGGCGGGGGATGGAAGACGGGCCACTCCTCTGACCCCGGCTACGACGGCGAGGTACTCGCCCGGGGCGGCGTGGTCATGGTGACGTTCAACTACCGTGTCGGGTTCGAGGGATTCGGCTACGTCCCGGGGGCGCCAGCCAACCGGGGGTTCCTCTACCAGGCCGCCGCTCTCACTCACGAACGGCCGGCCGACGGCTCGTGTCTGGGATGACCGGCCGTCAGTCGCCGAGGACCCGCTCTCGGCATCCCGCCGGATCTGGCACGAGGAGTCCGGGCTTTAGCGGGGCGGAAGCGCCGGTACGGGCCGCCGGGCCGCTATGGCCCGGGGCTCGGGGCCCGGGCCGGGAGTGTGGGCGGGCGGGTAGTGGCCGCGGCGTTCGTGTTCCCGTAGTGAGTGGAGAGGTTGTCCTGGGCGGGCTTGGCCCGCCCGGCCGCCCTCCGGGAGAACGCTCGTAGGACGTTCGCGGTGACCGTGCGCGTGAAGTGCCCGGCGCGTGCGTCCAGGCCGTGGTTGGCCTTGCCTCCACCGGGCCCGCTCGCGTCGAGGGCCTCGACCCAGCGCATGGTGCCGGTCGCGAAGACCGCGGCACCTCCTGGCAGGGACAGGTAGGCCGTGTCCGCGTACGAGGGGCGGCCCTTGCACACCACCGGCGAGTGCGCGAGGACCTCGACCGGCCGCGGCGTCGGGTAGGACAGGTTCACCCGGTCGAACTCGATGCCCACCAGGTGGGGGAAGGAGTCGCCGGCCCGCGCCCCGGTACCCGCCAGGAGCCAGTGGTCCGGGTGGGAGACGACATAGGGGGCGTCGACCGGATAGCCGTCGTAGATGACGCCGAGCAGCGAGCTCTCCGGGTCGGGGGCGGGGGCGCGCCGGAAGTCGTTCGTGGGCGCGGAGCCCTGCTGGAAGCCGGGGTCCTGGGCGTAGGCGTTCTTGTAGCAGACCACGATGCGGTCCGGCCCGGCCGGGGAGGGCGCGAAGCGGATCCTTCGGTAGCAGCAGTTGGCGCCGAGCACGGCCAGGTTCATCCCCGCATCGCGCGCCCCGGTCACGTGGTGGCGCTGCTCGGGGCTCCAGTATTCGTCGTGGCCGGGCGAGACCATGGCGGCCGCCCCGTCCAGGATGTGCGGATCGCGGGCCACGTCCAGGCCTGTCGTATAGGCGAGGGGAAGTCCCAGGCGTTCGGCGAGTGCGATCACGGGCGCTTCGAACAGGAGGAACTGGCCGGCGCCCTGCCGGTTGGCGTAGGGGCGGTCGAAGGAGACCTGGAGGGACCGCGACCCGCTCCTGCCCGTCGAGCCCCGGTAGAGGTCGGCGCCGCCCCACCGGTTGTACGCCTGCCATGTGGCCACCGCGTTGACCACGACCGTACGGCCGACGGCCGAGGCGGACCGGACGGTCAGGGGGAGGTAGCGCTGGGCCTTCCCGTCCTGGGTGTCCAGCCGCAGCAGGTAACAGCCCTCCGGCCACCCCGAGGTGTCCACCCGCGCGGTCGGCTCCCACTCGGCGTGCGCCATCCGCGTACCGGGATCGATCCTGGCCGGCGGTTGGCGGACACCCGGCAGCGGAACCGACTTCCAGACCAGACGGGCTCGGGCGCCGCCGTACCAGCCCATCCGGAAGGCGGAGACGGTGTAGAAGGCCGACGTCGTCGAAACCCGCAACGCGACCGGCTCACCGGGGTAGACGCTGACCCGGTCGGCGAAACCCTCGACGCCACGCGCCGGGCCGGCCCGGGTGATCCGCCAGTCAGGGGAGCCGGGCAGCGCGTTCTCAGCCGTCACATCGAGCCCGCCTCCCGTCCGGACGTGCCCCCCGGCGCCCTCAGGGCCGGCGGCGGCCCGCGCGGCCGTCGTCGTACCGGCAGGCCATGACACGAGCGCCGCAGCCGCGAACCCGAGAATCAGTCGGCGATCCACCACATCACCCCAGGAATCCGAACCTCATGGCAACCTGTTCTAGCCCATGACAGCCCCGCTGCCCCCTACGCCACGAAAGAGAGCGGCCCGGGCGCCGACCCGATGGGTGTCACGGCCGGGCGCTGTGGCAGGAGCCTCGAAGCCGGCGACGGGCACGGCGAAGGCCCCGGTCTCCCTCAGGAGGCCGGGGCCTTGATCGAGCGCTGGGCAGGCCTTGCACCTGCATCCCCCCACGGGAAGTGGGGTGCCTTTCCTTGGACCACCAACGCATGTCCCACCACCGGGAAACCCGGCCGCGAGAACAAGATCACTATAGCGCACTGCCGTCCCCGGCGCGACCAGGTTGGACGGCGTCGAGCGATTGCGTGTCGCGATACGGAGGACAGGCGCGTCATCCGTAGCTTTACGAGACATTCAGCGTGTCGGCGCAGATGGAGGAGCCGGACCTTGGCCCGTGACGCAGCTCACCCGGAAGGCATGGACCGCAGTCACTCCGACCTGTCCCTGATGGGGTTCGTCGGCTACGGGGCCATCGGCCTCGTCGTGCTCGCCATCGGAGTCCACCGAGCGGGCATCGCACCCGGATGGCTCGCCGCCCTCATGGCCCGGGGCATGGTGGGCGTCGCGGCCACGCTCCAGTACCACGTCCTCCTGGTCATCTCGGCCCTCGCTCTCCTCGCCGGCTCCGGCACCGTCGGAGTCAAGCTGCTGAGGGCCCCGGGCGGAAAGCGCACGACAGTCGGCCCGGTGTGACGGCCGCCCGCCTGGAGCAGCCTCGGGTGCGCATGGGCCGGCTATTCGAGGGCGGACAGGACGCCGGCGACGGCGAAGCCGAGGACGGTCAGCAGACCGGTCGCCTTCCCCCCGCGCTCGTACGCCTCGGGCATCATCGAGTTGGCGAGCATCGCCAGGACCGATCCGGCGGCGAACGCCTCCGCGTAGCGGCCGTCCGCATCGGGCACCAGTTGCAGGATGCCGTACCCGGCCGCAGCACTCGCCGCGGCCACCGCGACCAGGGACCACCACGTCCGGTAGGCCTGACGGGGTGTTCGTCCCGAGGCGAGCATGCCCGAGGTCGCGCCGAGGCTTTCGGGCATGTTGGAGAGGAAGACGGCGGCCAGGAAGGCGATGCTGACGTGCCCGCCGGCTGCGACACTCATGCCCAGGACAAGCGATTCCGGTATTCCGTCGAGCAGCGCACCCACGACGATCGAGCGGTCCACGGACCCTGAAGAAGACGCCGAAACAGCGCGGTCGACGAAGAAGAAGACCAGCGCTCCTGCGGCCAGCGCGACGAAGGCCCACACGCTGGGCTCGTTGCCGGGGGGAACGAGTTCGTAGGCCACCGCCGCGATCAGCGCGCCGGATCCGAAGCCCATCACCAACCCGACCCGGCGCCTCGGTGGCATGCGGTGGATCGCTACCCATGCGCCGATGACCAGGGAGACGGATCCTGCCGCTCCCCACAGCGCGGCGATCAGTGCGTTCATGGCCACCTTCGATCATTCGTGGAGCGAAGCTGTCGTCAGGGTGCCCCGGCGGCCTCGGGGCCGTCGTGGCCCGCGGTCCGGGGCTCGGTGCGGGGAGCGGGTGGCTGTGGCGTGCCGACGGGGAGCAGTTCGGTGGTGACGAAGGAGATCACGACGGCGAGGATGACGAGGGGGATCATCGCGGAGCTGCCCAGCAGCAGTACCACGAGGACCACGCTGCTGACCGGTAGCCGCAGGATGGCGGCTGTGGCCGCCGCCATGCCTGCCGCCATGGCCGGCACGACGCCGAGGCCGGGCAGGGGGGCCAGGAGCGCTCCGGCTGCGGCTCCGAGGAAGAGGGCGGGGAAGATGGCGCCACCGCGCAGGCTGCCCAGGCAGAGGGCGTAGGCGGCGCTCTTGAAGAGCAGGATGGCGACGAGGACGCCGACGCCCCAGGCATGTGGGTCTGCGGCCAGTTCGCCGAGGGTGGCCTGGCCGGACCGGGCGACGTCCGCCGGAGTGTGGCCGGTGATCAGGGCGTAGAGGGCGGCGCAGGCGGCAGCGCCCAGCGCGCACAGGACGGTGCGGGACAGTGTCCGGGCCGCGACGTACGCCGCGACCCGCCGACCGGCGTCCAGGACCGGGTGCAGGAGCAGCGCGAGGGCGAGGGCGATGAGTACGGTCCAGAGCACGTCCGGCGCGTCCAGGCGCGGGAGGGGCGTGGGCAGCTTGAGGCCGAGGCTGCCGGTTTCCAGGCCCGTCCAGCGCCCGAAGCCGGTGAAGACCAGGGCTCCGATCCCGCTGGAGAGCAGGGCCGGGAGCATGACCGCGAACAGCTGGGGGCCGCCTACGCCTGCCACCTCGATGAGCAGTACGGCGGCGATGAGCGGGTTGCCGAAGATCGCCGCGATGGCGGCAGCCGCGCCGGCCGCGCCCAGCAGCGCGGTGGCCTGCGGGGTCACGGGGGACCGTGTGAGGTCCCGGAAGAGCAGGGCCAGGCCGCCACCCAGGGCGATCAGGGGTGCCTCCGGACCCAGGACCGCGCCCAGGGGCAGGCTCGCCGCCGCGGCAAGCACAACGCCCGGCAGCGCTGCCGGGGAGGTCGCGCCGGCGTGCAGGCCGCCTGCGGGGATGTGGCCGCCGCCACCGGTGAGCCGGGTGGCGATCAGGCCGACGAGGATTCCGGCGACCAGCAGCAGGGGCAGTGGCCACCACCATGGGGGCGTGTCCCAGCCCAGGTCGTGCGGTATGTCCGCCCACAGCGCGTGTTCCAGTTCGTGCAGCCCGACCAGGAACCAGAACGCGACCAGCGACACCGGGATACCGATGAGGGCCGAGTAGGCGAGGATCTTGAGGTAGCTGGGAGCGCGGAGGATGTCACGCAGCCGGTCCGCCTCCTGCGGCTGCTGCTGCTGACCAGGAGCGTCAACGGGTTGAGGACTCGGCTCCGTCATGGAATTCCTTTCCTCCTGGCCCACGGCCACGAAGTCCCTCGGGCAGCCACGAGAGCGCGGTGCCCACCGCGGCGCCCCCTGCGCCGCCCGACCGGATGCCGCCACCCGGGCGACCGGACTCCCCTTCTCGATGATCCGCCTGGCCGGCGGTCTTCGCCGCTGGAAGGCCCGGTGGCCCGGGACGGGCCCACTCCGCTCAGCCACTCCGAGGCCGCGAACGCTCTACGGATCAACGCGAGCAGGCAGCTGACCGCCGTGCACCGGCCGGTGGCGGGGAATGCTTCCAACGGACCACACAAGGCGCCGCCATGCCGGTGACCCCGTGGTGCGCCTGCCGCGCGCCACCCGGCTCGCCCGGGAGGTTGGCACCGAGGCCGGTGCAAGGGCCGCCGGACAGGGCACCGCGTGCGATCGGGGGCGCAACCTTGAGCAGGACGGGTAGTGGCCGCCGGCAGGCGGTGATCGCCTCCGCGCGGGCGCTGACGACAGCGGGAATCCTTGTCGCCGGCTACTACCTGCTGCCACTGGGTTCGGCCTTCACTGTCGGCCCCGTCCTCACACTCGTCGGTGGCCTCGCAGGGGTGGCGCTGCTTCTGGCCTGGCAGATCCGCAGGATCACCCTGTCCCCGTGGCCCGGGCTGCGTGCCATGGAGGCACTGGCGGTGAGCGCCCCCCTGGTCGTACTGCTGTTCGCAACGGGGTACTGGCTGATGGAGCGCAGCGTGTCCGGCAGCTTCAGCGAAGCTCTGTCGCGGACCGACGCCCTGTACTTCGCCATGACGGTGTTCAGCACGGTCGGGTTCGGCGACATCACCGCGCGCAGCGAAACGGCCCGTCTGCTCACCACGGGGCAGATGACCGTGAACCTCCTGCTGGTCGGCGTGGCGGCCCGCCTCCTGGTCCACGCCGTCCAGGAGGGCAGACGACAGCGGGACCGGGCTGCGGCCGGCGGGGACAAGGCCCCACCCGACGCCCGGTGACCCCGACTTGGAGCCCATGTGGGGTTCGTCGTCTCAGGTCAGGTAGTTGTCGATGTCGCGGGCGGAGCGGTAACCGCTCTCGATCGCCCCGTCGATGAAGCCGCGCCACGTGATCGCCGAGTCGGCGCCCGCGAAGAACAGCCGCCCTTCGGTCGTGCGCAGGTCCGGCAGCACGCTCGCCAGCTGTCCGGGCCTGAAGATGCACCATGTGCCGAGCGCGAGCGGGTCGTTGGCCCAGTCCCAGCCGACGATGCTTTCCACCTCGACGCCCGAGAGCAACGGCTGCAGCGCATTCTGCATGCCCTGGGTGTCGTCGAACTGGGTCATCTGGAGCTTCTTCGGGTTGGCGGAGAACACGATCAGCCACGAGCCTTCCGGGCCGTGGTCGTAGGTCACCAGATAATTGACCGCCTGAGCCTCAGGAGCCACGATGCTCACGTTGCCGATGTCGCCCTTCACGCGTACGAAGGCCTTCATGCCGGCACCCACGTGTCGGTCGGCCGACGCGGTCCGCTTGATCTCGGACAGGCCAGGCTCGAACTCCACACTGTTCAGCACGTTCATCGGCAGCGCGATCAGCGCAGTCGGCGCGCTGACGGCCTCGCCGCTGTCGAGTTCGACCCGCACTCCCCCGTCGGTCTGGACGACACGCCGCACGGGCGAGTTGAGCCGGATGTCGGCCAGCGTGGCCTGCCCGGCGATCGAGTTGATCAGCTCACGTGTCCCCTTCACCAGTTTCGTTGCCGACAGCGCGGCCATGACCTGGGCGGCGCTGTACCCAGCCAGGGCGTAGCACCGGAAGATCTCGGTCGCACCGGACTGATCGAGCGGGCCGAACGCGACCAGGCTGCACATCCCCTCCACCCAGTCGCGCAGCTCCGGAGATGCGGCCTTGAAGGTGTCGAGCTGATCACGCATCGATCTCTTGCCCAGGCCCTGCGGGTCCGGACCCACGGTTTCCAGGAACGGCTCCGGGAACAGGGTCATGCCCGGGGCACAGAACTGGTCGAACGCCTCCAGTGCCCGCTCGACATCGTCGTCGGACAAGTCCACGACGCGGCCATCGGAGACGACCGCCTGCCGCAGCCCCTCCAGCACCGGGAACGTCTCGGTCTCGACCGCGTACCGGTCGATCTCCGACCACACGTGCGGCTGCAGAGGGTGTACCCACGTACCGCCGAACTCCATGGGATGCCCGTCGTGGTCCTTGGTGTAGGTCCGGCCGCCCAGCCGGTCACGCGCCTCCACCAGCACCGCGCGGCGCCCGCGCGCCGACAATTCACGCGCAGCCGTCACACCGGCGAATCCGCCGCCTACGATCACGACATCCACTTCGGAATCTGACGTCGCCATGATCTGCTCCCTTGGAGTCGTCTCACCTGACTCGCGGGCCACTTTCCGGGAATGGGCAGCAGCTGGTCGCGCGCCACGCTCTGATCGTGGAGAATCAGGTCAACCACGATCTTGATCTGGGGATGCCCCTAGGCCACGACGAAGAACTTCACGAACGGTGACCGTGTTCTCCAGATGGCCGTGAACCCGGCCGGGAATGCATAGATGCCTCCGGCAACGAGATCGATCCGCTCGCCCTCGGGGGTTTCCAGCTCCGCCTCGCCCTCGATCACATGGAATGTGTCGCTGGCCGCGGGCTTGTAGGGGAACTCAGCGCCTTCCTCCGGGCCGATCCTCCACAGGCCCGACAGCGGGCCCCCTTCCGTCTGGGCGAGCCAGTGGATCTCCCCCGTCTCCCGGCCGTCCTCGAAATAGGGTTCCCACGACTGGGCCGTCACAGATGAACTCGCAAAACCCGCGGTGTTCGTCATGGATCCCTCCTCGGGAAGCAGGCCGAAAACGTGCCCCTTCCACCACCGTACCCACGTTCCAGGCTTCGAGCCCATCCGCCGGTCGGCGTTCCCTTCGTTGAACCAGTAGTCGCCTGCGGCCAGGTAGCGGAAGGAGTGCACGCTCTTGCCGGGCAGGACGAAGGTGACCTCGGTGCGGTCCTTGCGCTGCTTGCGTTCGAGCAGTTCCTCGCCGCCAGGCGGCTGCGGCGCGGCGAGCTCCGGCCGCGAGTGCGATGCTGGAAAGCAGTGGAGGGCCGGCGGCTGGACTGTCGGGCCGGCCCCGTCAGCAAGGGAGCATGACGTGGGTGGTCTTCTTCGAGGAATAGCGCGCACCGCGGTGGTCGCCGGTACGGCGACGGCGGTCTCCAACCGTGTTTCGCGGCGCCAGGCGGGCCGGTGGGCCGAGCAGGACAGCCAAGCCGAGCAGCAATACGCTCCGCCCCCGCAGCAATACGCCGCACCCGCACCGGCCGCCGCTCCGCCTGCCGCGGACGACATGCGCAGCAAGATCGATCAGCTCAAGGAGCTCGGAGCGCTGAAGGAGCAGGGCATTTTGACGGAGGCGGAGTTCGAGGAGCAGAAGAGCAGACTGCTCGGTACCTGACCAGACCTCAGGTGATAACGCACTGCTCCGGCACCGGTCGAGAACCGGTGCCGGAGCAGTGCGTCCGAAGCGGGGGTCGTCTTCGGACCGCGTACCCCCTCACTGGGGCAGCTGGCCGCCTTCCGCTGCTTCCTCCGCGTCGAGGGAAGCCAGGATGGCCTGCACGGGGATGCGGCCACTTGCCACCATCTGTGCGCCGCTGCGGCGCAGAGCACGGGCGAAGGGGGCGGCCCAGCGGTTCTCGTACACAAGGATCGCGGCCGCGTTGCCCGGTTGAAGGGCGTTGCCGGCTTCGTCGAGGTCGTCCTGTCCGAGCAGTTCGGATGACGCGCCTTCGAAGACGGAAAGCCCCGTCGCGTCCCCGTCGTCGAGTCCTGTGAGTTCCAGGGCGGTGACGGTTCCATCGGCGTCCTTCCGCACGAAACGGAGGTCGAGGATGTGGATCAGGCCTTTGTCCACCAGGTCGATCAGGAGGGGGAACGCCTCGCCCGTCATCCGGTTTCCGGGGAACTCGACGACCAGGTAGTCGACGGGGCCCATGTCTTCGATGTCGTCGCTCATGAGCACTCCTTGTGTATGTCTGGAGCGGTGGCCCGGGGGTGTCCGCGGTATGTGCCTTCCGCGGACGACGAGATCGCGCCGGGGGCCGACACAGCTCTGTTCTCATTGCAGCATCCGCCGTGAGGCACCGCACCTCCGCATCGTCCGCACCGCATCGTCCGCACCGCATCGTCCGCACCGCATCGTCGGCACCGTGGCGACGGTGCACGGCATCCGTGTCAGCCGGTGAGCTGGTAGAGGCTTCGGGCGACGAGCCACAGTCCCAGCAGGAGGCAGGTGACGACGATCGCCGGGTCCTTGTGGCGTTCCAGCCAGGCGCGCAGGCTCAGCAGCGCGTGCTGGGCCTTCTGGGGAGCGAACACCATGTACAGCTCCATGGCCAGCAAGGTGGAGGTGGCCAGGATGCAGAAACCCATGAGGGCCAGGAAGGACTCTGCGTGGGAGAGGTCGGCCTGGACGACGGTGGCAGCAGCGGCGCCGACCATCCCCCAGGGTTGGAGCAGCACCGCGAGGGCTGCTGCGGACCATCCGGTGGCGTCGTCCATCCGGGAAGTCATGGACGACCCGGAGGAATCCTGTGCGGGGGAATCCGCAGTGGTAGCGGTGCGGCGGCTGCGCCGGCGACGGCGCTCGCTGTAGACCACCAGGCCGACACCGATGATCAGCGTGGCCACGAGTGCCGCCATGGACGGCGGAGAGCGGGGCGGGGGCGGCTGCCCGCCGGTGAGCAGGAGGACGATCGCCATCACGGCCACGAGGCAGGCCAGCCAGGCGATGATGAACGCCAGCCCCTTGCGCACCCCACGGGGGGCGGACACCACCAGCACGAAGGCCATGATGGGCAGGGGGAACAGCGTCACGGCCAAGCCGATGAGGAGCAGGTCAAGCACCATCGCGGCCCACCCCTCCCCCATGCGCCCTTCCCGCCGGAGGAACGGACCGGGCCGCGGCCTGGTCGAGTTCGGTGTCGAGAGCCAGGGCGGCGGTGATGAGGGCGAGGTGGGTGAAGGCCTGGGGGAAATTGCCGAGTTGTTCGCCCGTCAGGCCGACCTCCTCGGCGAAGAGCCCGACGTGGTTGGCGTAGGTGAGCATCTTGTCGAAGGCGTAGCGGGCCTGATGGACACGGCCGGCCCTGGCGAGGGCGTAGACGTACAGGAAGGTGCACAGGGAAAAGGTGCCCTCGGAGCCCTCCAGTCCGTCCGGGGAGGCTTCCGGGTCGTAGCGGTAGACGAGGCTGTCGGAGACGAGTTCGGCGTCCATGGCGTCGAGGGTGGACAGCCAGCGCGGGTCTTTGGGGGGAATGAAGCCGACCAGGGGCATGAGCAGCAGGGAGGCGTCCAGGACGGTGTTGTCGTACTCCTGGACGAATGCCTGCCGTTCCGCGCTCCAGCCGAGGGTCATGATCTGTTCGAGGATCGCGTCGCGTGCGGCGGTCCAGCGGGGCAGGTCGGCCGGGCGGGCGGTGGCGGTGGCCTGGCGGATGCCGCGGTCGAGGGCGACCCAGCACATGAGGCGGCTGTAGGTGAAGTCCTTCTGCCCGCCGCGCGTTTCCCAGATGCCTTCGTCGGGGCGGTCCCAGTTCGCGCAGAGCCAGTCCAGCAGGGCGGCGCAGCGCTGCCAGTCGTCGTAGCCGATGACGTTGCTGACCTGGCCGGCCTGGGCAAGGGCGTAGACGGCCTCGCCGTAGATGTCCATCTGCAGTTGGTCCGCGGCGCCGTTGCCCGAACGTACCGGTACCGAGCCGCGCCACCCTTCCAGGTGGTCGAGGACCTCCTCGGTCAGGTACGGGTCTCCGTCGACCCGGTACATGATCTGCAGGGGTTCGCCGTTGGGAGCGCCGCCGTCCCTCAGCCGCTGGATGAGCCAGCTGCGGAAGGCGCTGGCCTCGTCGGTGAAGCCGAGGTCGCGCATGGCGCGCACCGACAGGGAGGCGTCGCGGACCCAGGTGTAGCGGTAGTCCCAGTTCCGCTCCCCGCCCTCCTGCTCCGGCAGGCCCATGGTCGCGGCGGCGATCGGCGCGCCGGTGGGGGCGTACGTCATCAGCTTGATGGTGATCGCGGAGCGGTTGACCATCTGCTGCCAGCGGCCGCGGTACGTGCAGCGGCCGGTCCAGCCGTGCCAGAAATCGCGCACGGTGTTGAACTCCTCCACCATGTCGCCCACGTTCACCGGCGGCGGGGCCACGCTGCCCGCGTCGCAGACGGTGAGAAGGACGGCCGCGCGTTCACCCTCGCCCAGGGTCACGGTCGCCCGCACGTCCCTCTCGTCGGCCTCCAGGGCAACTGGCCCCAGGGCTTGCAGGTAGGCGGTGGTGCCGGGTCCGTCGAAGCGGGCGGTGGCGCCGTCGAAGGTGAGGTCGTGCGGTGCCCGGCCGTAGTCGAAGCGCGGGCGGCACTCCAGGTTGAAGCGCACGGTTCCGCGTACGCCGCGCATGACCCGCACCACCTGGTGGACGTCGGTGACGGTGTGCGGATCGCGGACGGGCATGAAGTCGACGACCTCCCCGACGCCTTCGGGTGTGAGGAAGCGGGTGATGAGGACGGCGGTGTCGGCCAGGTAGAGCTGGCGGGTGACGACCTCGGCGCCCCTCGGCGGCTCGTTGCCGGAGACGGGTGGCGCGTCGGCGGTGATGGCGAAGTAGCCGCCCCGGCTGGCGTCGAGCAGGCTCGCGAAGATGCTGGGCGAGTCGAACCGGGGTGAGCAGAACCAGTTCAGTACGCCCTCGGACGAGACGAGGGCACAGGTCTGCAGGTCCCCGATCAGGCCGTGCTCGGCAATCGGCGGGTAGGGGCGCATCGGCCCTCCCTGAGGAGGCTCAGCGGAGTCTGGCACCGGCTCTCACGAACCGAGGACCTTGGCCTTGGCATGCTCGAACTCGGCCGCCGTGATGTCGCCGCGGTTCTTGAGCTCGGCCAGCCGCGACAGTTCCTCGGCGCTGTTGGTGGTCCCGGCACTCTCGCGCACGTAGGAGCGGAAGGCCTCCTCCTGCCGGTGAGCCCGCTTCAGCTCGCGCTCGCCCATCCCGCGCCCGCGGGCGATCAGGTAGACGAAGACGCCGAGGTAGGGCAGCAGGATGACGAAGACGGTCCAGCCCGCTTTGCCCCAGCCGTTCATCTCGTCATCACGGAAGATGTCGCCGATGACGCGGAAGAGCAGCATGAACCAGAGCACCCAGAGGAAGCAGAGCATCATGGTCCAGAAGATGTTGAGCAGCGGGAAGTCGTAGTCCTCTGCCAGGTTGAGCAGCGAGTTCTGCATGGCCGGTCTCCTGTTTGGTTCTGGCGGGCCCTGCGGGTCCTGGAAAGAGTCCGTCTGAGAATCAGTGGTCGCGGAATCAGTGGTCGCGTTACGTGCGTGAACATCCAGCGGCCGTGCCGACACCTGGATTCCTGAGGCATGGCGGGCGAGCCTGCGCGTCTCCTCTTCGCTGCGGCCGCGATGGCGGGTTCTCGAGCGCCCCCGGGATGAATTGCCGTGTTCTCCCACCGCTCTGCGGGTGACCTCGCACGGATCTCGTCCCGCCCTCTCATTCTCGGCTCCCCGCCCGGGGGGCGCCACGCGGGCGGGAACGGACGGCCGCCGAGCCGAACGCCGCCGGGGGCGGTTCCGGCCCGGGCTACCGATCCCCCGCGTCGGTGCCTGTCCAGACGAGCGGGTACGCCTCGCTGCCGGTCCGCTCGACCCACTGGAGCCGGTCGTACACCACGGCGCGCCGGGACTCGGGGGTCCGCTCCGCCAGCCTGTGCAGCAGGTCGCGGATTCTGCGCAGGGCCATCGGGGATCCGGCGGCGGCGAAGACGACGTCGTCGACGGCGGTCCGGACGTACTGGTCCCAGCCGGGCACCGGGATGCTCACCCGCAGCCGTCCGGCCGAATCGGTGAACCGGCCGATGTCCAGGTCACGGTCGGCGAGGCGGGTCAGCAGGTCCTCGAGACGGTCCAAGGCCTCCACCGCCGTGGCCGGATCGTTCACCGCCGGGGACAGGGCCCGGAGTGCGATGTCGGCCAGGAGCCGGAACGGCAGTTCGGGGTCCTGGCCGAAGGTCCGCTCGACCCCCGTCGACACGGCCGCGTGCAGTGCCGCCTCCGTCGGACCGTCCGCCGTCACCTCGGCGAGCACCATGCCCCCCGTCAGGGTCGCGCCCGGCGCGATGCGGAACGCGACCGAGGAGTCGTGTTCCTGAGTGAGGCCCACGAGGGCGGGCACGTCGATGTCCTGGAGCACTCCTGGCGGTCCCGCCCAGCGGACCGCGATCCCCGCGCCGGCCGTCACGGTCTGCGCGGGGGTGTCGCTCTCCGGGGCGTACGGGCGTAGGTACAGGGCGTCGTACAGGCGGTGCGCGCGGGCGGTGATCGCGGTCAGCGAGTGGCCGAGCTGGATGGAGTCGAACGCCTTCATCTGCACCGTCCGCATCAGGACGAGGGCGATCAGGGTGAGGAGCATCGCGGCGCACGGAACGAAGGCGGAGACGCTCTCGCGGGTGCCGAGGGCCAGGCCCGAGGTGATGCAGAAGACGAACACGCCGACGGAAGGCGAACGCCCGCCAGACGATCGGCTCGTCGCGGAACAGGCCGAGGCGCGGCGTGAACGTGCTCGCGGAGAACTGCACGACCAGGAACAGCATCGAGTAGATGATGCTCACCAGGCTGATGACGCCGAAGCCGATGGTGAACAGCACGCTGACCACCCGCCCGGCGGCTACCTGCGGTCCCGCCGTGACCAGGGGAGCCAGCAGGCCGAGCACCAGCCCGGCGATCGCGCACAGCAGCTGGGACAGGCCTCTGCGCAAGGCGCGCGTGGGCCGCCGGAGCAGCGCGCCGCGCCGACGCCTTACCCGCGCCCCGCGGTGGGCGCCGTCAGCCGATCGGAGCATCCGGCCTCCTCCAGGGTCGTATCCCGCACGGGGCGGATCGCGGCCTCCCGGCTCCGACCCGGGGGCCCCGGCCGTCGGCCGGTCCAGCGCCGACGGGTCCCCGCCCAAGATCCCTATTCCTCTGCCGCGCGCTCCGCGGCACGCACCTGCGCAGCGAACTCCTCCTCGGGCATGCGCTCCAGGGTCCCGCCGTGGCGCCGGGCCAGTTCGTCCCCGGGCCCTTGCGTGGCCTCGTCCACGTCGACGATGAGCAAGGAGGAGCCCTCATCGATGCGACTGCTCAGCATGATCAGTCCCGCGCCGTCCTCCAGCAGCTCCTCGTTCTCCACTGCGCCGCCCAGGGCCGCGCCCGCTGCGGCGCCCAGCACGACACCCAGCGGTCCACCCAGCAGGCCGATCAGTCCACCGGCAAGCCCACCACCCGCGGTCCGCCTGCCGGCCCCCTGCACGTGGGTCTCCGGTACGTCGAGCAACCCTTCGGCGGAGCGCTCCAAGATCGACGCCTGACGCAGCCCCGGCAGCGTCAGTGCCTCCTGGAACGCCGCACGGCTGGCCTCCCGATCGGTGAACGAGATCAGCAGCACCTGATGGCTGTCCGCCATGTCGACCGTCCTCCATCGCTGCGCGCCGGGCGCACGCTTCCACATTCACAGTGGAACCCGCCGCAGGCCTCCCCGCCACACCCAGCGGACGGTGCACGGTTCCCGTGGGACCGGTTCCGTTCTGTGTCAAAACACGCCGCCCCCTGCACGCAGAGTTAGGCTTGCACCAAGACGTACGACTCGTACGACTGGAGCGTCGCATGCGATACCGCCTGCTGCCCGGCTTGGCGGCGTGGACGACCGCTACGTCGGTCTTCGCGATCGCCCTGATCGCTGTGCCGTCCGGCCCCGCGCACGCATTCACCGGCGCCAACCACGAGAACATCACCCGGGCGGCCCTCCCCTGGGAGCCGCTCACGCTGTCCGAGATGGCCGATGCCCGCGACGGGGCGGTCAATGCCAATGACCACGGCGGATACTTCCTCCTCGGCCCTCTGCACTGCGACAACGCCGACTACCTCGCCCCCCGCTACGTCCAGGACTATCCCCGCAGCCGGGACGAGGCCACCACCGAGCTCCTCGCCTGCATCCGTACCTCCGTCGCCCACTTCCGCAACGCGGTCCGGGCGGCCGACGGCCTCGTCGACAAGGACGGCAAGGTCCGGGCCGACCAGAGCGACCTGTCCTCCCACTGCGCATGGCAGGAGACTCCCAACCGCGCCAAGTGCAACGTCCTGGAAGAGCTCGGCCGCAGCTGGCACCAGATCCAGGACTTCTACTCGCACTCGAACTGGTCCGACCGGACCGCCCCCGGTCCGGTCGGCCTCACCGACCCTCCCGGACTGGCACGTACCGATGTCGCCCCCTTCCTCGACATCCGCCGCTACAGCACCATGAATGACGCCGACTGGACCCGGGACGCACGCACCCGCATACCCGTGGACCTCGCCACCGGCTGCTACTCCGACTTCGATTCCACCGGCGTCAAAGCCGCTGACTGCGCCGGTCGTATCACGCACAACCGCGGCCTGAACAAGGACACCGCCGCATCCCACCGCTCGAAAACCGGTGACAACTTCACCCACGCCGTTTCCGGCGCCACCGCCGAGACGACCCGCCAGTGGAACGACTTCAAGGCCGAACTGCTCACGGCCTATCCGGACCACCGGCGCGGCGAACAGATGATCTGTGCCCTCACCCACGACCACCCGGATTCGAGCTGCACCTGAGGCGGTCAGGCAGCCGCGTCAGTGGGCGAACAGCGGGGACACGGCGGCCTCGGAACTGCTGTTCCAGTACGTCACACGGGCCTTGTCGTCCACGTACACGCCGCCCTTCGGCATCTCCAGGAGCACGCCCTCGCCCGTGTTGTTGTCCGGGCGCTGACCGTGCGGCGCGAGCGCCATGTTCTTCACGAGGGTGCTGACGTCCTTGTTGCTCTGGCGCAGGAGCAGCCCCGCGTACGCCTCCTTGCCGGGGGCGAGGGTCACCTCCGTCTGCGGCTTGGAGTTCGCGAAGACCCCCACGAGCCGGCCGTTGCCGTCCTCCAGCCGGAGTACCGGATGGGTCCGCAGCTTGCACGGCGTGGTGCTGGTGTTGGTGACGGTCAGCAGGACCTTCGAGTCGTCCTTGGCGGGTGGCACGGCCCACTCCACCTTGACCTCGGTGTAGTCGTCGGGGCAGTTGCCGTCGATGCCCTTGGGGTCGCCCTCGGCCTCGCCCGGACGGCCCGGCGCGGCAGAGGACGCGGAGGCCGAGGGGACGCCCGGCGCGGACGCGGAGACGGAAGGCGCTGCGGAAGGGGAGGCGGTAGGTGAGGTGGAGGACTTCGGCGGCGGGGTGGCGCCGGCCTTGTCGTCGCTCGGCTCGCAGGCCGTAGCGGCCAGGAGCGCGGCGGCGGCGAGGCCGAGGGCGCCGAGCGTCCGGGCGTGGGTGGACCTGGGGAAAGTGCGCATCACGAGCCCCCGTGGCTGCTGACGTACTGGGATTGGTCTGGACAGGATGCCCGCCGTGGCTTCGGATTCACGCTCCCGCGAGGACCGTTACAGCTCTCGTATGCGGCGGTGACGGTTCCGTCGTGAGGGCGGGGCGGGAACCCCCGCGACGGCGGCCCCGGCTCTCGACCGAAGATCACCGAGTAGTAGCCTCGTTCCGCAACACGACGCGAAGGGGAGCTCAAGTGGCGCGGGTTGCGGTGGTCGGTGGCGGTATCAGCGGGCTGGGAACGGCGCTCATGCTCGGCCGGCGGGGCCATCGGGTCACGTTGTTCGAGCAGGACGCGCGGGAGGCCGGAAAGGACCTGAACCGGGACTTCTTCCACTGGTCCAGGCCCCGAGCCCCACAGGCCGTCCAGCCCCACTCTTTCCTCGCGCCCGTGCGCACCGTGTTGCGCGCCGAGACCCCTGATGTCTACGCGGACCTGCTGGCACGCGGAGCCCGGGAGTACCACGACTTCGACTGGTTCGGTGAGCATCCGCCGCATCGGACCGGCGATGACGACTTGGTGACCCTGCGCACCCGCCGCATCGTCCTGGAGGCCGCATTGACCGCGGCCGTACGGCGGGAACGCACCGTCGAGGTACGGCGCGGCTGCCGGGTGCGCGCCCTCACCATCGAGGAGGGCTCCCCTGCCCGGGTCACCGGCGTGCAGGTGGGCGCTGAAACACACCGGGCGGACCTCGTCGTCGATGCGTCCGGTCGTCGCTCGCCGGTTCCCGCCTGGCTGATCGCGGCCGGCTGCCGCCCGCCCGTGATCGACAGCCACCGCACCGGGATCGCCTATCTGTGCCGCTGGTACCGACTGCGTGCCGGCGGTCCTCGTGACCCCGGGCGGGTGAAGACCGGCTCGGCCTCACCGTTCGCGCTCGCCGGCGTCTTCCCTTCCGACAACGACACCTTCGCGCTGCACCTGGTGCTCTCCACGGGTGATCCGACCCGCGGCGCGCTCACCGACCCCGCCGTGTTCGAGGCCGCCGCCCGCCGCTTCCCCGCCACCGCCGCCTGGCTCGACCTGGCTCCCGAACCGCAGTCAGCCGTCCTGGCGATGGCCGGCCTGGACAACCGCTGGACCGCCCTCGCCGACGATGACGGACCTGTCGTCACGGGCTTGGTCAACACCGGGGACAGCCTCATCCACACCAACCCCACCTTGGGCCACGGGGTGGCCCTCGGTCTGCGCGCCGCCCAGTACCTCGCCGCCCATGCCGACCAGATCGCCGCGGACCCCACCGGCTACCACACCTGGACAGCACAGTCCCTCCGCCCGTGGTTCGACGCGCAGGTGACGGCCGACCGCGCCAACGAGCAACGCCTCGCAGAGGGCTCACCCCTCTCGGACCGGCGGGCTGCGGCCCTGGCCGCCTGCGCCTTCGACGACCCCGTCGTCATGAGAGCCCGAGCCCAGGTCCGCCATCTCCTGCGACCGGCCCCCGACGCCTACGGCTCCGACGAGGTAGACCGACACGTCACCGCCTGGCTGGCCGCCCGCCCGGACTTCTCGCCGCAGCACGACGGCCCGACCCGAGGCCAGTGGGACGCACTCATCCCGAACTGAGCGCGCGCTCGGCAACTCACCTCCGACACGGCGATCTCGGCCCAAGCCGCCCTGCCTCAGCGGAACTCGTGGACCACCTGGATCTCGCCGACCATGTGGGCGTTGAAGTCGTCCAGTTCCTCGGCCGGGACCCACAACTCGAGGATCGTCCGCCCGCCGGCCTGTTGGACGGGGTACCGGCTCAAGAACTCCGACTCGACCTCAAATCGGGTGACGAAGCCGACCCCGCTGTGCTTCACGTTCCAGTCCCTCGCGATCTTGATCGCGTAGTCCTCGTTGAGGACGGGGTAGAAGATCGGCTGCTCGGGGAGCCGAGGCGGCCAAGCGCGCCAGTTCAGCTCTCGGACCAGGTCCAGCTCCTGGGGGCCGGTGGGGCGCCAGAGGGTCGTCGTTGCTCGCCGGCTGGTCATGTGAATCGCTCTCTGAACGCGGGGAGGCCCGCTGGTAGGGCCCGGCCTGAGAGCGGACGATACCGGCGCCGGGAACTCGACGGCCACGCAGTTTCCGTGCCAGGTCAGCGCCGTAGCCAGCCGGGCGATCGTGCGATCCCGCGTACGGTGCCAGGCGGCGTGGGCCCCCTGGCGTGGCGTCCCGGAACTCCGAGCCGAGGAGGGATATACCCCAGGGAGCAGGTGTCCGCAGTCCGAATGCCATGCGCGCCACCCGCTCCAACGGTCAGCAATCAGCGCTCAGCAGGGTACGGATCCGGCCGGCCCTGCGGGAGGCCCCGTGTTCCTTTCCCGTCTTGTCCTCGCCCCCGTCGGTTTGGCCCTGGCCCTCGCGCTCGCCGCCGGCGCGTCCGGGGCGGCTCCGGTTCCGCAGGCCGGAGCGGAGCCTGGGCCCCGGGCGGGGTCCCGGGTGACCGTGATCCCATCGCTCCCGGGCAGTACGACGGCGCTGGCCGGGTACGCCGTCCAGTCGACGGCGAAGGTCACGGATCCGGCGGCAGTCGTCTCCAGCCCCGGCTACCGGACGGACGGCTGGTATCGGGCCGGGCCCCGTTCCACCGTCCTGGCCGCCCTGCTCGCCGCGGGCGTGTATCCCGACCCCTTCTACTCCACCCAGCAGAAGTCGATCCCGGCCGCGGACTTCGCCGTGCCCTGGTGGTACCGGTCCGACTTCGCCGTCGCCGACACCACGGCTCGTACGTACCTGGACTTCAGCGGGGTGATCTCCGCCGCCGACGTCTTCGTCAACGGCCGCCCGGTCGCCACCGCGCGCACCGTCTCCGGCGCCTACACCCGGCACGAGCTCGACGTCACCGGCCTGGTCCGGGCAGGCACCAATACGGTTGCCTTCCGGATCCGCCCCAACGACCCGCGCAAGCACCTCACCATGGGCTGGCTCGACTGGCTCCAGCCGCCGCCCGACCAGAACATGGGCATCGTCCGTGACGTCACCGTGCGCCGCGGCGGGCCGGTCGCCCTGCGCGACGCGCACGTGCTGACCGCCCTGGCCGTGCCCTCGCTGAGCGCGGCCGACCTGACCGTCAAGGCCCGGGTGCGCAACGACTCGGCCCTCACCGTCACCGCCAGGGTGTCCGGCATCGCGGGTCCGGCCGCCGTCAGCCGACGCGTCACCCTGGCCCCGCACGAGACGAAGACCGTCGTCTTCTCCCCCGCCGACCACCCCGCGCTGCGGCTGCGCTCGCCCCGCGTGTGGTGGCCCGCCGCGATGGGCGGGCAGCCGCTGTACGGGCTCCGCCTGACCGCGACGGTCGACGGCGCGCCCTCCGACACCGCCCTGACGTCGTTCGGTATCCGCGACGTGCGGGCGCCGCTGAACGCCGACGGAGCCCGCCAGTACCTGATCAACGGCCGCCCGCTGCTGGTCAAGGGCGGCGGCTGGTCCCCCGACGCGTTCCTGCGCTGGGACCGCACGTACACCGAGGACCGGCTGAAGTACGCCCTCGACCTGGGCCTGAACACCCTGCGGCTGGAAGGGCACATCGAGCCCGACGAGTTCTTCGACCTGGCCGACCGGTACGGGATCCTGACGCTGCCCGGCTGGGAGTGCTGCGACAAGTGGGAGGGCGAGGTCAACCGTACGGAGGCCGGGGAGAGGTGGGGGGCCGCCGACCACCTCGTCGCCAGGGCCTCCATGGCCGCCGAAGCGGCCCGGCTCCGCCACCACCCCAGCGTCATCTCCTTCCTGATCGGCAGCGACGCCGCCCCCAACGCGGAGATCGAGAAGGGATACCTGGAAGCGCTCAAGGCCGCCGACTGGACGACCCCGGTGGTCCCCGCGGCCTCCGCCGCCTCCGCGCCGCTCACCGGGCGTTCCGGGATGCGGATGACCGGCCCGTACGACTGGGTCCCGCCCGGCTACTGGTACGAGAAGCGGGAGGGCGGAGCCACCGGATTCAACTCCGAGACGAGCGCCGGCCCGGACATCCCGACGCTCGACACGCTGCGCCGCATGATGTCCCCGGCCGAGCTGGAGACGCTGTGGAAGGACCCGTCCGCCGCCCAGTACCACCGCTCCCCCAAGGCGCTCTTCGCGGACCTCAAGCTGTACGGCGCCGCCCTGGCAGGCCGCTACGGCGCCCCGACCGGCCTGGAGGACTACGTACGCAAGGCGCAGCTCGCCCAGTACGAGAACGTGCGCGCCCAGTTCGAGGCCTACGCGCGCAACGCCAAGGACTCCACCGCACCGTCCACGGGAGTGGTCTACTGGATGTTCAACAGCGGCTGGACCTCCCTGCAATGGCAGTTGGTGGACCGCTACCTCGACCAGGGCGGGGCCTACTTCGGCGCGAAGAAGGCGAACGAGCCGCTGCACGTCCAGTACGGGTACGACAACCGCTCGGTGTCGGTCGTCAACAACCGGGTATCCGCGGCCTCCGGGCTGGCGGCACGGGTGACGCTCTTCTCCACGGACGGCGCACAGCTCTACGACCGCACGGTGACCGGCCTGCGCGTCGGGGGCGGCGGCGCGAGCACCACCGCGCTGACGGTTCCCGCGGCCGTCCCGGGCCGGTCCACCACGTACCTCGCCCGGCTGCTGCTGACGGACGGTGCCGGGCGCGAGCTGAGCCGGAACGTCTACTGGCTCTCGGACAAGGCGGACGTGCTCGACCACAAGAACGCCGACTGGTATCACACGCCCACCACGTCCTACGCCGACCTGCGCGGGCTGAACTCGATGGAGCCGGTGGCCCTCGCCTCGTCCGCCACGACGACCCGCGGCGGTGCGGGGAACTCCACGACCAGGGTGACCCTCCGCCACGCGGGACGCGGCAGGACCCCGGCGCTGCTCACCGACGTACACCTGGTGGGGGCGCGAGGCGAGCCGGTGCTGCCGGTCCGGTGGAGCGACAACCAGGTCAGCCTCTGGCCGGGCGAATCGGCGACCCTGACGGCAACTTACCGGACCGATGATCTACGCGGCTCCGCGCCCCGGCTGCGGATCTCCGGATGGAACACACCGACGGTCACATATCCGGTACTCGCCTCGCCGCCACGGCCGTAGTCCGCCGGCCCCCTGCGGCAAGGCCGCTGACGGGGCGTCGTCAGTCGGCGTGCGCGGCGTAGGCCCGGTCCGCGAGCAGCGCGGCGAGTCCGAGCAGCAGAGCGCATCCGGCGCTGAGCAGCGGCGGAGCGGCGACGCCCGTCAAGGCGGAGGCTCCGACGGACGCGCCCAGCCAGCCGGTCGCGGCTCCCAGCGCGGTCACGGACGCCCGGTCGAACCAGCTCGCACGGCGACGGCCGCCGTCCGCGCGCCGCCAGCGCAGCAGCTGCACCGGCAGCAGCAGGGCCAGCACGGACAACCAGGTGATCAGCGGTGCGTGGAGCCTGCCCGGCAGCGGCGGGTGGTAGCCGAACGCCTGGATGGCGGCCAGGGCCATGAGCAGGGATCCGACCACCGCCCCCTGGACGACGGTCGTCCGCTGCTGGTGCAGGTGCAGGCGCTGCTGGACGACCATGGCCGTGGTCCGGGAGATCTCGTCCGCCTCCTGCTTGACCGATTCCGCGTGGGCGATGTCGTCGTCCAGGAGCGCGACGAGGCCGCGCCCGAGTTCCTGATCGGGGCCGGATCCGCCTCCGGAGTCCGGCGGCAGTACACCGGCCAGCGTGTCGAGGGTGATCCGTACGGAGCTCCGCATCTCCCGGAGGTCCCGCAGCGTCTGGCTGAGCCCCTGGTCGCCTACGTACAGGGAGGCGAGCGCGGCCTCCGCCGCCAGCAGCTCGCCGGGCCCCGAGCCGCCCGCGAGGACGTCACGGCACATTCCGGCCAACCGTTCCGAGGCGGTCGACAGGCGTTGGCAGAGCTCCCGGACGCCGTGCTGCCGGTCCCGGTGAACCGCCGCGTGGTGGTGCATCCGGGCGGCGCCCTCCAGGTAGCGGGCGAACGGAGCCGCCGCCCCGGTGCGGCCGACGTGCCAGAGCCAGGAATCGAAGGCGTCCTCGTCCGCCGCCGCCCCGACGACGACGGCCTCCCGCGGTCCGGTTACCGGGGCACCGGACAGCAGCACCAGGTGTCCGGCGGCGGCCCGCCGCCAGGCTCCGCCGAACCGTCCCGGTGCGGGAACCGCGGCGAGCAGCCCCGCCAGCCGCTGGGGCCTGCGCGCGGCACTTCCGCGGTCGAGAGCGCGGTACAGGAAGGTCGTCCCGAGGGCGATCTCCTCGGGGAGCGGTGTCACGGCGGCGTCCCACCGCGCGCGGAGAGCGTGCCAAGAGCTGCCGGGGAACGGGAACAGCGCCACGGTGACGCCGATGACGTCGTGGCGTAGGGAGACGAAGCCCTGCGCGGCGTGCGGCCCCGTGCACTGGCGGGCCGCGAGCAGCCGAGCACCGGAGGCCGGGCCGGATCGCAGGAGGGGTGCCAGGGAGGGGAGTTCGGCGGGGCCGTGACCGGGGACGGAGTCGCGCAGGCCGAGCCCGTCGTGCAGCTGCGACCACATCCGTGTCAGGGACGCGGCGCCCCTCTCCTCGTCCGCGGCGGCTCCCTCCAGGTGTGCGAAGGCATGGACGATCAGGGCATGGCCGTCCGAGCGGTTAAGCGGCATCGTCGTCCATCGACCGAACAGGGTCGGCGGGTGCGGCGGTGTCCTGCTCGCCGGCGGTCCGGATCCGGTCGACCAGCCGGTCGAGCCGCTCCGCCAGCGCGGGCGGGGCGGGCGTCCGCGGGTCCTGCCCGCCGACCATCCGCATCCGGTCGCCCACCACGCAGTCTTCGAGCCGGGACGCGGCGCGCCGCAGGCCGTCCGGGTCCTCGGCGTCCAGCGCCTGCTCCAGCTCCACGAGCACGGACTCCGCCTCGGCCCATGCCCCGGAATCAGCGACGGTGTCGTGCGACACGGCTGCCAGCACAAAACGCGCGTCCTCGCGTGCGTCCGACCAGTCGTTCACGGGCTCCCCCTTCAGCGTCCGGCAGCGCGAACAGCGTGCCACCATAGGAGAGTTTGAACGGAGCACACACCTGCCGCAACGGCAACGGGGAGTTGTCCATGACCGACGCGCCGGGACGCCCACAGCAGCCGCACGCGGCGGCCCGGGCCGCACTGGCGGGCTTCGAGCGGTGGCAGAGCCTGCGCGACCCCGAGGCGCTGCGGACCTCCCTGCTCCAGTGGTCCCGCGCACTCGAAGGCCTGCCGGCCGGCTCCCGGGACAGGCCCGTCTGCCTCACGGAGCTGGGCCGGTCGCTGCGCGGCTGGTTCGACCTGACCGGCGACGCCTCCGCACTCGACCGGGCGGTCGCGGTGAGCGCCGCCGCGGTGGCGGAGGGCGAGGCCCTCGGTCATGCGTTCCTCGACGAGCAGCTGTCGAACCTGGCGCTGGCACACTCGCAGCGCTACCGGACCGGCCACCGCGTCGCCGACATCGAGGCCGCCATCGCTGCGGCGCGCCGCAGCATCGCCGCGACCCGGCCGGACCACGAGCGGCTGCCGGGCCGCCGCGCCAACCTCAGCCAGATGCTCACGGCCAAGGCGGTGCGGACGCTGGCCGCCGAGGACTTCGAGGCAGCTCTCGCAGCCACCCGCGGGGCCCTCGCCTCCCTGCCGCCGGGACACCCCCTCGTCGCCGGCACCCACGTCAATCTCGCCGAGCTCCTGCTGGGCACGTATCAGCGGACGAAGGCCGCGGCCGACCTCGACGAGGCGATCGGCTCGGCCCGGGCGGCCCTGCGGCTGTCCCGTTCGGGGCGGCAGGAGCACGCCCGGGCATGGGGATCGCTCGCCCAGGGACTGCAGCTGCGGATCCAGGCGGCACGGGCGGGCGGGACCCCGGTCGGCACCGATCCCGACGAGGCGGTCGCGGCGGCGCGCACGGCGGTCGCGCAGAGCGGGCCGGACAACCCGCAGACCGCCCTCGAAGTCCTGTGCCTGGCTTCGGTCCTGCGCCTGCGCAGCGAGGAGACGGGCGGCCTGGCAGACCTCGACGAGGCGATCGCCCTCTGTGAGGGCCTCCTGCGCCCGGGGCACCGCGGTACGGACGGCGCTGCGCAGGACCAGATACGCGAGTTGCTCGCGGTGAGCCTGATGCAGCGCCACCAACGGGTCTCCGACCCCGGCGACATCGACTCCGCCCTACGGCACCTGGAGGCCTCCGGCCGGAGCGTCCCCGACCACGACCCCGGCCTCCCCGTGGCCCTGTTCATGCGCGGTGCCGCCCTGGTGACGCTGTACGACGAGCACACGGCGGACCCGGCGCTCCTGGACGAGGCGGTCGGTCTGCTGAGGAAGGCCCTTTCGCTCAGCCCCGACGGCGGCGACGAGGCCACCGTGCTGCGGACCTCGCTGGGCGAGGTCCTCCTGCGCCGCTTCGAGGACCGCGGCGACGGCACCGACCTCCAGGAAGCGGCGGCCCTGTCCCTGCGGGCCGTACGGGAGACCACGCCCGACACGCCGCCCCGCGCTCTGACCGCGCATGCTGCCGTGGGCGTACTGCAGACCCGCGGACGGCACACCGGCGCCGGATCCGATTTCGACACAGCGGTCGACCTCGCCCGGGAGGCTCTGCGGGCCCGCGGGACGGAGCCCGGCGCGAGGGCAGTCATGCTGAACGACCTGGGCAACGCCCTCCAGTCGCGCTACGAGCACGGCGGCCGGCTCGAAGACCTGAACGGCGCCATCGAAGCCAAAAGGGGGGCCGCGCAGTCGGGCCGGCTCTCGACGGCACACCGCGCGATGTGCCTCAGCGGACTCGGCCACTCCCTGCTGACCCGCTTTCAGAACTCCGGGGACGTCGCAGACCTGACGGCTTCGGTCGCCGCCTGTGCCGAGGGCATGGAACTGCTCCAGCCGGACCACCCGTACCAGGACCGGCTGCTCGCGAACCTCAGCCTCGCCCTGAGGGCCTCCCACACCCGCCACGGCCGACCGGACGACCTGGAGCAGGCCGTCCGGTACGCCCGCGCCGCGGTCGCCGTCACCCCGCCGGCGTCGCTCCGGCTCCCGATGAACCTGTGCAACTTCGCGATCACCATCCAGGAGCGCTTCGCCGGAACCCGGGACCCGGGCGACCTCGAAGCCGCGATCAGCGCCATCCGACGGGCCATCGACACGGCGTCCCCGGACCACTTCGACCAGGTGAAGTTCCTGTCCAACCTGTGCCAGCTGCTGCAGGACAGGTACGTGCTCCTGAGGCGGGAGGAGGACCTCGCCGAGGCCGTCGACGCCGGCCGCCGCTGCGTCGACCGGTGTCCTCCCGACAGCGCGAGCCGCGACGGCTGCCTGCTGCACCTCGGGAACGCCTTGCAGCGCGCGGGCCGGACCGACGAGGCGGTCGAGATCTTCCGTGAGGCCGCCCGGCTGACCACCGGCGTTCCCCGTCTCCGGCTCGTCGCTGCAGAACGCTGGGGGGTGGTGGCCGCCACGCAGGAGCGGTGGGAGGAGGCATTGGCCGGCTACGCGTACGCCGTCGAACTGCTGCCCCAGGCCGCCTGGCACGGCCTGGAGCGCACGGACCGCGAGCACTTCCTGTCCCTCGCGAACGGTCTGGCCTCGGACGCCGCGGCCGTCGCCATCGAGGCGGGCCGCCTCGCGCAGGCGGTGGAGCTCCTCGAACAGGGGCGCGGCGTCCTCCTCGCGCAGGCCCTGGACGCGCGTACCGGCCTGGACCAGCTGCGCGACCTGGCCCCGGACTTGGCCCGGGACCTCGACGACGTCCGGCGCCGGCTCGACAGCGCGGGCACGGCGGGCACCGACGGGGAAGCGCGCAACCTCTCGGCCCACCAGGTGGCGGTGGAGTCCCAGCGCCGCAGGGACGCGGCAGCCGCGTGGGACCGCCTGCTGGAGCGGGCGCGGATACTGGTGCCGGACTTCCTGCGCCCGCGCCCCTACGCCGGGCTGCGCGGGGCCGCGCGGGGCGGTCCGGTCGTCGTCGTCAACATCGGCCGTCACCGCAGCGACGCCCTGGTGGTGACGGCCGAGGCCGACGCGCCCCTGCTCGTTCGCCTCGACAGGATCTCCCGCCCCGTCGTCAACGGCTGGACCCGCGACCTCATCACCACGTTCCGGGGCCCGGAGGAAACCACCCCGCGGCAGCGGAACGACGTCCTGCGATCCCTGCTCGCGGCCCTGTGGAACGACATCGCCGAGCCCGTCCTGACCGCGCTCGCCTGGCCCGCCCGTCCCGCGAAGGGGGCGCTGCCCCGGCTGTGGTGGTGCCCCACCGGCTCCCTGACCATGCTCCCGCTGCACGCTGCGGGCATCTGCCCGGCGCCCGGCGCGGACGGCCCCGCCCCGGCGCAGGCGAACCTCCTCGACCGTGCCGTCTGCTCCTACGCCCCGACCCTGCGCTCCCTCCTGGAGGCGGGCCTACGCCCGGCGGGGACCCCGCCGCAGATGCTGGGCGTGGCCGTACCGGACGCGGAGGGGATGACGGAGCTGCGTCACGCGGTCCCGGAGATCGGCGCCCTGCGGGACCGGTTCCCCCGGATGACGGCCGTGATCGGCCCCCAGGCGACCCGCGACACGGTGCTCGCGCAGCTCCCGTCCCACACCTGGCTGCACTTCGCGGGCCACGGTTCCTCGTACTCCCTCGCCGGCGGCGCGCTGCACTGCACGGACCACATGATCAGCCTGCGCGAGGTGACGGCGCTGCGGCTGGACGCGGCGGAGCTGGCCTTCCTCTCCGCGTGCGAGACGGCGGGCGGGGTCGCTTCCCTGGCCGACGAGTTCGCGCACCTGGCGGGAGGTCTCCACCTCGCGGGATACCGCCACGTGATCGCGACCCAGTGGTCGATCAGCGACCTGCGCGCCCCTCAGGTTGCCGGCGCGTTCTACCAAACCCTCGCCGACACCCCGCAGTCCCCCGACGGCCCCCTCCCCGCCGCGGCCGCTCTGCACACCGCGATCCACAACCTGCGCCGCACCCGACCGGACTCCCCGGCCCTGTGGGCCCCGTACCTGCACACCGGCCCCTGACCGGGTCGGAAGGCGCCTCGCCCGGCAGGCCGAACCCGCCACCGGCCAGATCACCCACCCCGCGTCACGGCAGGAGGTCCTCGCAGCCGTCCGCCGCCCACCTCGTATCCTGCACCTGAGCTCACCCCCGAGCTGCTTCGATGGGCCGCGCCGGGCCCCGCGCCCGGCACGGCGGGAAAGGGAGACCCCTGATGGACGTCCAGCACTTCGAGCGGATCACCGCGTTCATCGAGGCGCGGCTGACCCCGCTGTTCGAGGCGGAGACCGGAAGTGACAGCGGCTTCGCCATGGACGACACCTCCCGGGCCCTGCGCGCGCTGCGCAACAGCGTGCTGGAGGCCTCCGCCGTCAAGGGCCTCATCGCGCAGCGGGAGTCGGCCGAGCCGCGCACGCGCAGCATCATCGACCAGTCGGTGGAGCACCACTGGGACGTGCTGCGCGGCATCGCCCGCCAGTGGGAGGACCACACGGACTTCCGCCGGGAGTTCAAGCGCCACGCCTGGGAGCTCGACGCGGCCCCCGCCCCGGCCGGCGCCTGACCCTCGGGAGACACCCCGTGGGTCCGGGCAGGCGTCCGGGCCCACGGCACGCCGCCGCTACCGGCTGGGCGCGCCGCCGATCAGGTAGTCAACCCGGCGCCGCAGGCCGCTCCAGCGGCGGTCGTGGTGGTAGGCGCGCTTGATGCTCCGGGCCCTTGCCTTGGGCCGGCGCGGGTAGAAGCGCCGCGCCCAGAGGGAGACCGGCCGGGCCAGCCGTACCGCCGCGACCAGCGCGATCAGCGGGACGACGACGCCGAGTACGGCCATCCGGGGCTTTCCCTTGACCAGGGCCACGACCGCCAGCAGCAGGTTCAGCACGACGGTGACCACCGCGGTCAGCCGGTTCTGCTCCTGATCGGGGGTCAGCCCGTCGACGCCGAGGGGCAGGAAGCCGCACAGCAGCAGCCCGGCCAGGGCCGAGGTCATGATCACGACCTCGACGCTGAGGGTTCCCTCTTTGGACCAGTACACGTCGCTCAGGTGCAGGATCAGCGCGAACTCGTCCAGGACCAGGCCCGTGCCCATCCCGAACAGCACGGCCGCCAGCGCGGACCCCCACCCCGTACGGCCGCCCGCGATCGCCGTGAAACCACCGACGGTCATGAGGATCACCCCGGGGACGGCGTGGTGGACGTGCAGGCCGCCCGGCGTGACGTTGCGGAACGGACCCTTCCCGGCGCGGATCATGCGCGTGATGATCCGGGTGACCGCGAAGGTGACCACGAACGCGGACAGCGCGAGGAGCAGGGGCAGTTTCCCCGGCTCCAGGATGTTGCGGTACCACCAGTCGCCCATGCCGTCACCCTGGCGGGCCCTGCCGCGCCCCGCACCACGGGGACCGCCGTTCGGGGCGGTTCGGGGGACCGGGCGTCGGCGCGGGAGGTGATGGCGGCCGTGGTCAACACGGTGATCGCCCGCTCATCCTCCGGGCCGTCGAATCCCGTGTGCCGGGTACGGCGCGGGCGTAGCCGTCCGGCGCCCCGTGGAATCGGGCCCCGAAGCCCTCCGCCTGGGGCCGGTGGCGCGATGGGGACCGGCATCGCGCCTGTCGGCGGCCTCGTACGTGCGCGAAGTGGATCACTTTCGGTGCCACGATGCCTGGCGGAAAAGGGCGGCAGCGCGGTGAGCGGCCGCACAACGACGAGAGGGAGGCCCGTGACGCCTCAGGTGGTCGATGAAGCGGCTCAGCTGGTGGATGAAGCGGCTCGGCTGGTGGAGGAAACAGCTCAGCCCATTCCGGGGCAGACCAAGCCACTGCTCGACACGCTCGCCCGCGTCCCCGGGGCCTTTGGGCCGGTGGCGGGGCGGCCCGACGCGGAGCTCCTGATCGCCGCTTCCGTGCTGCTGGCGGACGCGGCTCTCACCGCGCGGCGGGCCGGTGCGGAACTGACGGAAGCGTTGAGCGGTTGGCGGTTCGCACTGGCCGCCCTGCGCCGTCCCGGGTGGGCGCTCGGCACGGCGGCGTCGTGCGCGAAGGCGCTGACCAGCCCGTCGGGACTCGGTTTCGGTCCGAACGGCGGAGTCGTCGGAGAGCTGGCCCGGATGGCGGGGAGCATGACCTACCGCCGCCCGGCCTCGGTGGCCATGGCGGTGGATGCCTTCGCGCTGAGGATCGAGGCGGCGGCGGTCGAGCACCCCAACCTCGACTCGCCACTGGCGAGGCGCCTCACGGACGCCATGGTGGACGGGAACCGGTGGGAGGCGCTGCGGGCGCTGCACGCGCTGGTCGAGCGGCTGGGCGTGACCCGTGCCCTGACCACCGTCAGCCCTGTGATCATGGAATTGCTGGCGTTGCTGGGGCTGCTCGACGAGAATCCGGCCAACGACAGCTTCTCCTGGGTGACGCTCGCCGGCGGTGTGCCGGCGACGGACCCCTTCTTCGGACTGCCGAGTTCGCTGCTCCGGTACCTCAACCCGGGGCCCGGACGAGCGGAGCGGATCGAGCCCGACTCGATCCTCGCGAAGGTCCTGACGACGTCCCGCAACGACATCGTCAGCTACATCAACGACATCGGCGCGCTCGGCAATCACGGGCTGGCGCTGCTGCGGCGCGTCGAGTGCGCCGACGGCCACGTCCGGTACGTGCTGCTGCTGCCCGGTACGAGCTTCGGGCTGCCGAGCAACAGCACCCCGCAGGACCTGGTCGGCGCCTTCGACGGGTGCCTGCGCTCCGACACGACCTACACGCGCGCCGCGCGGAAGCTGCTGCTGCGGGCAGGGGTGCCGGACGGGGCGGAGCTGATGTTCGTCGGTCACAGCCTGGGCGGGCTGACGGCGATGAACCTGGCCATGGACGTGGAGCTGGCGTCCACCTACCGGATCACGCACGTGGTCACGCTCGGCTCTCCCATCGACAACAAGCGCCCGGCCGACCACACCACTCAGGTGATCAGTCTGGTCAACGAGCACGACGTGATCCCCATGCTGGACGGGCGCGGGCCCGCGTCTCCCAACGACATCCCCGCCAGCTGGGTCGAACTGACCTGGCTGGACGAGTCCTACGACTACCCGCTGTCGCACGCCCCGCAGGCGTACTCGGACACCTTGCGCGGGGAGATGGCGCACCACCGGGACCGGGTGAACGAACTGATCAGGGCCTACGACGGCGAAGTCGTCGGGAACCAGCCGTACATGCTCCGCGACAAGTGACCACGAGGGAGACCGACCGATGACCCTTGCCGAAGGCCCGGCCATGACGGCGTATCAGCCCGAAACGGCCTGGCCCCTGGAGAACGTCCTGTTCAGCGCCGCACTGGTGGCCCGGCGGATGCCGTGGGCGGACCTGACCGCGCGCACGCTGGGCCTGCACGCGCTGACCCGCGAAGGGCTGACGCGCCGGCTGATGACCCACCTGCGGGGCGGCCGGGACGGGCACCCGGTGCGGCTTCGCACGCCGTTCGGCACCTTCCTCGTGCCGCTGAGCCGGGCGGACGCCGAGAGCCTGCTGACCCGGGCCGACGGCGCGGGGGTGCTGGGAACCGCGTCCGGTCTCGCCGCCGACGGGCGCCGGTACGGGCTGTCGCCGCACGTGGCGCCGGCGGGCGCGTGGGACGTACTGACGGAGGACGAGCTCGACGGGCTGACCGCCCAGGTGGCCGAGCACCTGGTTCCGGTACTCGGTGCGCGCCGGGAGGACGGGACCCTGGACCGGGACCACTGGCGCGAGGGCATGCTGCGGCTGAGCCGGCACGTCGTGCTGGGGGCCGATGCAGCCGCGGACACCCTGCTCAGCGAGATGGTCACGGCGGCGGCGGACGCCGCCGGCAGCCGTTCGTACGAGGCGCGGACGGCGGCCGTACGACGGAGGCTGGCGCGGTACCTGGCCGCTCCCGAGCCCGGCTCCCTGGCCGGTCGGCTGGCGGCCCGGGGCCAAGGCGCCCAGGAGACGCACCTGACCGTCGCGCACGCGCTGGCCCTGGTGTCGACCGCCACCAGCACCTCGGCGCTCCAGGCCCTGGCCCTGCTCGCCGCAGGCGCGTCCGGTTCCGCAGGAGGGTCCGGGGGTGTCACGGGGACCGTGACGTCGGCCGAGCAGGCCATCGACCGGGCCCTGGACCTCTACCCTCCGCTGTCCGCGATGGTGTACCCGGTACGCGCGCCGCTCGGCGCTGACGGCCCGGGGATCGGAGCCGGGGACGAGATCCTGTACGTCCCGCCCCTGTTGGGGCAGCGCGCGGAGGGCGAGCGTGCGGATCCGGCGTGGGCGCTGTGCGCGAACCCGTCCGGCTGCGCCGTCGCACGCTTCGCCGCGCTCGTCGGCCGGGAAGTCGTCCGCGGGAGCACCACCGGGATGCGGCCCGTCCTCATCGCTCCGCGGTTCACCACGGACCGCCTGCCGGACACCCTCGATCCCCGGACCGTGGTCGTTGCCCTCGCCGCGTACGACGGCCCGGGCGGGACGCCGGACGGGCAGGGTCCGCCGGCGGTCGGCTCAGCGCTGGCTGCGCCGCTCCGCGCGCACGGGGCGCGGGGGCAGGCCGGCGCCGACCGGCTGGAGGGCCACGCCCAGGCCCTCTCCGCCTGCGCCGCCGACAGCGGCTGGAACGGGAGCGAGGCCGGCGAGCGGTTCCGCATGGCTCTCCTCGGGCACGCCGACCGGTGTTCGAGGGCGGCCGCCGACGTACGGCAGGCCGCGAGGCGGTTGTCGGACTGACCTCCGTGCGCGGGCGCCGGTACTCCCCCGGCCTTCGAACGAACGACTGCGCGCCTTCCGTCCCGACCGGCCGTGATCAACAGCTCTGACGGACGTTGTACCGGCAGAAACCCCGTCTCGCCGACAGCCTTGTCGACGGGCATGCGATGTGAGAGCGAGGTCGGACCGTGAGGGACAGTGTGGCCGAGATGATCAAGGCGACCGGGGCGGAACTCAGCTCCGCCAAGCGGTTGCTCGGCGAAGCCAGCGGGGTGGCGTGGGACCGCCTCCTCGACTGGCTCGTCGACGACTATTTCCGGGTCGTCGCGCTCGGCCTGGAGAACATCCCCACGGAGGGCCCGGCCGTGGTCGCCGTCAACCACTCCGGCGCCTGGGGCCTCGACGCGTTCGTCCTGGACAAGGTCCTGGGCAGGGCACTGGACCGGCGCGTGCGCTTCCTCGCGGCCCCGTTCGTCTTCCGCACCCCCATCCTGGGGCGGCACGCGCGCCGCAGCGGCGCGCTCCCGATCGGTCCGACGGCCGGCGTCGAGCACCTCAACGCGGGGCAGCTCGTCGGGGTGTACCCCGAGGGCATCGCAGGTCTGGAGAAGCCGTTCACCGAGCGGTACCGCCTGCAGTCCTTCAGCCCCGGCTTCGCGGTCGCGGCCATCCGCTCGGGTGCCCCGGTGGTACCGGTCGGGATCGTCGGCGCGGAGGAGGCGTGCCCCAAGCTCGGTGAGGTGCCCACCCTCGCCCGGCTCCTGGGCGTGCCGTACTTCCCGGTCACCACGCCCTTCCCGCTGCCGTCCAACTGGACGATCACGGTCGGAGAGCCGATCCCGGCGCCGGCCCGGCCCGACGGTCTGGCCGCCCGCCGGGACGCGGCCCGGCGGCTCAGCGAGACCACGCGCACCGCCGTCCAGGAACTGATCGACCGCGAACTGGCCGAGCGGGAGAACCTCTTCGACTGATTCCGCGGTACGGGGCGCAGCGGTCAGCGGCGCAGCTGTCCCCCAGGTGTTTGCCTTTTGCTGCGGTGTTCGGGGCGCGGCCCCTCCGAGGTGCCCCGCCGGTCCCCTCACCGGGCCGCCCACCTGCGGGTTTACGCGTTCCATGCTTGCCTTTGCGAAGGCTTTAGCCGTTTGCGCCCGCTCTGATTTGCGTGGAGCAACCAACCACTTCTACGGTTGCCCAAGGCAACGAAGCGGGAGGTGGGCATGGGCACGCAGGCGCAGTACGAGGAACTCGCCCGCGAGCTCAGCGCCCTCGGCGCCGTGAAGCGGGACATGGGGCGCATCCTGCCCCCGGAATGTCCGGCGGGCTCGGCCGCGGTCCTGACCCTGCTGGGGCGGCACGGCGACATGAGGATGAGCCGGCTCGCCGAGCTGCTCTCCGTCGACATGTCGGTGACCAGCCGGCACGTCGCGCACGTCGCGGACCGCGGCTGGATCGCGCGCTTCCCCGCCCCCGACGACAAGCGCTCACGCATCCTGCACCTCACCGACGCCGGGCAGGAGCAGCTCGACGAGCTCTCCCGACGCACTTCCGAGCTGCTCGCCGACCGGCTGAGCGACTGGTCCGACGGCGAGGTCGGCCGGCTCGTGCACCTCATGACCCGGCTGCGGACGAGCTTCGGCGACTGCCGCTCCGCGCCACGGCTCCCCTGACGCCGAAACCGACCACCCGTACACCCGCACAAGAACGTAAGGATGCCCATGGCAACGACCACACCAGCCGGTGTGCGGGGCTCTCACGCCAAGCACGGGGGCGGCCACGACGCCGCCGCCCCGATGACGCACCGGCAGATCATGGAGGCGCTCTCCGGGCTGCTGCTCGGCATGTTCGTCGCGATCCTGTCGTCGACGATCGTCTCCAACGCCCTGCCCGAGATCATCGGCGACCTCGGCGGCGGCCAGTCCGCCTACACCTGGGTCGTCACCGCCGCCCTGCTCTCGATGACCGCCGCGACCCCGCTCTGGGGCAAGCTCTCCGACCTGTACAGCAAGAAGGCGCTGGTACAGATAGCACTGGTCATCTACGTGCTCGGCTCGGCCGCCGCGGGTCTGTCGCAGAACGCCGGCACGCTCATCGCCTGCCGCGTCGTCCAGGGCATCGGCGTCGGCGGCCTGTCCGCCCTCGCGCAGATCGTGATGGCCGCGATGATCTCCCCGCGCGAGCGCGGCCGCTACAGCGGCTACCTCGGCGCGACCTTCGCCGTCGCCACCGTCGGCGGCCCGCTCCTCGGCGGCGTCATCACCGACACCTCGTGGCTCGGCTGGCGCTGGTGTTTCTACGTCGGCGTGCCCTTCGCGATCATCGCCCTGATCGTGCTGCAGAAGACCCTCCACCTCCCCGTCGTCAAGCGCGAGGTCAAGGTCGACTGGGGCGGCGCGTTCCTCATCTCCGCCGCCGTCTCGCTCCTGCTGATCTGGGTCACCTTCGCCGGAGACAAGTACGACTGGATGTCGTGGCAGACCGGCGTGATGGTCGGCGGATCGATCCTTCTCGGGCTGCTGTTCGTCCTCGTGGAGTCCAAGGCCAGCGAGCCGATCATCCCGCTGCGCCTGTTCCGCAACCGCACCATCACCCTGTCGTCCATCGCGTCCCTCTTCGTCGGCGTCGCGATGTTCGCCGGCACGGTGTTCTTCAGCCAGTACTTCCAGCTGGCCCGCGACAAGTCCCCGACCATGTCCGGCGTGATGACGATCCCCATGATCGCCGGACTGTTCGTCTCCTCCACCGTCTCCGGGCAGGTCATCACCAAGACCGGCAAGTGGAAGGCGTGGCTGCTGTGCGGCGGCGTCCTGGTGACCGCCGGCCTCGGCCTGCTCGGCACCATCCGCTACGACACGGCGTACTGGCACATCGCGATCTTCATGGCGCTGATGGGCCTCGGCATCGGCATGATGATGCAGAACCTGGTGCTGTGCACCCAGAACCAGGTGGCTCCGTCCGACCTCGGGTCGGCCAGCTCCACGGTGACGTTCTTCCGCTCCCTCGGCGGCGCGATCGGCGTCTCCGCGCTCGGCGCGGTGATGGCCACCCGGATCACCCACTACGCCCAGGACGGCCTCGCCACCCTCGACCCGAAGTACGCGGCCGCCGCGGCGAGCTCCAGCACGGGCGGCAGCATCCCGGACATGGACAGCCTGCCCGGCCCGCTGCGCACCGTGATGGAGAGCGCGTACGGCCACGGCATCGCGGACGTCTTCCTGATCGCCGCGCCGCTGGCGCTGCTCGCCTTCCTCGTCACCCTCTTCATCAAGGAGGCGCCACTCCGGACCTCGGGCGGCATCGCCCAGGCGGCCGCCCCGGCGGAAACCGGGGCCGCCGAGGCCGGTGCCGGGGCACACGTCGGTTCCGGCGGGTCCGAGGCCGGGAGCGCGCTCCCGGCCGGGGCCGACGCCGCGGACGGCGCGCGCCCCGGGGAAACGCAGCAGACGGCCGCCGTCTCCACGGTGGCGGAAGGAGTGTCCGGTCCCGTGAACAGCGGAATTCCGGTCCGCGGCTACGTGCGCGGCGCCGAGAGCACCCCCGTGCCCCAGGCGGCGGTCACGCTGATCTCGCTGGCGGGACGGCAGCTGGGCCGGTCGGCCGCGCAGGCCGACGGCTCGTACGCCCTGGCCGCGCCCGGCAGCGGCTCGTACGTCCTGATCGCCGCGGCCGACGGCTTCCAGCCGCAGGCCTCCACGGTCGTCGTGAACGGTGAGCCGGTCGCGTACGACGTCCTGCTCAGCGGTACCAGCGGGCTGACCGTCCTCGTCCGGGCCGCGGCGACCGGGACCCCGGTCGAAGGCGCCATGGTCATCGTGACCGACGTGCGCGGCGACGTGCTCGCCACCGGGAGCACCGGGGAGCAGGGCGAGTTCACCTTCGCCGAGCTGGTCCCGGGGCCGGTGACCGTCGCGGTGAACGCCACGGGGCACCGTCCCACGGCCCTGCCGGTGGACATCGCCGGCGCCGGCGCCACCCGCGTCGAGGTCGAACTCGACTCGGGGACGCAGGTCCAGGGCGTCGTACGGGCCCCGCGCGGACCGCTCGACGATGCGCAGGTCACGCTGCTCGACGCGGCCGGCAACGTCATCGGCACCGCACGGACCGGCGCGGACGGCGCGTACGCCTTCACCGACCTGGACAGCGGCGAGTACACGCTCATCGCCACGGGCTACCCGCCGGCGGCCACCGCGCTGACCGTGAGCGCCGGTGGGGTCGACGGCCACGACATCGAGCTCGCCCACCCGGGCGACTAGGCGGCCCCGGGGGGGGGGGGGGGGGGGGGGGGGGGGGGGGGAGGGGGAGAGGGGGGGGGGGGGGGGGGGGGGTGGGGGGTGTCACCGACTCGCTGCCTTCGCGGGTGATGGGATTGTCCGGTCACCGACGGCTCGTGCGGGAGCTGGAGGACGCGGGTGT
>NZ_JBVHTP010000003.1:162571-678266 GCF_055565795.1 Streptomyces sp. NPDC028314
GGCCCCGCCCCCGCCCCCGCGGGAGGGGGGGATCGCACGGGGCGGTACACCTTCCCCCCCCCCCCCCCCCCCCACGGCCCGGTCGCCTCGCCCCCCGAGGTCGGTTCGAGAAGCTTTCGCAGGGAGAAAAACGGGATGGGACTCACAGCACGAATTCGCACCCGCGACGGATGGGCCCTGTCCCACGCGGTCGTCACGGTGACGGACATGACGGGTGCACAGGTCGTGCGGGCAGAGGCCGACGGGGACGGCGCGGTGCACGACGCGACGGTCCTCGCACCGGGCCCGTACACCGTGATAGTCACCGCGCTCGGTTACGCGCCCGCCGCGTCGAGCGCCCTCGTCACGGCGAGCGGGCGTGCCGAGATCGGCAGCGTGGTCCTCGCCCGGCAGGGCGGCAGCGAGCTGCCGCCGCCCGGGCCGTGGACGATCGACCCCGCTCATTCGTCCGTGGGCGCCGTCGCCCGGCACCTGGGGATCTCCAGCGTGCACGGCCGGTTCACGGACTTCGACGGTCGGATCGACATCGACCCGCAGGAGCCGACCGCGTCCCGTGTGTCCGCGGTGATCAGAGCCGCTTCCATCGACACGGGCAACGCGGTGCGCGACAGCCACCTTCGGTCCCCGGACTTCCTGGACGTGGACGCCTACCCGGACATCACGTACCGCTCCACAGGGGTGACCCCGGCCGGCTCCGACCGCTGGACGGTGCACGGCGAGCTGACCATGCACGGCGTGGCCCGGCCGGTCGACCTCGACCTGGCCCACCTCGGCACGGGAGCCGACCCCTGGGGCGGGACACGCGCCGCGTTCCGTGCCACCGCCGAGCTTCACCGTGAGGACTTCGCGATGAACTACAACCAGGTCGTCCAGGCGGGCATCGCTGCCATCGGCGCGACCCTGAAGGTGGAACTGGACATCCAGGCCGTCCAGGGCGAGGCCCTGCCCCAGCCGTAGCCCGCGCCGGACGCGGTGGGGCGGTCACTTCCGGGCGACCGGCTTGAGGACGACGAGTTCACCGCCGTCGCAGTAGCGCAGTGCGCCGTACCGTGTGAAGTTCGCCCGGCACGCGGACTCGGCTCGCCACAGCACCCGGTCGTCCGGGCCGTACAGGTTCAGGTGCCGCCCGTCCTGCCAGACCCCGTCGCCGACCATGACCGCCCCGGGCCCGAGGCCGGACGGGCGGACCGGCCGGGCCGGGTCGTGCAGGTCGCGGTCGGCCCGGCCGGGCGCGCGCACGATCGTGCTCCCCGCGTCGGGGACCGGGTACTCCCCCGGGGCCAGGCGCGAGACGGGTCGCAGGGTGCCGAAGTACGGGTCGAGGACGTACGCCCCCTGGACGTCCGGGACCACGAGGTTGTGCCCCGCGTCGAGCGGCGCCGTGCGGTCCCAGCGGCATCCGCTCGCCGGGTCGCGGGCGGCTTCGGGCTGATCCCAGGTGACGTCCTGGCGCCAGCCCGCGTCGCCCGTGCCGGAGGTGACGGCGCTCCCCACCAGCGCGGCCCGGCAGTCGCCCGCCGCCGGCGCGGTCGCCACGATCAGCCGGCTGTCGGCCTGGAGACCCACCCGGTCGATGCGGCCCTCGGGCAGCCGTAGGCCTTCCACCCAGTGCGGTTCGCCCGTCTCCGGGTTCATCCGGGCCAGCCGGTCGCCCGACACCAGGTAGGCCTCGCACCGGTGCCTGTCGCGGAAGAGGGCGTCGCGGCCGCAGCCGTCCAGTACGGAGGTGGCTCCCGGCTCCGTACGATCCCAGAGCTGGCGGCCTGACCACGGGTCCCAGCCCGTGAGCCGGCAGCCGTCCGGAAGGCAGACGGCTTCCACGAGCAGTGAGCCCGCGCCCGCGCTGGAGTAGGAGACCACGGCTCCGTCCGGCAGTTCGTGCCGCCAGGCCAGGCTTCCGTTCTCACTGTCGACGCGGGCGACGTCGGTGGGGCCCGTGCGGCCGGGGCGGCCTCCGAGCAGCACCACCATCGAGCTGCTGCCCGGGTCGGTGAGGGCCGAGTTCGGTGCACCGGGGACCTTGGAGGTGAGTGCGAACTCCGGCGGCAACACGGCGTTCCAGCCGGGCACCACACCGTCCTTCAGCTTGCCGGTCGCGGCGGCTCCCTCTTCGACCGGGGGCCGGTCGGGGAAGCGGGCCAGCTTCGTTCCCTGCCCGAAGATCCCGGTGGAGTCCTGGTGCAGGACCCAGGTGCCGTCCGGGCCCGGCGCCACCGGCAGCGCGCCGCGCCAGGACACGACCCGCTCGGACGTGCCGTCGCCGAAACTCGGTGGCGACGGTGCGAAACAGCCCGCCAGGGCGGCGACGAGCGCCAGAACTGCCAGCCCCGCGCGAATACCTCGAATACCTCGAATACCTCGGTCCATCACGGCTCCCCCCGCCGAACGCGAGGGACCACCGTAAGCCGTGCGTTGCCCCCTACCGGTCCGGGTGGCCGCATCGTGACAGATGTTTCGACTGTTTCGACGTACCCGCGATCAGCCAAACCCACCCGTTCCGCTAACATGTTCGAGCTCGTAACCATCATGTTGAAATACGATTACCCGGCTGAACATTGACATCTAAGGGAACGCGTGTGTTTTCGCGAATAAACGGCAGCCTTCGGTCGGCTGCAGGGCGTCAACCACGCGTCATGCTGTGGGTCGCGGTGGGTGTGGTGGCCCTCGGATTCCTGATTGCGCTGGAGATCGCCGGGCGTCGGTACGGCGAGTCGGGGCCGATCACCGACCAGGCGCGAGAGGTGATATTCGCCCCCAAATCGGGGACGGTGCTGTACGTCAGCATGGCGTTGGTGATGGTGGTGCTCACCTGGCGGCAGCGGTTTCTCGCGGTCGGCGCCGCGATCGGCATCGACCTCGTCTTCTGGCTCGTGCGGTGGCTGGTCGGCGCCGAGATGATGTTCGGCAACGGCGCGCTGTGGGTGACCTTGGCCTGTGCCGTCATCGCGCTCACGCGCCGCACCGGCCGGGAACGCGTCCTGCTGCTGAAGGGCGTCGGACTGGCCCTCCTGCTGGTGGCCGGCCGCAAGACCGGCTACACCTGGCTGCTGATCACGGCGAAGACCCGCCCGACGGTGCTCGACCAGTACGTGGCGACCGCCGATCACGCGTTGGGCAACCCGTCGTGGGTGGCGGGCCGGATCGTCGCGGCCACCGGCACGGTCGGCGCCCACGTTCTCGAATGGGTCTACATCCAGCTCGCGGTGGCCGCGGTCGTCGTCGCGCTGTACCAGCTGCGCCACGTGGCGGTCGAGCGCCGCTTCCCGAGCCATCACCTGGTGCGCACCTTCCTGGTCATCGGCCTGCTCGGGCCGGGCATCTACATGATCTTCCCGGTGGTCGGACCGATCTTCGCCTACGGGGCCGACGGGGGACAGTGGGCGGTGGCCAACCTGTGGCCGGACACGCCGCCGCAGATCGGCACCCCGCAGCCGATGCCCTTCGACGAGGACACCCCGCGCAACTGCATGCCCAGCCTGCACACGGCGTGGGCCACCGCGATCTTCATTCACTCCCGCAAGGGCCCCAGAGTCCTGCGATTCGCAGGCGCGTTCTGGCTGATCGCCACGCTCGGCGCAACGCTGGGCTTCGGCTACCACTACGGCGCCGACATCGTCGCCGGCGTGGTGTTCACGGTCACGATCGAGACGGCTCTGCGCTCGTTCGACCGCGGCTGGGACCGGCCGGGAATCCAGCTGGTCGTCTACGGCACCACCGTCTTCGCCGCGCTCGTGGCGTCGTACCGGTATCTGTCGATGGAGATGGCCGGGCTTCCGTGGGTGTTCGGGCCGCTGATCATTCTGGCGATGGCCTCGGTGGTGTACGGCTACGTACGGACCACCAGGCTGTGGGAGCGCGAGGCCGCGTCGGCGCACCTGCCGCAACCACGACGCGAACCGCAGCCCGAACTGGTGTGAGCCGATGTCCGGTCCGATCCGGATGACGGGGCGCGGACGCCCCTGAGCCCGGGCGTCGGGAGCGGCCTCCACCGGCAGAATGCACCGGGCGAGCCTGCCGGCAGGGCCGCCGTCGCCGGATCGGGGCGGCCCTGGCAGGGTGTCCGTCATGAGCTCCGAGCCCGCGCACTCCCCACCGGTCCGCCACCACGACCACGGCACTTGGCTCGTCCAGTTCACCGGCCGGGTGCTCGTGGTCTGCCCGAGGTGCGGTGGCCGCGCGCTCGTCGTGCCGCTGCCCGGCCTCGCGGCGCCGAAGTACTTCAGTGCCCTGCTCTTCCAGCCCCGGCGCCTGACCTGCGTCGGCTGCGGCGCGGTCGCCGACTGGACGGCCCAGGAGCGGGGCGCCGGTCTGGTCGGCGCGGTGGTCGGTGGCACCGAGGACCCCTTCTTCCACCGGCCGCTCTGGCTCCAGACCCGCTGTGCGGGACGGATCTTGTGGGCCTACGACGAGGAGCACGTCGACGCCATCGCCGCCTATGTGGGCGCCCGGCTACGCGAGCGTCACGCCTCCCCGACGATGGCGATGTTCGCCCGGCTGCCGGCCTGGATGAAGTCCGCGCAGCGTCGTGACGAGGTGCTGGCCGGCCTGGCGACCCTCCGCGCGCTTGCCCGGCTTTCGAGCCCGGCCGACCGCTCCGACGCGGCCCACGAACGCGGCGACCGCCCGCGCCACCACGGCAGCATGCTCTTCCGAGGCGGCCCGTACTAGAGCGTCGGATCACCTCGCCTCCTGGGCTGCCCACACCCCGCCGTGTCCGGAGGGCACGGCTCCCCTTTGGCAGTGTTTGTCGTTTTCGGTCAGTGGAGACGGATTTCAGGTCATTGTGAACGAAGATCCGGCCGTCGGGACTGACGCACTCCACGCTGGAGCAGGCTCGTCCCTTCCGGGGCGGGGCATCGCGAACGAGACGTACACGGGGAGAGGGAAAGCCATGGGGGTACGTACACGGATCCGAGGGGGCGGCGTCGTGGTGGGGGCCGCGGTGCTGGCGATCGGGGTGGCTTCGGGCCCGGCCGCCGGCGCCGACCAATGGCGCCCCAGGCCGGGGACCCTGTACATCTCCGACCTGCCCAAGACCGAGTCGTGGCGCGCCGCACCCGTCTCGCGGGGCTGGGGCGACGAGTACGTCTGCCCTGCGGGCTGGCCGGCCGAGCCGCCCGAGGTGAATGTCTGGAACCGGGATTTCACCACCGCGGAGACCGCGTTCGCCCAGCAGAAGGTGGTGGTCTTCGCCACGGAGGCCGAGGCCATCGCGTTCGCGGCCAGGGCCCGGCAGGGCTACGCAGACTGCGTGAACCGCCCGCAGGAGCCCGGGGTGACCGCGACCGGATATGACCACGGGGTGGTGGACGTCGAGGAGGGTGCCACCCTCCAGGGGATGCACACCTTCAACGCCAACCTCCCCGAACGCCCCGACTTCAACTACCTGTGGGGTGTGGGCCGTGACGGGGAGACGGTCACGCTGGTCCTGTGGCAGAGCTACTGGGGTGATCCGCCCGTGGCCGCTTGGAAGAACACCCTGCGGACCGCGGTGAACAAGCTGTACTGAGCGCGGTGCCGCCCGGGCGGGAACGCTCCGTTCCCGCCCGGCGCCGCGGTGACCGACACGGCCCGCGCTGTCGTCGATCATGGCGGCCGGCCGGGGTCCGACCCCGTCCGGTTCCGTGCAGGACTCCATCACGGTCGATCCCAGCCGGGTGAAGGTCGCGCCGGAGGCACCCTTGACCTCCGCCGGGAACAGTTCGGCGAGCGGCACCATCGGCCGCGTGTCGGCGGCGGCTGCGGGCGCGGCCGCCGTGCCGCGCGACGGCGCGGCGGAGGCCGCCCCGGCAGTCGTGGATGCGGCCGGGGCGCGGGCCGGATCCCTCCGATTCGACCCGCCGGACGAGGTCATTCCCCTCGGGCCATCGCCGCCGCGCAGCGATGCCACCCGCCGGCCGCAGTGGTGTCCTGCGGCTGACCGGTGGTCATCCTGCTTCCCGCTGCCCTGGTTATGCGGTCCCCGTCATGCGGGCGAACACGACCACGTTGCTGTCGTAGTAGTGCTTCTTCGGGTCGAAGTCACCGCCGCAGGTGACCAGGCGAAGGCCCGCGTGGTCGAGGTTCTTGTACACCTCGAGCGTGGGGAACTTGTCCTTCGGGTACTCCGCGACCCGGTCGACCGTGAACGTGACCGTCTTGTTGTCCCGCCGGGTCACCTTGATGAGGTCACCGGCCTTCATGGTCTTCAGCTTCTGGAAGACGGCCGAGGCGCCATTCCATGTGACATGGCCGGCGATCACGGCCGGCCCCTGGGAACCGGGCGTCGGCCCCGGCTCGTACCAGCCCGCGAGACCCGGGTCCTTCGGGGTCTGCATGGTTCCGTCCTCGTTCAGCCGCAGCGTCTCCAGGGAGCTGGAAACACCGAGGGACGGGATCGTGACCTTCTGCGGCTCGGACCGGGCGAGGGCGGGCTCGGCCCGGCCCGCGCCCGTACCCGCCCCCGTACCTGTGCCCGTACCGCCGTGTGCCCCGCCCTCGGACGATGCGTCGTGGCCGCCGGCGGACGCCGACCCGGTGGGAGTTCCTCCGGCGGGTGCGGCGGCCGGTGCCCCGCTCCGCGGGGGCTGACCCTGGGGGGCGGGGGGCGCCGCCGTGTCCTGGCCGGAGCACCCCGCCAGGAGCAAGGTGACCAGGGCTGCGGCGGCGAGGGGAACCGCGCTGCGGCGACGGCGCGGCAATGCGGCGTTCACCGCAGGTGCGGGGGCCTGAGTGCCCTTCACGCGGCCCCCTCCTTGGTTCCCGTACGGCCGGGGACCACAGCGGCCCGCTTCCGCGCGACGGCCATCGCGCCCGCCGTCGCCGCGTACACCAGGACTGCCGCCCCGGCCATCGTTGCCACCGGCACCGCCGCGCTCTGAGGAGATCCGCCGCCGGTCTCGATGCCACCGACCGGAATGGACCCCACGGACGCGCCCTTCACCTCGCCACAGTTGGCCGGCGCAGTGGCCTCCTGGGGCAGCTTCGGGTCGAGCTCGCTCTTGCCGGCCCCGTCGAAGTCGTACTTGTCGTTGTAGTTGCGGTCGATGCCGTGCTGCACGACGTGCAGGTCCTTGATGTGGTCGACCACGTCCTGGCCGACGGTGATCGTCCGCTGGTAGAAGAGCTTGCCCTGATTGTTCACGACGGGCATGCGCTCCACTGCGAGACCGCTGGTCGCCTTGGTGTCCCCCGACGTGGTGAGCGAGATGTTGATGTCGCCGTAGTCGACGGTGGCCTCGGTGTTGCTGAGGATTCCGTCGCCGTCGGTGTCGTCACTGGCGTCCGGGCAGTGGAAGTCGTGCCCCTTGGTCGAGCCGTGCAGATGCTGGGCCGACGGTTGTCCGGGCACCATGCCCTCGGACTCTATTTGCACGGTCAGCTGATTGCCCTTGAGGCTGAGCATGACCGTGCCTCTGGAACCGGATTCGTTCAGCTGCGCCAGGTCGATCTGGTACGCCTTCCCGCCCTCGGCGAGAGCCGGGCCCGAAAGGCCCAGCGTCAGGAACACGGCGGCGGGCACGGCGGCGAGTACCACGAGACGGCGACCAGCGCGCTTGACTGTCACATTCGCTCCTGTTCCGTGGATTCCCAGGGGCGGGAACCACAGATCGTACGGGGGTGAGGTGATCTCCTGGAGAGGATCTCGCTCCTTCTTCGGGGCACCAACGCCGTTGGATTGGTGCTTCTTCGAAGAATTTTCCGGAGGGCGACATCCTTCGTCCCGACCACTGAAAACACGGAATTCGTGGTCCGCTGGTTACGCGGCCGCCCACGTCGCGGTGGCCAGCGGTCCGCCGGTCATCCAGATGCGTGACACATCGTCTGCCAGCAGGGGCGAGCGGGCAGCCGCGCAGAGCATTTCCGACATCACGAGAATCCCGCGTGCGGTGCACTTCGGATCGCTGTTCCGATGCAACCAGATGACAGCGTTGATCATGGGGCGGCGCCCCAGGGGAAGGACGGTTCGCCCGGCATCGGCCGCCGCTTCAAGGGCGGAGGGGTCTCCCCCGAACGGCAAGGCTGCCGTTCGGGGGATTCCCGGTGGGGCGACCGAGTCCCGCACGTGACGGAAATACGCTTCGGGCGGGGCCTGTCCGTCCTCGAAGGTGTTGCGGAACCCGACGATGCGAACGTCCGAGTTCTGTGCGGAGAACTCGATGTAGATCTCTATGGACAGGCCTCTCAGGTGAATGTTGACGGGGAGGTAACGCAGGTGACGCACCCTTCCGTCCCCGCGCGCCGCCTTCCTGGGAAACCACGGCGCCTCCAACGCTCTGGACCGGATGGCAGCGACAAGGAGCCGGTACTCCTCCACCGAGGCGTCCTCCACGGAAAACGACACGGGATTCAGTACGACGGAATCCGTCAGGTGGAGAAGCTCGGAACTCGGGCTCCCCGGAGGGGATTCCACCTCAGCCGGTTCGATCCGGATGAACTCGCGCATGACACACCACCGCCTTCGACACGGCCCCGATCGACGACGGCATTCCTCATCCGTGTCGCCGGGCCTGGTTCGGTCCGGTTCTTTGTAGCCGCCCGTGCGACGGAGGAGGGAATACTTGCCCTCTGATGCTAAGAACTCATCCCGCGGTCCTGCGTGGATGACGATCCGGACCCGGTCGTGGTCAGATCCGGCGGCCGGGCCCCCGCGGGGTGGAGGGGCGCGCAGGGCCGTTCGTGTGCGAGGTCAGGGGGCAGGGGTCAGGCGTCGTTCCGGAGCCGGTCGCGTTGGAGTTGAGAGGCGAGAGCGCGGCGTACTGAGGCCGGTGCCGGGGAGGTGGCCTTCGAGGGGACGTCGAGGCCGCGGCTGATCTCGTCGTACGCGTCCCGGTAGGCGCTCGGGAGTTCACGCTGGTGGAGCCGCAGGTCCTCTTCGAGGAGGCGTCTCAACTCGTCGACGTTCTGGGGTGTGAGGCGCTTCTTCCCTCGGGCGATGGCGTTGACGTAGCGCGTGCAGCGGGCCGTGTCGCAGGTCTCTGAGATCTCCTCGGCCAGGCCCCACAGACGCCCTTCCAGCCACGGTACGTCGCGCTGGTCGAGGGCGAGTCCCATCGGAGCCGGCGGTTCGCCGGTCTTGTACCTCGTCACCTGCTTGGACACGGCGGGTTGGCTCATGTCCGTGAGCCGGGCGATTCTGTCCTGGGTCCAGCCGAAGCCGACGAACAGTTTGATCATCTCGGCGCGCAGCTTCCGCATCTCCTCGCCGGCCCGAATGACCTCGTTCATGCCGGCGAGCATCCGCTCGGCCTGCTGCTCGGTCAGCGTCTCGGGCTGCTGATGCGCGTTCGCTCCACCTTCTTCCATGACTCGGTTATACACCCGCGCGCCCCCTCGCCATAACCAGGTTGTACAACCAGGTTATGACTGGCAGGATCCGGCGTCATGCCTACCTTCACCGCTCCCGACGGAACCCAGCTCGCCTACCGCACACACGGCGACGGGGACCCGGTCATCTGCCTTCCCGGAGGTCCTGCGGACCCCGTCTACCTCGGCGATCTCGGCGGCCTGTCCGCACACCGGCGGCTGATCTTCCTGGACCTTCGCGGCACCGGCCGGTCCGCGATTCCCGAGGACACCTCCTCCTACCGCTGCGACCGCCTGGTCGACGACGTCGAGGCCCTGCGGGAACACCTCGGCCTCCCCCGCATGGATCTGCTGGGCCACTCCGCCGGTGCGAACCTGGCGATCCAGTACGCGGTCCGGTACCCGAAGAGGGTCGGCAAGCTGGCCCTGATCACCCCCAGCACCCGAGCGGTCGGCATACCCGTCACCGGGGAGATGCGACGGGAGCTGGCGCAGCGCCGGACGAACGAGCCCTGGTTCCCGGCCGCGTTCGCCGCCCTGGAGGCGATCATCCAGGGCACGGGCACCGATTGGGAGGCCATCAATCCGTTCTTCTACGGCCGGTGGGACACCGAGGCGCGCAAACATCACGCGACCGCCCGGCCGAGCAACCAGGAGGCCGTCGCTCTCTTCGGAGCCGACGGGGCATTCGACCCGGAGGCGACGCGAGCCGCCCTCCGCGCCTTCGAGGCGCCCGTCCTGGTCCTCGTAGGGGAGTTCGACCTGAACAGCCCGCCTGCGGCCATGGCGGAACTCGCGGCGCTCCTCCCCCATGCCACGCTCGTCCTACAGCCGGGAGCGGGCCACTACCCCTGGCTCGACGACGCCGACCGGTTCGGCGCGGCCGCTGCGGCATTCCTCGTTTCACGGCCTGCTGATGCCGGTTGATCGCGGCCCCGCCCGGAGGCTTCTCCATCCGGAGGGCCTCGTATCCTTGGCTCTGTGCCCCGCCGTTCGAAGAAGCCGCGCCGACTGGTCGTCGACGGGCGCCTGTACATGTGGACGATGCGCCACAGCCACCGTCCGGACGACTACGGCCGGTCCGTGGACTGCCGCCAGACCCTCACCCTGTCCCCGCAGCCGGCCGGCACCGCGGGCCGGCTGCGCATCGTGTTCGCCGACGGCCCCGGCCGGTTCGTCCCGGGCGGGTTCCCTCTGGGCTCCGGGGACGTGGGCCTCACCCGGGGCGAGTCCCTCAACCTGCATGAGCCGGGCGCCGTCCGGGCCCTGCTCGACGTGGCGCTGGCCCGCGGGTGGCAGCCGGAAGAGCGGCGGACGGTGGAGGTCGACGGCTGGACCCTGTTGGAGGCGGCGGCCGCGGTGAGAGCCGAGCACTCCGGCCCTGCGGCCCCGTAGGGGGTGATCACGTGGACGGGGGCAACTGTCCGCGCAGCCACTCGGGATCGGGGTTGACGTGTGGCCGGCCCGCCACCACAACGGTCGGCACGGTCTCGTCACCACCGTTTGCCGCCCTCACCGCCGCCGCCCCGGCCGGGTCGCGCCAGATGTCGACCCAGTGCAGGCCGCCCGCGCTGCGGCCCAGGCGGATCCGCAGGCGCAGGCAGTACTTGCAGCCCGCCCGCCAGTAGACGATCGGTCGGCCGTCGGCCGTGCTTCGGCGTTGAGCCTCCTCCGCACCGATCGACCGTGGGAACGCCAGCGGCGAGTTCAGCCCTGCGAGCAGGACGAACACCAGCAGCAGTGCAGCGGCGGCGACGGGGAAACCCCTGACGCCCAGCGTGGCCGCGACCAGTGAGCCGCAGACCCCGAGCAACATCGGCAATATCCAAGCGCGCATCATGATCACGCAGGCTATCGGTGGTGTCGGTTCGGCGGATCGACGGGCCTGACGCTGCGCGCGCGGGCACCCCACACGGTGCGTTCGGTGCGGACCGCGAGATCGCCGCGGCGCAGGATGCTCAAGGGGCTGTCCGTGTCGAGCAGCCGGTCGAGTGAGCCGAGGTCCTCAGCGGCAAGGGTGTGGGCGGCGCCGGCGCGTAGGCGCTTCAGGCTGCTGAGCGCGTAGGGGCCGACCGCCTTGCTGCGGGAGCCGTCGACGTTCACCGTGATCGTGCGCTCGCCCTCGATGGTGAAGCCGGCGGCGGCCAGCTTGGAGCCCCAGTCGGCGCCGCGGTGCGTCACGTGCTCGGCGTGGTGGTCCGCGAGGGCGGCGTGGCAGCGTTCCTCGAGGCCGGGCCGCTCCTCCGGAGCGTTGTCGGGCAGGAAGCGCGGGAAGCGGGCCAGCTCGACGACGGCGAACAGGCCCCCGGGCGCGAGCAGGCCGTGGACCTTGCGCAGGGTGCGGTCGGGGTCGGCCAGGTGGTGCATCGACGCCGACGCCCACACCAGCTCAGGCCGGTCGAGCTCGGGCCAGTCCGCGTCGAGATCGGCCTGCACCGTGCGCACCCGGTCGGCCAGACCGAGCGTCCGGGCCGTTTCCCGCAGGCGGTGCAGATGGCCGGCCGAGGCGTCGACGGCGGTCACCTGCGCCTCGGGGAAGCGCGCGAGCAGGGCGAACGTACCGGCCCCTGTCCCGCATCCCAGGTCCACGATGTGGCGTGGACCCGTCTCGATGGGAAGCCATGCGGTGATGGAAGCCGTGTGCTCGGAGAGCACTTCCGCGTCCAGGTCGAGGATCTGCGCCTGGCCGTCGGAGTCAGGGGTGTGCGGGGGAACGGAGTGCGCGCCATCGTGTGCCGCGTGTGGGGAGGCGTGGGTCATGACAGCCACGCTAGGAGCATCGCGCCGCCGCAGCCCCATGGTTCCCGGTGTGCGCAAGACGATGACCGGAAAGGCTGCTGAACGCGCAAGCGGCCGCCTCTGGCGGGCGGTGGGCGCCGGTGGGTCACCGGGCGGTTCGCCCCGGTCTCAGACGTCGTCGCCGCTCTGGTGGCCGCGGCGGGCATCTCGGTCGAAGATGCCCAGGATCTCGCAGGGTCCGCCCTCGGCGCCGATGGCGTGCGGCAGCATCGTGGGGAACTCCACCGCCTGGTTCGTCTCCACGCGCATGCGGCGGTTTCCCAGCAGCAGGACCGCGGTGCCGGACAGGACGACGAGCCATTCGCGGCCCGGGTGGGCGCGCATGCGTGAGGGGCTGTCGGGCGGCGGGTTCGTCATGCGCCGCCGCACGATGCTCATGCCGGGGTCCGCCTTCATCGTCCAGCGCATGAGCCCATGGGCCGCGTCGATCGTCGGGTTGGTGACGATGTCGTCGGCGGCAGTCTCGACGAGCTGGTCCAGGGAGGTGTCCAGGGCCCGCGCGAGGGTGACGAGCTGGTCCAGGGCCAGGCGGCGCCGGCCGTTCTCGATGCGGCTGAGCGTGGACTGGCTGAGGTGGGCTCGGGCGGCCAGTTCTGCCAGGGACCAGCCCTGTGCCACGCGCAGGGCGCGGATCCGTTGGCGTACCAGGCTGTCCAGCTCGCCGTTGTCTTGCGTCATGCGCAACAGCGTATGCCCGCTCGGCAAGGCGTGCTGGTCGTCGTGCCCGCGACGCCCGGAGCAACCCCCGGCCGCCCACGTCGTCAGCCGCATGGTCCGACCCTGGCACGGGTCGGCGAAGATAGTGGGGTCACCTGTTCTGCGTACGTGAGGAGCGACAGCACATGCCCACTTCCGGGTCCGGCTCAAGACCACCCACGATCGCCGACGTTGCCAGTGCCGCCGGCGTGTCACGCACGACGGTCTCGCACGCCCTCAACGGGCTCGGCAAGGTGGACCCCCGGACCCGGGAGCGCATCAAGCAGGTTGCCGCCGAGCTGGGTTACCGGCCCAACCTGCGGGCGCAGCGGCTGCGGCGCGGGCAGGCCAAGGCCATTGCCCTCGCCTCGTCCATGCCGTTCGCGGTGGCCGCGGGGCCGTCGCGGCTCGGGTTCTACATGGAGATCGCCGCCGCCGCTGCCGAGAGCGCGCTGCTGCACGGCTACGCGCTCGTACTCGTACCGCCCGTCGGGCAGTCCGGTACGGGTCTGTACTCCGTCGACATCGACGGGGCCATCGTCGTCGAGCCGGATGTCGACGACGCGGCGGCGGCCCATCTGAAGGACCGCGGGCTTCCGTACGTGGCGCTGGGCAGGCCGGTCTCGCCGGACGAGAGTGCCCCTTACGTCGATCTGCACGGCGAGCGCGTCGCCGAACTGTTGCTCGCCCACCTGCACGAGCAGGGTGCGAGGTACCCGGCGCTGCTCATCGGATCGGGGCAGCGGCACTCGTCGGTCGACGCCCTCGGCGCGTACCGGCGCATCGCCGAGGAACACGGCTGGGCGCCGGTCGTGGCGACCGCGCCGGAGTCGGGCGGCGAACAGGCCGGCTACGAGCACTGTGCGGCCCTGCTCGCCGAGCATCCCCGGATCGATGCCGTCTGCGCCTTGGTGGACGCCTTCGCCGTGGGTGCGGTCCGGGCGATCCGGGACAGTGGGCGCGCCGTGCCGGACGACGTCATGGTCGTCACCCGGTACGACGGCCTGCGCGCCCGTACCTGTGAGCCGCCGCTGACCGCGGTTGATCTGCACCTGGACCGGGCGGCGTCCGACGCGGTGGAGCTGCTGCTGGGGCGGCTGCGCGGCGATGTGACCACCGCGGTGGTCACATCGCCCGATCCGCTGCTGATCCCGCGGGCGTCCTCGCTGAGGGTCACAGCCCGAGCATGAGGACCAGCCCGGAGACCAGCGCGAACACGAGCACGAACAGACGCATCCGACGCGCGTCCATCCGGTGGTGCACGAGTCGGCTCAGCCACGCGCCCGCGGCGATCGCCGGGAGCAGCGCGGTCGCCCAGCCCAGATCCCCGGGGCTTCCTTTGCCCGTCGCGAACAGCAGCACCAGTGAGGCGACTTCGCCGACGAGGAAGCAGGCGGCGACGGTGGCGCGCAGCTCCGCCGGCGGCCGGTGCTGGTAGACCAGTGCGAGCGGCGGCCCGCCGACGCCCGTGGCGGTCTCCGTCAGCCCGGTCACCGCGCCCGCTGCGACGTAGGCGGCCCGTCCGGGGGTGAACGCGGGTGCGGCGAGGCTCACGACCGCCGCCAGGACGGTGGCGAGGCCCACGAACAGGCCGATGCTGCGGTCGGGGATCAGCCAGAGCAGCGCCAGTCCGCCGGGGGTGGCGGCGAGCCGTGCGGCGGTGATCCAGCGGGCGCCGCGCAGATCGAGCGAAGCGCGTTCGCGCCAGGCGACGTACAGGTTGAGCGGGATCATCGACCCCAGGACGAACACCGGGAGCAGGCCCGGGTCGAGGATCCCGGCCACGGGTGCGACGATCAGCGCGAACCCGAGCCCGCTGCTGCCCTGTACGAACGCCGCCACGGCCACCGTGCAGGCGAGGACCGCCAGTGTTTCGGTGCTCATGGGGCGACGCTCCGTTCGCGTGCCTCGGTGGAGGTGGGGTGCACGCGGGTGATGGGGGCTCGTTCCACGGCGGCACGGGCCAGTTCGGCCGCTTGCCGCACGAGTGCGGGGCCGTCCCAACCGGTGGGCCGGCCGCACCACATGCGCATCCTGCCGGCAACGAACACGGCGGCTATCTGGTCGCGGTTGCCGCGTCGTACGAGCTCCCACGGCAGGTCCCAGGAGAGCGCGAGCTCGGGACCGGTGACATCGACGAGGAGGAAGTCCGCGGCCAGGCCCTCGGCGACGGCGCCGGTGCGGCCGCCGAGGCCGACCGCATCGGCTCCGCCGCGAGTGGCGTGCTCGAGCCAGGTCCAGCCGGCGCCGCACGACGAGTCGCCGGTGACGAGCCCGTACGCGATCCGCTGGGCGAACTCCGCCGCCTCGGTGAGACGGAATCCGTCGCCGCGCGTCCCGTCGGTGCCGAGACCGAAGCGGATTCCGCGCTCGGCCATGGCCAGGGCGGGAGCGACGGCGTTGCCCTTCCAGGCGCTGGCGACGGGGTTGTAGCTGACGGCGGTCCCGGTGTCGGCGAGCAGGGTCAGCTCGCGGGGGGTGAGCAGCGTGGCGTGCGCGGCGAGCAGGTGCGGGCCGAGCGCGCCGATGTGCTCCAGGTATTCGAGCGGGCGCAGGCCGTGCCGTACCAGGGAGCGCTCGACGCCGGCCAGGTGTTCGTTGAGGTGGATCTGGACGGTGGCTCCCGCCTCGGCGGCGAGGGCGGCGACGCGCTGCAGGGTCGCTGTGGTCGCGGCCTCGGGAACGGAGACGGCGAGGGAGGGGTGGACCAGAGGGTCGTCGTCGTACCAGGCGAGGTGCTTCTCCGCGGTGGCGAGGACATGGGGGTTGTCGTTGTCGGCGTCGTTGCAGACGAGACCGACGACGCAGCGGATTCCGGCGTCCCGGGCGGCGGAGGCGACGACATCGACGTCCACGTCGGCGCGGGTGCCGGCGTCCGTGACCGTGGTGAACCCGCCGCGCAGTGCTTCGAGTGCCGCCAACTTGGCTGCGACGTAGGCCGATTGCTCGTCGAGCGCGCCTTCGAGCGGCACCCAGACCCGGCGGAAGATCTCGGACGGCTCGCCGAAGGCGAGCGCGGAGCCGAAGCTCTGTGTGAGGTGGTGGTGCGCGTCGACGAAGCCGGGCATCAGGAGGTGGCCCGGCAGTCGTACGCCGTCGAGGTGCGGGTGGGTGCGCTTGAGCTCCTCTGCGGGGCCGACGGCGCGGAACGAGCCGTCGGCGACGACGACCGCGAAGCCGTCGGCGGGCCCTTCGGGCAGCAGCACGGCGTCGGGCAGGAGCAGGAGCGGGCCGGGCCTGTCGAGGAGCTCGCGGATGAGCTGGTTCATCGGTCACTTTCGGTACGGGTGGCGGCCAGGCGGGTGGCGATGGCCGGCCGGACGTGGTGGAAGAGGATGTTGAGGAAGGCGGCGACGAACGCGCCGACGGCGACGCCGCTTTCGAGGAGGATGCGGAGGTTCGGGGGGAAGCCCGCGTACACCCCCGGGATCAGGATGGGCAGCAGGCCGAGGGCGAGGGCGACGGCGCTGATGAAGGTGTTGGTGTGCTGGTCGAGGTCCGAGCGGCCGAGCATCTGGACGCCGAGCACGGTGATGACGGCGAAGACGACCATGGCGGTGCCTCCGATCACCGCGGCGGGGATGACGCTGATGGCGCGGGTGACGGGGGCGAGGAATCCCACGACGATGAGGACGATTCCGGCTGCGGCGGTGACGAAGCGGCTCCGTACACCGGTGACACGGACGATCCCGATGTTCTCCCCGCTCGTGACCATGAGCGGCAGTCCGAAGAACCCGCCGAAGAGGGAGGTGAGCGCGTCGCCGCGGATCGTCCTGGGGACGGCGGTGCGCTTGTCGATCTCCTTGCCGACGGACTCGGCGTTGATGACGGTCTGGCCGGTGGCCTCCGCCATGGAGGCGAGGCTGTACAGCATCAGGGGCAGCGCGGCGACGAGGTTGAACTGGGGTGAGCCGAACGGCATCAGCTGCGGCAGGCTGACCAGGCCGCCTTCGCCGGCGCGACCGAAGTCGATGTGGCCCAGCGCTGCCGCCAGCGCGGTACCGGCGAGCAGTCCCAGCATGACCGCGAGCTGACGCAGGATGCCGGTGGACAACAGGTAGAAGACGACGGTGAATCCGATCGTCGCCATGCCGAGCGCGAGGTTCGTGGTATTCGCGAAGCCCGGCTCGCCGGGACGGCCGGTGACGAGGACGGCGCCCACCTTCACCAGGTTGACCCCGACGATGACGATCATCGTCCCGATGACGAGGGCCGGGAAGTAGGCGAGCAGCCGTGAGAAGACCGGCAGCACGAGGAAGTAGAAGACGGCGGTGAGGATGACCGCGCCGGTGGCCGTGCGCAGGCCGTGCTGTTCGGCGATGGCGAGGAAGAGGATGAGCGGCGCACCGCCGGGCAGCATCACGAACGGCAGGCGGGGCCCGAACTTCCACGGCCCCAGCGACTGGATCAGGGATCCGACACCGGAGAGCACGAAGGCCGCGGAGAGCAGATTGACGGTCAGGCCGGCGTCGAGGCGCAGGGTCGCGCTCATCAGGAAGATCGCCGAGATCGGGGTGGCAGCCATCACGAGGACGTGCTGGATCCCGAAGAGGAGGATGCGCCCCAAGGGGCGGGATTCGTCGACGGGGTGGACACCCGCGGGGTCGGTGGGCTCCGGCACCGGAGGCTGGTCCGTACCGGGAAGGGTCTGGCGGGGACTGGACACGCTCGAGCTCCGTTCGGCGTTCGACATGCTCAGGTTTCAGCCGCGATCCGGCCCCGGACGGGGAGCCAAATCGATTTGGCCAAATCGATTTGGCCGTCAGTATGCAAGGGCGGCCGAGGGGCGTCAATAGATTCGACCGGGCGTGCCTCCCGGCGCCGCTTGCGGGCTCCGCGGACACGGCGGGGTGCCGATGACCCCCGAAGACAACCGCTAGCCTCGGCCCCGAAGGCTCACACCAGCACCCGGAGGACAGCGCCATGGCCTCGATGCCGCAGAAGATCACCACGTTCCTGATGTTCGAGGGCAGGGCGGAGGAAGCCCTGAACTTCTACACCTCGCTGTTCGAGGACTCCGAGGTCGTCGACATCAGCCGCTACGGCGCCGACGGCCCGGGCAAGGAAGGCACGGTCCTGCGCGCCACGTTCTCGCTCGCCGGACAGCGGTTCATGTGCATCGACAGCTACGTCAAGCACGGGTTCGGCTTCACCCCGGCCGTGTCGCTCTTCGTCGAGTGTGACACCGAGGCCGAGCTGGACCGCCTCTACGGGGCCCTCGCCGAACAGGGCGCGGAGCTGATGCCTCTGGGGTCGTACGGCTTCAGCACCAAGTTCGGCTGGGTGAACGACCGCTTCGGCGTCTCCTGGCAGCTGAACCTTGCCTCGTGAGAGACCGCCTCAGCCCGCCCCGTTCCCCATCGGCGCGGGGTTTTGGAGCGCGGGCCGGGACCAGGGCGCGTCGACGCCGGCGGACTCCGGCCGCAGCCCGAGCTCGCGGAGCTGGTTGACCGCCATCATGGCGGTGAACATCGCGTTCGGGTTGGCGCCACCGATCCCCAGTCGAGCGATGGATTCCGCGTAGCGGGTGGTGAACGCGCTCGGCCGGATCTGTCCGCTCTCCCTGGTCAGCCGCAGTGCCGCCTCCTGCAGGGCGATGGCCTGCTCCAGCAGCCCGTCCAGGTAGGGCGCCACCTCGGCGCCACGGCGCACGGCGAAGGTGTGCCCGTCGGTGAGGAGCGTGGCTTCTCCCTCCTCGAAGAGGAGGGCTACGGCGCCGAGCACGGTCTGGATCTTGAGCTGGTCGGCGTCGACCATCGCACCGCAGGCCCCGTTGCCCTCGTCGGACAGGTGAAGGACGCCGCAGTCGTTCAGGTGCACGATCACATGCCCGGCGCAATGGCCCTGGCTGCGCAGCACGCGGACCGCGCCGTCGGCGAAGGTCCAGCCGGTGAATCGCAGCGAGCCGATCCGGATCCGCTCCAGCGGTCGTTCCTCATACGTCCGGGTCGTCGCGCCGAAGGGCCGCAGCGGCTGGAAGAGCGACACCACCTTGTCGGCGGTCTGCGCGGGCGGCGCGGGCAGTGGCGCCGACCCGGCGATCCGGGCGAAGGACCGCACCCAGTACGCTGCCGGGTCCCGCATCTGGTCGAGGTCAAGAGCGGGGACGTAGTGCTCGGCCGGCACACCCAGCTCGTCCGCCAGGTCGTTGTTGCCGACGTGGTCGAGGTGGCCGTGCGTGGTCAGCACCAGCGCCCGGGACCAGTCCCCGACCCGGTGGGTCGCCTCCCGCAGTGCCGCGCGGAAGGCGGCCGTGACGCCGGTGTCGACGAGCACCAGGGTGTCGCCGGCCCGGTGTACGAGGGCATTGGCGACGTCCGGCTGATCGTGCTCGACGTCCAGTGCCTGCCCGACGACCAGCACGGTCGCGTCGTCGATTTCGATCAGGTCACCGAGCGCGGTCATGGATCCTCCCGCGGTCTCGTCCGGGGCCGGCGCGCCGCGGGGTCGTTGGAGACGGGCGACGAGCACGAGGTGCCCGATGAGGTGTCGGGTGTCGGGTGTCGGGTGACGGCCCGTTCCCGGTGAGCGCCGTCGCCCACCTCAACGATGCCGGCCACCAGGCCCCTGCCGACGAGCCTACGCCGCACCGGGCGTGGTGTCCCCGGGAAGCCTCCGGCCGGGACTCCCCTGGTCCGCCCGTCTGTCTGGTCCGCCCGTCTGTCCCCCCGTCGTGGCCGTCGCGGACCCGGATGGCGGGGCGGCGGGGGGCGCGGGAGGCTGGGGGTATGCGATGGCGTGTGCCCGGCGGGGTTGCGGCGGTGGTGGCCGCCGTCCTGCTGGTGGCGGGCGCGCCCGGGCCGGGTGTTACGGACACCGAGCAGCGGGTGGACATCGGCGGCGGGCGAAGCCTGTACCTGCACTGCTCGGGCTCCGGAAGCCCCACCGTGGTGCTGCTGTCCGGGCTGCACGAGGCCTCCGACCCGTGGTCGCTGACCGACACCACTGCGCCCGTGCCGAAGGCCCCGGCGGTGCTGCCGGGCGTGGCCTCGTTCACCCGGGTGTGCACCTACGACCGGCCGGGCACCATCCGCTACACGCAGCCGCCGACGCTCACCACCCGCAGCACACCCGTGCGGGGCACCCGGGCGCTGCCCGCCATGGTGCAGGACCTGGACCGGGTCCTGACGGCCGGGCATGTCCCGGGCCCGTACGTGCTGGTGGGGCACTCCTTCGGCGGGATGCTCGCCCTGCGGTACGCGCAGGAGCACCCGCAGCGCACCCGCGGGCTGGTCCTGGTCGACGCCCTGGGTCCGGCGCTCAGGCCCGCGATGGGGGCGGACTGGGCGGCGTACGTCGAAGCTCTGCGGCATCCGGGTACGCCCTTCGACGCCGACCCCGCCTTCGAGCAGGTCGACATCGAGGGCGGCGCCACCGCCATCGAGCGCGGCGGCCCGCTCCCGCCGGTCCCGGTCGCGGTGCTCAGTAAGACCGCACCCTTCGCCGCTCCGCCCACCATGGACAAGGACCTGCTGGCGAAGCTGGAGACGGCCTGGCCCAAGGCCCAGCAGGCACTGGTCGGCCTGCGGCCGCAGACCCCGCACCTGCTGGCGACCGGCAGCGACCACTATGTCCAGCTCCACGACCCGGATCTCACGATCGCGGCGGTCCGCCTGGTCCTGGACCGGGCCGCGGCTCAGCAGGACAAGGCCCCGCCCGGCTCGTAGACGCGGGCGCCCGCAGTGGTAGGAGAGCCGAGGTCCGACGGGGGGGCGTGCTCGCCCCAACGCCCGCCTCTGGACTGGGCCCTGGGTACTGGGCCGGAGTCGGACCGGTACCCGGGTTCTAGCGCCCGCAGGTGATGTGCGGGACGGATCCGCTTCCTAGCCTCGGGGCATGCGATCACAGCAAACACCCTCGATACGAAATGCCGTGGACTCCGCCCGGCCCCGGCTCCCTCGCCGGTTGGTGCTGATGCTCACCGCGGGACTGTGCCTCGGCGCGACGGTGGGCGTCGGGCCGGCCCACGCCGACGACTCGCGTTCCGCCGATCCGGTAGCCGCCCTCGAACGCGGCGCCCACCCGCTGCGCACCACCGAACCCCAGGGAAACCTGGACGATCTGCGCCCCGTAGGCCGCATGGTGAACGACGCCCGGGTGGTGGGTCTGGGCGAGGCCACCCACAGCACGCACGAGTTCTTCACCACGAAGCACCGGGTCTTCCGCTACCTCGTCGAGGAGAAGGGCTTCCGCACCTTCGCCCTCGAGGCGAGCTGGAGCACGGGACTGCGTCTCAACGACTACGTACTGCGCGGCAAGGGCGATCCGGAGCGGATCATGCGCGAGGAGTTCCAGAGCACGTACGTCTTCTGGAACAACACCGAGTACCTGAACCTGCTGCGGTGGATGCGCCAGTACAACCTCCAACATCCGCAGGATCCGGTGCAGTTCATGGGGGACGACTTCGGGTACGCAGGTCCGGAACTGTACGACCTGGTGACCGGCTACGTGGCCACGGCGGACCCGTCGTTGCTGCCGCGGTTCGCCGAGCTGTACCGCGGCCTGCGCCCCACGGCCACCGCCGAGGCCCACATGAACGAATATCCGGGCCGGCCACTGGCCGAACGGAAGGAGATCGCCGAGCGGACCGGGCAGGCACTGCGACTGCTCGCGCAACAGCGGCCCGGCGCGGGGACCGACGTGCAGGCGTACGCCCGGGCGGTGCAGCACGCCACCGCCATCGACCAGACCGCCAGGGGATACGCCTTCGACTTCGACGACCCGCAGCAGAGCGCGGAGGGCATGCGGTACCGGGACCAGATCATGGCGGACAACGTGGACTGGTGGCAGAGGCACACCGGGGACAAGGTGCTGCTGGCGGCCCACAACTCGCACGTCGCCCTACGGAGCCCCGCCCCGAAGCAGTACCCGAAGGTGCAAGGGAGCTATCTGCGCGACAAGTTGGGCAAGAGCTACGTGAGCATCGGCACCACCTTCGGCCAGGGATCGTTCAACGCCGTCGGAGGGGACGGCCGGTTGCAGTCCTTCACGGTGGGTCCCGCGGAACCCGGCACCAACGAACACACCCTGGACAAGGTGCGCCACCGCGACTACGTCCTGGACTTGCGGAGCGCCCCGCCCGCGGCCCGTGCCTGGCTGTCCGGCGCCCGTACCACCTGGAGCATCGGCGGCAGCTACCCGGGGCCCATCGGGCCACAGAGCCGGATCGCGCTCGCACAGACGCACGACATCGTCATCCATCTGCACCGGGTCGGCGCGGCCCGGCTGCTTCCGGCCGTCCCATAGCCCCCGCCCGCCAACGGGTCCGCCGGTCCTGACCGCCCTCAGGTGACTACGGGTTGGACCAGGACGGGGCGTTTGTAGTAGCGCCAGGGGAACCAGCCCGCTCCGACCGGGATCCACCCTTCGGACGCCATCCGCCTGTTGCGTCCGCCCGACGCGAGGGTCACGCGGCAGTGCTCCCAGGGCCGGTCTGAAGCCTCGACTTCAAGGAACGCGGCGCCGTAGCCGACCAGGTGCCAGCCGTCGCGCCCGCATTCGGCGAGGGCCGCCATTTCGTTGAACGCGGACACGGGGCTGATACGGCGCCGTTGCGGGGTGTCGGTACTGTCGTCGGATGAGCCGACGCGGACGGCGTCGTCGGCTTTGCCCGCGAAGCGCTGCTGCGCCGCTTGGCGGCTCACTCCCAGGACCCGGCCGACAGTGTCCCAGCTGTGGCCGGCAGCTCTGGCCCCCTGGACGGCTTCGCGCAGTAGCCGACTCGATTCCTCTGCACCTAGACGTGATGCGTCGATCAGGCGCAGGTACCCGGCGGCGTCGCGTTCGAGGCTGTCGGCCAATTCGTCGGAAGCACCGAGAACCGCCGCGGCGATCCCCTCACGGATCCGGCCGGACTCCCCCGGGCCGAGCCGGTACTCGTCGTTCACCGACGTGGTCCGGCGAAGGGATCGAGGGTGTCCGGTACGTTCTGGGCACGGTCACCGGGACGGTTGGCGGCGTTGCGGGCCACGGTCCTCGCGAAAAGCCCTGCCGCAGTGGCGACCAGGACGAGATCCGCCACGACGAGGGCGATGGAGACCACCGTGCCGAACCGGTCGGCGTACAGCGAGGTCAGGGCGAGCGGGATCACTGCGAGCGGCAGCAGGACGGCAAGCACGGAAGGGCTGGATTTCTCAGGTGCGGCGTTCGCCTTCACGTCGGGCATGCGTCAAGGAAACCTTGACAAGTAGGATCTGTCAAGGTTTCCTTGACGTCGTGATGTTGCCCCGCCCGGGCTCGCTTCAGTCGACGTAGGTGAAGGCCACGGGCGTCGTGATGCGGCCGGACGAGGTCGCGGCCACGATGCCGACCGTGGCCGCCGAGGGCCACTCCGGGGCGGTGGCGACGATGGTGGTGTCGCTGATGACGACGGTGCCGGTCGCGGGCCGCCCGATGAAGCAGCCCTTGTCGTCCAGGACGCCGAACAGGACGCGGTCGTAGGGGGTGAGGCCGGTTCCGGCGAGGGTCACCTCGAACCCTCCGCCACGCGGCCCGATGTCGGGGGTGACGGAGACGACCTCACCCACCGGATCGGCCGGCCCGGGCGCGGGCGGGCAGATGGCCGGCCCCGGGCAGGTCGGGTGGCCGCCGGCCCGGTCGCCGAGGGGAACGGCGGCCGCGGAAGCCCCGGACGGGAGCAGTGCGGGGGCGACGACCAGGGTCGCGACGGCGAAGAGCGACGCGGCGGTGCGGGGCATGTACCTCACGGGGAGTACCTTCCGGCAGAGCGGGAGCGGGAGCGGGTACACGCAGAACTCCGGACGACCGACACGGGCCACGCGTGCCGAACCATCATCAGCTCGTGAAGGATCAGGCGCAGGCGGCGGACGGCTACTTGGCTCAACCGGCGTCTCAGACGCCGACCGCCTCCTCCATCTCCTCCTCCGCCCTCTCCTCCTCCTCGGCCCGGCGCGAAGCGGCCGGCCGCGGCAGGGCAGGGGCCTCTCGGGCGGCGCGACGGCGTTCGACGAGCCCTGCCGCGACAGTGAGCACCAGGCCGAGGAGCAGCCAGGCGACGAGGGTGCCCACCTGGCGGGAGAGGCCGTCGTGGCCGAAGTAGACGAGGCTGCGCAGGCCCTCGACGTACCCGGCGCCGTTCCAGAAGGCGTTCAGGGAGCCGAAGAAGCCGTTCTGCAGCTCGGGCCGGAACAGGCCGCCGGAGCTGGTGAAGTTGAGCATCACGAAGAGGACCATCATGGCCAGCGTCGTCCACCGCTTCAGGAAGGTGTGCAGGCCGACTCCGATGAAGAGGATGCCCGCGGAGTACAGCCAGCTCAGGCCCCAGACTCCGGCCAGGCCGTGGTGGGCGAGGTGGAAGACCGGCCCGGCGAGCAGCGCGCCGATCGCGCTGACGGCGCCCGAGACGCCGACCACGAGCAGGGCGCGGCCGCGCATGCGCAGCGCGGCGCCCGCGCCGCCGAGGACCGCCACCGAGGCGTACGAGCCGATGCTGACCGCGACGAGCAGGAAGAACAGCCCCTGACCGGTCGGGTCGTCGGCGACGGTGGGAACGACGTCGGTGACCTTGAGCGGGACGCCCTGGCGGGCGGCGACCGGGGTGAAGATCTTTTCCGCCACGGTGGCTCCCGTGTCGGAGGCGGCCGTGGCGACGATCAGCTCGGGCGCCGTGTCGCTCAGCACGTAGGCGCCTGTGATGCGGCGGTCCTTGAGCTCGTCCACCGCGTCGGCGCGACGGGCGAGCGTGCGCACGTCGAGGGCGTCGCCGGCCTCGTCCTTGACCGTCTGGGCGAAGACCATGGCCCGGGGGCCCTCCCCGACGATGGCGACGGGCAGGTGGTGGGGCTCCGGCTGGACGAAGGCCCCCATGTAGGCGAGTCCCATGCCGAGGCACATCAGCAGCGGGGTCAGCAGGTGAGTGAGAACGTGGCGGAGCGCGGCGCCTCCGGCGTGGCGGTGTGCGGACGTACGACCGGACATGCGACAGGACCTCCGGTATCGGCCCGGGCTGCGGGACAGCGCCGACCGAGCCATAGTTGGCATATACAACTTCCTCTTGAGTTGTACCATACAACTACATTCGGAAAGGGGTCACCGTGGCCACGGACACATCAGGCACGACCCACCCGGACGGCGAGCGCCGGGAGGCGGCCGTCGAGACGATCCAGCGCGAGATGACCGCGTTCGCCAGGCGGGCCAGGTCCACGGCCGCGCGGATGCACCCGGAGCTCTCCCTGGTCTCCTTCACCCTGCTCAGCCACCTGGAGGAGCGGCAGGGCTGCCGGGCCTCCGATCTCGCGGCCCACTACGCGCTGGACAAGTCGACGGTCAGCCGCCAGGTCGCGGCGCTGGAGCGGGCGGGACTGGTCCAACGGCGCGCCGACCCGGACGACCACCGGGTACAGGTGCTGGAGCTCACCCCCGCGGGCGCCGCGACCCTGGCCCAGACGACCAGGAACCGGCGGGCGATGTTCCACGAGCGGCTCGCCGACTGGCACCCGGACGACCTCGACCGCTTCGCCGCCTACCTGCTGCGCTACAACGAGCACCACGAGCACTACGGGCATCACGGGCACCCGCAGGACGAAGACGGCCGGACGCCAGCGCCGGGAATACCACCGCCGCATTAGTTGCTATTTACATCGAACGCTGCGGGCGTCGCCCCGTGCCGCGCAACCTCCAGGAGAAACGCATGTCGGACCACCCCTCGGAAAAGCCCGCAGACGTCGTCGCGCGGCTGCGCGCCGCCTTCGCCACCGGCCGTACGAAGCCCCTGGCCTGGCGTACCCGCCAGCTCGAAGCCCTGCGGACGCTGCTGACCGAACGGGGTGAGGAGCTGGCCGCCGCGCTCGCCTCCGACCTCGGCAAGAGCCGGAAGGAGGCCTACCGCACCGAGATCGACTTCACCGTGCGGGAGATAGACCACACCCTGGAGCACCTGGCCGACTGGCTGCGGCCGCAGCCCGCCCCGGTACCGGAGCGGCTGAGCCCCGCGGTCGCGCACACCGTGCAGGACCCGCTCGGGGTGGTGCTCGTCATCGCCCCCTGGAACTACCCCGTCCAGCTGCTGCTCGCCCCGGTCGTCGGCGCGCTGGCCGCCGGCAACTGCGTCGTGGCCAAGCCCAGCGAGCTGGCGCCCGCCACCTCGCGCGCCATCGCCGACCTCGTGCCGCGCTACCTCGACCGCGATGCGGTGGCCGTGGTGGAGGGCGCGGTGGCCGAGACCACCGACCTGCTCGCGCAGCGGTTCGACCACATCTTCTACACGGGCAACGGCCAGGTCGGCCGGGTCGTCATGCGGGCCGCCGCCGAGAACCTCACGCCGGTCACGCTCGAACTCGGCGGCAAGTCACCCGCGTTCGTCGACCGCGGCACCGATCTGGGCGTCGTGGCCGCCCGGCTGGCGGCCACCAAGTTCATGAACGCGGGCCAGACGTGCGTCGCTCCCGACTACGTACTGACCGACCCCGAGACCGCCAGGGAGCTGGAGAAGGCGCTGGCCGAAGTCCTGCGCGGGCTGTACGGCGACGACCCCGCGGCGTCCCCGGACTACGGCCGGATCATCAACGAGCGGCACTTCGACCGGCTGGCGGGCCTGCTCGGCTCCGGCCGCACCGTCATCGGCGGCACCCACGCCCGAGCCGACCGCTACATCGCCCCGACCGTCCTGGCCGAGGTGGCGCCCGACTCCCCCGTCATGCGCGAGGAGATCTTCGGCCCGATCCTGCCCGTGGTCGAGGTGGCCGGCCTGGACGAGGCCATCGCCTTCATCAACGACCGTGACAAGCCCCTGGCCCTGTACGCCTTCACCGAGTCCGACACCACCCGCGAACGCCTGACCCGGGAGACCTCCTCGGGCGGCCTGGCGTTCGGGCTCCCCGTGGCCCACCTCACGGTTTCCGACCTGCCCTTCGGCGGCGTGGGGGAAAGCGGCATGGGCAGCTACCACGGCCGCTACTCCCTGGACACCTTCAGCCACCGCAAGGCCGTACTGGACAAGCCCCTGAGCTGACGGTGCGCGCTCGCCGCCGGGCCCCGGCCGGGATCCGGTCCCGGCCCGGCCAGGCCCGGCCCGGCAGTGGAATCGACCCGGGCCGGATGGACGGGCCGAGTCGGGGCAGCAGCGGGGCATGGCTGTCCTTCGAAAGCTCGCCCGCCCCCTGCTGGCCGCCCCGTTCGTCACCGGCGGACTGCGCACGCTGCGCCACCCCGAGGCCGCGGCGGAACTCGCCCAGCCCGTCGTCCGGGCGGTCGGGGACCGTATCCCGGCGCTGGCCGGGGACCCGCTGAACCTCGTACGCGTCAACAGCGCGATCCAGGCCGGTGCGGGCCTGCTGTTCGCGACCGGGCGCGCCCCGCGCCTGGCCGCGCTCACGCTCGCCGCCACACTGGTGCCGACCACCTTCACCGGACACGCCTTCTGGACGGTGAAGGACCCGCAGGAGCGGGCACGGCAGCGCGCTCAGTTCCTGACGGACCTCTCCCTACTGGGAGGACTGCTCATCGCCGCCGCGGACACCCACGGCAAGCCCTCACTCGCCTACCGCTCCCGGCACGCGTTCGACCACCGGCATCCGGTGAGGGCCGTCCACCGCCCCGTCGAGGCGGCCGCGGCGCGTACGGCTGCCCGCGCCAAGGCCGTGGCGCGGCCCCTCACCGGATCCCGCTGAGGCTGCCGACCCGCTGCCGCACTGCGGTCCCCGGGCCGGCGCTCACACGTACTCCACGACCCCAAGACCACCCGGGCACCTGGCCGCCGCCGGTCAGGGCCCGCCGAGAACGACGAGGAGCACCATGGCAGACGCCCGTGAAACCGCTCGCCGCGCAGCCGCCGACTCCGCGCTCCGACAGGCCGCGCTCGGCCCGCGCCTCCTCGCGGAGACCGTGGCCGTCGTCACCCGCAGGGCGCGGCGCCGCCGTGCCACAGGGGCCGTCGCCCCCTGCGCGAGCGCCGCCCAGCGCCGGTCGTCCTCCGGCCGGCTGGGCCGGTACGGATCGGCAGTGACGGGCCGGCTCCGGCGCGGCGACGCCACCTCTCCCGGCGGCGCCGTCCATCGCGAGCGGGCCCACGAGGCGGTCGCGTCCCGCACCACCGGGCCCGACGACCTGGCCTCCCTCCTGGACATGCTGGACCTGCGGCCCGGGCGGGACGGGCGCAACGGGAACGGGCCCGGGCCCGAAGGCGGCGGAGGCCTCTCCGGAGGCGGCGGCATGTGACCGCCGGTTTCGTGTCCGGCCGCCGTCAGACCGGGGGCGGTCCCTGAGCGAGGATCCGGGCCGCGGCGTACTCCGCGCGGGACGCCTGCTCGGCCAGGTCCAGATAGCCGTACGCGTCGTCGCCCACCGGGATGCGCAGGGGCGTAGGTGCGTCGGCGGCGAGGACGTCGAGGACCCGCGCCGCGAAGTCCTCGGGGCGGCCGGTCTCGGGGTTGTCCGCGAGGCCGCGGGTGCCTTCGAGCATCTCGCGGTTGGTCCCGTCGTAGGCGGGGACCCGGTGGCGCGCTTCGGTCAAGGACGTGCCGTAGCGGGTGGCGAACATGCCCGGTTCGAGCACGGTGACGCGGATGTTGTGCGGAGCGGCCTCGACCGCCAGGGCCTGGCTCATGCCTTCCAGGGCGTGCTTCGCGGCGACGTAGGCGGCCAGGCCGGGGAAGGCCATCCGGCCGACCACGGAGGAGACGTTGACGATGTGGCCGTGTCCCTGGGCCCGCATCAGCGGCAGGACCAGGCGGGTGAGCCGCCAGGGGCCGACGAGCAGGGTCTCCAGCTGGTCGCGCAGCTCGGCGTCCGAGACCTCCTCGACCGCGCCGAACAGGCCGACTCCGGCGTTGTTGACGAGGATGTCGATGCCGCCGAGGCGGTCGGCCGCGGTACGGACGGCCTCCTCGCAGGAGGCGGCGTCACGCAGTTCGAGCGGGACCGGGAGGATGCGGCCCGGCCAGGCGGCGGCCAGCTCCTCCAGGTCGGCGGTCTTGCGGGCGGTGACCGCCAGTTCGTCCCCGGCCCGGGCCGCGGCGGTGGCCAGTGCCTGCCCGAGGCCGGAGGAGCATCCCGTGACCAGCCAGCGTCGTCTCATCGTTCCCCCGTGATGGCCGGTGGTACGCCCGGGCGGTCCACCGGGCCGCTGCGGTCGCAGCTGCCCGGCCGGTGGCGGCAGTTCATGGTCGTGGTGGTTCCGGCCCGCGGCCATCCCTCCCGCGGAGGCGCGCGGAAGCGCGCAGGCGCACGTCCGGGCGCGCGGATAGTGAACTCCTGGGTGCGCAGGGGTCATAGGGTGGCACGAACAGTCCCCCGGCCGGCCCCGGCCCCGGATCCCTTCCCGCAGGAGTCACCCATGGCGCGCTCGCTCGACGGCCTCGTCTTCGTCCCCGTGGCCGACCAGGCGCCCGGCCAGGTCGGCCGGCAGACCTCGTTCGAGTACCACGAACAGGACGGCCGCGTCTGGGCCGAGTACTCCGGCGGGGACGTGGTCAAGGGTCACCTGGTCGGCACCCGGGCGGACGACACCGTCGACTTCCGCTACGTGCAGCTCCGGCTCGACGGCACGACCGCCTCCGGGCACTGCGTCTCCCTGGTGACGGAGCTCCCCGACGGACGCCTCCGCCTGGAGGAGACGTGGACGTGGGAGTCCCAGGAGGGCAGCGGCACCAGCACGGTCGAACAACCGCCGGGCTGAGGCCTTGGGGGCCTGACGGGCCCCTCAGGACGCACGCCAGCGGTACTTGCTGCCGCCGACCCACCGCACCTCGCCGGGGTCGTCCAGGTCGTGGATGGTGATGCCGGCGGCAGCGGCGGTCAGCAGCACGTCCGTCATGCACGTGGCGGTGCTGACGACCTCGCCGTCGATCTGCACGATGCGAAACGGCGGGTCACCGGAGTGGACGCCCAGTACGGTGACCCGCGCCGGGGACATGTAGGGACTCGCGCCTTCGGTCATGGAAGCTCGCCTCCACTTCTCGCACCGGAGCGCACGCGAGGCGGCCCCGGCACGCCGATCCCGGCGGAGGTTCAGCGGCCGAGGGCCCGCTTGAGTTCGGCCTTGTCCATCTTCGAACGACCCTCGACGCCCCGCTGCTTCGCCTCGTTGTACAGCTGTTCCTTCGTGGGACCCTGCGCGCCGCTGTGGGAGCGCTGGCCGCCGCGCTTGGAGGACGACATGTCCTGGATGGAGGACCGGCTGGCGGTCTTCGACTCTCCGGAGCGGGCGCGTTCCTTGTTGACGGTGCGCGCGGCGATCTCCTTGGCACGCTTGGTGCTCTCGCCACGCTCCTCGGCGCTCTCCTTGATGTGTTCGTACTGACGTTCGCGCTTGGGGCTGGAACCGCGTGGCATGACGCCTCCTCGACTCGTGTGCGGTCTCGATCACGATCCACCGAATACGTACTGCGCCTGCCCGGGTGCGGGCGGCTCATTCAGACAGCCTGACCCTGGTTCGGCCGATCGGCCACCGGGCGCTCAGGCGGTTCCGGCGATCCGATGCCCCGCCCTGGCGCCCGGACCTCACAGGCTCGTGAGGAGGTCGTCGAGCGGGGCCGGCACCCGTCCGGGGTCGAGGGCCTCCACCAGGAGTCGGCCGTAGCGGATCTTGCGGCCCTTCTTCGTGCCGAGGAAGCGCCGCAACTGCTGCTGCCGGGGGCGATCGTGCTGTGCGGGCTGGCGGAGGAAGGTCTGCCAGGCCCGCAGGTCGCCCTCGGCCCGGATGATCTCCTCGACCCTCGCCGCACCCAGCGCGCGCAGGAGCTCCTCTTCGAGGTCCGCCACGCACACGAAGAACCCCTGGTGCGGCACCCGGGCCCGCTTCAGGCCGCGATCGTAGAAGCCCTGCTCGCGCTCATCGCACAGCCCTCTCAGGCGCAGGCCGAGACCGGGGGGTCCGAGAAGCCCGGCGTAGCGGGCGACGCTCATCGCCCCGCCCATCGCCACGACGCACACCCCTTCGGCGGCCAGGTCCCGGCCACGCCGCGCTGCCAGCGCCTCGACGGCCGCGAGGTCGCTCGGCCCTTCCAGCAGCACCGCCGTACGCAGCCGTAGGTGCACGGCCAGTTCACTCGCCGGTTCGCCGGGCCCGCCCGCCGCCCAGCGGCTGACCGCGTCCCTGAATGCCTGTATGTCCACCATGCAGCGAGTCTGCACCTCCGCCGCCCAACACGGCACGGAATATTCGACGCCCCCTGGCGGTACTAGTGGTCGTGGCGGCGACGCGCGAGATGGACGGTGATGTCGGCGGCGATCTCGACCGTCTCAGGCAGAACCCGCACGATCCGGCCGAAGAGGTGCTCTCGCACCCCTGTCGGCAGTACGAGGTAGGCCGAGATGGTCGACAGATGGCCGACGTAGTCGCGAGCACTCATCGTCAAGCGCCTTTCGATCACGGACTGTTGGACACCGGTGAACCACTCGGACCGTTGCAGCTCCGTACCCGGCCACTGCATGTCGTGCCCCGGTGGCGTCCCGTCTGGAGAGGGAACCTCGTCGCTCTCCAAGAACGGTGCCCGGGCCGCGCGGACAGCTTCCTTCGCGTATGGCGCGCGGGGGTCAGCCCTGTACGTTCTCGGTCCACGGGCGGAGTTTCTCCGGGTTGCGGACTGCCCAGATGCGGGTGATGCGACCGCCGGTGAGGCTGAACGCCGCCACGGTCACGGTGATGCCGTCGTGCTGGGCGACCAGGCCGGGACGGCCGTTGACCGTCCGCTCCAGGAGCGTCAGTCCAGGAGCCTTGTCGGCGATGTGGATCAGGTACTGGGCGATGCGCGCGCTGCCCTCGACCGGGCGCAGGACGGTTCCGACCAGGCCGCCGCCGTCGGCGGTCATCGTGGCGTCGGGGTCGAGGAGGCCGACGAGGGCCTTGATGTCCCTGGCCTCCCACGCCTTCTTGAAGTCCCTTACCAGGCCCGCCTGTCCGGCCGTCGCAGCCGCCGGGGCCTGGTCGGCCTGAATGCGCCGGCGGGCCGAGGACGCCAGCTGCCGGCAGGCCGCGGGCGTGCGGCCGACGATCTCGGCGACCTCGGCGAAGGGGTAGCGGAAGACGTCGTGCAGGATGAACGCCACGCGTTCGGCCGGCGTCATCGACTCCAGTACGACGAGGAAGGCCATGTTCACCGACTCGTCCAGAGTGACCCGGTCGGCGGGGTCGGCCGGCTCGGCCCTGCCGCCGCCCGCCGACCCGCTGAACCACTCCCTACGGTCCGGCAGCGGCTCGGGTATCCATGCGCCGACGTAGCGCTCGCGCCGGGCCCGCGCCGAGCCGAGCACGTCGAGGCAGATGCGGCTGGCCACCGTCGTCAGCCAGGCGCCGGGTGACGCGATGGCCTCCTGCTGTTGCCGCGACATGGCGTACCAGCGGGTGTAGGTCTCCTGGACGGCGTCCTCGGCCTCGGCCAGTGAACCGAGCAGCCGGTAGGCGAGGTTGATCAGCTGGCGTCGCTCGTCGACGATCGCGCTCAGGCCCGGCTCGAACGGGTCGTGCCCTGCCTCGGATGGGGTGCTCATGGTCACGACCGCTCCCTGGTTCTTCTCGTCCGCTTCATCTCTCGGTGCTTCGACGAAACACCGCACCGGATTGTGATCTCTGCGCTCCGCCTCACATTTCGCGGGCCCACGTCGTCGAACCACCGAGACACTGACGATCCACCGCCGCGAGGCAGAAGAGGGGGCCGCGCCATGGCCACGCAGACGACGGCAGTACCGGGCCGGATCACGTTCCTCCAGGTCGCGATAGCCCTGCAGACCCTGGCCATCTTCTTCCAGGCGGCAACCGCCGGACTCCTGCTGTCCTCGTCGTACGGCGAGCTCCTGCACGGCGTCGGAGCACGCGTGATGTACGGCGCATCGATGCTGTACGTACTCGCCGCGGTCCTGGCATGGCGGCCGGGCGGCGGTTCGCCCCGCCCCATCCTGTACGCGTCCGGCTTCCTCGTCCTCGCTTCGGCGCAAGTGGTCCTGGGCATCGCACACGTCGCCTCGCTCCATGTCCCCCTCGGCGTCCTGATGTTCGGACTCAGCGTGCTGGCGCTGGGCCAGATGCTCTTCACCCGCCTGCCGAAGCACTCCGGCACTCGGTCATAGGTGATCGACCGAGGTGGCGTCGGGCGCGTCCACCAGCGGCGGCTCCCCCCAGGGCAGGGTCAGCGCGTCCCGCAGGGAGTTGACGGCGGCGGCGCCGATGCGGTCGGCGAGGACGTCCTCGATGACGGCGATCGTCGCCAGCGCGCGCCGATGGACGCGGGCCCCTTCGGCGGTGACACGGACCAGGCTGCTGCGGGCGGAGGCCGGATCCGGTACCTGCTCCAGCAGGCTCATCCCGATCAGGCTGTGCACGGCCTGGTGGGCGGTCTGCCGGGTGACGCCGATCCGGCGGGCGAGCTCGGCGATCGAGGTGCCCTCGGCGTCGAGCGTGGCGAACACCGCCGCCTGGGCGGCGCTCACCGGCTGTTCGTCCGCGGCCCGCATGCCGGCGAGCAGCGCGTCCTCGAACCAGCGCTTGGCCTGGGTGAGCAACTGGGGCAGGTTCGGGGCGGGCTGGCTCATGGCTCCTCGGTAGGCAGGGGGCCTTGAGCATAGCCACCGCCGCTCCACTCCTCGCGCTCCCTGCCGTAGCCCGTTCACCACCACTCCGGTTAATGTCAGGTAGCCTGACGAATATCTCGGCTCCCCGACTATCTCGACTCCTCGACCCGGAGGTTTCCCATGACCATGGAGTTCGCCACCCGATACCGCCCGCGTTCGCGCATCCCCGCCGAGCCCGGCCTGCCCTACTTCGTGGAGAAGGGCATGGGCGACCGCGCCCACCTGTTCACCGACCTGGTCACCGTCTACGCCGGCGGCGAGCAGACCGAGAACACCTTCAACTTCTTCACCGTCGAAGGCCCCAAGGGCGAGATCATCCCGACCCACGTCCACGCGGACACCTACGAGGTCTTCTACGTCACCGACGGCGCGGTACGCCTCTTCGCCGAGGACCCGCAGGGCGGGCAGCGCCAACAGCTGCTCACCAGTGGCGACTTCGGCTTCGTACCGAAGAACTGCCCGCACGCCTACCGCATCGAGCGCCACCACAGCCGTGTCGTCGGGGTGGCCGCCGGCCCCGGTGTCACCTTCGAGCGGTTCTTCGAGAACCTCGGCGCTCCCACCGAGGAGGTCGGCCTGCCTCGGCAGTCGCTCGTCCCCACCCCCGACAGGTTCCGCGCCGCCGAGGAGAACTTCGACGTCCGCTACCTTCCCCACCACCGCTGGCACACCGGGAACTGACCGGTGGTGCACGGCCTCACGAGAGCGTGCACCCCGCCGTACCGGTGCAGTTCTCGGGGAGTTCGGCCGCCGCGTGCAGCGGGCCGCGAAGCGGCGATGCGGTCCAGCCGCGCGAGCCGCAGGCGGGTGGCGCTCCCTCAGGGCTTGGTGGCCGTAAGAACGCCGATCTTGTCGATGCGGTGTTCGGGGTTGTTCTGCGCGTCCCGCCAGAAGTTGCCCGCCGCGTCGTCCTCAGGCGTGAGACACGTGGTCAGGGTGATCATCGCTTGAGTGGGAACGGCGCCCGGGGATCCGGGGACCGCGGCGCGTTGCGCGGCCATCGACGCCGGCGACCGGAACGACGTGGTCCGGGTCGCGGTGATCGTGTACTGGTACGTCACGTCACCGGCGGTGACGGACACCTGCGCCCCGGCCGGCAGCGAAGGGAGGGCCCGCATCGGGCCGCCCGCCACGACGCGGTGCCCGGTGACGATGTAGTTCCCCACGTCTCCGGGGCCGACGCCTCCCCCCGGGCCGTACGGGCTCGCCGCAGCGCCCTGGTCCTGGATCCGGGTGCCCGGCGCGTCGTCGGGACTGCCCGGGTACGGGACCACAGGCAGCCCGGACACGCCGATGGCGGGTATCGACAGGGTGGCCGCCTGGACGCCCGTGGCGGCGTGGACATGTGCTGCGGCCTGACCGGACGCGGAAGCCGTCGCGGCAGGAGCCGTCACGAAGACGGCGAGGGCGGCGCCGGCGAGAGCCACCGGCACGGTACGCAAGACGAGGCACTTGGGCATGGCGACATCCGTCGATCGGCCGGGCCTCACGGGGCAGACTGGCCCGGTTGGCTCTTCTTCCAGCCTTGCATACGGGAGCGCGTGCGGCAGCCCGCGGGCGAGCTCGCGGACCGATCCGGCTCAACCCCGAGGCGCCCGCCGCCAGGTACCCAGTCCGGGCCTCTGCCCGACAGGGCGGCTGTCAGACGGGGTCGGTGGCGAAGAGTGCCAGGTGCGCGCAGCGCGGGCAGCGGTAGGCCTCGATGCGTCGGCGGGGCCGGCCCAGGCGCTTGGCGCCGCCGAACAGGCCGCGCTCCAGCGGCCCGGCGATCCATCGGGCGTAACCCCGGGCGCCCTCCCCCGCGTCCTCGACGAAGCCCGGCTCCAGGCCGACGGCACCACAGTTGGTACATCTCATCTCGTCCACCAGGCGAGTGTACGAAGCGGGCCGACCCCCGGCGGACGGACCCCCTGACCACGCCGGGGGCAGCGAAGCGCGGCCCCTGGCCCCGTCTACCCCCGTCCGCCCCCGTCACGAACCCGGTCGAGGGCCGCCCGGCCCGCGGGTCCCCATGTCGGCTTACCGCCTGGCAGGCCCCGCTCCCCTGCCCGGCCCATGAGGATGAGGAAAAGGCTTTTCAGGGCAGCCAGCCCCCGTGCGCGCCGGATCATCGCCTCGTCCGCGACTGCGTAGGCGTCGAAGAACCGTGGAACCGCCCCTGCGGGAAGGAGCACCCACGCGGCCGCAAGATCGGCCGCCGGATCGCCGGCACACATGTCGCCGAAGTCGATCACGCCCGAGAGCGTCCCGTCCCGGACGACGACGTTCGCCGGGTGGAGGTCGCCGTGCAGCCATAGCGGCGGCCCCTGCCAGTCGGGGGCTGCGACGGCCTCGTCCCAGATGCGGCGGATGTCCCGGGCATCCCGGAAATCGCCTGCAACGTCCCCGGAGACGACTTCCTCAAGTCCCTTTCCGAAACCGTCCGTGAGCACCTTCAGGGGGACGCCACGATCCGGGCTGACCGGCGCCTCGGCGGGCGCCTCCGTGTGGAGCGCTTTGAGGAAGCCCGCCAAAGTGTCGGCTGCGCGGCCGCGGCCGATCGGGGCCTGGTCGGCCGGTTCGCCGGGAACCCACGTCGCGATGTTCCATGGCCGCGGGAACCGTGCGGACGGTTCGCCGATCCGCACGGGGGTCGGGACGGGTAGTGGAAGGCTCGGCGCCAAGGCGGGCAGCCACCGGTATTCGTTGCGCAGGAGGGACGGCGCGCGCTCCGTCCGTGGTATGCGTACGGCTAACTCGTCCCCGAGGCGCCACAGTTGGTTGTCCCAACCGCCGACCACCTCCCGCAGGTCCAGTCCCGCAAGGTCCGGGTGCTGCTCACGCACCAGGGAGCGCACCAGTTGCTCATCGATCTTGAAGCTTTCCATGATCTCACTCAACCATTCGATGGCGCGGGAATGAATGAATGAATGAATGCCGATGCCCGGTCGCGCGGACACCCACCCTGGCCCCTTCTTCCATGACGGCAAAGGGATTTGACAGAGCGTGCGCACTCTCATCCGGGTTCGGGCGCCGTATCGCGAGAGCGGCTCGGCAGCGGCACCGCGACGCCGCGCTCCTCGAACGACAAAGGGCAAGGAGAGTACCCACTCCTTGCCCTCCTCAACATATAGCGCATCGGGGGGCTTGCGGCAAGGCCCTGGTCGTGCCGCAGAATGGCCGGCCAAGGCCAGAACCTGCGGAAATGACAGTTTCGCGGCGTACGTACCTGCGTGCGTGTGTTGATGTCGACGCACGGGTTGCACGGGAACGTCGATCCGCCGGTGGGGCGCGCGGTGCGGCTGCGGGGAATCGGCGCGCAGCCGCGGGTGTGCGCGCCGGCGGACCGCGCGGAGCGGCTGGGCGGAATCCAATCTCGTTGAATGGGCGTAGTGATGATTGACGTGATCGTGGTCGGCGGCGGACCGACCGGCTTGATGCTGGCCTGCGAGTTGCGGCTGGCCGGAGTGCAGGTGGTCGTGCTGGAGAAGTTGACCGAGCCGACCGAGCAGTCCCGCGGACAGGGCCTGCACGCACGCAGCGTCGAGGTGATGGACCAGCGCGGTCTGCTGGACCGGTTCCTCACGGTCAGCGAGAAGTTCCAGGTCGGCGGCATGTTCGGCGGCATCATGAAGCCGTGGCCGGACCGGCTGGACACGGGGCACCCGTACGGCCTCGCCACCCCGCAGCCGGTCACCGAGCGGCTGCTCAACGAGCGCGCCCTCGAACTCGGTACCGAGATCCGGCGCGGCTGCGAAGTGGTCGGGCTGAGCCAGGACGAGGACGGGGTGAGCATCGAGCTGACGGACGGGACGCGGCTGCGCTCGCGCTACCTCGTCGGCTGCGACGGCGGCCGCAGTGCGGTGCGCAAGCTCCTCGGCGTCGGCTTCCCCGGCGAACCCGCGAAGGTCGAGACGCTGCTGGGTGAGATGGAGGTGACCGAGGATCCGGCGACGATCGCCGCCGTCGTCGAGGAGGTCCGCAAGACCCAACTGCGCTTCGGTGTCGCCCCCACCGAGGGCGGGCTGTGCCGGGTGATCGTGCCCGCCGACGGGGTGGCCGAGGACCGTACGGCCGCGCCGACCCTCGAAGAGTTCAAGCAGCAGCTGCGGGCCTTCGCGGGCACCGACTTCGGCGTGCACTCGCCGCGCTGGCTGTCCCGGTTCGGCGACGCCACCCGACAGGCCGAGCGCTACCGGGTCGGCCGGGTGCTGCTGGCCGGCGATGCCGCGCACATCCACCCGCCGACCGGCGGGCAGGGGCTCAACCTGGGCGTGCAGGACGCGTTCAACCTCGGCTGGAAGCTGGCCGCCGCGGTCAACGGCTGGGCGCCGGAGGGGCTGCTGGACACCTACCACACCGAACGGCACCCGGTGGGCGCCGCAGTACTGGACAACACCCGGGCGGGGATCACCCTGCTGGGGGCCGATCCGGGTGCGACGGCGCTGCGGGAGCTGTTCTCGAAGCTGATGGACTTCGAGGAGGTGAACCGGTACGTCACCGAGATGATCACCGCGGTCGGGGTCCGCTACGACTTCGGCGGGGGCCACGAACTGCTCGGCCGGCGGATGCGGGACGTGGGGCTGAAGCGCGGGCGCCTCTACGAGCTGATGCACGACGGCCGCGGACTTCTCCTCGACCAGACCGGCCGGCTCTCGGTCGCCGGGTGGGCCGACCGGATCGATCACGTCGTCGACGTCAGCGACGAGCTGGGCGTGCCCGCCGTGCTTCTGCGGCCGGACGGCCACGTGGCGTGGGTCGGTGAAGATCAGCAGGATCTGCTCGGCCACCTGCCCAGGTGGTTCGGCGCTGCCGTCAGCTGAGGGAGGGTGCCGTGGACGGACAGAACATCTGCTTCGTCGTCACCTGGTCGCACGGGCCGGTAGGACGGTACACCGGGGTCCGAGGCCCGGACGGACGCCTCTCCGGCACGGCCTACGACCTGACCAACCCGTCCAGCCACGCCAACTGGTCCACCCAGCGCACGTTCTGACGGACAGAGCCGCGCCATCGTGGCGAAGGCCCGGACCACCCCGTCCGGGCTTTGCCTTGTCCCCGCCGGGTTCGGCGCGGACAAGGCACCCGGGTACGCTCGTGGTCGCCACCCGACCCTTCCCGGGCCGAGACGGCGCGCGTTACCCCAGGCCCGGAAGGCGGGTTGTCCCGGCATGACGACACCCATCACCGGGCCCCCGGCCCACCACGCCCGCCCGGAATGCGCCGACCAGGGTGTGCCTGTGGCTCTCCACGACCTCTGGGAGCAGTTGCCCACGAGCGACCGGACGGCGTTCCTCGCCCGGCGCGCGGCGACGGGACGCTGGCCGTACGGGGCGCAGGAGCACTGACAGCGCGGTCGGCCGTGGCAGCCGATGCGTCCGCTGGTCGTCGCCCGCCGCGACTACGAGGCGCTGGGTGCGGTCGCGGAGCGGCTGTTGCGGCTGGCTGTCGACGCCTGCCGCAGGCGGGCCACCACGGTGGGCGAGCTGCGGGAGGTGATGCACGACCGATGCCCGCACCGGCTGCTCACCCCCTCCCGGCCGCTGGAGCACGGCGAGGTACTACGCGTCGCCCGGCCCGATGTCCTGCTCTGCCGGGGTGTCCCGAAGTTCCTGGAGCTGAACATCTCGGCCACCACCTACGGGATTCCGGCGCTGGACCGGATGGCGGAGGCCTACGCCCGGTTGTGGCCGGGCGGCGCCTTGACCGCCCCCTCCCCGGTCCTGGCGGCCCGCTCGGCGCTCCTGGCCGCCCTGATGTCCCGGCGGAGCGGGCTCGGGGGCCGCCTGCTGGTACCGACCTGGCGCACCCGCCTCGGGCAGGCCGCGAAGCTCGGCAACCGGCGTGCGCTGCGCGCCTACCTGCGCCCGACCGTCGATTCCGCCGCGAGCGCGGGGCGGGACGTCGTGGTGGAGGACCTGAGCCGGTTGCGTACGGACGAGCGCGGCCGCCTGTACGCGGGGGACGCCCGTGTCGGCATGGTCCTCAACTGGTTCTACACCTGGATGGTCACGGATGACTCGGGTGGCGTGGATGCGATCGCCACTGCGCTGGCCGCCGACGCCGTGGAGCTGTTCCTGCCGGAGACGATGCGGCTGCTGCGGAGCAAGCAGGTCCTGGCCTGGATCCACGAGGACCTCGACCTGCTGCCCGCCGAGGACCGCGCACTGGTCCTCTCCCACGTCCCCTGGACCGCGTGGGCCGGGCCGCAGCAGTCGTGCCGGGAACGGGAAGCCGTCCTGCGCCGCGCGCTTCGGGAGCGGGCGGACCTGGTCCTCAAGCCGGCGAACGAAGGCAGCGGCCGCGGAGTGGTGTTCGGCACCGACCACGACGGCCGCAGCTGGCGGGCCCTGATCACCGAGGGCGCCCGCCAGGGGACCGTCGTCCTCCAGCGGCGTGTGGACAGTGACACCGTCCGGATGCCGTTCTTCGACCCTTCGTCCGGCGCACGGTGCGATCTCCGGCTCCCCTTCGTACTCTCCCCGTTCCTGGTCGGTGGCCGCATCTGCGGAGCCCTGGTCCGCCACGCCGGACCGGACCGCACCGCCGGCCGGGTCATCAACCTGGGTTCCGGTGCGGTGACCAACACCACGCTCCTCACGGCGCGGACTCGAGACCACGGGCCGGCGAGCCGGCGCCGGTGACCGGCGCGGCGCAACTGCGTTGACCTCGAAGGCCGTTCACCCATGAATCGGCCTGGGCTTGGCGTCCCGCTTCAGGCTTTCAGGACAGACTTTCAGGATGACGGTGCGGGGACCATGATGGCGGGATGGCTGTCAGCGAAGGTCTGCTCTGGGACGCGGCGGACAAGAGTACGCGGATGCATGCGCGGCTACGACGCACGGCGGTGATGGGTGGTTGCTGCCTCGGCTCGTTCGGCCTGGTGCTGTGGACGGCCGCCGACGTCAGGTGGGCGGTGTATGTGACCGTGGCCTACGCGGTGGCGGAGATCGCGTACTGGGCGTGGGACCGGCGGCGGCTGGTCGAGGTACGGATCGTCGCCCGCGAGGCCGACGGCCCTGCCAGGCTCCGCCTTCGGCGGGTCGGCGGAGGGGCCAGCGAGCACGACCCCCGCGAGGTGGCCCGGGTCCTCGTCATCCACGACAACGTCATCGACGACTCGGCGAGACTCCGTCTGAGCCTACGGAGAAGACGGCTCTCCTTCGCACGTCCAGGTCGCCCCCCGGTGCTCGCTGCGTGGCGCACGACGTGTCCGACAGCCGACGTCAAGGGCAGGAACGCCTGGTGGGGCATGCCGGGAACTCCTGACTGACACCGACTCCCCTCCGGGGCCGGTCAGTTCATGGCCCTTGCGCGGCACGGCCTAGCGTTTCAGATAGGCCAGTACGGCCAGCACCCGGCGGTTGTCGTCCGCGGACGGTTCGATCCGCAGCTTGGCGAAGATGGCAGCGGTGTGTTTGGCGACCGCGCTCTCGCTGATGAACAGCGTCTGCGCCACGGCCGCGTTGGAGCGGCCCTCGGCCATGCGTCCCAGTACGTCCAGCTCGCGCGGTGTCAGCTCCGCCGTGGTGCCCCGGGCGTCGCTGCGGGCCAGCAACCGTGCGATGACCTGCGGGTCCATCACCGTACCGCCCGCGGCGACGGTGCGGACCGCGTCGACGAACTGGGTGGTGTGCGTGATCCGGTCCTTGAGGAGGTAGCCGATCGCACCCTGTCCCCCGGCGAGCAGTTCGTGCGCGTAGAGCTGGTCCACGTACTGGGACAGCACCAGAACCGGCAACGCCGGCCGGGTCCGCCGGGCCTCCAGGGCTGCCTGGAGGCCCTCGTCGGTGAAGGTGGGTGGCAGCCGGATGTCGACCACGGCCACGTCCGGCTCCTCTTCGAGGAGCGTCCTCAGCAGGGCGGGGCCGTTGTCGACCGCGGCGACCACCTCGAAGCCGTGGTCCTGCAGGGTGCGCGTCAGCCCGTCCCGGAGGAGGAAGAGGTCTTCGGCCAGGACGACGCGCACGGTATCTCCAAGGTCGCGGTGGTCGGACCGCCCCGCGGGCTGTGCAGGACGAGGGTTCCGTCGAAGGGGGCGAGCCGGCGCCGGATGCCCCGCAGTCCGTTCCCGCCCGGGTCCGCGCCGCCGCGGCCGTCGTCGGCGACCACGACGCGCAGGACGCCGTACGTATGGCTCAGCCGGATGCGGACCTCGGGGGCGCCGGAGTGCTTGGCGGCGTTGGCGAGCAGCTCCGCGGTGGCGAAGTAGCCCGCGGACTCCACGGACGCCGGGAGCCGGCCCGGCAGGGCGGCCTCGACGTGGACGTCGAGGTGGCTGTCCAGGGCCAGCGAGCGCACCGCGTCACCGAGACCCCGGTCGGCGAGGACGGGCGGCAGGACGCCGTGGACCAGCTCGCGGAGGTCCTGCAGGGCCCGCTGGGAGGTGGCGCGCACCTCCCGCAGCAGTGCCCGGGCGGCCGGAGGGTCGGAGTCGAGGAGCCGGACGGCCTCGTCGAGGGTCATGCCCAGGGCGACCAGCCGGGCCTGCGCACCGTCGTGCAGGTCCCGCTCGATGCGCCGCAGTTCGGCGGCCTGGACGTCGAGGATGTCGGCGCGGGACTCTGCGAGGTGCTCGATGCGGCGGACGAGTTCGGTGGTGTACGGGGCGGCCAGCAGCCGCCCGCTCCAGCGGGCGTGCAGCCGCAGCGCCACGGGGGCCAGGAGCACCCCCGCGACGCCGAACGCGACGCCGAGCAGGAGAGCGGCCAGCATCGCCGCCGGGGATTCGACCGGAACGAAGGCATACCAGTTTCCGTCGCCCAGGAGCCGCCAGACGAAGGGCTGTACGGCCGCACCGAAAACGCCGTACGCGACGAGCGCCAGGGGCACGGCGACGAGGAGCGCACCCGTCCACGGCTCCGCCCAGGCCCAGCGCAGGTCGCGCCAGAACCCGATGTCACCGAGGAGGGCGAGGGCCCGTCGGCGGCGTCCGGCCGTGCCCTCGCGCGGGACCGACCGGGGCGGCAGCGGTTCCGGCGGGCTGATCACGGTTCCCGTCCAGCGGGCGGCCCAGCCGCGGTAGCGGTCGGACAGGCGGCGCAGGGCCGCCGCGGCGGGCGGGAGCAGGAAGAAGCCGACGCCGACGGGCAGGAGCAGCAGTGCCCCCACCACGAGGGCGCCGGCCCCGGACACGGCGAAGGCGGCGAGCGAGAGCAGCTGGCAGCGGCCGATGTCGGCCGCGGCGACCCTGATGCCGGTGCGCTCGCCCCCCTGTGCCATGCCCACCTGTCTGTGGTTCCGTTCCGTCACGTCAGCGCTCTGCGCGCGCCGTTGCGGTGATGCTATCCGGCGCCGTCGCCGCCCGGCGGGCGGAGGCGATCCAGGGGAGCGCTGCGACCAGACAGGCCGCGCCGAAGAGCACCATCGGCAGGACCGCCCCGGACGTCTCGTCCGTGACGAGCAGCATCCCGAGGTTGACCAGGGTGTGGAAGCCGCCGGCGAGCAGCAGCCTGTTGCTCCGCAGGCGTTCCAGAGCCAGACCGAGGATCACGGACAGGGCGACGGTGGCCAGCAGGAAGCCGGCCGCGTACGCCGGGTCCTGCGCGAGGACCGGTACGTGCCACAGGCCCCAGGCCACGCCCACCAGGACCGAAGAGGTGACCGGGCCGAAGCGGGTGCGCAGCAGCGGCTGGAAGTAGCAGCGCCACCCGATCTCCTCGCCGCAGGCACCGACGAGCTGGGCGGCCACGACCAGGACGAGGGGGTTCTCCAGGGCCCGAGGGCCGGTCACCGGGAGTGAGCCGGCCACCAGTACGCCACCGCCCGCGCACAGCGCGGTGATCAGGGCCGGGGTGAGCAGGAGGGCCGCCCGGAGGCGTGCCGAACTCGGCACCTCGTAGCCGGCCGGCGCGCTGCCCCGGGCCGGCCCGCTGCCCCGGGCCGGCCCGCTGCCCCGGGCGGGCCCGCGGCCCCGCGCCGGCAGGGTTCCCGCGAGCCGGTCCCTGACCCGGCCGGCCCACAGCAGCGCCACGGCCGCCACGGCGACGGCGGGCCCGAACTGGGTCAGTTGCACCACCTCGGGCGGGATCCCCGTCGCGGGCTGCACGGCGCCCCACAACCCCGCCGCCGCGAAGGCGACCGCGAGGAACGCCCCCGCTTCCACCGCCCACCCCGTCCGCGGCTGCCGCTGCCCCTGCTTGCGGTCCGGCATGCTGCCCGGCCTCCCCCGTCGATCGCTTCCGGCGTGCCCGTCACGCCCTGCCCCCGACTCTGCCGGTGCGGATCCGCGCCGCCCTTGTACGTGGATGCCGAAGGGGGGTGTACCCAGGTACACCCCCCGCCGGCAGACGACCCGGAATGCCTCGCCCTGCAAACGATCTTCAGACCTTCACCCGCGGCCGCCGCGGCCCAGGACGCCCTCCCCGGGGTCAGCGCCCGGCCAGCGTGTCGCGCAGCCGCCGGGCCTGCTTGAGCAGCTGGGACGAACCCGGCTGCTGCCCGAGCGCGGTCACCTCGGGCAGCTCACCGTAGGCACCGGACAGCCGCGCGGAGTCCGCCGCGACGGCCAGCAGCGCCCCGAGCGCCTGCGGCCGGACGCACGCCAGGAAGCCCGGGAGCGCGGGGGCCAGGACCGCCCAGACCGCCTCGGCTCCCCCCGGCAGGGCGGCCGCCGCCCGCAGCGACTCGGTCAGCAGGGGCACCTTCAGCGTGCCCAGCCCCACGAGTTCGGCCAGCTCCCGGCCCAGCAGTTCCCCGTCCAGCCGGCCCCGCGCGGCCAGCAGGACCAGCGCCCGCACCGCGGCCTCCCGGTCCCGCTCCGGGACGGAGGCGAGCCCGTACGCGACGGCGAGGTGCACCGCGGGTCCGGCCGGTCCCTCGGCCGCAGCCAGGGCCTCCAGGAACGCGGGGGCCCCGCACCCGTCCTGGTCGGCCGCCGAGGCGACACCCGCCAGGAGCCGGGCCGCGGCGATCTCCGGGTGCCAGGGCAGGGTCGCGACCGTGTGCGCGTCCCGGCCGTCGGGCAGGGACGCGTGCGCACAACCGATGTACGGCTCGAACTTCCGGAACAGCGACCAGAAGCGCCGGGGGAACGCGCCCCGGCCGTCGATCGCATCGTGCCCCACCAGGATCCGGCGGCCGATCCGCGCTCCGCGGCGCCTGCTGGGACGCTCGGGCGCACCCGACTCGCGCTCCCGCCACGACGCCGGCAGGGGCAGACCGCCCTGCCGCAGCCAGGCGGCCACCCGGGGCCCCTCGTCCAGCTCCAACTTCTCCGCCGCGCGCACCGCTCCGGCATCCACCGGGCCGCCGCAGCGCAGCAGCGCCTGCCCCAGGTCCGCGGGGCCCGGCCGGACGCCCAGCCGCCCGTACTCGGCGAGGCGCGCTACCAGTTCGTACGGCTCCACCGCGCCGGACGGCCTGCTCGGCACGGACAGCAGGAAAGGAACGGGGTCACCTGCCCGCAGCCGCGCGCCGAGTTCGACGACGCGCGCTCCGGCGACGTAGTCCAACGCCACGTGCTGGCACAGTTCCAGCCAGCCCGCCCCGGCGTTCTCCCAGGACTCCCCGCCAAGCGGACCGACCGCGGCACCGACGACACCGGCGACCCATCGCACCCGGGGGTGCGGCAGCGCCGTGAACTCCCCCGGAAGGGAGCGCAACGCGGCGGTCAGTGTGTCGCGGTCCCGGTAGCTGTGGCTCACCACGGCGTTGAGCACGCGTTCGAACGCCTCGACGCCGGGGTCGCGGCGGTCGGCCAGCACGGCCGCGACCTCGTCGGCGAGCCCAGCCGGTGACGGTACGGCGAATTCCCCCTCGATCATGTGACGCAGGCTAAACCGTCCCACCGACAGCGCCACCGCCGACCGAGGCGCAGCGTGGCGATGGCCATGGTCTGCCGAACCGGGCCCGCTGAGCTCGTCCGGGCACGGCGATGCCCCCGCCCTCCGGGAGGGCGGGGGCATCGCCGTGTCTCAGACCGTGGTGCGGCGCCGGCGGCCGGTGCCGGCGACCAGGGCAACGCCCATGGCCACTGCCACGCCCGCGCCGCCCAGGGCCCAGGTGGTGGCCGGGTCGGCGCCGGTGGCGGCGAGTTCACCACCCGCGGGGGCGGTGGTCGTGCCGGTGCCGGTGCCGGTGCCGCTGTTGATCGGGGTCGCGCCCCCGTCGGGCTTCGGCTGGTTGCCCGTATTGCCCGTGTTGCCCGTGTTGCCGCCGTCGTTCTTGTCGGCGGCGACGATCTTGGTCAGGCGGGGCTTGGAGCGCGACTCGACGTACGAGTTGGCTTCCTCGTCGTACGGTCCGCCGCCCCACGAACGGATGCTGAGGTCGCCCGTGGGCGCGTCCGCGGACACCCGGATCCGGACCTGGACGTCAAAGGCCTTGCCGCTGCCGATCGGCCCGGACGCGAGCTCGTAGGCGAAGTTGTCCTGCTCCCCGAGCCAATCTTCCGTCGGGTGCCAACCGAGGACACCGTTCTCGTCCTTGCTGTAGACCTCGACCCGGATCTGGTCGCGGTTCATGCCGGACCGGTCCAGATGGGACAGGCTCATCCCCAGGTCGAACGTCTTCTGGGCGTCCTTGCCGGTGTTGTCGACGTGGACGGTCACGTTCGCCCACCCGCCACCGGCGGTGATGGAGCCGGGCACCTCGCTCACCGTCAGGGCGGGCCCCTCGATGAACGTCGGCTGCGTCTCGTCCCCGTCCTCGGCGCCCTCGATCTTGGACTGGTACCAGCTCGCGGGGGACGCGCTGACGATCGAGCCGTTACGGCTGGTGCCGTCGGAGTACAGATCGAAGGGAAGGGCCGGAGTGTCGGCGGTGAAGCTGATCCGCACCTCCACCGTGTAGACCGCCTCGGCGGCCACGGAGGCGGTGGTCCCGAGGTAGTACTTGAACCCGGGCCCCATGGTTTCGGCGGTGACGGCCTTGACGGGCTGCCAGGTGCCGCCGACCAGCCGCTCGACCTTGACCTGCGAGGTCGTGAAGCCGCCGTCCCACTGCATGACGTTGAGGCTCGGGGTGTAGTTCGGGACGGCGCGGTGGCCGGCGTTGTCGACCTCCACGTTCAGCTTCGTCCAGCTGCCGTCCTTCTTGAACCCGTCCTTGGGGATGCCGTGGACGGTGACCTCCGGGCCCATCAGGGTGCCGGTGGGCTGCTCGTACTCATCGTCGGAGGCGTTCCCGGCCTCCTTGGATGCCGTCTGGCCCGCGGGCTTCTGGCCCTCCGGCGTCTGGGCCTCCGGCTTGGCCCCGGGCTTCTGGGCCTCGGGCTTCTTCGCCTCCGGGGCGGCCGTAACCCCGGGCGCCTCCGCGGGCGCCGCCGCGGCCGCGGGCGCGGCGGATCCCTTCGGCTCGGTGTCCGGGACGGTCACCGCGGGCTGGGCGGCCTCGTCGGCCATGGCGGGCGTGGTCATGAGGACCGTCGGGCCGACCACCGCAGCCGCGGCCACCGCAGCCAGGCGCTTGTTGAACTTCACTGCTGTTCCCCTCTGCTTTGAACAGGATCAGATTAAGAGGCAGATCACCGTTCAACCATCGAGGGAGATCACAGCTTCGCGTCGATGCCGTAGGGCACCCTGCACCCTTCCGGACATACGCCGCGCCATGCGCACCGGTGCCCCTCGCGCTACGCCCGCCAGCCGTGGAGCAGCAGGTCGAACACCGTCTCCACAGCCGCGTGTGGATCCTCTCGACCCTTGACCAGGGTCGGGACTTGCAGGACGAACCGCGCGAGTGCCGAGCAGGCGAGATCGTCCGACTCCCGGCCGAGTTCCTCCGCGATCACGGCGCCGAGGGCGCCCGCATGGCGCATCCACATGCGCTCCGCGTATTCGCGGAGTGCGGGCGTCCCGTCCACCAGATCGGCGAACCGGTGCAGACGCGGATCCGACGCGAGCGCCGCCCAGGACTTCAGCGCGTGCGCACGGAGCGCCTCGACCACGCCCTGACCCTCGGGCCGTTCACGGACGGCGGAGGTCAGCGCCGCCTCGACCTCCTCTTCACGGTCGAAGACCAGCGCCTCCTTGCCCGGGAAGTGCGCGAAGAGGGTCGTCGTCGACACGTCGGCCCTTTCGGCGACATCGCGGACGCTCACCTGCTCGAAACCGTGCTCCAGGAAGAGCTCCAGGGCGGCGTCGGCGATGGCCTGTCTCGTCGCGGCCTTCTTGCGCTCGCGACGGCCAATGGTCGGGATCGGAGAGTCGGGCATGGGCCCACGGTACCCCAGAAACTGAAGCGAACCAGAAACTGAAACCGTTGCACTTTCGGACTCATTTCTGCTTTGGTGGTCTCCGTAGGGGAGCCGCGCCGTGGGGGCGCGGCACCGGCCATCGCCGCGCCGTGGCGTCGGCGTCGCCGGGAACCCCGACCGACGAAAGGAATCCACCATGGACTCTCCGACGCCCGCGAACGCGCGCATCAGCATCATCGGCGCCGGACCGGGAGGCCTCACGTGCGCACGCATCCTGCAGCGGCACGGCATCCCGGTATCGGTGTACGACCGCGATCCGGAGACGGACTCCCGGAACCAGGGAGGCTCGCTCGACTTGCACGAGGAGGACGGCCAGCTCGCACTGCGCGAAGCGGGCCTGCTGGAGGAGTTCTTCGCGCTCGCCAGGCCCGAGGGACAGGAAATGCGCCGGATGGACCCGACGGGGCGCGTCCTTGCCCACCACCTGCCGGACGAGGGCGAAACGGTCAGCCCCGAGATCGACCGCGGACAGCTCCGCGATCTGCTGCTGCGCTCACTCGCTGCGGAAACGGTTCAGTGGGGCCGCACGCTCGCATCGGTGGGCGGACCGGCCGGCGGGCCGCGAACACTGACGTTCACCGACGGGACGGCAATGGAGGCGGATCTTGTGATCGGTGCGGACGGCGCCTTCTCCCGTGTCCGCGCCGCCGTGTCGCCGGCGACACCGCGCCACACCGGGGTCAGCTTCCTCGAGGCATGGTTCGACGACATGGAGGACGCGCACCCCGAGCTTTCCCGACTGGTCGGGAAGGGCAGCGCCCACATCGCCGACGGCGAGCGTGGCCTCTTCGCACAGCGCAACAGCGGCGGCCACATGCGCGTCTACATCATGCAGCGCGTCCCCGCGGACTGGATCGCGGCGAACGGGCTTCGCCCCGAGGACACCAATGGCATCCGCCGGCATCTGCTCGGCGAGTACGCGGCCTGGTCGCCGCAGATACTCCGGATGATCACCGACAACGACGGCGCCTACGTCGATCGCCCGCTCTTCGCCCTGCCGGTGCCGCACACTTGGGAGCACTCGCCCAGCGTGGCGCTGCTGGGAGACGCCGCACACCTCATGCCGCCCCTCGGCGTCGGCGTCAACCTCGCCATGCTCGACGCCGGCGAACTCGCGCTCGCTCTCGTCCACTCCCCCACCATCGACGACGCTGTACGCAGCTACGAGAAGTCGATGCTCCCGCGCTCGGCCGAAATGGCCCAGATGCTCGAAGGCGGCGCCGAGCACCTCCTGTCCGTCCCCGACCCGGACGAGGTCGAGCGCTTCGGTCAGGCCGAGTCCTGACGCAGGTCCCGACCCTCGGCCCGCTCCTCCGAGCCGACAGCGACCGGTGCGGCTTGGGTCAGAAGGTCAGAAGGTGTGCCACTCCTCCAGCGGCACGTGGTCCCACGGGTCTCCCGTCCAACCGCTGTACAGGAACACCGGCCGGGTCAGGACACGGTCTCCGGCCCGCTGCGCCCGAAGGAACAGGCCCAGGTCGTAGGAGACCGGATTCCCGTCCACGGCGTACTGCGACTGGAGCCCATGTTCCTTGTTGTACTCCAGGAGCCATTCCTCGGCCTCCGAAGGAACCCGGCCCACCAACCCCGCACCGTCCAATGTCACCTGGGGGCCCGTCAGAGCGTGAACAGCCACTCCGGCCAGGTGACCGGCTTTCGTGTAGTAGAGCGTCACCCCGAGATCGAAGAAGGCCTGCCTGTCAGGGGCCGGGCTGTGACACGCGCAGTCGAACGAGACACCTGCCTCTGATTCCGGACGGCCCAGGGCCACGGCCACCTCGGCCGGCCTCATCCCGAACTCCAGCGGCCCCACACCCACCAGAGGGCTCCACGCCCACTGCTCACGGTCCTCGTCCTTCTTCACGTCCCACGGACCCACGACGTGTCCCCCACAGTTGGTTCTCCTCGTACTGCCTCGCCCCCCCACACCACCACACCCCCGCAGGACTGCTCACAGCCGGGGTCGCGAGGCGCAAGTACCCCCGGTCCCGAGGGCCCGGCCGCCTTCGCCGGCGATCCGCTGACCTACGAGGAGACCGTGTGCCGGGTCTCCGTCAACCGCGGCCACTCCTTCGCGTTCCGCGCGGCTCCCGATGACGTGCCGGGGCTTCGCTAGCTTGTGGGCACATGAGCTTCGTTTCCTTGCCCGCGCGGGCGACCCGGAGGTTCCTGTCCGTGCTGGCCGCATCCGCCGTGCTGCTCGTCGTGAGCGGGATGCCGGCCGCGGGTCGGAGCGCCGGCCCCGCGCCGGTGGAGCGGCTGTACGGGAGCGCGGTCCGCCAGGTCCCCACATCCGGGCGGGTGATGGCTCTGACCTTCAACGCCGCCTGGGACGAGGCAGGACTCGACACCGTCCTGAAGGTGCTGCGGCAGCAGAAGGCACCGGCCACGTTCTTCGTCACGGGCCACTTCGCCGAACGCCACCCGGGCGCCGTCCGGGCCATCGCCGCGGCCGGGCACGGCATCGGCAACCACTCGCACTCCCACCCGCCGTTCGGCCGGCTCACCGCCCCCGAGCGCGCGCAGGAGATCACCCTGGCCGACCAGGCGATCCGCGGGGCCGGTGTCGTACCGCTGCCCTTCTTCCGCTTCCCCTACGGAACCACCACACCCACGCAGATCGCCGAGGTCAACGCCCTCGGGCACGCGGACATCGAATGGACCACCGACACCGCCGGATACAAGGGCACCGCCGCCGGGATGACCGTACAGAAGGCGGTCAAGCGGGCCCTGGACGCGCTACGGCCCGGAGAGATCGTGCAGATGCACGTCGGTTCCCTCGACGGACAGGAACCGGTCATCGACGCCCAGGCCCTGCCCCAGATCATCGACGCCGTCCGTACCCGCGGCTACGGCATCGTCGACCTGCGCACCCTGCTCGACCCCGCCGCCTCACCGGCAACGCCCTGACGCGGCGGCAGACAGCGCCGACTGGTGGAGGCTCACCACGCAGCCGTCAGGTCCCCGTCGGGTCGGCCCGTGCGCCAACTCCGTAGCGGCACCACCCGCATCACCGACATGGTCAAGGCCGTGCTGGCCGACAAGACGGCGAATCCGGCGTATATGTGGTACCCGGCCACCGGCCCCGGCGGGGAGGCTGGAGAGGTCTCACAGCCCCTGCGCGACCCGAAGTCGCTCGATCTGCCGCAGAACGGGAGCCTCGGAGAGGCGGGGATACGGCTCCGACCCCGCCCCCGCCATGTCGACGATGCACACACCGACCCGCGCCACAATGCGATCGACGACGTCGGCGGGCTCGGCGGAGCCTTCCTCAAGGACGGTGATCCGGATGCGGATCGTGTCTTCGGGGAACCCCGCTCTGTCGAGGTCCTCGTACCGCACGGTCGCCTTGCGGCCGTCAGAGCCGTCCGAGGGGCAGGCCGCGACAGCCGAGCGCAGCCGGGCGAACGTCGTCTCGGCCCCTGTCGCCGAATGGGACGCGAGGAAGTTCACCGTCGGGTTCCCGGGTTCGTCGGAGTCGAGGGTCTGGGCGATGGCGGCCTGGGCGCCCCGCTGGTTGAGCAGGGCCCACATGGTGGGGCACGGGGCCAACGGTTCCGTCTGGGGTACGGGCCTCAGCTCGGCCGGGTGCACGTCCCGGATCCCGTGCGCGGGGGCCGGCACCCCGGCGGCCTCACCCGGCTGCAGCGCCAGCTCCCGCAACCGGGCGGTGTCCGGTATCGCGCCGGCCGCCCCCGGCGTCGGCAACGGAACGGAAGGGGAAGCGGAAGCGGAAGGCGCCGGACCTTTCCGCGGCCCTGAAGGGGCTCCAGGGGACTGCGTCCCTACCAGCACCGCGTCTGCGGAGACGGAACCCGTTCCGCCGGAACAGGCGGAGAGCACAAGGCAGCCGGCGGCCACCGTCAGGACGCGGACATGGTGCTTGAACACGTGAGAAGCCCCCCGGCAACGAGTCGATCAGGATGATCCGCCCCGAACTGTAGCCGTGCCCGATGCCGTGCCACCGCCCCCCGTCCGGTGCGTTCGGAGCGTTACGGCCCGGCGGCTTCGAGGGCGTGTACGAGGGAGTCGACGAGCGGGTCGGTGACGGCAGAACGGCGGGCGGTGACGACGCGGCTCGGCGGGTGGCCGTCGACGGGGACGAAGGCGATGCCGGGGCGCGCGTGCCGCAGCGCGGCCCCCGCCGGGAGGAGGCCGACCGCTCCCTCCCACAGCACGGCGTGCAGGCACTCCTCGACGGACGCCACCACCGGGCCGGGTGCGTCCTCCTCGGCCGCGAGCCAGTAGGCGCGCCACCGGTCGTCGGTTCCCGGCGGCAGGCGGAAACGCGGGCGGTCGGCCAGCTCCGTGACGCGCAGGCGCGCGCGGGCCGCCAGTGGGTCGTCCGCGGGCACCACCGCGACCACCGGCTCCTCGCCGAGCGGCCGGACCGTCAGACCCGTCGTGTCGAAGGGCAGACGGGTCAGCGCGAGGTCCACCCGGCCCTCGCGCAGGCCGGCCGTCGGGTCGGTGACCGGTGCCTCGCGCAGCCGCACCCGCACTCCGGGGCGCTCGCGCCGCAAGGCGTCCAGCGCCGCCGGGCCGACCTCCAGGCCCGCGCCCGCGACCGTGCCCAGGACGAGGACCCGGCCCGCCTCCGCGCCGCGGACCCGCTCACGGGCACGTTCGGCGCGTTCCAGAAGGTCTCGCGCCTCCGCCAGCAGCACCTCGCCGGCAGGGGTGAGCCGCGCCCCGGTGGGGATCCGGTCGAACAGCCGGCACCCGAGGTCGGCCTCGAGCTCGCGGATCCGGCGGCTCAGCGGCGGCTGGGCCAGACGTAGCCGTACGGCCGCGCGGCCGAAGTGCCCCTCTTCGGCGACCGCGACGAAACAGTGCAATGCCCGCAGGTCCATGACCAGCCACGATACCGAGAACGAAGCCGACCACCCGAAACCGGTCTTGGACGGCACCGGGGCTCCTGCGGTGAGGTGGTGCCAGGCGCCGGGCAACAGGCCCCGCCGCCCCAAGCCCCTCATCGCTTCAGGAGTCCGCCCGTGTACGCACAACCCGACGACCTCCACCGCGCCCGCCAGGTCGGTGGCAACGCCCCGGCGGAGTTCGCCGCCTGGATCGCCTTCCAGCAGGCCGTGGACCGGGAGGACGGGGCGGTGCCGCGCCGCTACCGCGAACTGATCTCGGTTGCGGTCGCGCTCGTCACCCAGTGCTCCTACTGCCTGGACGTACACACCGCCGCCGCCCGCCGCCACGGAGTCACCGCCGAGGAACTGGCCGAGGCCGCCTTCGTGACCGCCTCCGTCCGGGCAGGCGGCACACTCGCCCACGCACTACTCGCCGACCGCCTCTACGAGCAGCACACCCACGCCGCGGCACCCACCCACGGCTGAGGTCACTTCTTCATGCAGAGCTGGCGGTACGCCTCGTCGTAGGCGACGTCGTAACCGACGCGGTAGCCGTTCTGGTACGCGGTGATCCGCACGTCCGGCTTGGTCGGCGGGACCAGGTTCGCGTGCTCCCGGGTGCAGGTCAGCCGGGCGTCCTCCCTGCCCCACGTGGTTCCCGCCGCCCGCCCGGCGGCGGCCATGCTCTCCGGTGTCTGCGTCTGCGGCGGCTTCTGCGCCGGAGGGAGCTGGGGCAGGTCGCAGTTCCTCTCGTACGTGTGCGCGTAGGCCTGGTTGTAGCCGTCCACGTAGCCCTGCCGCTTCCCCTGTTCGAACGGGGTGGGGTTCACCGGCGACAGCGGGGGCGGGAGCTTCTGGCAGCGCAAGCCGCTCTCGTAGCCGGCCGTCAGCCCCAGGCTGAAGCCCTCGCGGCAGCCCAGGTGGTACGCGTCCTTGGGCTGGCTCAAGAGGTGGCACACGCTCGGGACGGCGGGAACGGCCGCCGTGGCAGCCGGAGTGGCCGAAGTGAGGGCGAGCAGGGCCATGAGCGGTGCTGCGCCGAAGGCGGTGAGACGTGCTGTTCGGCTACCGGTCATGGCTGCCCCCACGGGTGGTCACGGGCGTGACCGGGGTCGCGGCGGGCGACGCCGGGCTTGAGGGGTCGAAACCGATTCATGGCGATCCTCCGGGGAGGCGTTCGGCCCGGACGTCCCGCCGGCTCGAGGCGGGGGAATCGGAGGGAGGAAGCCGACGGGGCGGGTCCGGTCCGCAGCCTTCGCGCCGCCTGCCAGACGGCTGGTGAAGGGGGACGCCGAAGCGCGTCACTTCGCTTCCATCGTCCCGCTCCCGGGGTGCGGTGTCGACCGGGAGCGCCACCCGCCGTGCACCGGGCCGGCGACGTCACCGCCTGGACGGACCGGTAGGCCCGTCCAGCACATCGGCAACGCCTAAAGCCGGGCCTGGCGCGCCACGCGGTAGCGGAGGTGGACGACTCCTGAGCTGAAGGTGCGGTTCTCGACGAGTTCGAGATCTACCCTGCGCTCGCGCCGGGGAAAGAACGGAATGCCACCGCCGACCAGCACCGGGTAGACCCTGGCGCGGTACTCGTCGATCAGATCCGACGCGGCCGCCTCGGCGGCGAGAGTCGCGCCGCCGATCGCGATGTCGCCCTCCCCCGGCTCGGCCCGCAACCGCTCGATCTCCTCCGCCAGGCCGCCGGAGGCCAGGCGGGCATTGCCCTGCACCGTCGACAGCGTGGTGGAGAACACGACCTTGGGGAGCGGCTTCCAGAGCGCGGCCCACTCGAGCAGGGAGTCGTCGAGCGATGGGTCCTGGTCGGCGGTCTCCCAGTACAGCATCGTCTCGTACAGCCGTCGTCCCAACAGGTGGACGCCGACCTCTCGGATCTCGTCGGTGACGAAGCGAAAGACCTCCTCGTCGGGATCAGTCCAGTCGAAGTCGTCGTTCGGCCCGACGATGTAGCCGTCGAGGGAGACGCCCATCGAGTAGGTCACGCTGCGCATCAGAAGTCCTCCTCGGGAAGAGGTTCGACACTACGACCGTCGGCCGCCGCCCGCCGCAGGACTCATCACGGCTCGCGGGAATCCCCTCGGATCCCCCCGCACCACGCGAGACCATGCCGAAGGACGGCGATCTTCCACGACACGACACGACACGGCCCGGCCCGGCCCTAGGGCAGGCCCACCAGCCCCCAGCCGCGGCGCGCGGCCTGCGTGGTCACCTCGCCCCATTCGCGCAGCAGCGCGGTGAAGTCCTCGAAGGTGTCCGGGCGGCCCACCCATCCCTGACACTCGATGGCGAACGGTTCGCGCAGCTCCTTCAGCCGGGACTCCACCCGCTGCCAGGCACGGGCCTTGCCGGCTACTGCCTCAGGCGGGCACGCCAGCAGGACGCGCGGGGCCCAGCGGCCGGTGGCCGCCGGGAAGAACCCTCCGCCGCCAGTCAGCGCAGGATCGTCGGCCGGATCCGCATCCCAGATCAGACCTGCGAGAAAGGTGTCCATCTCCTCGCGCACGGACGCGTCGACGAGGGGCCGCATGTCGGCCCACCCATCCCCGGCGTGGGCGTGCGGGCGATAGGAGCCGGTGGTGGTGAAGAAGCTGTACTCGACGCACCACGCGGCCCCCCGATCCGGGGGCCACAGCCAGCCGTCGGGGCGCCCGTCTCCCCGGTACTCGTCGCCGAGCTCCGGTGCCCAGCTTGCGTCGTCCAGTGCCTGGACCCGCATCTCGACGGGGACGGCGCTCAAATGCTCCCAGTCCGCCATGAACAACGTGAGGTCCAGACCCATGGCGCCAGCATAGGCAGACCCCGCGCGCGGGGTCGCCTTGCCGGGACGATCATGACCTCCGCCGGGGCCGTAAAGCGGTGGACAGCCTTTCGGCGCTGGGCGAGCATCTCCGCGATGAACAACGAACTTCTCCCCATCGCCAAACGCGTCCGCTTCGTCGAGCTCAGCGCAAAGGCTCTACGGGCGCTCGCCGACGGTGACCTCGCCGGCGGCAGCGCCGAGGCCGGGGTCGCCCTTGACGAACACTTCGTCTGCGACCGGGCCCGCCGGATCTTCGACTATCGCGCGAACCAGCTCGCCGAGGACCCGTCCGCAGCGCCCTGGATCACCCGGGCCGCGGTGTCCGAGCCGGACGGGGCCGTCGTCGGCGACGCAGGGTTCCACGGGCCGCCGGACGAGGCCGGCGTGGTCGAGGTCGGCTACACCGTCGTGCCCGGGTACCGCCGCCAGGGCTATGCCCGCGCCATGCTGACGGCCCTGCTCGCCAGGGCCGCCGCCGAACCCGGTGTCAGGACCGTGCGGGCCACGATCGGAGCCGACAACAACGCCTCCTTGGCCACCATCGCGGGCTTCGGTTTCACGCGCGTCGGCGAGCGGGGGAACGAGCGCGACGGGATCGCGATCGTCTTCGAGATCCCGGCGGACGCGATTCAGGCCGGGTAGCCGTACGGCCTCGACGGGACATGGTGACCGGCCCGGGCCTCCTGCTCCGGCTCCAGGCGCTCGCGCTCGGCCCGGTCCGCCGCTGCGACAGCGTTCTCCCCGCGCGAAGCCTAGAAGGCCGAGTGGCTGAACCAGTGGGTGAGCAGGTCCGGGTCGCCGAGCAGGTCGAAGGCCTCGCTCCGGCGGTCCAGACGGCCGTAGAGGAGCAGCAGGAGGTCCGCGGCCGTTCCCCGGACCGTGGCGTCCGCCGTGCGGGGCTCGGCTCGGTCGGCCACCAAAGCGAAGCCGTCGGGGCGCAAGGCGACGAGCCAGTCGCCGTCGCCGTCCGTGCAGCTGAAGCGAACGGTCCGGTCAGGGGCGCGCAGTTGGGCGGTCAGCGGCGCGAAAGGGGATGCGAACGGCAGGTTGGTGAGGAACTCGTCGATGCCGTCGACCGCCAGGGGGCGGTCGATGTGCGGTGAGAGCCCCAGTGCGAGTTGGGCGTCGGCCCGGTGGACGAGGGTCTCGAAGAGCATGCGCCGGACCCAGAACCGGGCGTGCTGGTCGACTCCCCAGGCCCACATCGGCGCGTCCAGGTCGGTGGCGGCGAACACCTCGGCGGCCTCTGCCGCGCTCGCGGCCAGCCAGTCCGGCAGAGCGTCGGGGCGCTCCGGGAGACGCAGGTCCACGTCCCGGCTGGTGGGCGGCTGCTGGACGCGTCGGCGAAGCAGCTCGGTGAACCACCGGTGCACGCTGCCGACGTGCTGCGTGAGGTCGGCGAGGGTCCAGCCGGGGCAGGTCGGCACCGGGGTGGAGAGGTCTGCTGCCGTGACCGTGGTGACGAATGCGGCGGTCTCGGCCGCGACGGCCGCTCCGTGCCGGGCGGGGGTCATGTCTGTGCCCTTCCTCTGGTGATGCTGCCCAGGTGGCGAGGATACTTAAGGAAGTAGATGGTTTAAGTCCTTAAGTAATGGCGAAGGTAATCCGCAAGCGTCGGGGATGTCAACTTGCGTGCGGTCCGCGCCGCTCACCGCCGACAGGCCGTCCGGATCGGCCGCCACGAGCAACACCCGGTCCGCGCAGCCGGACAGCAGGGCGCCGGTGGCCGCGGGCAGTCCGTAGACGAAGCCGCTGCAGGCGGCGCTCACGTCCCGGGCCGCCGCGCCGCCGAGGCCGAGGCGCGTCGCCAGCAGCGGGGCCATGGCGGGCATCGGACGGTCCGGAGTGGAGGTCGCGACGAGCACCGTGTCCGCCGGCGCTCCACCCGCCACGGCCGGGCCGGCGCCCGGCTTCGTAGGCGAGTTCACCAGTGGATTCTCCGCGCGCCGCCGTTCACGGATCCCGGTGCGGCGGTACACCCGGGCGTCGTCGACACCCCAGCCCGCCGGGAGCTCCGCGCTGGTGACGACACCGACGGGAACGTACCCGGCGATGCCTTCCAGCACCGCCGGCCTTCCGCGCATCACCTTGAAGATTGAATTCGGAACTTGCGTTCCCTTTCTGCGCGGCGAAAGGGAGGTGTGGCCGCCTAGTGCAACGGGGGGAGGAGTGCGAGGCGTACAGCGGCCTTCCGCGGTGCGGGGGCCATCCTGATGTCTCGCAAGGTCGGCGGGGGATCACTCGCCCGGTCGCCCGCAACCGCCGTTCGACCGCCGTCCCGCCGGAAAGCTACGGAGACCCATGTCCGTGCCCGCCGCCCCTGAAGCCACTGCCGCGGTCCTGCTGCGCCGCCCCCAGCTGTGGCTGGTCCCCACGATCCTCACCGGGCTGCTCGCCCTGCTGCTGTCCCTCCTCTACATGGGCGGCATCGTCAACCCCAACGCGGATCTGCGTGACCTGCCCATCGCCCTCGTCAACGACGACCTCGGCACACCACCGACCGGGCAGCAACAGAACCTGGGGTCACAGATCACGGCCGCCATCGCCACCGACCCCGCGGGCGGCAAGGCCGACTGGCGCACGCTGACCCGCGCCCAGGCCCAGGACCAGCTCGACTCCGGCAAGGTGTACGGCGCGCTGGTGATCCCGGCCGGCTTCACGGACTCCGTCACGGCCCTGACCACGTCCGGGGCCACGAGACTGCCGACCATCACCGTGCTCACCAACCCCGGCAAGGGCAGCCTCGGCTCCTCGCTCGCCGGCCAGATCACGACCCAGGCCGCCCACCGCGCATCCCAGTCCGTCGGCCAACAGCTCACGACGGCCGCCGGCGCCCAGGCGAGCCCCACCGCGAAGCTGCTGCTCGCCGACCCGGTCGACGTCGTCACCCAGGTCGGCCACCCCATCGGCGCCCACAGCGGCCTCGGCCTGACGGCCTTCTACTACACCCTGCTGCTGGTGCTGGCCGGGTTCATGGGCGGCAACGTCATCAGCAACGGCGTGGACACCGCCCTCGGCTACGCCGACAACGAGATCGGCCCCTGGCACACCCGCCGCCCGACCGTGCCGATCAACCGTAGCCAGACGCTGATCCTCAAGATGGTGATGACCGCGGGCATCACGCTCGTCAGCACCGCGCTGGTGATGCTGGCCTGCGTCGTCGTCCTCGGGATGGACGCCTCCCACCGGCCCCTGCTGTGGATCTACTCCTACTGCGCGTCCCTCGCCGTCGGCCTGGGCGTGCAGGCCATCAACGCCGCGTTCGGCGGGATCGGCCAGCTCGTGTCGATGTTCGTGTTCATCGTGCTGGGTCTGCCGTCATCGGGTGCCACCGTTCCGCTCCAGGCGGTCCCCGGCTTCTACCGCTTCCTGTCCCACTTCGAACCGATGCGCCAGCTCAGCGACGGCGTCCGCGCGATCCTCTACTTCGACGCCCGAGGTGACGCCGGACTCACCCGCTCCTGGATCATGATCGCGGTCGGCACCGTCCTGGCCCTGCTCTTCGGTTTCGCCATGACCGCCTACTACGACCGCAAGGGCCACAAGCGCCTCACACCGCAACCCGCCTGATCCTGCCTCTCCCCCTGCCCTGCCCTGCCCTGCCCTCTCACGGTCTTCTGGACGGCCGGCGCAGGACCCGCATGCTGCGGGCGGTCAGGACCGTGGTCGCCGTCGCTTTGATCTCGGTCTCGTCCTGCGCGTCGCCCCCGGCCAGGGCGGTGTCGAGGGCGACCGTCCAGGTCTCACCGTAGGAGGCGGACGGAAGGCGGAAGACCGTGTCCTCAGCGGCCGCGTTGTACATCAGCAGCAGCGAGTCCGGCCACGTGGCGCGTTCGGCGCCCTCTGCCGCGAGGAGGTCCCCGCAGAGATAGACGGTGATGCTGCGGGCGTCGGAGCGGTCCCAGTCCTCCTGGGTCATGCAGTCGCCGTCGGGCCTGAGCCAGACGATGTCGGCGGCCGGAGCGGCCGCGTCCGTGGGAGCTCCCTGCGGGAAGCGACGCCTTCGCAGGACGGGCTGGGCGCGGCGCAGGGCCAAGGCCCGCCGGGTGAACGCGAGCAACTCCGTGTTCGCGGCTTCGAGGTCCCAGTCGATCCAGGACAGTTCGCTGTCCTGACAGTAGACGTTGTTGTTGCCGTACTGCGTGCGGCCCAACTCGTCACCATGGGAGATCATGGGCACCCCCAGGGAGAGGCACAGCGTGGCCATCATGTTGCGCTGCTGCCGCGCCCGGAGGCTGAGAACGCCCTCGTCGCCGGTGGGTCCCTCCACACCGCAGTTCCAGGAGCGGTTGTCGGCGTCGCCGTCGCGGCCGTCCTCGCCGTTGGCCTCGTTGTGGCGCTCGTTGTACGAGACCAGGTCGCGCAGGGTGAAGCCGTCGTGCGCGGCGATGAAGTTGATGCCCGCGCGGGGGCGCCGGCGGTCGGGCTGGTAGAGATCGGCGGAGCCGGCGATGCGGGCGGCGAATTCCGGCAGGGAGGACTCGTCACCTCGCCAGAAGGAGCGGACGGCATCGCGGTAGCGTCCGTTCCATTCGCTCCACAGGGCGGGGAAGTTGCCGACCTGGTAGCCGCCTTCTGCGATGTCCCAGGGTTCGGCGATGAGTTTGACGCGGCTGATGACCGGATCCTGGTGGACGATGTCAAAGAAGGCGGAGAGCTTGTCGACGTCGTGGAACTGGCGCGCCAGGGTTGCGGCGAGGTCGAACCTGAAGCCGTCCACGTGCATCTCGGTGACCCAGTACCGGAGCGAGTCCATGATCAATTGCAGGACGGCCGGGTGCCGCATCAGAAGGCTGTTGCCGGTGCCGGTCGTGTCGAAGTAGTGGGCGGGGCTGTCCTCGACCAGACGGTAGTAGGAAGGGTTGTCGATGCCCCGGAAGGACAGGGTGGGGCCGTGCTCGTTGCCCTCGGCGGTGTGGTTGTAGACCACGTCGAGGATGACTTCGATGCCTGCCCCGTGCAGGGCCTTGACCATGGACTTGAACTCGGTGACCTGGCCGCCGGGGCTTGCGCCGGCCGCGTAGGCGTTGTGGGGAGCGAAATAGCCGATGGTGTTGTAGCCCCAGTAGTTCGACAGACCCTGGTCGGTGAGGAAGCCGTCCTGGGTGAACTGGTGCACCGGCATGAGCTCTAGGGCCGTGACCCCGAGCTCCTTGAGATGCCGGACGACGGCGGGGTGCGCGACCCCGGCGTAGGTGCCCCGTAGTGCCTCGGGCACGTCGGGGTGGCGGCGGGTCAGCCCCTTGACGTGGGCTTCGTAGATGACCGAGTCGTGAAACGCGTGGCCGGGCGGGTGGTCCCCCTCCCAGTCGAACTCTCCGCCGGTCACGACGCCCAGTGGTACGTGGCCCAGGCTGTCGTGGCCGTCCGGGCGGCTCGGGTCCTCGGCATCGTGCCCGCTCAGGGAGGAGTCGCCGTCGATCTGTCCGTCGACGGCCCTGGCGTAGGGGTCGAGCAGCAGCTTGGCCGGATTGCAGCGGAAACCCTCGTCCGGGTTCCAGGGACCGTGGACGCGGTAGCCGTACCTCTGCCCGGGGCCGACTCCGGCGACCCGGCCGTGCCACACTCCGCCGTCCGCCTCGGGCAGGACGATCCGCTGCTCGCCGCCCTCGTCGCCGATCAGGCAGAGTTCCACCTTCTCCGCGCAGTCGGAGAACAGGGCGAAGTTCGTCCCCGAGCCGTCCGGGGTCGCGCCGAGGGGGTAAGGACGTCCAGCGGAGATATCCACCAGGGAAGGTAAGCACGGGAAGGGGGCGGGGCGCCGCGCGCCACGCATCCCGGCTGTGCGTCACCGACCCGAGCCGACCCGAGGACCCGAGCCACCCGAGGCGACCCCCAGCGGCAGGGACGGTTGGGGTGAACGGACTACGCCGTTGGTGTGAGGGGACCAGCGCGGTGACCACTCCCCAGGAACCGTCAGGAAATGCTCTGCTTTGGGTAAAGCGTCGCCGTGTCGCGGCGCCGCCTTCCCGTCTTCGATCCGTCTTCGATCCGTCTTCGATCCGTCTTCGATCCGTCTTCGATCCGTCTTCGATCCGTCTTCGATCCGTCTTCGATCCGTCTTCGATCCGAAAAGCGCCCTTGAAGGAGCCTGACCGTGAGTTACGGGAACACCCTGCGAGAGCAGATCGCGAAGCCCGGCACCACGCCTCTGATCGGCGTGTACGACATGTATTCGGCGTCCGTGGCGGCCGGGCACTACGACGGGATGTTCGTTTCCGGGTTCGGTTTCGCGGCCTCCTACTACGGGCTGCCCGACATCGGGTTCATCGCCTGGCCGGACATGATGGGCTTCGTCCAGCGGCTGCGCGGCGCGTTCCCCCGCCACCACCTCCTGGTCGACATCGACGACGGGTACGTCGACCCGGAGGTGGCCTGCCACGTCGTGGCGGGCCTGGAGCGGATCGGCGCCTCCGGCGTCATCCTCGAGGACCAGAAGCGCCCCCGCCGGTGCGGACACGCGGACGGGAAGCAGGTCCTGCCCCTGGGGGAATACCTCGAAAAGCTCGACATGGTGCTCGCCACCCGCCAGGACCTGGTCGTCGTGGCCCGCACCGACGCCACCGAGGAGGCCGACATCCTCCGGCGCGCGGAAGCCCTGGCCGCCACGGACGCCGACGTCGTACTCGTCGACGGCGTCCGCAGTACCGAGTGGATCGAGCGGATCCGTGGAGTCGTCGGCGGCAAGCCGCTGCTGTTCAACCAGATCGCCGGCGGCAAGTCCCCCCGCCTCTCCCTCAGCGAGCTGGACGACCTCGGCATCGATGCCGCGATCTACAGCACCCCGTGCCTGTTCGCCGCGCACCGGGCGATGGACACCGCCCTCGCTGAACTCCGGCTCGCCGACGGGCGCTTGTCCGCCACCGAGGGCGGCGAGGAGATCGGGGTCACGGAATCCACTCGCCTGCTGGCCAAGAACATCGCCCGCCACCACCCCTTCCCCGCCGCACGCGACAGCGCGGGCGTGAACGCGTGACCCGCCCGCCGGCGGGGTCCCGCCCTGCCGTGGCCGGACGCCGCCGAGCTACGTGTTGTCCTCGTCCGTACGGGCGCGGGCGCCCGAGCGGGTGCGGCCAGGGGTCTGGGCGCGTTTCGGATGGCGGCGAACGTACTCGCTCTCCAGCTCGTTCATCCGCTGCGTATGCGTGGCCAGGGCGGCATCGGACCCGTGCAGCAAGGTCTCGTGGCGCGTCCGGTGGATGCCCTCCAGTTCCTTGAGCAACCGGCCGTCTTCCAGGTCGGGGGCCGACGGCCCGCCCTCGTGGTCTGCCATCGCAGATGCACCTCCTCGCCCCGTACCAGGGCTGCTACCAGTGATCGCGGAGCCGATGCCCCCTCCATCATGGTGCCCCCTTGGGGCGGATTTGGCGCCGTGCCGTGCCCGCCCACCCGCCCATGCCCTGTCCGGGTGGCGCCAGGTTGATCACGCCCTGGGCCTACACGGTGTGTATCCGATTGGCTACGGGTGGGAGCGGGACCGCGGCCCGGGCCGAGCCGGGGCGTCAGCCGGGCGTTCTCCGAGAACGTACAACGCCGGTTGTAGCCGGACGCTCCCCCTGGGGGGAGGAAGGGTCACCTCTTGGTGGTACGGAGGAATCAACTCCCGGCGGACAGACACGGGCGGCGGCCCAGGGCTACGTTGTCGTCCGTTCCGCAACACCCATGACGGAGGATCGCCGCATGCAGACCCGTTTGGCTGATGACCCGCTCAAGCGAACGGTGTGGGGAATAGCCCTCGTCCTGATCGCGGTCACCGCGCTCCTCGGAGCCGCGCCCCGGGCCGCCACGGCGACGACCCTCGCCGCCCCGCCCGTGCCCGTGCTGTCCTGGGGCCCCTGCGCCGACCCGGGGGACGGCTTCGAGTGCGCGACCGCCCAGGTGCCGCTGGACTACCGCCGGCCCACGGGGCGTACGATCCCGCTCGCGGTCACGCGCAAGCTCGCGGCCGACCGGGCGCACCGCACCGGCGTCCTGCTGCTGCATCCCGGCGGACCCGGCAACTCCGGCGTGAACTTCGCCCGTGACAGCTACGAGGCGCTGCCCGCCTCCCTCCGCGACGCCTTCGACGTCGTCGGGTACGACATGCGCGGCGTGGCGCGCAGCGGACAGGTGGAGTGCTGGGACGACAAGGAGTACGCGGCCGCCGTCGACGCGGCACGCGGCGTACCCGGGCCGGGAGCCCTGCAGGACGCCATCCGGCAGGGCCGCGACTTCGCCGCCGCCTGTCAGCAGCGGTCCGGGGACCTCGTGCCGTTCGTCGGCACCGGGTCCAACGCCAAGGACATCGACCTGTTGCGCCAGGCCCTCGGCGAGGAGGCGCTCACCTTCTACGGCCGGTCCTTCGGCAGCTACGTCGGCACCGTCTACGCGGCGCAGTTCCCCCGGCGCGTCCGCGCCATGGTCCTGGACGGGGCCTACGATCCGCGGCGCTACGCCGACGTGCCGTACGCCTACGACGCCGCGCAGTTCGTCGCACTGGACTCCGCCATCGGCCGGTTCCTCGACTGGTGCGCGCAGAACGCCACCACCTGCGGATTCGGCGAGGGCAAGCCCCGGCAGGCCTTCGAACAGCTCAAGCGGGCCCTGGACGCCGACCCGGTCATCACCGCCAGCGGGCGCCCGGCGACCGGTTACACCCTGGCCTACCGCCTGATGTTCAACATCAACTCGGGCAAGGAGGTCTGGCCCTACCTGGGAGAGGCCTTGCGGGCGGCCCAGGCACGGCAGGGTTCCTTCCTGCTGTCGCCCCCCTCGCCCGCGTCCTTCGACTTCCTCAACGTCAACATGGCCGTCGAGTGCGCCGACCGCGTCTACCCGACGAGCCGGCTGCTCCTGGGCGCGCTGGTCAGCGCGCACGTCGCCTCGGCGCCCCTGCTGGGACCCCCCATCGGCCTGGGGCCGCCCACCTACGACCACAACCACGCGCCCACCTGCGCCCAGTGGCCGGCCGAGCGCCCCAGCCGCTTCGAGGGCTCCTACCGGGCGACCGGTTCCGCCCCGATCCTGGTGCTCGGCACCACCGGGGACCCGGACACCCCGTACCAGGACGCCGTGGCCCTCGCCGGGACGCTGGACAACGGACGGCTGCTGACGTTCGCGGGTGAAGGACACACCGCGTACAACCGGAGTGCGTGCGTCAGCGCCCTGGTCACGGACTACCTCGCGACCCTGGCACTGCCCGCACGGGGCACCGTCTGCGCGGACGAGACTCCCCCGGACCCGCTCGCCCGCCGCACCCCGGTCATCGAGGTCGACGAGACGCGCGATGTGATCCCCGCCCTGCGGTGAGCACCCCGCGGTGAGCACCCTGCGCTGAGACCGGTACTGCCGGTCGGGGCCGCAGCCGACCGCGGCTGCGGCCCCGAACTCGTCGCACCCCTCGGCCGTCTGCGGCAGGGTGCGGCGCACGACGTCGGCGGCGGCGTCGGCCGACAGGCGCGGCCGACGGGCGGCTGTCAGGCGAAGTTCGCCGTGATCCGCTGGAGCGGCACGAACTTGAAATTCTGGTTGCCGCTGGTGCCGGGGGCGCCGTTCGAGCCGTCCTGGCAGATGAAGACCCCCTGGGGGAATGCGGGCCCGAGGTTGGCCGTCGTGGCGTCGATGCCGTCGGTGTCCTCGCAATCGTCGGCCGCCGTCCCGTTCGAGACGGAGAAGCGGCCGAGGTAGGCGCGGGTGGTGCGGTCGTAGACGGTGAAGTCGTTGCTGCCCTGGGAGGAGACGTAGATGTGGTTGCCTGCAGCGGTGATGCCCTCGGTGTCGGCGGTGATGTGGCCGCCGGAGCCGGTGGAGTCGAGCTTGGTACGGCTGGTGCCGGAGGTGGGCTCGGCGCCGTACACCCACACGCCGACGTCCTCCTCGCCGAGGTAGAGCTTGCCGGTGGTCTCGTCGGCGTAGCAGCCTTCCACCGCGGAGCCCGCGTCCCACAGGCGGACGGAGGTCGCGGTCACCGAATCGCCGCTGACGGCGAGTTCCCACTGCTCCACGCGGCCTGAGGTGGAATTGGGGAAGGCGTACAGCTTGCCGGTGGCCGGGGAGGTGTAGAGGCAGATGCCGTGCGCGGTGACCTCGGTGGGTACGTCCTTCAGCCGCTTCAGCTGCCGGGTCGCGGGATCGATGCGGTAGATGTGCATGGCACCGTTGCCGCCGGCCGCCTCGTCGTCGGCCGAGACCACGATGTTGCCGCGCAGGTCGACGTTGTTGCCGTAGTCGCCGCTGATCCGCTGGATCCGGGCGCCGGTCATGTCGTAGACCACCAGCGCGCCCTTCTTGTCCGTGGCCACGACCACCGACCTGGCGGGGTCGGTCGGGTGGACCCAGATCGCGGGGTCGTCGGCGGCGTCACCGCTGTGCGCGACCGGAACGGTCTCGACGGCAGCGGTGACGGATACGGCCGCCGCCTGCGCCGGAGCGGCCGGCAGGGCCAGGGCGACCAGGGCGGCGGCAGGCAGTACGGCCGCGCGGACAGAGAAGGCGAATGACACCGGGTTCCCCTCGGTCGGGTGAAGGACAGGAGGAGGCTAGAGAGCCCCGGCGAGCGTGGCGTGAACGGCAGTTGAACCGGTCGCGGGGGCGTCGTGGCAGGGTGAGGCGGGCGGCGCGGACTCAGGCCCTGCCACGGACCAGTCGCAGGATCTCTCCCTTCTCCAGGGCCACGTACAGCGCACCGTCCGGGCCGAAGGACAGGCCGTGGGGTTCGCTACCGGGGTCGGGGAGGGCATGCTCCGTCAGCCGGCCTGCGGGCGTGAGGGAGCCGATGTGACCGGATGCCCACTCGGTGAACCACACGGAGCCGTCGGGCGCGGCGGTGATCGCGTGGGGACGGCAGGCGGGGTCGGGGAGCGGGAAATCGGTGAACTCCCCCGCGGTGGTGATCCGTCCGATCCTGCCGGCTCCGATCTCGGTGAACCACAGGGATCCGTCGGCGCCGGCCGCGATCCCCACGGGGGCGGCCTGCGGAGTGGGCAGGTGATGGAGGGTCACTTCACCGGCCGGCGTGATGCGTCCGATGGCGTGGGCCTGGTTGAGGGTGAACCACAGCGCGCCGTCACCGCCTGCCGTGATCATGGAGGGGAAGGCTCCCGCGAGACCGGGCAGCGGGTACTCCGCCACGGCTCCCCCGGTCTCGATGCGGCCGATCCGGTCGGTGTGCAGCTGGGTGAACCAGAGCGCGCCGTCCGGGCCTGCGGCGATCCCGTACGGGCCGGAGCCCTTGGTGGGCAACGGGTACGAACGGGCCCGCCCGTCCACGTCGATCCGGCCGATCCGGTCGTCCCGCATCCGGGTGAACCAGAGCGCGCCGTCGGGGCCCGCGGTGATGAGCGAGGGCCCGCAGGAGTCCGAGTCCAGCGGGAACTCGTCGAGCCGGCCCTCGGGCGTGAGGCGGGCGATCCGGCCCGCGTGCACGAGGGTGCACCACATCGAGCCGTCGGCGCCGGCGGTGAGGGCGTACGGGCCTGCGGCCGGGTCGGCCACGGGGAAGGAGCGGTCTGCGGTGAGGGCGTGGGGCATGCGGGATCCTCTCGTCACGGGGGGTACGGCTGGGATGAGGGTCTGGCAGGGGCGGCGCGTGCCCGGTCAGGCGACGCGGTCGGCGGCTGCCGACCGTACGGAGCGCCCGGCTGCGGTGGGCGTGGCGGTCACGAGGTCGAGTCGCTCGCCCTGCCAGCGGGAGCGAAGCATCCGGTCGTGGCTGACGACGACCACGGCGCCGGGGAAATCCGCGAGGGCCGCTTCCAGCTCCTCCACCAGGGCGAGGGAGAGGTGGTTCGTCGGCTCGTCGAGGAGCAGTACGTCGTACGGCTGCGTCACCAGGCGCGCCAGGGCGAGCCGCTGGCGCTGCCCGGCCGACAGGCTCCCGACGGGGACGCCCAGCCGGTCCCGGTGGAACAGCCCGAGTGCCAGCAGCTGTTCGGCGTGTTCCTCGGGGTGTCCGGGACGCCCCTGTCCGAAGGCGGCGAGTACGGTCCGCCCGTCCGGGACCGGGTCCGGCAGCTGCTTCAGCAGGCCGATCCGACCACGGCGCAGCAGGCGTCCCCGGGGAGGTGCGGCCGTTCCGGCCAGGAGGTCGAGCAGGGTGGTCTTCCCGGCGCCGTTGGCTCCGCCGATCAGAAGGCGGTCGCCCGGCCCGAGGGTCAGGCTCGTGGGGGCCAGGCGCCCTGGAACCGCTACGTCTTGCGCCGCCAGGAGCCTTCCCGCGCGTACGCCGCCGCTGGCCGGGACGGCGCTGAAGCGCAGGGGTTCCGGTGGCTGCGGCTGCGGATGCGCCAGCAGTCGGCCCAGCCGCTCCTCGGCCTGGCGCACCCGGCTCGCCAGGGACTGCTGCACCCGGCCGGCGGCCCGGTCGTAGGCCATCTTGTTGCCGTCCTTGCGGCCCCGTCCGGGTGCGACCCGCCGCGCGCTGCCGGCAGCGGCGTCGCGCAGCCGGGCGACCTCGGCGCTCCAGTCCGCGTGGGCCTGCGCCCTGCGCTCGCGCGTGGCGGCCCGGTCGGCGAGGTAGCCGGCGTAGCCGTTCCCGTAGCGCACGACTGTGTGGGTGTCGGCGTCGACCTCCAGCAGGGAGGTCGCAACGCGGTCGAGGAAGACGCGGTCGTGGGAGACCGCGACCGTGATTCCTCGGCGGGCGCGCAGGTGCTCCTCCAGCCAGGTCAGGGCGTTGTCGTCCAGGTGATTGGTCGGTTCGTCGAGGAGCAGGACTTCGGGTTCGGCGGCCAGCAGCGTCGCGAGGCGCAAGCGGACCTGTCCGCCGCCGGAGAGCGCGCCGACGGGGCTGTCGCGGCGCAGCCGCAGCAGGCCGAGGCCGTGCAGGGCGCGCTCGATGCGCGCGTCGGCTTCGTAGCCGCCGCGGAGTTGGTACCCGGTCAGCAGGTCGGCGTACGCGTCGAACACGGAGGTGTCCCCGTCCGCCATGCGCTGCTCCAGCCGGCGCAGGCCGGCTTCCATGGTGCGCAGTTCGCCGAGAGCCCGGTCGATGACCTGTTGGACGGTCAGGTGCGCGGGCAGCCGTTCCTCCTGGGCGAGGTGGCCGACTCGGCCGCGGGAACGGAGGAAGACCTTTCCCTGGTCGGGGCGTTCGGCGCCGGCGAGGAGGCGGAGGAGCGTGGATTTGCCGGATCCGTTCTCGCCGACGATGCCGAGGCGGTCCCCCGTCGTGGCGGAGCAGCTGACGGCGTCGAGGACGAGTCGGCCGACGTAGGCCTTCGTGACGTCAAGCGCGGTGAGCTGTGCGGAGGTGTAGGTCGCGGTCATGGGTGGACTCCAAGAGGTGGGCGGCAGGGGCGGGTACGGGAGCCGGGCGGCGGCGTGCGGGCCGGATGCGGCAGATGACCATCGGAACTCCTTAAGGCGACGGATGTTGCGTTAAGATGCTGACATGGCATCCCCCGCAGACGCAAGCGATCTTTCCGAACCCGATCCGGAGGCCGGGCCGGAGTCGGCGCCTGAGCCGGAACCGGCGCCCGGTACGGAGACCCCCCGGCGGCGAACCGGCGGCCGCAGCGCCCGGATCCGCTCCCAGGTCCTCGATGCGGTCGGCGAGTTGCTCGTGGAAGCCGGGTACGACGCGCTGACGGTCGACGCCGTCGCGGAACGGTCCGGTGTCCACCGCACCACCGTGTACCGGCGCTGGCGCGACGTCGGCGGGCTGCTGGCCGATGTCCTCGACGCCGCCGCCGACGACAGCTGGCGCCCGGCCGACACCGGCTCCCTGGAGGAGGACCTCACCGCGCTCAACCAGGAGGTCTTCGACGCCCTGCAGCCGCACCCGTCCGGCGCGGGCGCGAGCCTCACCACGGCGCTGATCGCCGCGTCCTTCCGCTCGGCGGAGGCCGCGCGCGCCCTCACCCTCTTCTGGGAGGGCCGCTACGCCCGGTCGGCGCCGGTCGCCGAGCGGGCCGTGGAGCGGGGCGAAATCCCGCCCGGCCTGAACGCCCGCGCGCTGCTCGTCACGGCCACGGCCCCGCTCTACCAGGAACTGCTCCTCCTACGGGGCTCCCCCGACGCGGAACTGCCCCGCCGCGCCGCGCGGGCCGCGTGTGCGGCGGCCCGGACAGGGGTGTTCCACTGACCTGCCCACAGCCGTCGGCGGATCCGCGCGGGTCGAGCCCTCCGCGCCCGGCCGGCCCCGGAACACGGGCAGGGTGCCCGCCGCCTTCTGCCGCGCCCTACGCTGGTGGCAAGAGCATCTGGGAGGCTGCCGTGGCGGGCCACCACCGGTACCACCTCGATCAGGACGGGCACTCCATCACCGTCCTGTACGACGTGCGGCGCGACCACGTCGAACTCCTCGTCGACGGGCGGGTCGTCTCAACGGCCCGGACATCCGGGGCCGCCGCCCTCCTGCGCGGCGAGGTCGCCACCGATCCGCCGCAGCCGTTCCTGATCCATGTCGGCCATCCCTACGATCCCGACGACGTCCCCCTCTGCATGCTGGAATCGGAAGGCACCCGCTACCTCATGCCGACCGCCCCGCTCACCCGGGGGGAGGGGTGGCCCGCCGAGCACACACCGCCGGCCCGCACACCGGGCGAACTCCTCGCACGATGGACCGCCCGCTACCGCGCCCACCGGTCCCACCGGGCCGCCCGGCGCCGAAGGGACCGCTGACCGGAGAAGTGCCTGCGTCTGCCATCCGGCACCGGCGGGGGGGCTCCCCCGCCGGTCGGGGGGGGGGTGGTTCGGGACGGTCGGCGGATACCTGCGGACGATCAATTCTCTGATGCTCATGACAAGCGGGGGCGGCACTCAGGCCCGTACCCCGTGCGACATGAGGGACGCAGTGAAGAAGATCAGAATCGTTTCCGCGATGGTTCTCGCGGCCGTCGCGTTCGGGGCCGCCCCCGCGCACGCCGTCGACCCGCGGCAGGAGTACAACGTCTCCAAGTGTGTCCTGATCAGCCTACTGGGGTGAGCTCGTCGCCACCGCGGTCATCGCAGCGGTCATGACCTACGCGCTCGGCAAGGTAGGCGCCCGCAAGAGCCCGGAGCCGGGACAGAGCTGAGCACACGCCCCGGGCCCGTCCGGTGGCCGCCCACCGACCGAAGAACCCGGGGGCCGCCGGGCGAGCACCACGGGCAGGTGGGGACGGGCTTCCCACCTATCGGGCCACACCAGGCGGTCTCAGTTTTCTCCCCTTGCGCGGGGGGCAGGGGGGTAGAGAGGCCGCCTGGTGGGAGCGCCATGATCGAGGTAGTGGTAGTAGACGACGAACCGCTGATCAGAGCCGGTCTGCGGCAGGTCCTCGATACGGCGGACGACATCAAGACCACCGCCGCCGTGCCCGTGGGCGAGGCCGTGGCCGCCATCGGTGAAACGCAGCCGCAGGTGGTACTGCTGGACTGCTGCACCACCGAAGCGCCCTCGGTCAACGCGGGGCTGGCACGGCTGGCGGTGGCGCCCGCGGTATGCGTCCTGTCGAGGTCGGCGGACCAGGAGTACGTGGCGCTGGCCTTGGCGTCGGGCGCGGCCGGGTACGTCCTGAAGTCCACGGAGCCCGAGCGTCTGGCTCCGCTGGTGCGATTCCTCGCGCAGGGCTGGACCATGCTGTCCTCCGACGTCAGCAGCGGCATCATCGCCGGCTTCCTCGACCACGCCCGGCAGCGGCCCGACACCACGCGCACCTCGCGCCTGACCCGCCGCGAACACGCCGTCCTCGTCCTGCTCGCTGCCGGCCTGTCCAACGCGGACATCGCCCGCCGCCTGCACCTCGGCCACGGCACGGTCAAAGACCACGTCAGCGCCATCCTGACCAAACTCGAAGTCACCGGCCGCGTCCAGGCCGCACTCCAAGCGGAACGCGCCGGACTCCTCCCCCACGGCCTCCCGCTCTGAGGGCCGGCCGCCCCGCGGGGCGCTCGCCCGGCGTGCCGGACCGGCCGGATCCCCTCAGGCTGGATGTATGCCGGACCAGACGGAGATCGTCATTCATCCCGTGTCACCCAAGGGCGGGCGGAAGGTGACCGTGCACGCCCTGGGCGTGGACGCCGACCTCGGCCGCGCCCACTCGCCGTCCGACGTGTCGGAGTTCCTGCGCCGGGCGGGCCTGGAGGACGTGGACCTGTCCGAGGACGGGCCGATCCGCTGGGAAGGCGGCGGCCCCGAGGTGTGGAGGGCCGGCATCTGAGCCGGGAGGGCGACGGCCCTCCCGCGGAGGACCAGGTCAGGGCATCTCGTCGGGGTCGCAGCTGGCCCGGCGCAGCCCGATCGTACGCAGGGCCCGCATCAGGGCTTCGGAATCCGCCTCGCGCACGACGTGGACGGCGCCCTCGACCGCGAGGCCCGACACCGCACGGGGCACGCGGGCGGCCGCCGTCCGCAGCACCACCCCGCTCGGCGGGTCCAAGGCGCGTACGCCGTGGAACACGCGGAGGGCGTCCGGGTCCGCCTCCAGGCTGTCGATCCCGGCAGGCAGCGACAGGACCGTGATGTCGGGGAGCAGGACGCGGGCGTGCGCGAGAGCGACGGCGGGGTCGTGGGCATGCGATACGACCCGGAAGTGGGGGTTGCGCTGGATACCCGAACGCAGCAGCTCCAGCTGCTCGCCGTCGGGCACGCCGACCACCAAAACCGTCATCACCTACCCCATCCTCCGTTCCCGCGCGCCGGGAGGCGACCCGGGAGCCGGAAGCCGGGGCACGCGTGTCACCCGCGTCCCCCGGAGCCGCTCCTACTCCTCGACGTCGACCATGACCCAGTCGCTGATCTCCCGCCATTGGGTGATCGCGTCCTGATGGAAGGGGTGGACGAGATATCGCTCGACCGCTTCCATGTCGTCGAGGAGCCCGTCGACCAGGAAGTCGTACGCGATGGGGCGCGTCGAGATGTTGCGCCCGTAGCGCCACTCCTTGAGGTCGGGGACTTCTTCGCCGACCCTGGCCGCGGTGCGTTCCGCTTCCAGGACGCGCGGATCGCTCCAGTCGAATCCCGGCTTGAGTTTGAAGAGTACGACGTGGCGTATCACAGTGGTTCTCCTGTACGCCTCGCTGTGCGAGGGCTGTTCGTGTCGGATTCGGACCGGGCCGTCACTCGGTCGTTGCCAGCGCCGAATCCGCCGCGGGACTGGCGCCGCGGCAGAGCTTGAGAACGTTCATCGCGATCGGCGTGCCCGTCGCGCCGAGTCCGTTCTGGTACCGGCCGAGGACTTCCGCCTCCCGGGCCAGAACCGTGCGCGGGCCTCCCCCGCTGATGCGGGTCCTCTGTATGCGCGCCGATACGCGGGCTCGCTGCCCGAGCAGCTCGATGATGCGCGCGTCGAGACCGTCGATCTCCCGCCGGTCCCCTTCGATGGCGTCCTTGCCCTCGATGGCGTTGTCCATGGTCCGGATTCCCTTCTGTGTCACTCACGTGTTTCGTTGCCGCGCGCGGACCGGAAGTCGGCGAGGCGGCCGACAGCCTCTCTGAGCCTGTCCTCGGGCGCCAGGAGACTCACCCGTACGTATCCCTCACCGTGTTCTCCGAACCAACGGCCGGGCGCCACGGCGACCTTGGCCTCCTGGAGCAGCTCGTCGGCGAACGCGACGGAACTTCCCGCACCCGGTATCGGCAGCCAGGCGAAGATCGACCGTGGCACGTCGACGTCCCATCCGGCGCCCCTCATCCCGGCGACGAAGCCGTCCCTTCGGCGTCCATAGATGTCCGACAGCTCCTGGACGCAGTCCTGGGGGCCGGTCAGCGCCGTGACGGCCGCCCTCTGGATGAACGGCGGGAGCGAGACGTAGTAGTGCTCCTGGATGAGGTTGATCGCGGCGATGACGTCGCGGTTGCCCACGACGGCACCGATCCGCCACCCCGCCATGTTGAACATCTTGGACAGCGAGATGAACTCGACGCCGACGTCCTTCGCGCCGGCCGCCTGCAAGAAGGAGACCGGTACGTCGCCGCCCAGGGTCAGTGCCCCGTAGGCGAAGTCGGACGCCACGATGACGTCATGCGCCTCGGCGAAGCGGACGGTGCGCTCGTAGAACTCCAGCGGCGCCGTCACCGAGGTCGGATTGTTCGGGTAGTTCAGGAACATCAGCTTGGCCGCGTCGCGGACGGCCGGGTCGAGGGCGTCGTAGTCCGGGAGGAAACCGTTCTCCCGCAGGAGCGGAAGAGGATGCATGCGCGCTCTGGCCAGCACCACGCCCGCCCAGTAGTCCGGAAACGCGGGGTCCGGCATGAGGCAGACGTCACCCGGGTTCAGGAAGCACTGGCTGATCTCCACCAGGCCCGCCTTCGCACCGAACAGGATCGCCACCTCGGTCTCGGGGTCCAGGTGAACCTGGTGGTGCGCCGCGTACCAGTCGGCGATGGCGACCTTGAGTTCGAGCATCCCGGAGAACGCCGGGTACCGGTGCGTGGCGGGGTCGAGAACCTCCTGGCGCAGGGCCTCGACGATGTGCGGCGGTGTGGGGAGGTCAGGGTTTCCCTGGCAGAGATTGACGACGTCCTCTCCTGCTTCGACGAGCTCGGCGATCCTGCCCGTGGTCGTCGCGAACGAACTTCGGGGCAGGTCCAGGAGCCTGCGCGCGAATTCAGTTTTCACTTCCCGCCGCCTTCGTCTCAAGGGTGCGCACCGGGGCGCCGTCGCCGCCCGTGGCCCGCTCGGTGCCCCGCCGGTGGGCCCAACCGCTGAGCACGAAGGCGACGAGGGTGATCCCTGCGCAGACCCAGCCCACGGCGGAGAACCCGTACTCCGTGAACAGGGGACCGAGCAGCGCGGCGCCCAGGGCCACCGCGAGGTTGGTCGCGAGGCTGTAGAAGGCGAGGACGGTCCCGCGGTACTGCTGGGAGGATTCGCTGAGGAGCGTGCTGAGCAGGGTGACGACCAGGCTCTGCATCGCGCCCCAGAGGAACAGGAAGATCACCAGAAGCGGCGTCCAGCGGGCCACGAGCGGGATGGCCACCAGCGCCGGGACGAGGCCGCCCAGCAGCGCGACCAGGACTCGCTCCTTGCCGAATTTGTCGGCCCACCTGCCGGTGACGAAGCTCGTCGCGAACCCGAGACCGTACAGCAGGATCATGATGCCGGTCATGGAGCTTCCGTCGCCGAACCGGTACTGCATGGCGCTGCCGAGGAAGGTGTACATGCCGTAGAAGCCGAGCATGTTCAGGAAGGTCGCCAGCACGTACAGGCCCACCTTCGGCGCCAGGAACGCCCGGGCTGCCGACCGGATCCACTTCTCCGACGAGACCGGGGCGGCGTCCTGCGCCGGCTGGGGGGCCTCGTCACCGGCAGGACCGGTGCTGCTCCTGGTGATCAGCAGTACGAAGGCGACGAAGACGCCCAGGACCGAGAGCAACCCGAAGGTCCACCGCCAGTTCGCCCATTGCCCGATGAAGGACCCCATGGGCACGCCGAGCACGAGGGAGATCGACCAACTGGACACCAGGATGCCCATGGCCCTGGCCCGATGCTCGTAGGCGATGTTGTCGCCGACGAAGGCGTAGGCGGTCGGCACGAAGGCTCCCGTTGCCAGACCGGCCAGTGCCCTTCCCGTGAAGAAGACGCCCGGTCCGGTGGCGAACGCGCACATCAAGGTGCCCAGGACGAATGCGGCCATCCCGATCGTCAGGCTGAGGCGGCGTGAGAAACGGTCGCCGAGCGGGGCGAAGAGCAGGGCGCCCATCGCCGTGCTGATGCCGTAGGTGCTGACCGACAGTGCCATCACTGCCACCGTCGTGTCGAACGACGTGGCCATGTCCACCAGTAGTGGGGACACCACGAGTTCTTCCGAGCCGACCGCGAAGATGCCGGCCATCAGTGCGAGAACCGCCAGCAAGGGGAACCTGGCCGCGCCCTTCTCGACGCTCAATCGGTTCGACACTACAACCAACCTTTCTTGCGGTGTTTCTGAACAGAACGGCTAGATCGCCGTGTATCCGCCGTCTACGGTGAGCGCGGCTCCCGTGATGAACGACGACTTGTCCGAGGCGAGGAAGAGGATCGCGTTCGCCACGTCCTCGGGCGTGCCGAGGCGCCCGATCGGATTCAGCTTCGCCTTCTCCTCCTTGACCGACGCGTCGTGGGCGATGGACGTGTCGGTCATGGGGGTGTCGATGATGCTGGGACAGACGCAGTTCGCCCGGATGTTGTACCGCGCGTAGTCGACGGCGAGCGACTTCGTCAGCATCATCACGCCGCCCTTCGTCGCGTTGTAGGCGGCGATGCCGGGCCATGCGACCAGCCCGCTGACCGAGCAGACGTTCACGATGACGCCCTTCGTCGCCTCGACCATTTCGCGCAGGGCGTGCTTCGAGCACAGGAACATGCTCTTCAGGTTGGTGTCGACGAGCTTGTCCCACTCCTGCTCGGACATCTCGTGCAGGGGCGTCGAGATCTCGATTCCCGCGTTGTTGACCAGGACGTCGAGCCGGCCGAAGGTCTCGACGGCGGCGCCGATGAGGTTCTTGCAGTCCGCCTCGCTGGTGAGGTCGGCCCTGACGAAGATCGCGTCGAGTCCGTCGCTCTTCAGGTCGTCGACGACGGCGGTGCCGAGCCGCTCGTCGATGTCGGCGACGACGACGTGCGCGGCCTGCCGGGCGAATTCGATCGCGGTCTGCTTTCCGATGCCGGAAGCGGCGCCGGTGACCACGACCACACAATCCTTGAACACGAGCTCGTCTTCTCCTATACGCATGTCAGTTGCCCACCGTCGACCGATATCTGCTGTCCGGTGAGATAGGACGCCTCTTCGGACGCCAGGAAAGCGATGAGAGCGGCCACCTCTTCGGCCTTTCCCGGTCTGGCCATGGGGATGGCCTGCTTCAAGCGGTCCTCCGCCTCGGACCGCGGTACGCCTCGGGCCTGGCTCATGTGCTCCACGGCGCGGTCGTAGCGCTGGGTCCGGATCGTTCCGGGGTGCACGCAGTTGACCGTCACGTTGTGCCGGGCGTACTGACCCGCCAGATACTTGCTGGCGTTCGCCACGGCCGCGTTGACCAGGCCCGAAAGAAACATGCCCGGGGCAGGTTCCTTTCCGATGTTGCCGACGATGTTGATGATCCGCCCGAATTCGTTGCGCACCATCACCGGAGCCACGGATTTGATGAGGTCCAGGTACGGGACGAGTTTCCGCTCCATCGCGGAGGTCACATCGGCGGCGGCCACGCTGTCGAAGGATCCCGGTGCCGGGCCGGGCGCATTGTTGACGAGTACGTCGATCCTGCCGAATCGCCGCTCCACGTAATCGACCAGTTCCTCGCGAAACGCCGGCGACGTGACGTCACCCGGTACTACATGGACGTCCTGCCCGCCGGATACCTCTGCGACCTCTTCCAGTGCGCTCTTCGTGCGTGCGGACAGGACGGTCACATGTCCTTTGGCACGCAGACGCAGGGCGGTCGCGCGCCCGATTCCCTGGCTGGCACCCAGGATTACCGCTACGCGCATCAGCTGGTTTCCTGCTCTTCTTCCTGCTTGGGTACCCGGTGGTACCGGGGCGGAATGAAGATGTTGAGGGAGCGCGCCAGGCCGGTGTTGGGGTTCTCCGCGCTGTGTCCCTCCTGCCCGGCGCAGAAGTAGGTGCCGCCGAACTGGAGCTCGTGGCTGGTTTCCTCGACGGTCATTTCGTAGCGGCCTTCGAGGCATATCCCGATCTGCTCGTGGGAGTGCTTGTGGTACGGCATCTGACCGCCGCCGGGAATGTCGGCGATCATCAGCTCGATCCAGTCGGCCAAGAAGAACGTCACGTCCATCTTGACGAACTTCCGGGACTCGAGGGGTTCCAGGAAGTATCCGTTCGGCGCGGGGTACTTCTCGCCCGGTTTGCTGCGCGTGATCTCGAGCAGGACCGTTTCCTCCGCCGTGGAGTTCACGGCGGACAGTCCGACGTGAGGCGGGACGACGTAGACGTCGTGCTCCGTCCGCATCACCTTCGTCACCTCCCCGACCGTCACGGAGAGTTCGCCGCGGACGATCATGCCGACCCGTGCCTTCTCGAGGTCGGGGCTCGTCGCGACGGCGCCGGGCGGAATGAAGGAGAGCCGGACCTCGGTGTCGTCACGTCGATAGGACTCGAATCGGATCCCGCTGTCGTGGCTCACCACGTCCGGAGCCGGGAAGTACAGCCGTTCATGCGTCTGCGTGGTCACTTGTTCACCTTTCGCGAGAAAACGGTCCACGTCATGGGGATGTGCGAGAACCTGTAGACGAACTTCAGGTTGTGCTCTCTCATCGCCTGCTCGTTGGTGATGGCGATGTCGTACCGCCCGTCGGCGACGTCGCGGGCGGCCTGACTCGTCGAATTCGCGGTGGCCAGCTGAACAGGCCGGTCGAAATGGTATTGCAGGAGGGGAACGGGCGCCGGGTGCGATACGACGGTCTCACTGAAGAGCATCTCTTCATGGAATTCGAAGTCGGGTCGCGTTGCCAGCCCATACTCGGGCGTATTGCCGCGAAAAACGATCGCCGGCTCCAGGAGCGGGTTCATGTAGAAGGCGTTGATCTTTGGATAGGCATGGGCCACGAGCGCCAGGTCGACCTGCCCGCCCGCCAGGGAATCCATGCACCGTTCGTACGTGTTCTCAAGGACGATGCGAAAGGAATCCCGGTCGCCGAGACTGCGCACCATCGATTGGGCGATGTACTCGCTGCTCGTCCCTCGTGGACCCAGTGTGCCCAGCTTGACGGATTTCGCCGAGTCGGCAGGTATAAGCGCATCAAATGCCCGCCTCTCGCTATCGGGTATCTGCAGGATTTCCACGCATCACTCTTTTCCGATATCACTGCCAGTCGACTCGATTTCGCCCTGACAGGGACACCTTTGGGACTCCCCACACCTCAAGTGCCGGTCCGAATGTGAGATGAAGATACATGGCTTGATCCACTCCTTCAACACGTTCCTGAGCCTGGCCGAAAACACCGCACCTCAGGTCTGAACCAACCCCTTTCATCGCTTCACCCAGCGAAGTTACGCCCTTGTTTCCGGTCAATGACGTTTCTTTTCCGCCTACTCGTTTGAGGCCTCGGGCCGACAGCCGACACCAGGAGGAAGCGGGAGCGAAGAGGGTGCACGCGCTTGTGCGACCGAGGGCGGGCTCACGACACCTTGGCCGAAACGCGCCCATCGATGCCCTCTGTTACGCCGGACGTCTCACGATTCGCAGCTCTACGCCTCAAGGCGTGAGGGCGTGGGGAGTTCCCGAGTTCGCGCAGCTGCTGGCGCGTGCAGGCGTGTCGCTGGTGCCGCTTGGTCCCACGGTGCGCTCGGTGGTCGCCGGCACGAAGCCGCCTTCGGCGCACGACGCGTTCCGGCTCGCTCCCGAGCTGGTCGCCGCGCGGTTCGACACGCTCACCGCGGCCGCCCAGGGATGCGACGCGCTGCTGGCGACCGGCTTGATGCCGGCCGGCGCACGGGACGTGGCCGAGAAACTGGGCATCCCCTACGTGTACGCCTGCTTCCACCGATCACGTCTTCACCGACCGGCCGTGGCGGGCGGCAGACGCGAACCTGTGGCCGTCCCAGGACATGACGGACCTCGACATCGTGCAGACCGGGGGCATGGATCCTGCCCGACGACCGTCCGCTCCCAAGAGAGTTGGAGGCGTTCCTGGACGCCGGCGCGCCGCCGGTCTACGTGGGCTTCGGCAGTATGGCCGCGCACGCCCCGAAGGACATCGCCCGGGTGGCGATCGAGGCGAGCCGCGCGCACGGCCGCCGCGTACTGCTCGCCCGCGGCTGGGCCGGTTTGGGCCCGATCGACGACGCCGACGACTGCTGCGTCGTCGGCGAGGTGAACCAGCAGGCACTGTTCGGCCGGGTGGCCGCCGTCGTGCACCACGGCGGCGCCGGCGCCACGACGACGGCCGCCCGGACCGGCGCACCCAGGTCGTCGTACCCCAGGTCGTCGTACCCCAGATCGTGGACCAGCCGCGCCGGGCCGCCCGGGTAGCCGAGCTGGGCACCGGCGCGGCACACGAAGGTCCCGCCGCGACCGTCGACTCCCTGTCCGCCGCGCTCACCACGGCCCTGACCCCCGGGACCCGAGCACGAGCCGGCGCCGTGGCCGGCTCGATCCGCACCGACGGAGCGACGGTGGCCGCGAAGCTGCTGCTCGACACGGTCGGCCGGGCAACGCCGCGCGCGTGTCCGTGCGAACCGGATCCGGGCGAGACCGTGAGGTGGGCCGCACTTACCTCGCCCGGCGGGTGAGGGCGGCGTTGCCCTTCATCAGCGCGGGGACCAGGAGGTAGACGACGATCGGGATGGCGATCGCCGTCAGGATCAGCGTCTGGACCACCAGCGGTATGCCCTTCATGACCGGGCGCAGCAGGGCGAGGGCGATGGTGATGGTGGGGTAGACGGCGATCCAGGTGATCAGAGCGCGGCGGTGGATCGAGGGTACGGGCTGTGCGGACATGGGTTCCCCTTGCCGTAATGGGTCGAAGCGGTGTTTCCAACCTTCCGGTTGGAGTCTGGCACAGCCGTCGATCAAATCCAACCGTCGAGTTGGAAATAGCGTAGGATGGGGCCATGGCCTGGGACACCGCACGCACCAAGCAACTCCTCCTCGACGCCGCCGTGGAGGAATTCGCCGAGCACGGCCCCGAAGGTGCCCGCGTCGCACGGGTCGCCACCCGCGCCGGGGTCAACAAGGAGCGGATCTACCAGTACTTCGGCAGCAAGGAGAAGCTGTTCGTCGCCGTACTGGAAGCGGAGATGGCCAAGCTCGCCACCGCCGTCCCCCTCACCCCCGAACAGGCCCGCGACCTGGGCGACTTCGCGGGGCGCAACTACGACTACCACCGCGCCCACCCGCACTTCGCCCGGCTCCTGGCCTGGGAGGGCCTGATGTGCCAGGACCGCGTCGTCGCCGAATGCGAACGCACCGACTACTACGCGCAAAAAGTCGCCGCCATCACCCAGGCCCAGCACGACGGAGCCGTCACCGCAGAGGTCCCCGCGGCCCAGCTCATGCACACCCTCATCACGCTCACCACCAGCTGGTTCACCCTCCCCCAGCTCGCCCGCATGCTCGTCCCCGAGACCCTCCCGCCAGCAGGCGTCCAGGACGGCACTGCCGCAACCGCGGCCGACCACCGGCGCGACACCCTCGTCGCACTCGCCCGCCACCTCACCGCACCCGGCGCCACCCCACGCCCCGGGCCCTGACATGCCGAGGCGAGCGCGGGCGGGGCGCTCGTTCTCGCCCCCCGCTGGACGGAGCTCCCCCAACTTCCCCTGGAGGAGGAGCAATCCGCGCCTTCGGGGAGGGGAGCACGCCAAAACCTCGTACGCTGCGGACGTGGCGGAAGTCGGCGGAAGGGGGACCCACATGTCCTTGCAGAAGGGTGCCAACGCACCGGTGGCAAGTACCAGCGTCCGGGTGGAGCTGGGCTGGCGAGAAGGTCCCGGAGCCCCGGATGTGGACGTGTCAGCTCTGTTGCTGACGGCGGCCGGCAAGGTGCGGTCGGACGACGACTTCGTGTTCTACAACCAGCCCGTGCATCCCAGTGGTGCGGTGCGTCATGAGGGCAGGCGCCAGGACGGCGCGGGCGCGCTCGAGACGATCGGGGTGAAGCTGTCCGCGGTGGAGCAGGAGATCGGGACGGTGGTGCTCGCGGCTTCCACCGACGGCACCTTCGGTCAGGTGTCCGGCCTGTTCGTACGCGTGCTGGACGCGGAAAGCGGCGCAGAGGCGGCGCGGTTCGACGCCACGGGTGCCACATCGGAGACGGCGTTCGTGCTCGGGGAGCTGTATCGGCGCAACGGCGCATGGAAGTTCCGGGCGGTGGGCCAGGGATACGCCTCCGGTCTGGCAGGGCTCGCCACCGATTTCGGCATCACCGTCGACGAACCCGCCACGCCCGCACCGGCGCCGCGGGCAGCGATTCCGTCAACGCGTCCTTCGCCTGCGCCACTTGCCCCGGCACCGCAGGCTCCGTCGCCCGCGCGTGCGGAGCCGGTGCGGCTGTCGAAGATCACGTTGACGAAGGCGGCGCCTGCGGTTTCGCTGACCAAGCAGGGGGCCACTTCAGGAGCCATGCGGGTCAACCTCTCGTGGAGCGCCCCCAAGCCGCCGCGGGGCTGGATGAACAAGGGGAAGGCCGCCGTCCGGCTGGAGGACGTCGATCTGGACCTCTCCTGTCTGTGGGAGCTGCAGAACGGAACGAAGGGGATCGTCCACCCCATCAACAACCAGTTCGGCTCGTTCGACCAGCCTCCGTACATCCGCCTGGACCAGGACGACCGGACCGGCGCGAGCGAGACCGGCGAGAACCTCATGATCAACCTTGATCACGCGGCCGAGATCAAGCGCATCCTGGTGTTCGTCGTCATCTACGACGGGGCGTCCAGCTTCGCGGGTCTGCACGGGGTCGCCACGCTGTATCCGCCCACCGGTCCGCCGATCGAGGTGCGCCTGGACGAGTGCACCGTTCCTTCACCGGTCGCCGCGATCGCACTGATCGAGAACGTGGGAGGGGAACTGATCGTGCGTCGGGAGGCGAAGTACCTCTTGCTGGCGCCCGGCGTCTTCAAGCAGCAGGCCGCGGATATCGAGTACGGCTGGGGAATGGCCTGGGAAACGGCCAGCAAGGACTGACCGACCCGGCCCGCCGCCGGCCGGGGCGGGGCCTCGTCCTCGCCGTTCTGGTCCTCTCGAAGCAGCATCCGCCCTCATCCCGCCCCTCGGCAAGGACAAGAAGCGCACCGGCCTGGCCGAAGACCTGACCGACCCGGCATCAGGTGCGGCTGAGGGGGCTGAGGGCCTTGGCCATCTCCGTCGCCAGCACCGCCTGGCCCGAGGCCGAGAAGTGGATGCGGTCCTCGCTCAGCAGGTCTTCGCGGGCGTTGACGGGGTGGTCCCACATGTCCACGACGACGCCCGCGTACTCGGCGGCCAGGGCGCGGGTGATGGCGTTGATCCGGGTCACCCGTTCGCTCCAGTCCGGGAAGACGGGAACGACGTACGCCCTGCCCAGGGTGAACGTCGTCAGCTGGGCGCCGGTGCGCGAGGCCAGTTCGTACATGCGCCGGAGCCTCTGCTCGATCTCGTCGAAGTCCGGCTTGCGCCGTACCAGGTCGTTGGCGCCGCAGGGCAGGTGGAGGAGGTCCGGTTCGAAGTCCAGCGCGCGGCCGATCTGTTTTTCGAGGGTCTGCGCCGTCGTCGCTCCGTCCTCGGCCGTGTTCAGGTACTCCAGGTCCGGCCGTACGCGCCGCAGGATGTCGGCGAACCTGTCGGGCCAGCCCCTGTCCTCGTAGCCGGGGCTGGGGTCCCCGGTGCCGGCCGACAGGCTGTCTCCGATCACGGCGAACCGGCGCCAGGGGGCGCCCAACAGCAGCGCTGCGGCGTCCCGCGGCGACAGGCAGAACGGGTCGGACTCCTCGGTGAGGTGAGTAGAAGTCATGATGAAAGAATACGGCCGAGCGTATGTAGAGACAAGGTCCATCCGCGGGTTCCGTCCTGGGGCCACATCTGCCAGTCGTCGCCCAGGGGGAGGAAGTTGTCCACGCTGAACACCGAGAGGTAGCTGCCCCTCCACGGTGCGACGCCTGGCCTTCGGCCCGGAGGAGCGGTTCGACCACCACCTGGGGGACCGGTATGCCCCACGTCACATGCAGTACGATCGACCGTATGGAAAGTGCGACGGAACCGGCCACCTCACGCTCGAACGGCCCCGGATCGTATGCGCTCCCGCCCTCGGACCAGGCTGAGGTCACGGACAAACGCCTCCTGCGCGGCGCCCGTACACGGAAGATCGTGCTCCGTCAGGCTGTGGACGTCGCCTCGCTGGAGGGTCTCGGCAGTGTCAGCTTCGGCCGGCTGGCACTCGACACGGGACTCAGCAAGGCGGGAATCCAGACCCTCTTCAAGACGAAGGAGATCCTGCAGCTCGCGGCCGTCGAATTCGCGCGCGGGCTCTTCATCGACGCCGTCATCCGGCCGGCCGGGTCGGCGCCCCGCGGGGCCGCCCGCCTGCGCTCCCTGCTCGACCACTGGACCGTGTACGCCGAGACGCCGCTCCTCGCCGGCGGGTGTTTCAGAGCCGCGAACCTCGCGGAGTTCGACAGCCACCCCGGGCCGGTCCGCGACGCGCTCTTCCACGACCAGCAGGAATGGCGCGAGGTCATCGCGACCGAATTGCGGTACGCCCTGGAGGCCGGTGAGATCGCCGAACTCGACGTCGAGCTCGCGGTGTTCCAGATCGACGCGCTGTTGTGCGCCGCGAATACGGCTCTACAAGCCGGGGATGCCGATGCGGTGGGCAAGGCCCGCCGCATCATCGATGGCCTGCTCGTCACTCCGCGCTGACGAACGCCGCCTGGGGCTTCTCGTGCTCGGCGAGCGCGCGATGGATGCTGGAGAGGCTGGGGCTGTGTCCCTTGCGGCGGCCGTGGGGATGAGCAGGCCGGGCTGGATGTTCTCGACCGTCTCACCGTTCGCGCGGCGGCGGAGCACAGTGTTGCCGTGCCAGGCGAGCGCGTCGAGCTGCGACTGGAGTTCCCGGGTGAGGCTGGAACACCTCGCGTACCCGATGCGGATGTCCGCGCTCGGGGTGCCGGGTCGACGGGCGCCGGTGTCGGGGTGCCGGGCCACCAGGGCTGGCCGGGGCCGCGGTCGGCGGGTGTCGGTACGCGCAGGAGTTTCGCGAGCCGGGGCACCTTGGTGAAGCGCCCAGTGTGATAGGTGCCAGCGACCGCGCCGGAGCGCGAGCGGCAGGGTGAACCTGGCGCTGCGTGACAGCGCGGGCTGGGGTGGCGCTCGAGGGTCGTTTGTGAGAGCCGATTCGTTTACGCGTCGAGTGAAGCCAGTGCCCTGCGAGTGACGTCGGCTGGGGCCGCAGCGATGACGTTGTTGAGCGCGTCCATGGAAGCCTGAAGGTCGCTGATGGCCTGAGCGATGCGGTCGCGCTCCTGGTGGAGGTCGGCAAGCAGGTCCGAGCAGGTGGGGACGAGACGGTCGCCGGTATCCCGCAGACACGGCAGGACCGCGGTGATCGTAGAGGTGCCCAGGCCGGCGGCTAGCAGGCTGCGGATGCGGCGGACGACGGCAACGTCCTCCTCGACGTATTCCCGGTAACCGCTGGGGCGACGCTGCGGATGGAGCAGACCCTGCTCCTCGTAGTAGCGCAACAAGTGCACGGCCACGTCGGTCCGCCGGGACAACTCACCTATACGCACATGGACCTCCTGATAGTCGCGCGGACATTGCCCGGTCGGCTTGACTCTCATACCGATGTGAGACTTTAGCGTCTGCGGCATGAAGGTGAACAAGGGTTACGCGACGCTCGCCGCATTGTGCGCAAGCGTCTTCGTCGTGGGTACCTCGGAGTACCTGATCGCCGGGCTGCTGCCCCAGGTCGGCGAGGATCTGGACGTCTCCGTGGGAACCGCCGGACAAGCAGTGACCGCATACGCGCTCGGAGTCGTGGTGGGAGGGCCGCTCATGGCCCTGCTGACCTCGCGTCTGCCGCGCAAGGGCCTCGCCATCGGGCTGATGCTGCTGTTCGCGGCGGGCAGCGCGATCAGCGCCGTGGCGCCGTCGTTCGGCCTGCTCCTGGTGGGCCGCGTGGTGTCCTCGCTGAGTCACGCCGCCTTCCTGGCCCTGGCGCTGGTGACGGCGACTCGGGTGGTCCCGGCTGAGAAGACGGGCTCGGCCATCGCCACCGTGGCCTCCGGCTTCACCGTGGCCACGCTCCTCGGAGTGCCCCTGGGGGCACTGCTCGGGCAGGGCGCAGGATGGCGGGCTCCGTTCGCCGCGCTGACCGTTCTGTCCCTGGTGGGCACCGTGCTCCTGGCCGCCGTACTGCCCCGGCAGGAAGCACCGTCCACGCGACTGCGTGACGAGATACGCGTGGTGACGCGTCGGCCGGTCATGGTCGCCATCGCCACCACCGCGGTGGGCTTCTCCGGGGTCGCCACAGTGTTCACCTACATCGCCCCGCTGCTGACCCGGGTCTCCGGCTTCTCCGCCGCGGCGGTCTCCGGTCTGCTGCTCGCCTACGGCGCGGGTGGTTTCCTTGGCAACCTCACCGCCGGAAAGCTGACCGACAAGTCGATGAGCGCCACCGTACGCGGGGTCTTCGGCGGGTTGGCGGGGACGCTCCTGCTCGTCCCGTTCGCCGTGGTGTGGCAGCCCACCGCCGTGGCAGCAGTCCTGGTACTCGGTCTGTTCGCCACCGCGACCATCGCCCCGCTGCAGGGACTGATCCTGCACCACGCGGGCGCCGCGCCGAGCCTGGCGGTCTCCGTCAACGTGGGCGCCTTCAACCTCGGTGCAGCAGCCGGCTCGGTCATCGGCGGCGCGATCGTCGCCGCCGGTGCTCTGCGGTGGACCGGCCTGGCGGGCGCGGTACTGAGCCTGATCGGACTGGCCCTGACCTATCTCGTCCTGCCCCGGACACGGACGTCGGCGAAGGGCGCCGCACACGAAGCTTCGGTCACCTGATTCCCTGTCCACTCGCCTCGCATAGGAGGACGCCATGTACGCAGTAAATCGCTCGTCACGGCGGGCCCGAAGTTCTGTCCGTCCGGGAGGTTCCCCAGCCCACTCCAGGAGTCGGCGAAGTACTGATCCGTACCGTCGCCAGCAGCCTGAACCCGGTGGACTGGAAAACCCGCGCATGGGAAGTCGGGCGCCAACTCCCCGCCACCTTGGGGTGGGATCTGGCCGGTGCCGTGGGCGGTATCGCCGTCCAACTCGCCCGCCACACCGGAGCCACCGTCGACGCCCTGGTCTCACGCCCCGAGCACCTCGACGCGGCCCGGGAACTCGGCGCCGAAGACGTCTGGCACATCCCGGCCGACCTACCCCGCCGCACCTACACGGCCGTACTGGACACCGCAGGCATCGACGCAGGTCCCGCCCTCGCGCCAGGGGGACGGTACATCTCCATCGCTGACCACCCCCTGCCCGACATCCCCGGAGCTGCCAAGAGCTACGTCCAGGAAGACCAGGATCACCTCGCCCGGCTTGCGTGCCCGTCGCGGGATTCCGGTACGGAGTTCGCCTCGAAGAGGATGACGGCGATCCCGATCGGCACGTTGATCCAGAGCACCGACCGCCAGCCGGTGCCGAATTGGTCGGCGCCGATCAGCAGTCCGCCGGCGAGCCGGCCGCTCGCCGGGCCGGCGGGGACGGCTACGCGGCCGCGGGCCAGACCGTCATGTCCAGGGTCAGGAAGCTCTGTACGCCCTTCACCCGCGCGGTCGATTTGATCTGGACCACGAGCAGTGCGATGTCTCCCGACGGGTGCTTGACGCAGATCTCGCTGCCGCCCGCTGCCGCGGCCAGCGGAAGTCGTCGCGAGGTGGCGCTCGCGAGGAGGAGCCGGCAGTCGTCGAGCGAGCCGTGCGGCTCGCCGTACAGGAGGAGGAACGCGCTCGAGTCGCTCTCCAGCTCGCAGCCGACCGCGGCGCAGTTCAGCCGGATGTCCCCCGAGCGGTCATCGCGCCGGACCGGGTCCTTGATGCCGATCGAGGTGTCCTCGTACAGGCTCAACGAGGGGTGGGGGACGGCCTTCGGCGGCGCGGGCGTGCTCGGTGCGGATCCGGAAAGTCCCGGCGTCCGGCTGCCGGTCACGGAGCCGGGCGACCCCGATGCCGGGGGCGTCCGCGGCGCCGACGCGGCCGAGCCGGCGGATCCCGACGACGTGTCCCGGTCGCGCAGCCGGTCCGCCGCGTCCATGACCTGCCAGGCAAGTCCGGTGAGCAGCAGTACCCCTGTCGTCACCGCCGCGACCGTGATCAGCGCGGTACGGCGTCGGCGCGTCCGCCGCTCCTGCGGCCCGTCCGGCGCCGGGAGGTGCGGCGGCCGCGCGAGCAGCGGGAGCGTGTCCACCGGGGTGGGATCCGGGGCGGGCGCGGGGATCGCGACCTCCGGCCCCATCACCTCCCGCCAGACGGCGGGGCCGCCGCCCGCGCCGGCGTCCCCGCCGAGGTGCTGTCGGCACCACGCCACGATCTCCGCCGGGGTGGCCCGCTCCTGCGGATCGGCGGCCAGGCAGCGGGCGATCAGCGGACGCAACGGCTCGGGCAGCCGGGACAGGTCGGGGTCGGAATGCACGATCCGGTACAGCACGGTCATCGAGGGGCCGTCTCCGTACAGCGGCTCGCCGAGCGCCGCGAACGCCGCCGTCTGGCCCAGCGCGAAGATGTCGGTGGCTGCCGTGGCCTCGCCCGCCAACGCCTGTTCGGGAGCCATGAAATGAGGCGTTCCGATGGCGGCGCCCGTGGCGGTGTGCGCGGTGGTGCCGGACGCCAGCGAGATCCCGAAGTCGATGACACGGGGCCCGTCGGCCGCGAGGAGCACGTTCGACGGCTTCAGGTCCCGGTGCACGATGCCCGCACCGTGGATGACTTGCAGGGCCTCGGCCACCCCCGCCACCAGCCACAGCACCGCGGGCGCCGGCAGCGGTCCGCGCCGGGCGACGGCCTCCGCAAGCGAGGGCCCGGGCACGTACAGGGTGGCCAGCCAGGGCGGCACCCCGTCGACCTCGGCGTCGATCAACTCGGCGGTGTAGGCCCCCCGTACCCGCCTTGCCGCCTCCACCTCACGGCGGAACCGCCTCAGGAACGCCGGGTCCTCGGCCAGCTCCGGCCGCACCACCTTGATCGCCACCGGGCGTCCGCCCTGAGTGTGCGAGAGGTACACCCGGCCCATGCCGCCCGCGCCGAGCCGGGCCACCAGGCGGTAGCCCGCCACGGCCTGCGGATCGTCCGCCAGCAACGGCTGGAACACCTCGGTCGCGCTGTTCATGGCCCCCCAGTCCCCCGGATTCCCCCTGGTCAACCGATGGGTTGACCTGCACAACCCTAAACGGTGGCGTTCCGCGCCATGACCCGTCCACGTGCTGAGGAAGTGAAGCCGCGGGCGGTCCTGCGGCGATGGCACAGCCGAGCGCGGCGGCAGCTGTTGCCATCCCCGCGGCGATCTGGTGAAGCCGCGTAGCTCGTGACCTTGCCCGCCTCCCCGCGCCCAGGGACCGCTCCGCACCAGGGCGCGGGTCAGGCGAGGTTGGTCCTGAGCGCGGCGATGTACCGACCGATCGAGTGGTCGCGCACGCCGTCACCGGCCGGGGCGAAGGGATCGGCCGTCAACCCCTTCGCCCGGTCCGCGAGGCCCCCCAGCAGCGTCATCGACTCGCGGACCTTCCCCGAGGCGTCGATGTAGCGCAGCGTGTCGACGTGGGTGTATGCGGGCTCGGGCGGGAGCTGGGGGACGACGTCGTTGTTGTTGACGAAGCGGTGGATGCGCTCGGTCAGGCCCTTGTTGCATGCGGTGGCAAGGAGTCGGTCACAGGTGCGGGGCTGGCCGAAGGTGTAGATGCCGTCGGCGGTGAGCTTGGGGTCCTCGAGGTGGAGGCGGGCGCCCGCGAGCATGGCGAGGGCGCCGCCGAGGCTGTGGCCGGTCAGCCAGACGCTCTGGCCGTTGGTGCGCAGTTCGGCGATGGCGGCCCGTACGTCGGGGTACACGGATTCGAGGGCTTCGCCGAATCCGTAGTGGATGTAGCCCGTCTTCGCCGGCCCCGGCCACGGCGGGGTCGTCGCGTCCGAGAGCCAGTCGCGGATCTGGGCCGGCTCCGTTCCGCGGAACGAGGTGATGATCATGTGGTCGCTGGCCATGGTGAAGGCCTGGGTGTCCTGGAGCGGGAACGGCGGGGAGAACCGGGTGTGGTGGTGGCGCACCCGGTCGAAGCCCCACTCGTGCGCCTTTTCCCCGATCACCGGCTCGGCTTTGTAGGCCAGATCGGCCACTTGGGCCAGGCAGTACGCGTGCGCGAGGCTGTACTCCTTGGCGTGGTGGTCGATCGAGGTCGGTACGGGCACGGGTGAGTCCTCTCGGGAATCCGCGGCTTGAGAGTGGAGTCGGGCGCCGGCGGCAGGGCCGTCACGCTGACGGCATGCGCCGCCGGACCCAACGCCCGGGGCGGCCCCGCGTCACGCCGGTTGGGCCGGTCAGGTGTGGAGGCGGCTGTTGGGGCCGTCCTGGTCGCCGGCGTTCTCGTCGTTGAACCAGTAGTCCCCGGCGGCGAGGTATCGGAAGGAGTGCGTGGTCTCGGCCGGCAGCTCGACCGTGACGGCCCGCTTTCCGTCCTGGCGCGGGTTCAGGGTGTGGACGCCGGGCTGCCAGTCGTTGAAGTCGCCCACCACGCTGACCGGCCCGGGCGGGGTGTCGGCGGGAAGGATGAAGGTGACCTCGGTGCGGTCCTTGCGCAGCGTGCGCTCCAGCATGGGGATCGACTCCTGACGGCGCGGGGCGGGTGGGATGTGCTCCATCCTCGGCACCGGACCTCGCCCCCGCATTCCGACGCATCCGCATCAGCGACGCACATCACCCTCTCGCCACGATCCGCAGCGGAAGCAGTCCGGAATGCGGGGGACGGCCGCCCCCTCAGAACCCGCGTCCCCCGGGGGAACCGGCACTATCCGGTCAGCCTGGATGGACGTTCGATGAACCGCCGGCGGCCGACAGCAGGTCAACGGCTCTCGCACGGGGCGTCACTCCCCGTATCCCCCTCCGTTCGCACGTCGTCGGGCAGGGCGCGCCCCCCGCCTGAGCTGCCTGAACGACCATTCGGTCGCCGATAATCGAACGAGATGTCTGTAAATCGGTCCTCGATGTGCATGCGACCTTCACACCCGACAGACTCAGCGGCGTCCAGTCGACATAACGCAGCCAACTGCTGCTTCTATCCTTCGAATTGAAAGAGAGTTCCATCGTGCGTCACCGCATCGCTGCCATCTCCGCCGCCGCCCTCCTGACCCTGGCCGGCGCCACCGGCGTCGCGGAGGCAAAGCCCGACAGCCTGTACGCGCCGTCCGCCGTGGTCCTCGCCGTCGCCCAGGGCGACGACAACGCCACCGTCCTGCGGGCGTCCACCGTCAGCTGCGCCCCGACCGCCCAGGGAACGCACCCCGACCCCCGGGCCGCCTGTGCGGCGCTCACCGCCACCGCCGGCTCCCTCGACACGCTCCTGGCGGCCCCGGACACCAACCGCGCCTGCCCGATGCACTACGACCCCGTCACCGTCACCGCGGACGGCGTCTGGCAGGGCAGCCGCATCTCCTGGAAGCACACCTTCTCCAACGCGTGCGCCATGTCCGCAACCCTCAACGGAAACGCCGTCTTCGCGTTCTGACCGCCCGGCCCAGGGCCGTCCCCTCTCCCCGTCCGCCCCGCCCCCGCCTGGCGGGGGCGGACACCCCCGCCAGGCGGGGGCGGACACCCCCGCCAAGCGCCAAGGGGCACAGCCGCGCGGAGCCCCTACTTGGGGGCCACCCGGCAGGCGGCCGTGGCGGTCCCGTTCGTCACACCGCTCCCGGTCAGACCGGTCACACATTGCGCTTGGTCGCCGGTCAGCCCGGCGGAACACGCCGTCCGGACCGATTCCGGGGCCTCACCACCCTGTAGCTCCCGCTCGACCTGGTTGATGCAGGCCGTGACGTCCGCGTGGGCGGCGGGGGCCGCGAAGGCCGCGCCACCGAGCGCCAGGGTCAGGCCGGTCAGGGCACCTGCGATACGGGTCGACGTGCGCATGGGACGCACCTGCTCTCCGGGTCTTCGCGCGGCCCGGAATCTGGGGTGCCGGATCCGCGATCCGCGTGGGGACGGCGCCGAGCGCATGCGGCCGGCCTACAGCCACTGGTCACGGGCCCCGCACCGGACCGGCTCGGCAGAACCTCCCCCTCCTTCGACGCTAGAACAGCCCCTTACCGCACGCACCCGCTGGGCCCTCTCCGCCGGACCGTGCCGCTGGCCCTGAGCGGGCAATGCGCAGGTGCGGGAACGTGCCTACGCTGGAAGGGACACCCGGGATGAGGATGACAATGAAGCGCACAGCAGCTTTGCGTTCGGTCAATGGCAAACCCGCCATCGCCGCCGTTGCCGCCGTTGCCGCCACGTGTCTGTTGTCCGGATACGCGGGTTCCGATGGGCGCGCTCCCTCCGCGACGGATGGGGCTCTTGCTGCCGGCTCGCATGCAACACGGTTGTCGGCGGCCGACGATTCCTGCCAGACCTCGCTGCCGGACAGTTTCTGGCGTGCGCCCGTGGACAAGCTTCCCGCACACCCGAGCTCTGCCCAGTACGTCTCCTCGATCGGGTCCACGAAATCCCTGCACCCCGACTTCGGGTCGGGGCTCATAGACGGCGTGCCCTTCGGCATCCCCATCACCGTCTCGGACGCGCAGGTGCCCGAATCGAAGGTCTCCCTGGACTACGCGGAGGAGAGCGACAAGTCCGGGTACCGGATCCCGCAGAACGCCAAGATCGAGAACGGTCCGGCGAGCACCGAGGACCGGCACGTCGTCGTCTGGGACCGCGCCCTGTGCAAGTCCTACGAGCTCTGGAACGCGAAGCCGCAAGGCGGCAATGCCTGGCATGCCGGCGGGGGCGCGGTCTTCGATCTGCGGACCAACCAGCTGCGGCCCGACGGGTGGACCTCGGCCGATGCCGCCGGCCTTGCCATCCTCCCCGGCCTGGTGCGCTACGAGGAGGCGGCAAGCGGGCAGATCGACCACGCGATCCGCATCACCGTGCCCCGCTCGGACCAGAGCTACCTCTGGCCCGCACGGCACCAGGCGGGCTCCGCGGCGGACAAGTCGCTGCCTCCCATGGGGCTGCGACTGCGGCTCAAGAGCTCGGTGGACACCTCGAACCTGGCCCCGCAGGCCAAGGCCGTGGCCGAGGCGCTGAAGAAGTACGGCGCCATCGTCGCGGACAACGGCTCGGCCTGGTACATCTCCGGTGAGGAGAACCCCGGCTGGGACAATGCCCAGCTCGACGGACTCAAGAACATCAAGGGATCGGACTTCGAGGCGGTCGACGCGTCCGGACTCCAGCAGTCGCCGGACTCAGGGGCTGTTGCGCCGAAGTGACCCTCGGGACGTGAGAGCGGCCGGCGCCGCCCTCAGTCCAGCCTGGCGGCGACGTCGTCCCGCAGGCGCGGGAGAAGAGCGTAGAGACGGTCCCCGGGGCAGGCGGTGTGGTTGAAGTCCCGATGGCCGTGGATCTCGTACGGCGCCAGCCCGTACTGCCCACAGACGTACGCGCACAACGACACGAGCGCCTCGTACTGGCCGGCAGGCGGGTCCACTCGCGTATAGGTGCCCTCGGTCTCGATGCCGACGGCCACGTCGTTCTGGCCGACGCAGTGGGCGGACCGGACCTGCCTCAGCCCCTCGGACAGTTCGGCGAGACTGTGGTGGCGCCCTTCGGTGACGTACGCGCCACGGCTGACGGTGAAGTGCTGGCCTGTGTCGACCCACCCCCGGGTGTCCATGTGAAGGCTCTGGACCGCCCGGGCGAGGGCGAAAGCACGCCGCAGCGAGAAGTCATCCCCGTTCGCCGTCGCCGTGTGGTGGACCACGATCCCCCGGGGCGGAGAGGAAAGAACCGTGACGGGCCCCGTCGGCGGCCGAGCACCCCACGCCTCACAGCCGAAGATTTCCGGACCGCCCGCAACCACCGACGCTGAGGCCCGGACGCCAGGCACCCATACCCCCGGCCCGACACCCAGCGCAGCGGCAAGCACCCTCCGGCGGCCGATCAGCCCACGACGCCCAGGCACCGGGACCCCGCCCTCGCCACGCACCGACACGTCCTCCACGAGACGCAGAGCCCGATCACCGCCGCCGTCACCGCTGTCACCGCTGTCACCGCTGTTCGCCCACACGCGGCTCAACGACCGGTCGTTCAAGAAGGAACGCACGGAGACGCGCGTCAGCCTTGCCTGCGTTGCCTCATTCGAGTGACGAGACAGCGGCCGGAGTTGGGGAGAAACCGCAGCTCGTGAGGTTTCTGCACCGGTCGTCGGCGCAGGTGGCCCCTGCGCCACGCGGGTGATCGGTCCGGGACCATTCACTGCTCGCGGACCGCGACGACGCGGCGCCCTGCCGCGAAGCGCAGCGGGCCCGGGTGAGAGTGGGCACTCATGCAGGCAGGAAGCAGGTTCGCCGGCAGCGGCACCGGTATGGCGGCCGGGGTCGCGCTGTGATTCCGGCACAGGCCGCCCGGCCTCCGAAGGACGTGCGGGTCGTGGTCGTCGGCGCGGGGTTCTCGGGCATCGGCGCCGCTGTCCGGCTGCGCGAGGCGGGTGTGCGCGATGTTCTCGTCCTGGAGAAGGGCGAGCAGTTGGGCGGCACGTGGAGGGAGAACACGTATCCCGGCTGTGCGTGCGACGTGCCTTCGACGCTCTACAGCTACTCCTTCACCCCCGGTACCGAGTGGACCCGGCTGTTCGCCGGGCAGCGCGAGATCCACGGATACCTGCGGGCGACGGCCGAACGCTACGGCCTCGGGGCCGTCCTGCGCTGCGGAGTTCGCGTGCTGGCGGCCCGGTGGGATCCGACGGCCGGGCGCTGGCTGCTGGAGACCAGCGACGGGCCCTACCGCGCCGCGGCGCTGGTCCTGGCCACGGGTCCCTGGCACGTCCCGCGTCGTCTTGACGTACCGGGGATCGAGGACTTCGACGGGCCCGTGCTCCACACCGCCCTCTGGGACGACGGCGTCGACCTCGCCGGCCGTCGGGTGACCGTGGTGGGGAGCGGAGCGTCCGCCGTGCAGATCGTCCCTGCGGTGCAGGCCCGGGCGGCCGCCGTGCACCTTTTCCAGCGCACCGCGCAGTGGGTGCTGCCCAAACCCGACCTGCCGTTGCCCCCACTGTTCAACCGGGCCATGGACCGTCTGCCCGGCAGCCGCGCTGCCCTGCGCGCCGGCCAGTACGCCCTTCAGGAGGGCTTCGGCTACGCCTTCCGCCACCCTCGGGTCGCCCGCCTGCTGGAGATCGGAGCCCGCGCGCATCTTCGGCTGGCCGTTCACGACCCGAAGCTGCGGCGGGACCTCACGCCGAAGTACCTGCTCGGCTGCAAGCGTCTGCTGACCTCCAGCACCTTCTACCCCGCGCTGACGCAACCGCATGTTCACCTGCACCCCACTGCGGTGACGGCCGTACGCGGCAACGAGGTCATCGGCGCCGACGGCACCGCGGTACGGACCGACGTACTCGTGGAGGCCACGGGCTTCCGCGTCGGCGAGCTGCCGCTGGCGCGGAGTCTGTACGGGGCGAACGGCCGGAGCCTCGAAGAGGTGTGGGGAGGCGAACCCCAGGCGTACCTGGGCACCACCGTCAGTGGCTTTCCCAATCTCTTCCTGCTGCTCGGGCCCAATCTGCTCGGTGGCTCGGCCTCCGCGATCACCGTCCTGGAAGCGCAACTGACCCACCTGGTCTGCGCGCTCGGCCACCTCGACCGCGGCGGCCATCATGCGCTCGACGTCACCCCAGCCGCACAGGCCGCCCACAACACCGCGCTGCAGGCGGCGTTGGCGACCACGGTCTACAACTCCGGCGGCTGCAGCAGCTACTACTTCTCCGCCCGAGGCCGCAACACCTTCGCGTGGCCCTGGTCCACCGGGCACCTCGTCCGCCGGCTGGGCCGCTTCGACCCCGGTGCCTACACGTGGACGGCGCCCGCGCCCCGCTCGGCGCCGGCCCCCACGGTGCACGGGGAAGAGATCAGCCGGTGAAGCCGCGACAGCCGAGGCGACCGCGCGGAGCTCATCCCGCGCCTTCGGCAGGCTTGTCCCACACGAGTGAGTAACGCCAGAGCAGGTGGCGGCGGAAGCGACATCCCGGCAGCAGGCGCGTCGCCTCCGCACGAACCTCGCGCCACGCCATGGCGGGCATGTGGATGGGCATGCCCTGCGGGTCGGTCTTGCCTCCGTGGCGGCGCGCGTTGAGCCAGGCTGCCGGGACGCCGACACCGCTGATGATCCAGTCCAGCGGAGTCCGGTTGCGGGCGAGGCCGAGGACCACCAGACGCCCGCCCGGCGCGAGCAGCCCGGCCATGGCCTTGATCGCCTGCGAGAAGTCGACGTGGTGGACCACCGCTACGGCGCTGACGAAGTCGTAGGTGCCCTGGGTCAGCAGGCCGTACGAGCCGTCGAGGAAGTCCACCTCGGCGAACGTCGCATTGCGGAGGTGAGAGCCGCGTTCCCGGGCCAGACGGATCATCTCGGCGGAGCTGTCCACGCCGGTCACCGTACGGACTCGCTGGGCCAGCTTGCGCACCATCAGTCCCTCACCGCACCCGATGTCCAGGGCCGCGTTGCATATGTCCGGTACGGCCCCCAGCACCACCGGGTGATAGTGCACGTTGTGGTTCCAGTAGTCCATGACATCACCGTAGCCAGCGGCGGACGGCATCCACCGGCCGGTGAGGAGTCAGCCCTCCGTGTACTGGAGCGCGTCGTGTACCGCCGCGTACGCGGAAGGCTGCGCCATCAGCACGCACAAGGTGTAGAGGGCGTCCTCCATGGCGCGGCGTGCGGCGTCGTCGGTGGGGGCGGCGGACAGTCGCACACGGGCATCGAAGAACCGGCCGAGGGCCTGTTCGGCGTCCGTACGGCTCGGCATGAGGTGCGGCTCGGGCGTGGAAGGTGCGGTGCCCGGGGTCTGGGCCGCCTGTACGGCATGGCGAAGGGCACGCTCGATGCGGACGGGGACGGGCGTGCCCCGGGATGCGGCGACCATCGCTGCCGCCAGCTCGGCCGCGGTGAGCTGGGCATATGCGGCCGCCGCCGACAGGATCCGGTCAGCCACATCAGCCGGGGCGGGGGTCGTCGCCATCAGCATGCCCACCGCCCACGACACGGCCGGCTCGGGCGGCGCCGGCGCGTCGGGGAGGTGAGGCCCCTCTGGAGCGGGCGAGAAAGGGACGTAGGCGGTCATGGAGATCACATGCCTTCGAGGGACGCGATCACGTGAGGCGGGAGCGGGTTCCGGTGCGGTGGAGGAGTCGTTCTTCGAGTCGTTCTTCTTCTACCAGCATCGTGGGCATCCGCCCGACATACGTCAAGAATCGCCCTCCGCCTCAGGCGGCGAGCGCTTCGGCCAGCTGGTCGTGGGTCATGGTCGAGCGGCCGGGTACGTTCGCGGCGGCGGCCCTCTTGTACAGCTCGGCCTTGGTCAGCGACTGGAGCGGCTGGTCCTTGGCACTGCTGATCCGCTTCTTCGCCGCCGGCTTCCCGGCCCGCTTCCCCGCCGCCGTCGTAGCCTTCTCGCCGGTCGCCTTGGGGCTGCGAGCGCGTTCGACGCTCGCGCGCAGCGCGTCCATGAGGTCGACGGTGCCGGTGGCCTTGGCCGGCGGCCCGGCCCTCTCGACGCGCTCACCTGTCTTCTTCGCCTCGATGAGGGCGGAGACCTTCTCCTGGAAGGTGTCCCGGAAGCTGTCGGGGTCCCAGTCCATGGACATGGTGCTGATCAGTTTGTCAGCCATCTTCATCTCACCCGCGCTGACCTGCGTCTTTCCGGGCAATCCGGGGATCTCCTTGCGCGGGTCGCGGATCTCGTCGGCCCAGTGGAGGGTGTGCAGGGTCAGGATGCCGTTCTCGGCCTTCAGCGCGACCAGGTACTCGCGGCCGCGCATCACGAACGTCGCGACGCCCGCCCGGTTGGCCTTCGCCAGCGCCTTCTCCAGCAGGGCGTACACCTTGCCGTACTCCTTGCCCTTGGGGCCCAGGTAGTAGGTCTTGTCGAAGAAGATCGGGTCGACCTGGTCGAGGTCGACGAAGCCGCTGATCTCCAGGGTCTGGGAGCGGCCCGGAGCTATGTCGTCGAGCTCCTCGGGCTCGACCAGGACGTACTCGTCGCCGCTCTCGTAGCCCTTGACGATGTCGTCGAGCTCGACCTCCTTGCCCGTGCGCTCGTTCACGCGCCGGTTGCGGATCCGGTCGGAGGTGCCGCGCTGCAGCTGATGGAAATGGATCGTATGGCTGTCGGTCGCCGTGTAGAGGCCCACCGGCAGGCTGACCAGCCCGAACGACAGGACCCCCGCCCACACTGGACGCGCCATGACGATCACCGTCCCTCGCGTAGCCGCTGTGTCCCCGGCGCCTGGCCACGTGCCGTGTCCGCACCCCACCGGCGCCCGGGCGTGCGGGATGCGGCCCCCGTCGCGGCCATGAGGGCCAAGGCCGCACCCCGCACCGGGCGCCTACCCAGCTCCCGACACGTCAACGCTCCGCTGCCGCTGCCGGTCCAGGTCCCGCTCCCGTGTCGCGACGCCGACGCGCCCGATCGCGTGCAGGCCGCGGCCACGGACCGCCCGGCGAGGCGAAGTGCGCCGTCACCGGCGTTAGGCTCGGAACAGGCTGCGAAGGGGATGGTGTGCATGTGCCGCTGGCTCGCCTACTCGGGTACACCGATGCTGCTCGACGCCGTGCTGTACCGCCCGGAGCACTCACTGATCAACCAGAGCCTCCATGCCCGGATGGGCGTCGAATCGACCAACGGTGACGGATTCGGCATCGGCTGGTACAGCCCGGACGGCGACGGGACGCCCGCGGTGTTCCGCGACATCGGGCCGGCCTGGAACAACCGCAACCTCCGCGAGCTCGCCGCGCATGTCCGTTCTCCCCTGTTCTTCGCCCACGTCCGCGCCTCCACCGGTTCGGCGATCCAGCAGACCAACTGCCATCCGTTCCGCCACGGCCGCTGGCTGTGGATGCACAACGGGGCCATCGCAGACTTTCCCCGGCTGCAGCGTGACCTGTGCATGGCCGTCGACCCGGCGCTCTTCCCGTCCATCGAGGGGTCGACGGACTCCGAGGTGATGTTCTATCTGGCGGTCACTTACGGCCTCGACCAGGACGTGCCGGGTGCGGTGGCCCGTATGGCGGGCCTGGTGGAGCATCTCGGCAAGGAACACGGCGTGCCGGATCCGCTGCAGATGACGGTCGCGGTGAGCGACGGCGAGCGCGTCTGGGCCTTCCGCTATTCCAGCCAGGGGAAATCCCGCTCGCTCTTCTACAGCAGCCGGGCCGAGACCGTCCGCCACCTCCACCCGGAACTCGACTACCTCAGAGGGGTCTCCGACGAGACCCGGATGGTGGTTTCCGAGCCCCTGGGAGACCTACCCGGTGTGTGGAACGAACTGCCCGAGGCCAGCTACGCGGTGATCCCGTCGGGCCCTCATACGGACTACCTTCCGTTCTTCCCCGAATTCCAGTGACGCAGTGACGGTCCGGCGACGCAAGGGACCCCCGGTCGACACCGAGAGTCCGTGGCGGGACGATGGAATCAGACCGATGAGGTTGCCCAGGCTGCCACCGGCGGGGCTGTGGTCGTCCTGGAACGCGGGACCGATGGATCGGGCCCACCCTCAGGGGTCTGCTCGGCGGACCGGCCCTCTGGGCCTGCGGACGCGCTTCCCAGGCGCGACTGCCGCCTGAAGAAGGCGTATCCGCCCTTCCCCCTCCGCGGCCCCGCATCATGTACGTCCGCGAGCTCCCGGACGGGAGAAGGAACAATGAATCGACGTATCAGGCTGGCCGTGCTGACGCCCGTGGTGGTGTCGTCGCTGGCGCTGGGTTCGGTGGCTTTCCTAGGGGGTACGGCCCAGGCGGCGCTCCCCGCTGCCACATGCAGCGTGACGCAGAACGCCGCGGATGCAACAAAGTTCGACTTCAAGGGTCAGGGTTTCAAGCCCGGTGAGGACGTCAAGGTCACGGTAAAGGGAGAGCCCGTGGGCGCTGCGGCGGCGGCGGCTGACGGGACGCTCGTGTTCACGGCGATCCCGCCTGCCGGAGTCGTCCCGGTCACCATGCAACAGGGCGACGACCCGAAGGTCACCTGCACCACGGTCAAGGAGGCCGAGCAGCAGGACGCCCGCGCCGAATACCGCAAGGGCTACCGGCAGGGCGTCGCCGACACCAAGGAAGACTGCAAGAAGGAACCCCCGAAGCAGGGTGTCGCCCCGCTCGACCCGAACTACGAGAAGGGCTACGCCGCCGGCTCGGCAGCCGCACTGGCTCAGTTCTGCAAGTGACGGGAAGAGTTCCCTACCGCGGCCAAGGCGGCCCCAGGCTTCAGCCGCCGGGGGTGAAGGTCACCGGCAGACTCTGGGGCCCGCGCAGTCCGCCGGGGCGCCAGCGGATCTCCTCCGGTGCCACGGCAATCGCGAGCCCTGGGAGGCGGCGCAGGGCGGTGCCGATGGCGATCTGCCCCTCCAGCCGCGCCAGCGGCGCACCGAGGCAGTAGTGGATGCCGTGCCCGAACGCGAGGTGGGCGTTGTCCGGCCGGGTGATGTCCAGGCGGTCGGGTTCGGGGAACCGTGCCGGGTCTCGGTCGGCGATGGCCGAGGCGATCAGTACGGTCGCACCGCGCGGGATGGCCACGCCCGCGATCTCGGCGTCTTCGCGGGCGAACCGGGCGATGCCGGGGCTGACCGGGCCGTCGTAGCGGAGGAACTCCTCGATCGCGCCCGGCAGCAGCTCGGGGTCGGAGCGCAGCAGGTCCATCTGGTCGGGGTGGGCGAGCAGCGTGGCGATGCCGCCGCTGATCAAGTTGACCGTGGTGATGTAGCCCGCCGCCAGCAGCAGGAACACCATGGCGATCAGCTCGTCCTCGGTCAGCTGCTGTTCCTCGTCCCGGGCGGTGATGAGGGCGCTGAGCAGGTCGTCACCGGGGTGGGCCCGTTTGGCCTGGATGAGCTCGGTCACGTAGGCGCGCATGTGCTGCCACGCCTCGTTCACCACGGCGGGGTCCGGCGGTTCCGCGCCCCGCATGACCATGCGGTCGGTCCAGCGCTGGAAGTCGTGACGGTCGTCCACCGGCACGCCGAGCAGTTCGCTGATCACCGTGACCGGGAGAGGCAGCGCGAAGTCCGCCACGATGTCGGCGTGGCCGGCCGGGAGGACCGCCTCCAGCAGCCGGTCGGTGACGGCCTGGATCCGGGGCCTCAGCTCGGCCACTCTGCGGGCGGTGAACGCCTTGGAGACCAGGCGGCGCAGGCGGGTGTGGTCGGGCGGGTCGCTGCGGAGCATGTTGCTCAGCATCGACTCGCGCTGCACTTCTGGCAGCTGCTGCAGGAGCCGGGTGTCCGAGGCATCGCGTACGTCGCTGCTCAGGTGGGGGTCGGACAGGGCCACGAGTGCGTCTTCGTAGCGGGTGACGAGCCAGGCATCCAGACCACCCGCGATGACGACGCGGCGCACGGGCGCGTCCTCGCGCAGTTGCCGGTAAAGGGGGAAGGGGTCCGCGACGAAGGCCGGGTCGGCGTAGGGCAGCAGGACCGGCCGCTCACTCATGATGCCTCCAGGAGTACGTCGCCCTAGCTGTGGAGAGCCTCAACCCTGCCCCCGCCCGCCGTAGTACGAGCGCCCTGCCCGATGCGTGGGGGCAGGGCGCTCGGGGTGCTGAGGAGAGCGCCGTTTCGCTGACGCGGAACGGGCTACTTCTTGTCGCGCAGGGTGTCCCTGGTGCTGCGGGCACGCTCTTCGGCGTCGGACATGGCTTCCTTCGCCTTCCCCTTGGCCTGGTCCATCTTGCCCTCGGCCTTCAGCTGGTCCTTGCCCGTGACCTTGCCCATGGCTTCCTTCGCCTTGCCCTTGGCCTGGTCCATCTTGCCCTTGTCAGCCATCGTGGATTCCTTCCGGTTCGGACTCCCGGCGCGTGTCGCCGGTGCCTGGGGAGTGGCGGGCGCGCCCGGACTGCGGCCTCCTACGAGGCCTGGGCGAGCGGCCCGCTCGGGTGGCACTCCGCCTCTGATCATGTGGGGGCCGGCGCACTGGCGCACCCCGGAATGCGCCAGCCGGGCCAACGCACCCGGAGAGCCCTTTGACGCGGCGTGTGCGGGGCAGGTGGCCCGGCAAGCGGCGGGGCGGGGCGGGGCGGTCTGCGGTCCCGATCGGGCTCGGCCCGGCTGACATGGACTGCAGCGGCCTTCGGTCCACCGTGGTGGACGGATCCCGCGAACGTGGGGCGGGCCCTGGAGCGGGCAAGGCCGGCGGCCGGCGCCGAGAGATGGCGCAGCAGGCCGAGGCCGCAAGGAGGCCGGACAGAGGGGGCCGCGCGAGGCGGGCGCGGGAGGCGGGCGGCGGGCGGAGAGACCCGCTGGAGGTGGCTCGCCGTCCGCAGGTTCACGCCGACGCAGTGCCTGGCAGCTTCGTCGTGGGCGACAGCCGGGATCCGGCTGCCGATCCGGCACCGCCCCGGAGCCTTATGGCCCCGGGGCGGGTGGATGCGCTGCCGGGTCAGGCGGCGGTGATGTTCTCCGCCTGCGGGCCCTTCTGGCCCTGCGTGATGTCGAAGGTCACGGCCTGACCTTCCTGGAGCTCACGGTAGCCGGTGGAGTTGATGTTGGAGTAGTGCGCGAAGACGTCCGGTCCGCCGCCGTCCTGCGCGATGAAGCCGAAGCCCTTTTCGGAGTTGAACCACTTCACGGTTCCGCTGGCCATGTCCATGCCTCTCAGTCGATGTCGGATCCGCACCGCGCGGACCCGGAGGTGATCGCCCTGGTCCGGCACTGCACAGCAAAACGCCCACGCCAGGGCGCGGGCAGGGACTGCGAACCACGACAGCTGGAGCTGAAGCTACACGCCGAAACCGCCTGCCACCAGAGAGCAACCGTCACTGGTTGCGGACGGAGGCATTCACCCGAGCCCGGAGGGCTGCCGAGAGAGCGGGCACGGAGTCCGCCGAGGCGTACACCGTGGTCGCGTCGACCTGCCCGGCCGCGCCAAGGTCGAGGCGTACCGGCGGGTCCAGGTGCAGGGCGACGTTCAGCGAAGTCTCCACCGAGCAGGCCACCGCCCCCGGTTCGCCCGGCACCGGCCGCGGGCCCCGGCCCGGGACGGTGCGGATCACCGGCGACGCGGAGCGGACCGCCGAGCGCGGCAGCGTCACGTCCCCGAGGAAGCCGGTCCGCAGGACCACCCGCTCCGCGTCCACCTCGTGCGGATGCCGGAGCACCGCGGCCACCAGGCCGAATCCGGCCAGCACCAGCAGCGCCTCCAGCGCCGCGTGCACCGGCCGGACCGCGGGCGGCAGCATCGAGGACAGCAGGAAGGCCACCACGACCTCCATCGCCGCCAGGGTGAACACCACCTGCCGCAGCCCCGCCGAATGCCGCAGCCCCGGCACCGGCGGGCGCCGCACCAGTACCGCCGTCAGCGACCCGGCCCACACGCGCGCGATGCCTGCCCGGGTCGGCCTGGTCGTCACGGCCCCCGTCATCCGTTCCGTCGCGGTCACGGATACCCCCCCTGTTCCGTCGTTTCCTCCTCTCAGGCTCGGGCGAGTTCGGGGAGGAGGAAAGTGACGAATGTCAGCGGCAAGCGGGGCATTTGCCGGACCCGCGCTCCCTCCCCGGATGCATCGGCGTGTACAGGGCCGCGACTCACGTGGCGCCCAGTAGTGTCCCGAATCAACACATTTCGTCCGATTTCGGGGATGCGCGTTGCGTCGATTCACTGTTGCTCTCGCCCTCCTGGCAACCCTCGTCCCTGGCTCCCACCTGGGCTCGCAGGCCGTCTCGGCCGTGAGCGGGCCGGCGAGGGGCGGCAGCCACGGCACGAACATCCTGATCGTCGGCACCGACAGCCGCGCCGGTCTCTCCGCTGCCGAGAAGCGCCGGCTCCACGTCGGTGGCGAGGGGTGCAACTGCACCGACGTGATGATGCTCGTACATCTGTCCGAAGACGAGCGGCGCGCCAGTGTCGTCTCCATCCCGCGCGACTCCTACGTCGCATACGCGGGCGACACGCAGCCCGCGCGAGGCAAGATCAACGCCGCGTTCAAGCTCGGCGGCGGCCCCCTCACGGTGGCCACCGTCGAGAAGGTCACCGGTCTGCACATCGACCACTACCTGGAAACCGGCTTTCTCGGCTTCGAGCAGACGATCGACAACCTCGGTGGCGCGACGGTGTGCACGGACCGGCCGGTCAAGGACGAGAATTCCGGCCTCGACATCGGCGCCGGCCGCCACCACGTCAATGGCAACGGAGCGCTGCGCTACGTCCGGGCCCGCCATGTCGACGTCCGGCCCGGTGACCTCGGCCGCGTCCGGCGCCAGCAGCGCGTGGTGAACGACCTGCTGGCCCGCCTTCGCTCCGAGGGCGCCCTTTCGGGGCCGGTGAGTACGGCCCAGACGGTCCGTACGCTGTTGAAGACCGTACGCACCGACGAACGGACCGGGCTGTACGACCTGGTCCGCATCGGGTGGGCCCTCGGCCGTCTCCGTGCAGAGCGGACCGAGTTCGCCACCGTACCGATCCGGCTCTTCGACCACCGGGTGCCCGGCGTGGGCTCCACGCTCGTGTGGGACGAGCCCCGCTCCGCCGCGCTGTGGGACGCCCTGGGCGCGGACCGCCCGATCACCGGCGACCCGCGCATCCAGCCCGTCCCGGAAACCCCGGCCGTGACGAATCCCGCCCACATCGCCGTGCGTGTGGACGACGCCGCCGTCGCGGCGGCCTTGCGCGCCAACGGGTTCGTCGTCACCGACACCTCGCGGTCGGCGCCGGCGGTACGCCCTGCGGGCCCCCCGGTCATCCGGTACCCCGCCGGCCGGGAGGACGATGCGGCGACCCTCGCGGCCGCTCTGCCCGGCTCCGTCCTGCGGCCGGTCGCGGTTCAGGGCGCGCCGTTCGACGTCGCCGTCGGCACGCAACCCGCCGTGGTCAAGACCGTCACGTACGACCGCAACGTCGCCGACGGCGCCCCGGTCACCGCCGACCACCTCCGCTGCGCCGGCCCTAAGGACCGGCCGGAACCCGCCAGCACACCCGCCGGCAGCTGACGCGGCCCAACTCACCCACCTGCGGGGACCTTTGACGCCCTGGCATATCATCCACTCGATCCCCGCTGCCCGCCCTACCGCAGGGTCGGCGGGAAGTGATTCCTGACGAGAGGGCAATGAGCACTTGCGATTGACAGGCAAGCACCGGATATCCATCGTTGCCGCGGCGGCGGCCGCGGCGGCCGTCGTGGGGAGTCTGCAGCTCTCGGCCACCGCGTTCGGCACCGAGGACACCGGGAACAGTGCGTCGGAGTCCGTGGCATCCGAGACGGCGCCGCAGACCGAGGCACCCGACACCCACGCCGAGGACTCCGCCACCTACAGCAGCGACAGCACCACCTTCAAGGGTGGCGTCATGTCGCTCGGCGCGCCGGCCTCCCAGCAGTCGACGAGGTCGGCCGCAGCCGCCGCACCCGCACCGCCCCAGGGCGAGGGGTGGAAGCTGAGCGGTGCCACCAAGTGGCTGGAAACCGGCTACACGATCAAGTTCTACGACCAGAAGTCCGCGGACTGGCTGGGCCCGTACGTGCAGGCCACCGCCGCGGACCTGCGGCGCATCACCAACCTGCCGGTCACCGTCGACACGAAGCCGGTCGGCTGGGACTACGCCAGGCCCAGGGGCGAGGTGGTCATCGGGGTCCTGCACCACCCGTGCGTTCCGCCGACCGAGGGCGGCTCCATGGGCAGCACCGGCTGGAAGGTGGTCCGGGACGGTTCGGGCACCGCGCACCTCAGCTGCGGTCTGACCGCCTCCTCACTGCCGGACACCGTGACCAGTGGGCACGCGTACATAGACGACGAGTTCTTCACCTCGGCCGGCAAGCCCGCCGCCGCCACGGGTGAGGCGTACATGCGCAACCACATCAGCCACGAGATCGGGCACACGCTGGGCCTGACCCACGCCAACCGCAGCCTGAACAAGAGCGATTGCGTCAAGGGAACCGACTCCGGCCAGTTCCCGGTGATGTGCACGCCCACGTACGCCTACCAGGACAAGCGCGCAGGCAACTACGTCCAGCAGTTCGACGTGCAGGGCCTGCGCCGCCTCGCCGCCGGCGCCGGCGCCGCGCTGTCCCCCCAGGGGAAGGTGACCGGGATCGGCGCCAAGTGCCTGGACGTCAAGGGCGGGAAGGCCGTCAACGGCACGCAGATCCAGCTCTACACCTGCAACGGCTCCGCGGCGCAGTCGTGGATCCTGGGCAAGGACGGTACGTTCCGCGCGCTGGGCAAGTGCCTGGACGACGCGCGCAACGCGAACACCGACGGCAACAAGATCAGCCTCCATGACTGCAACGGCACCGCGGCGCAGCGCTGGTCCGTCAACGCCAAGGGCCAGATCGTCCACGTCGCGTCGGGCAAGGTCCTCGACGTGACGGGCGGCGCGACCGCCAACGGGACCGCGGTGCAGCTCTACACGGCGAACACGAACAAGCGCCAGGTCTGGGTCACACCGAAGTAGCCCCTGCTCCGGTCGACCGTGTGCCGCACGCGGCTGTACGCGCGCACCGGGCCCGGGTCCCTGGAGCCCCTGCCTCCGCTCCTCGACCGGAGCGGGGCAGGGGCTCTTGTCGTCTTCGCGACGAGGCCGGCCAGTGGGGCAGCCCGACGGCCCTCTCTCCGCTGCGCCGCTGCTGGATGACGACGGCGACGACGAGGAGGGCGGGCGGCGAGTGTGCCCCTGGCACTCGCCGCCCTCACCCTCTTCGGGTCCCGCTACTTGTCGACGCTGAAGCCCTGGTCCGCGCCGTACCTGGTGCTCGACTTCCGCCAGGCCTCCAGTCCCTGGTCAAGGGTCGTCGAGGAGACGTACGCCTTGCCGACGGTGTCGTTGAAGACGGAGTTCGCGTACACCTGGTACGGCAGGTACGACCACCCGGTCCCGACGTTCCGGGCGGCGTCGGCCAGTACCTGGTTGACCTGCTGACCGCCGAAGTAGGGGAAGCCGGTCTCCAGGAACGCGTTCGACTCCAGGTCCGCCCGCGTGGCGGGGAAAGCCCCTTCGGCGACCCGGGTCGCGACTCCGGCTCCCGTGGTCGCGTATTCGATGAAGGCGTAGGCCAGCTCCTTGTTCTTGGCGGCCTTCGGTACGGCGAGGGAGCTGCCGCCGTTCTCGGCGCCGGCCTTGGCTCCCTTCGTCCACTGCGGGAGGGGAGCCACGCGCCAGTCCCCCGATGCGCCGGGAGCGCCCGAGGCGAGGTTGGCGGGCATCCAGGCGCCTATGGCCAGCGTGGCGATGCTGCCGTCGGACAGGCCCTTGTACCACTCGTCGCTCCAGGAGCCGACCGGTGCGAGCAGGCGCTCGTCCAGCAGCTTCTGCCAGGTGCTCGTGTACGTCTTGGTACCGGGGTCGCCGAAGTCGATGCCGACCTTGGTGCCTTCGACCTTGTAGGGGCGGCCGCCGGCCTGCCAGATGAGGCTGGTGGTGGCGCCCGCGTCCCCGGTGTCGTTCGTGATGAAGAGCTTCGGGTCGGCCTTGTGCAGGGCCCGGGCCGCCTCGACGTACTCGTCCCAGGTGGTGGGGACGGCGACGCCGTGCTGGTCGAATACCTTCTTGTTGTAGAACAGGGCCATGGGGCCGGAGTCCATGGGGAGGGCGTACACGGCCTTGTCGTACCGCACCGCGCTCCACGGCCCGGTGGTGAAGGCCTTGTCGTACGCGGACGCACCGTAGCGCGTGAGGTCCTCCATGGACTTGCCGATGGCGAACTGGCCGAGGGCGTAGTACTCGACCTGCGCGACGTCGGGGGCGCCCGAGCCGGCGGCGATGGCGTTCTGCAGCGCCGTGTACTGCTTGTCTCCCGTACCGGCGTTGACGAGCTCGATGTCCACCTTCGGGTACTTCTTCTCGAAGTCGGCGGCCACCTTCTTGAGCGTGGGCTCCCACGCCCACACCGTCACCTTGCCGCCCTCTTGGAGCGCCGCGGCCACGTCCTTCACCTCTCCGTCTTCGGCGGGGTCCGAGGTGCCGCAGGCGGTGGGCCCGAGGGCCATGACGCACGTCGCGGTGACGGCGGCGAGGAGCCGGCGGGTGCTGTTCGTTCTCATCGGTGGTGGTGCTCCTGATTCGGTGTGCGGAAAAGGAGGGTCGACAGGAGGAACGGGGGCGATCGCGCTCACTCCTTGACGCTGCCCGCGGCCAGGCCCGACTGCCAGTACCGCTGGAGCAGGAGGAAGACGACGACGATCGGCGCGATGGTGAGCAGGGAGCCGGTGATGATGAGGTCGAAGACGGCCTCCCCACCCGCGGTCTGGGCCTGGGCGCTCCACGCGTTGAGTCCCAGGGTGAGCGGGTACCAGTCCGGGTCCTTGATCATGATCAACGGCAGGAAGTAGTTGTTCCAGGTCGCGACCATGGAGAAGAGCAGCACGGTAACGGTTCCCGGCATGAGGAGCGGCAGGGCGACCCTGAAGAAGGTGCGCAGCTCCCCGGAGCCGTCGATGCGGGCCGCTTCGAGGAGCTCGCGGGGTACCGCCTCGGCGGCGAACACCCACATCAGGTACAGCCCGAAGGGCGAGATGAGGGAGGGGATGATCACGGCCCACGGCGTGTTGACCAGCCCCATGTGGCTGAACATCAGGAACGTGGGTACGGCGAGGGCGGTACCGGGTATGGCCACCGCTCCGATGACGACGGCGAAGACGGCGCGCCGGCCCGGGAACTCGTACACGGCCAGGGCGTATCCGCCGAGGACGGCGAGGGCCGTCGCGCCGCCCGCCCCGGCGGCGACGTACAGCAGGGTGTTCAGCATCCAGCGGACGAAGACGCCGTCGTCGTAGGTCAGGGTGCGGGAGATGTTGTCCCAGAGGTGGAAGTCCTTGCCGAACCACAGGCCGAACGAGCCGAGCAGGTCCTCCTGGTCCTTGGTCGCGTTGATCACCAGCCACACGAGGGGAAGCAGCGTGTAGACGAGGACCAGCGCGGTCACCAGGGTCAGCGGGACACTGGGCCGCGGGTCGAGGGGGGTGTGGGGGCGCCGGGGACGGCGTCGGCCCGCGGATACGCCCGTCCGTCTCCGGTCGCCCGGAGGGCGCGTGTCCGGGGTGCGGGGCCGTGCTGCGGCCTTCGTGGTTTCCGCGGGGGCGACGGAGGAGTTCGGGGTCATGTGCTCAGCCCTTCCGCATGCCGCGGAACTGGACCGCGTAGGCGATGACCGCGGTGATGGCGCCCATCACGATGGCCACGGTCGCCGCGTAGTTGTGCTGTCGGCCGGAGAAGGCCAGCGAGTAGGTGTAGAGGTTCGGCGTGTATCCGCTCGTGATCGCGTTGGGGGCCAGCTTCTGCAGGATGCTCGGCTCGTTGAAGAGCTGGAAGCTGCCGATGATCGAGAAGAGGGCTGCGATGACCACGGCGCCGCGAATGGCCGGCAGCTTGACCGCCGTCACGACCCGCCACTCCCCCGCACCGTCGATCGCGGCCGCTTCGTAGAGCGAACGGGGCACGACTTTCAGCGCGGAGTAGAAGATCAACATGTTGTAGCCGACGAACTCCCAGGTCACGATGTTGCCGATCGAGGCGAGCACCAGCTGGGGCGAGAGGGGATCGGGAAGGGAGAGCCCGAAGACGTCGTTGACGTCGCCCACCAGCCCGAACCTGGTGCCGTAGATGAATCCCCACATCAGGCCGGCCACCACTGCGGGGACGGCGTACGGAAGGAAGACCGACACGCGGAAGAAGGCCTTGCCGTACAGCCTGCCGCTGTCGATGGCGAGAGCGACCAGCAGCGCGATCCCGAGCATGATCGGCACTTGGACGGCGAGGAAGAGCGCGACCCGGGCGAAGCCCTCCCAGAACCGGGGATCGGTCAGCGCCTGGACGTAGTTGTCCGCGCCGACGAAACTGGTTCCGCCGATGAGGCGGTCGCGCATCAGGCTGAGGTAGAGCGCGTATCCGATGGGCGCGAGGAAGACGAGCCCGAACACCGCGGCGAACGGCCCGGCGAACCCCCAGCCGACGAGGGACTCCCTTCGGACGCGGAAGCGGGGTCGTGGACGGGGCTGGGAGACTGCTGTGGCCGGTGACGGCTGGAGCGTCATGGTGGGGTCCTTGTGTCGGTGACCGACAGGTGTGCGACGAAAGGGAAGAGAGGCCTCCGGGCCGGAAACGGCCGCATCGGGCAGGCAGCGATGAGAAATGTTTACGTAATCATCGGTAGCGTGATGGTGGCACTCCCGTCGGGGAGCGTCAAGCACGCCGAAGTCGATGGAGGAAACCCGGTGACGGAAAAGGACACGGCCACGCTCGCCAAGGCGGCTGCTGTCGGAGGCCGACGCACGCCGAAGGGCCGGCAGGCCCGTGTGTCGATGGCGGACGTCGCACACCGCGCCGGGGTTTCCTCGCAGACGGTGTCCCGGGTCTCCAACGGACATCCGGCGGTCGTCGAGGAGACCCGGCGCAAGGTGCTGGAGGCGATGAAGGAGCTCGGCTACCGGCCCAACAGCGCTGCCCGCGCCCTCAAGCGCGGCGATTTCCGAACCATCGGCGTCATCACCATGAGCCTGTCCAGCACCGGCAACGTGCGCACGCTGGAAGCCATCGCCACCTGCGCGTCCCGTGCCGGGTACGCGGTCACGCTGATCCCGCTGGACGCCCCGACACGGGACAACGTCAAGGGTGCTTTCACGCGGCTGGACGAACTCGCCGTCGACGCGATCGTGCTGATCATGGAGGTCCACCTGCTCGACGCGAGGCTGCTGGAACTGCCCCCTCACGTAAAGGTCGTGGTCGTGGACTCCGATGCCGGAGACCGCTTCCACGTGGTGGACACCGATCAGCAGCAGGGCGCTCGCGCCGCGGTGGAGCACCTCCTGGAACTGGGCCACGACACGGTCTGGCACATCGCGGGGCCCGAGGAGTCGTTCGCCGCGGGCCGGCGCGCGGCCTCCTGGGAGGCGACCCTGCGCGAGCGGAGCCGTGACGTGCCTCCCGTGCTGCGCGGCGACTGGACCCCGGAATCCGGCTACCGGGCAGGGCTGCGCCTCGCTCAAGAGCCGGGCTGCACCGCGGTGTTCGTGGCGAACGACCAGATGGCCCTCGGAGTGCTGCGGGCCCTGCACGAGAGCGGCCGGCGCGTGCCCGAGGACGTGAGCGTGGTCGGCTTCGACGACATCGCCGAGGGGACGTCCTTCATTCCCCCTCTGACCACAATCCACCAGGACTTCGCGAAGGTGGGGGAACTGTGCGTCGACGCCATCCTGCGGGAGCTCGGCGGAGAGACCCTGGAGGGCGGTACGACGCTCGTACCGACCCGGCTCGTCGTCCGCCGCAGCACGGCTCGCTGCGGGGCCGGCCACCTCGGGTGACGTGACGCCGACGGGCCGGCCGCGCGGCGTCCCCGCACGGCGCGACCGGGTCCCGCAAGCCGGCACCGTGATCCGCCGTGGCGGGCAAACACGGCCCGCTGAGGGTGAGTTGACGGGGCAGGGCTGCTCCGGACGCGCTGCCGCGGATTCCTGCCCAAACTCTTGACAGGCCTCGGATCGGCTTCCACACTCACAGCCAACTCCCGCGTGTTTACGTAAACATAACCGGGGCGATACACCGGTTTCACAGAACCCGACGCCGGGCCACCGGCCCGCGGCGCCCCCTGCGCACACGCACCCGCACGCATCCGCGTGCACCCGCACCCGCATCCGCACCCGTCAGCCGGCAAGAGGTACACACCATGCGACGTCATCCCCCGCGCACAGCGGCCGTGGCCCTGTTCGCCCTCGTGGCCGCCCTCCTCGTGAGCTTCCTCGGCACTCCGGGCATCGCCGAGGCATCGCCGTCCCCCGTGACCGTCGTCAACGCGACGCAGTTCACCGATCCCACCGGCAGCCCCGTCCACGCCCACGGCGGAGGGGTGATCAAGGTGGACGACTACTACTACTGGTTCGGTGAGGACCGCAACCCCGACAACAGCTTCCGGTACGTGTCCGCCTACCGTTCCACCGACCTCAAGACCTGGGAGTTCCGCAACCACGTCCTGTCCCAGGCCAGCGATCCGGAACTGGCGACCGCCAACATCGAGCGTCCCAAGGTCATGTACAACCGCGCCACGGACGAGTTCGTCATGTGGATGCACAAGGAGGGCAGCGCCAGCGACTACAGCGAGGCCCGAGCCGCGGTCGCCGTCTCCTCCACCGTCGACGGCGACTACTCCTGGCGCGGCAGCTTCCGGCCCCTGGGCCACATGTCCCGGGACATCACCACCTTCGTCGACACCGACGGCGCCGGCTACATGATCTCGGCCGCCAACGAGAACGCGGACCTCCACGTCTACCGGCTGAACGCGAGCTACACCGGCGCGGAGACCCAGGTCCAGAAGCTGTGGGCCGGCCAGTGGCGCGAGGCTCCGGCCATGTTCAAGCGCGACGGCGTGTACTTCCTGCTGACCTCCGGCGCCACCGGGTGGTCGCCCAACCAGCAGAAATACGGGACGGCCGACAGCATCACCGGTTCATGGAGCTCGCTGCGGGACTTCGGGGACAGCAGGACCTACGGCTCCCAGACCGCCTACGTACTGCCCGTCGAAGGCACCTCGGGTGTCACCACCCACATGTACATGGGCGACCGCTGGGGCGACTCGATGGGAGGCCGGGTCCAGGACTCCCGGTACATCTGGCTGCCGCTGAAGTTCCCGACCAGAACCACACTGTCCATGGACTACTTCCCCCGGATCATCATCTCCACGGTTGCCGGCACCGTCCGGGGCACGGGCGACTGGAACACGCTGACGGCCGTGCACAGCGGCAAGTGTGCCGACGCCGCCGACTGGTCGGTCGCCGACGGGGCCGCCCTGGTCCAGTGGACCTGCGGATCCGGCAGCGTCAACCAGCAGGTGTGGTTCCAGGGCGCCGGGGCCGGCACGGTGCAGATCATGCTGCGCCACAGCGGCAACTGCCTCGCGGTCCGTGACGCGTCCACCGAGGACGGCGCCGCCGTCGTCCAGACCGCCTGCGGGGACGGACCCGGCCAGAAGTGGAAGACGGCCCAGTCCGGACCGGGCGGGCTGCGGCTCGTCGCCCAGCACAGCGGGAAGTGCCTCGACGTCACCAACCAGGCCACGACCGACGGCGCGCCGCTCATCCAGTGGACGTGCAACTCCGGCGACAACCAGAAGTGGCGGCGCTCGGCCGCTTGACCTTCCGGCGCGCCTCCGGTGGCCGCCCGGCCGTGCCCCGTGCCGTGTGCGCGGGGCACGGCCGGCCGTCTACGGGCCGCCACCGGCAGCCGGGTGCCTTCGGCTTCGGCTTCCAGGACGGATGCGCTACTCCTCGGTGGGGCCGAGGTCGGGTGCGTCCCGGAAGTCGACCTCACGTGCTCGGTCGGGGGCGTGCAGTTCGAGTACGACGACCTCGTTGGCGCCGGTGCGCAGCACCGGGCCGGGTACGTACAAGGACCGCTGGGGGCCCCGGGACCAGTAGCGGCCGAGCGCGAAGCCGTTGATCCAGGCGCAGCCCTTCGTCCACCCGTCGAGGTGGAGGAAGGTGTCCGCCGGCCGGGCCACGTCGAAGGTGCCGCGGTGGAAGGCGGGTCCGGTCGGCGTCGTCGGGCCCGCTGCGGCGAACGGCAGGCCCGCGAGCGAGGTCAGCGGCAGCGGCCTGCTGCTCCACCCGACGAGCGGCGCCCCGTCCAGCAGGACGCGCCCGGGCAGCCCCTTGCGGTCGTGGATGCCCGGCCCGTAGTTCACGCGGCCCTGGTTCTCCACGAGGATGCTCAGGACACTGCCGGGGCGCCCGACGGTGAAGGCGAGGGAGTTCTCGTGACTCTCGCGTTCCAGCACCCCGACGGGCTGTCCGTCGAGGAAGACCTGGGCGCGGTCGCGCACCTGCTCCAGTTCGAGCAGTACGGGACCGGTGCCCGGCAGGGTCGTCTCGTACAGCACGAAGCCGAAGTCCTGCCCGAGCTGTTCCATCGTCAGCGGTGACGGGGACTCGACGGCGTCCCCGAGGATCGGCGCGCAGTCCAGCAGGCTGACGCTCTCGCCCAACGCCACCGCTTCCAGGCTGATCTTCTCCCCGCGTACGGGTGGGGGCCCGGCGGGGACCGGCGCGTACTTGGCGATGACCTCGCGGAAGGCGGTGAACTTCTCGGTCGGGTCGCCGGCCTCGTCGAGGGGGGCGTCGTAGTCGTAGGAGGTGACGGTCGGCCGGTAGGTGTGCTTGTCGTTGGCGCCGTTGGTGAAACCGAAGTTCGTGCCGCCGTGGAACATGTAGAAGTTGACCGAGGCTCCGGTCGCCAGCAACGCGTCGAGCTCCTGGGCGGCCTGCTCCGCGTCGCGCACCACGTGGTGGCCGCCCCAGCGGTCGAACCAGCCGATCCAGAACTCCGTGCACAGCAGCGGACCGAGCGGACGGAGGGCGCGCAGCGCCGCGAGGTTCTGCACGGAACGGCTTCCGAAGTTGGCGGTCGCGAGGACGCCGGGCAGTGCGCCGCGTTCCAGGTCCGCGGGCTGGTCACAGGTGAAGAGCGGAACGTCGACACCGCAGCGGCGGATCGAGGCCGCGAGGTGCTCCAGGTAGGCGGTGTCGTCGCCGTAGGCCCCGTACTCGTTCTCCACCTGCACCGCGAGCACCGGACCTCCCCGGCTGGCGAGCCGGGACGTCAGCGGGCTCAGGAGCCGCGCGAAGTAGTCGTCGACCGCGGCGAGGAACCGCGGGTCACGGGTGCGCAGCCGGATGTCGGCTTCGGCCAGGAGCCACGAGGGCAGGCCGCCGCCCTCCCACTCGGCGCAGATGTAGGGCCCGGGCCGCAGGAGGACGTGGAGTCCCTCGGCGGCGGCGAGATCGAGGAAGGCCGGCAGATCGAGCTCGGCGTCCATGCGGAACCGGTCCGGGCGGGGCTGGTGGAGGTTCCACGGCACGTACGTCTCCACCGTGTTGAGCCCCATGAGGCGGGCCTTGCGGAGCCGGTCCCGCCACTGGCCGGGATGGACGCGGAAGTAGTGCAGCCCACCGGAGAGCAGGCGGAAGGGCTCGCCGTCGAGTCGGAACCCGTCGTCGTCGGTCTGGAGAAGAGGCATGTACGGGTGCTCCTGAGCTGAAGCTGGATGCGTGAAGGTCGGGCGCATCGGAGGAGGCTCTTGCCATTCCCTGCATGTTTGCGTAAACATCAGTGCCATGGCAAGCCCCTCCCCCGCGGCGTGGACCCCGGCCCCCGGGGCTGTTCCACGCCGTCGGCGCTCCGCTGGGCGGCCGTCACCGCGTGAGGGACTCCAGCGCGCTCCGGGTGGCCGGACCGTAGACGCCGGGCGGGTCCGTGCGGATCCGGTGGGCGGCCTGGAAGGACCTGACGGCTTCCTCCATCTTGTTGTCGTACCGGCCCCGCCGCGGGTGGGGCCACAGCCCGATCTGCGCGAGCCGTGCCTGGAGTTCGGACACCTGCTTCCCCTCGCTGCCCCGCTTCAGCGTCGGGCCTGCGTCCGACGGTGTCGCCGTCGGGGCTCCCCCGGTGGGGTCCGGGATGGCGTCGGGTTCCCCGGGAGGCGACGTATCGGCGGCGGGTCCGGTGGGCGCGGGGGCGGCGGCGGGCGAGACGGAGGGGGGCTGGGACGGTGGCGGGGACGGCCGGGCGGATGCGGGCCGCGTGGGCGCCGGCCCGGTGGGCGCGGCCGGGTGCGGAGCGCTCGATCCGCCCGGCGAGGCTCCGCCGGACGGATCGACGAGCTCCAGCCTGACGGCCGGAGGGCCGGCCTTCGACTCCCCCGGGTCCGCGGTCTCGACGAAGGACAGCGCGCCTGCGATCGCGGCGGTGCCCAGGACGGTGGCGGTGGCGGTGGCCGCGAGCCGTGTACCGCTCGACCGCCCGGGTAGCCTGCGACGTTGCCGGTGCCCGGAGCCGCGCGGTGGGGCGGTCGGCCACGGTTGCGACGGGGAGTGCCAGCCCTCTCCCGGGGCGATCCGGTGAGGCAGCCAGGTGGATTCCGGGGCCTGTATGTGATCCGGCGCGGCCTCCAGGACGACATAGGGCCGGATCCGCTGCTGGACGAACTCGTCGTCCGGCTGGTCGTGGCGGCAAGCGCAGCGGGAGCCGGCGCCGCACAGCGGGCAGGGGGGAGGGGTGGTCACTGTTCTCCAGTCGACTGGGTGGGTGCAACCGATGCGGCCCGTTCGCGTCCCGACTCCCGGTACGTGCGTGCGAGATGACGGCCCGTCGTCGGCGGCCACGGGAGCGGGGTGTTCCTCGCAGGTGCGCGCGGCCGGCATCGCTGCCGCGGGATCGCCGCCGCGGGATGGCCGGCCGCCCTGGGCGGGCACGGCCGGGAAGCTAACGCGGGTGTTGATTACCGCCACGTTCAAACATCGTGCAACACATTCCATCGCAGCGGTGTTGCGGCGTCAAGGTGCGACAGAGGAACCGTCGGATGCTTTCCGAACGGCGAACTCTGTCGCGGGTAAGGCTGGTTGATCCGGGGCGCCCGATCTGCGGCCGCGCCGTACGCTGCTACGCCGACTGGGTGTCGGCCAGGATCAGCCGGCCCACCGTGTCGCCCAGGACGGCACGGGCATGCGCGTCGAGCCCGTCGTCCGAGACGAAGTAGTCGATCTCGGAGAGCGTGATGAACTGACTGAGCCCCACCACGCCCCACTTGGTGTGGTCGGCGACCACGGCCACCTGCGTGGCGGAGGCGATCAGCGTGCGGTTGGTCTGCGCCTCCGCCAGGTTCGGGGTCGTCGCGCCCGCACGCTCGGAAACGCCGTGGGCGCCGATGACGAGCAGGTCCACCTGGAGGGAGCGGATCGCCTGGTCCGCCAGGGGGCCGACCAGGGAGGCCGACTTCGTCGGAGTCCCTCCCGTCAGCAGCAGTGTGTGGCCCGCGGAGCCGTGCTCCGCCCCCTTCGTCCGCATCAGCTCGGCGACGGGCAGGGAGTTGGTCACCACGGTCAGACCCGGGACGTCCCGGAGCCGGGTCGCCACGGCGTAGGACGTCGTCCCTCCGGAGATGGCGACGACACTGCCCGGCTTCACGAGCGCGGCCGCGGCTTCCGCCACCGCCGCCTTGGCGCGCGATTCCAGGGCGGTCTTGGTCTCGAAGGACGGCTCGTCGCCGGTCGTGGCCGCGGCGCTGATGGCACCACCGTGCACCTTCGAGAGCGAGCCGCCGCGGGCCAGCACGTCCAGGTCACGGCGGATGGTCATGTCGGAGACCCCGAGCCGCTCCACGAGCTCGGCCACGCGCACGGCTCCGTCGCGGCGCACGATGTCGAGGATCAGCGCCCTCCGCTGGGGAGCAAGGCGTGCTGCGTCCGTCACGATCTCGTCCCCGCTCCTCTGTGCCTCGGCCGTGTGCGAAATCAAAGACACACGGCACCCCTCACAAACGAACAGTCTACGTCCCGGGGTCCTGGCATCCCAGGTCGGCTCAAGCGATGCGCCGGGCGCCGGCCGCCGGGGTGACCGGGAGCAGCTGCGGCGCCTGGTACCCGGCGGACCGGAAGGCCGCTGCGATCGCGGCGACCACCTCGTCGGCCCGGTCCTCGCCCACCAGAGCGATGACGGATCCTCCGAACCCCCCACCGGTGATCCGTGCCCCCAGGGCTCCCGCCGCCACGGCGGTGTCCACCACGAGATCGGTCTCGGCGCAGGAGACCCGGTAGTCGTCGCGCAGCGAGACGTGACCGGCCGTGAGGATCGGGCCCAGCTCCGCGACACGGCCCGCCCGCAGGTGGGAGACGGCCTCTGCGACCCGGGCGTTCTCGGTGACCACGTGCCGGACCAGCGGCACCAGCCGCGCGGGGAGCCGGCGCCCGGCCCAGGAGAGGTCCGCCGGGGTGAGGTCTCGCAGGGCGGCCACGTCGAGCAGGGCGCAGGCGTGCTCGCACCCGGCGCGCAGTGCGGCGTACGCGCCGTCCCCGAGGTCGTGTTTGACGCGGGTGTCGACGACCAGCAGCCGCAGCCCGCGTTCCTCGGGGGCGAACGGAACCTGTTCGTGGGTCCCGGCGCGGACGTCCAGGTGGAGCGCGGCACCGGTGGTGCAGCAGGCGGAGGCCATCTGGTCCATGACCCCGCACGGGACGCCGGCGAAGGCGTTCTCCGCCCGCTGGGCGAGCAGGGCGAGGTCCGGGGCGCTCAGGCCCAGTCCGTAGAGATCGTCGTAGGCGCGGGCGACCGCGCACTCCAGTGCGGCGGAAGACGACAGGCCGGCGCCGGCGGGCACCGTGCTGTCGATGTGGAGGTCCGCGCCCCCGACCGCGAGCCCGGCCTCGCGGAGCGCCCAGACGACACCGGCCGGGTACGCGGCCCACGTGGTGACGGCGCCGGGCATCAGGTCGGCGACCGCGAGGTCGATGACCGGACCGTCGCCCTGGGCGCTGTGCAGTCTCAGCCTTCCGTCCTCGCGCCGCCGCGCCGCGACCAGGGTGGTCTGCGGGATCGCGATGGGCAGGGCGGAACCGTCGTTGTAGTCGGTGTGTTCGCCGATGAGGTTGACCCTGCCGGGGGCCGCCCAGACTCCGTCCGGGTACGCGGCGAAGATGCGCCGGAAGTCCTCGTTCACGCGCTCTCCTCGAGTGCGAAGGCCCAGGCGTCGGCCACGATGGAGTCCAGGTCGGTGCGGCGCGGACGCCAGCCGAGGAGCTCGCGTGCGCGGTCGGCCGACGCGACGAGCACGGCCGGGTCGCCGGCGCGGCGGCCCCGTGCGACGGCGGGGATCGCGTGGCCCGTCACCCGCCGGACGGAGTCGATCACCTCGCGGACCGTGAAGCCCTCGCCGTTGCCCAGGTTGCAGATCAGGTGCTCGCCGGGGCGGGCCGCGTCCAGGGCGAGGAGGTGGGCCTCGGCGAGGTCGGCGACGTGGATGTAGTCGCGTACGCAGGTGCCGTCGCGCGTGGGGTAGTCGTCGCCGTAGACGCTGATGTCCCTGCGCTGCCCGAGGGCCACCTGGAGGAGGAGCGGTATGAGGTGGGACTCGGGGTCGTGGCGCTCGCCGTGGCCCGCGTGGGCGCCCGCCACGTTGAAGTACCGCAGGGAGACGGCGGCCAGGCCGTGGGCCGCGGCCTCACCGGTGATGAGGTGGTCGACCGCGAGTTTGGTCGCTCCGTAGGGGCTCGTCGGCGCGGTCCGGGAGGTCTCGGTGACCGGCACGTCCTCGGGTTCGCCGTAGACGGCCGCGGTGGAGGAGAACACCAGGGTGCGCACGCCGGCCCGGCGCATGGCGGTGATGAGCTCCAGCGAACCGGCCACGTTGTTGCGCCAGTACTTCTCCGGGTCCCGCACGGACTCCGCGACCTGCGAGGACGCGGCGAAATGCAGCACCCCGTCGTAGTCTGCGTCCAGGAGGGCGGCGGCCTGCGCGATCCCGCCGCGGACGAACTCGGCTCCTTCGGTGACGCCTTGGGACGTCCCCGTCGTCAGGTCGTCCAGCACCGTCACACGGTGGCCGGCCTCCAGCAAGTGGGCGGTGACCACGCCGCCGACGTAACCGGCGCCGCCGGTGACCAGGTACCTGCTCATGACGCGACCTCTCTCAGGCGCCGCGCCGCGGCTTCCGGCGCCACGTCGTTGACGAAGGACTCCATGCCCGACTCGACCCCGGCCAGGAACTTGAGCTTGCCGACCGCCCGCCGGACGGTGAACAGCTCCAGGTGCAGGGCCAGTTCATCCCCGCCGGACTTCGGTGCCTGGTGCCAGGCGGAGATGTACGGGGTGGGTGCGGTCGGCGCCGGCTCCGGCTCCGCGTCGCCGGGGAACAACCGGTCGAACCTGCGCAGCAGTTCCAGGTAGAGGCCCGGGAACTCGGCGCGTTCGGCCTCCGTGAGCCGGGTGAGATCGGGGACACGGCGGTGCGGATAGAGGTGCACCTCGTACGGCCAGCGCGCTGCGTAGGGAACGAAGGCCGTCCAGTACTCGCCCGCGAGCACCACCCGCGACGCCGTCGAGCGGGCCTCAACCAGCAGGTCCTCGAAGAGGTTCCGCCCGGTCGCGGCCCGGTGCGCGTCCGCGGCGGCAACCATCTTGGCGGTGCGCGGGGGGACGAACGGGAATGCGTAGACCTGCCCGTGCGGGTGTGCCAGGGTGACGCCGATCTCGGCGCCCCGGTTCTCGAAGCAGTACACCTGCTCGATGCCCGGCAGGTCCGCCAGCCGCGCGGTGCGGTCCGTCCAGGCGTCGAGTACGAGGCGGGCCCGGTCCTCGGTGAGATCGGCGAAGCTCTCGGCGTGCTCGGGGGTGAAGCACACCACCTCGCAACGTCCCGCTCGGCCGGCCAGGGACGGGAAGCGGTTCTCGAACACCACCACCTCGTAGTCGGCGGCCGGGATCTCGCTGTGGCGCCCCTCCCGAGAGGGGCACAGGGGGCAGGTGTCGGCCGGCGGGTGGTGCGCGCGCCCCTGGCGGTGGGAGGCGATGGCCACCCAGTCTCCGGTCGCCCTGTCCAGCCGCAGTTCCGGCTCGCTCACGACGGGCTCCAGCGTGCGCTGGTCGAGCGCGTCGCGGTCGGCGCCGTCGTCGAGGTCGTAATAGATGAGCTCGCGGCCGTCCGCGAGCTTGGTGGTGGTTCTCTTCACGGAACTCGCCCGTCTCATCGGTGTGCGGCAGCTCCCAGTCGAGCCACACACCAAGAGAGTAAACAGAAAGCAACGAAAGTCAACAGACTCCTTCACGGTCCTCGCCAGAGGCGCCAACACGGCCCGTCCGGGGACGACGTCGCCCAGCACCTCCGCGCATGTGGGGGCTACCGTTTTGGCCATGGCAGAACTGAAAGCGCGGCAGGTCGGCCCGTCCGGTATCGAGATCGCCTACGAACGGTTCGGTGCGCCGGGCGCACCGCCGGTTCTTCTGATCATGGGAGCCGGTGCCCAGATGATCAATTGGCCGGAGGGGTTCTGCCAGGCTCTGGTGGACCGCGGCCTGCAAGTGATCCGGTTCGACAACCGTGACAGCGGCCGGTCGACGCACTTGCATGACGCGCCCGTGCCGGACTTCCCGGCGGCCCTGGCCGGCGACCTCTCGACGGCGTCCTACTCGCTCTCCGACCTGGCTGCCGACACCGTCGGCCTGCTCGACGCGCTCGGCCTGGCGGGCGCGCACCTCGTCGGCTCCTCGATGGGCGCGATGATCGCCCAGATGGTGGCGATCGAGCATCCGGACCGGGTCCGCTCGCTGACCTCGATGATGTCCACGACCGGTGAACCCGGTGTGGGCGAGGCCGACTTCTCCTTGTTCGCCGGGCTGGGAGGCCCTCCGCAGGACCGGGAGGCGTTCGTAGAGTGGCAGGTGCGCGCCCTGCGCCTCGCTGCGTCACCGGGTTTCGGGTTCGACGCGGATGTCGCCGCCGAGCGCGCCGGACGGGTCTTCGACCGCGGCTACGACGCCCTCGGCATGCAGCGGCAGGGTCTCGCGGTCGTGGCGACGGGCGACCGCACCGAACGCCTCCGGTCCCTGCGGGTGCCCACCCTGGTGGTGCACGGCGCGTCCGACGCCTTGTGCGATGTCAGCGGCGGCAGGGCCACGGCCGCCGCCGTCCCGGGTGCCGAACTGGTGGTCCTGGAGGGGATGGGCCACAGCCTTCCGCGGGAGTTGTGGCCCGAGCTCGCCGCGCACATCGCAGCGCTGGTCCACCGCGTCGAGAGCGGGCGACGGGCCGACTGAAGCGTCGGCGGCCGAGCGAGCGCCTCGGCCACACCCCGGCGAGCCTGTCACCTGGGCCGGGATCACAGACCCGCCGGAACGCTCCCGAGAACGCGTCCTTGCGGTGGTCAGACGGACCGCAGCGGCGCCGCGCCGAAGGAGACGTCGAAGCGGTCGCACCAGATGGTGACGCTGCTGTAGTCGGCGATGTTCACGTCGGCGGGGATCGTGTAGTTCTGGTCGCCCTTGTTGCCCTTGAGCTTGCCGAGGCTCACGTACTTCCCGTCGTCGAACACGCGCCAGCCGGCCGTCCCCTCCTTCACCGGGGCATCGGTGAGCCAGACGCGCAGGTCGGGACCGTTGCTGGTCTCGAGGTTCTCCAGACGGAGGGTATGGGACCCGTCCGGGAGACGGACGAGCTTCGCCGTACCCGTGGTGCTGTGCTCGTGGCTGATCAGCGAGCCGTGGGCGACGGTCAGCGGGCCCGATGGGACGCTCGGCGCCACCGCGCCGGTGGAGGGAGCCGACGAGGACGGAGCGGCGGGGGCGCTCGAACCGGTCGGCAGGGCCTCCCGGACCGTCTCGTCCTGCCACAACTTCCATGGCTGGAACCAGTACAGGCCCGCGCCCAGCACCACCACCGCCGCGATCAGAGCGGTGGCGATGAGCCTGCCGCGGCGTCCCGTACCTCGTGTCATGACCGTTCCTTCTCCGTCGGTGGTGCGTCATGGTCATTCAACGCGGCAGTGCGGTCGCCACGCCATCCGCACACTGATGACGAAAGCCTTACGTCACGCGGCGCGGGTACGAGCCTGACCAGCGGCTCGGGGTCATGTCCCGCTGGGCGGGGGCGGGGAGGGTGAGTTCGAAGCGGCATCCGCCGGGGACGTTGTGGACGTCCGCGTGTCCGGAGTGGGCCTCGACGATGCCCCGGACGATGGCCAGGCCGAGGCCGGCGCCCGAGGGAGGGGTGCGGGCCTGGGAACCCCGCCAGCCGGTGTCGAAGACGCGGGGCAGGTCCTCTTCGGGGATGCCGCCGCAGGCGTCGGTGACGGAGAGGACCACCGTGTCCGCGCGGCGTTCGGCGGCGATCGCGACGGTGCCGTCGGCCGGAGTGTGGCGGATGGCGTTGACCAGCAGGTTGGACAGCACCCGGGTCATCTCCTTGCCGTCGACCTCCACCGGCAGCGGGGCCACTCCGGCGCCGGCGAGCCGCACCCCGTGTTCGCGGGCGAGCGCGTCGGTTCCCGCCAGGGCGTCACCGACCAGGTCGTAGAGGGAGATGCGGCTGGGTGTGAGGGAGAGTGCGCCCGCATGGATACGGGACAGCTCGAACAGGTCGGTGACCATGGAGTTGAGGCGCTCCACCTCGGCTCGCATCTGGCGGTGGTAGCGGGCCGGGTCGGCGGCCATACCGTCCTCCAGCGCCTCCGACATCGCGCGCAGCCCGGCCAGCGGGGTGCGCAGGTCGTGCGAGATCCAGGCCACGAGTTCGCGTCGCGAGGCCTCCAGGGCCCGCTCCCGTTCCCGGGAGGCGGCGAGGCGTTCGCTGGTGAGGGCCAGTTCGCGGCTGAGCGCGGCGAGTTCGGCGGGGGCGGGTACGGCGGGAGTCGTGAAGGTTCCCTCCGCTCCGAAGGCGCGTGCCGCGCCGACGAGTTCCCGGCAGCGCCGTACGACCTGCCGGCCCAGCAGCAGGGCGGTGCCCAGCGAGACGGCGGCGGCCATGGCGAGGACGGTGGTCACCACGGCGAGGTCGTGGGGGGACAGGAACATCGCCCACGCCACCGCGAGCGTCCCGGCGAGCATCGCGGACACGGCGACGGCGGCGACGACCGCCAGGGACACGGCGACGCTTCGCCTGCGCAGTATCCGCAGGGCGGCGGTGCCGAGAAGTCCGGCGGCTCCCGCTCCGAGGAGGGCGTAGAGGGCGATCAGCAGCAGGTCACGCACGGCCGTCCTCCGTCCGGGTGCCGGCCGGGGCTCCGGGGTGGTGCGGCGCGTCCGGTGCCGCTTCGAAGCGGTATCCGGCGCCCCATACGGTCCGGATCAGTTGCGGGTCTGCGGGATCGTTCTCGGTCTTGGCCCGGAGTCGGCGGACGTGGACGGTGACCGTGGACGGGTCCCCGAAGTCCCACCCCCAGACCTCGCGCATGAGCCGCTCCCGGTCGCAGACCTGTCCGGGGTGCCGCAGGAAGTACACCAGCAGGTCGAACTCCCGCTGGGTGAGGGCGAGTTCCCTGCCGTCCTTGGTCGCCCGGCGGGCGGCCGGGTCCACGGCCAGGCCGGCTGCCGCGAGCAGGGGCTGCCCGGCCGGCGGCTGCGCGGACGCCCGGCGCAGCACCGACTGCACGCGCAGGACCAGCTCGCGCGGGCTGAAGGGTTTGGTCACGTAGTCGTCGGCGCCGACCTCCAGGCCCAGGATCCGGTCGTCCTCGTCACCGCGCGCGGTGAGCATGACCACGGCTACGTGAGGGCTCCCTTCCTGGCCGGCGCGCAGCCTGCGGCAGACCTCCAAGCCGTCCATGCCGGGCAGCATCAGGTCCAGGACGACCAGGTCGGGCCGGTGGCGGGCGGCGGCTTGCAGGGCGGCCGGTCCGTCGGCGGCCTGGTGCACGGTGAACCCGGCACGTTCGAGGTAGCCGGTGACCACCTCCGAGACGGTCGGGTCGTCGTCCACCACCAGGACGCTGCCCGTGACGTCACCGGAGGCGGTGCGGCGGTGATCGGCGCCCGTGGCTGCGAGCCGCTCGTTACTGGGTTGCATGCCTCCAGGGTGGCATCGCGCCGCGTGGTGGCGGACCCCGCCCGCCCGCTTCGCTTCGCGCGCCGTCAAGGCCGGCCGTCGCGCGGGGTGTCGCTCTACGGTGTCCGCGACTCGTGTTCCCTGATCGCCGCCTCCACCAGGCACGCGTGGTGCGGCGACGACCTTTACCTGGCCGGCGCACGGGCGTTCGCCGAGCGGCTGCGGGCCGCAGGCGGTGCGGTGTCCTGACCGACGGCGACGATGAGTCGGCGTCCCCGTGCCAGGCCGGTCCAGGCATCCACGCCCGGACCGGCACCCCGTCCAGCTCGCTCGCCGCCGGACCCCGCGCCCGTTACTCGGTCTCGTCGTCGTCGCGGGCCATCCGCCGTTCCTGCCGCTTCCTGAGTTCCTCAGGGCTCCGGCCGGGAACCGGCTTGCTGGCCTCGGGGTGCACCGGGTCCGGCCCGGGATGCTCGCTCGCCTGCTCCTCACGACCCTTGCCGGGCTTCTGCGGCGCTTGCTCCGTGCTGTCCATGCCGGCGGGCTCCTTCGTCTTCGCATCGGTTCGGGCAGGGGCACCTACCCGCCCAGGAGCGAGCCACTCGTGTCGGACGGCAGGCAGGCTGCGGCCACCTGCCGGAGATTGGCGCCTGACATGCGGGGTATGTGCTCCGCGAATGCCCCTGCGCCGGTGGTCCCGCCGGTCACCGCGGACACGTACGAACGCTCACTCACAGGCTTCCGGGAGGCGGTTTCATGATCCAGGTCACCATTCCGCTGATCCCGGGAGGCCACGGCGGCCCGCTGATCCCCGCCGACCAGGTCACCGCCCTGCTGCGCTCCATCGCCATCGACTGGGTGCGTGCGGCGGACGCCGAGGGTACGGCCGTCGACCGGCAGACCGTGGACAGCCTGGCCGGCGTGCTGGACGGCCTCGCCGACAGCATCGACGTGGAGTGCATCGCCTTCGCGTCAGCCCCGGAGGACGAGGAGGGGCAGGGGCCGGACGGGGAGTGATGCGGCAGGGACGACTGGCGTGCACGCTGTACTCGCGGTTCAGGCGCTGTGCCCACTCCGGTCCGGGGTCCCGTGCGCCAGCCGGGTCCGGACCAAGGCCGCAGCCAGTCGGGGCAGGTCGGCGGCGGGAACGAGCCCGGCCAGCCCCTCCGGTGTCTGCGGGAGCCCCAGGGCGCGAGCGCCCTCCCGGGCCCTGCGGTCGAAGGCGGGCCGCAGCTCGGGCCACAGGCCCTGGACCTCCCGGCAGAAGATGTCCGCCCCGACCGGGCCGATCCGGGGCACCTCCCGCAGCAGCTCGCGGATCCGGGCCGGATTCCGGCCCGCCCGGTCACGCATCCGCCGCAGGTCTGCGCCGTACCGCTCCAGCAGGAACACCGCCCCGTCGCCCAGGGCGGTCGCCGTGCTCTCGTCGTAGCGCCGGTAGTGGGCCCTGCCGAGGGCGTCGACGCGCTCCTGCCACGCCGCGTCGGCCATCGCCCGCGGGGTGCGCATACCGGCCGAGAACAGCTCGCGCGCCGCGGCGACGGCGATGTCGGACCTGATGCGTACGGAGAAGAGCACGGTCAGCACCAGCACCTGGTAGAGCGGGGCCGGGGTGTTCCGCAGCCGGATGCCCGCTTCCTGCGCGTGCGTCCGGCCGTATTCCGCCAGCAGGCGGTTCACTTCCGCTCGCTGATCCATCCGCCGCCTCCCCGCAGTCTGGACAATTGGCATCTAAACGGTTGACGCCTGAATGGTTGACACCGAGGCCGGCCGCCGCCGGTCCGGTACGTACGGTCCCCCTGGCGCCTGCCCGGCCGCACCCGGCATACGCCCCCGCGTGCGCGCCGGCGGACCGCCTGGTTTCGGCCGCCGGGGGACGGGCAGCCGCCATGGAGAGAGGCCCCGAAAGACGAGGAGGCAGCCATGGACGAGCAGGGCGGCGCAGGAGGCGTACCCCCGCACGACGGGCACAGCTCCCGGCGGGCCGGGCGACGAACCGCGCGGCACGACCAAGAACGGACGGCCGCCGCCGACACGGACGAGGCGAGCCGCCTCGACCGCCCCGGTACGGCACCGGACCCCGCGACGGGGCTCAGGCACTGGGTGGGCCCGAAGAGCGAGGGGGTGGAGAAGAAGCGAGGTGAGAACCATGGGTGAGGAAGGCATCTGGGGATACGGGCAGGACGTCGGCCATCAGGAGGGCCTGGACCTGGTCGGATACGAGGTCGAGGCCACGGACGGCGGTATCGGCAAGATCGACAAACACTCGGAGGACGTGGGGGCGTCCTATCTGGTCGTCGACACCGGGCCCTGGATCTTCGGCAAGCACGTACTGCTGCCGGCGGGCACCATCCGACGGATCGACAAGGTCGAGGAGAAGGTGTACGTCGACCGGACCAAGGAGCAGATCAAGAACGCGCCCAGGTACGACGCGGCGGCTCACTCCGGCGAGACCACTTACCTGGAACAGTTCGCCCGCTACTACGGAATGCCGCACATGTAGGCGACTGCTCGGGGGGGCGTACAGGTCGGCGCTACCCGTCGTCCGCCCTACCCGTCCCGCCGCCGGACCGCACGGTTCGGATCCTCGTCACGCTCAGGATCCTCGTCGGTTTCGGCGGCCGCTCGTGCGACCCGTTCCGGATCGGCCGGTGGCGCGCTCGATCCGGTTCCCGTACGCGACGGCACTCCGGGCGCTCGGCCGTGTTCGTCGACCATGGCGCCCTTGTCGGGCAACTGGGGGCCGGCCCCTTCCGGTTCCCGCTCCGGGGCCCGTTCGTTGTCGTTCACGGTTCCGCTCCTCTCCTTCGCATGCTCACGCGGCCAGGGGTGTGTGCCCGGGCGGCACCGCCTCCTCCGGGGCCACCGGTCCGGGCGGCGTTCCGTCGCCGAAGGGCCGGCCGCCGAGCGCGGCGCGGTCGTGTGGTTCCAGCCAGCCCGACAGGTCCGGGCCGAGCGGGACGATCCCGGTCGGGTTGATGTCGGAATGCACCGTGTAGTAGTGCTGTTTGATGTGGTCGAAGTCGACGGTGTCCCCGAAGCCGGGTGTCTGGAACAGGTCCCGGGCGTAGGCCCACAGCACCGGCATCTCGCTGAGTTTGCGCCGGTTGCACTTGAAGTGGCCGTGGTAGACGGCGTCGAAGCGCACGAGTGTGGTGAACAGGCGTACGTCGGCTTCCGTGATGGTCGAACCGACGAGGTAGCGGGCTCGTTCGAGGTGCTGTGACAGCTGGTCGAGGCGGGCGAAGAGCGTTTCGTAGGCCTGCGCGTACGCGGTCTGCGATCCGGCGAATCCGGCCCGGTAGACGCCGTTGTTCACGTCCCGGTAGACCGTCTCGTTCACCTCGTCGATCCGGCTGCGCAGGGCCTGCGGGTAGAGGTCCGGCGCGCCGGCTCGGTGGTAGCGCCTCCACTGCGTCGACATGTCGATCGTGATCTGCGGGAAGTCGTTGGTGACCACCTTGCCGGTCGGGATGTCCACGATCGCGGGAACCGTGATCCCCCGGTCGTAGCCGGGGTCACGCGCGAGGTAGGCCTCTTCCAGGCGCTCGATGCCCAGCACCGGGTCCCGGCCGCCCGGGTCGAGGTGGAAGGACCAGCTGCGTTTGTCGTGCACGGGCCCCGCGACGGCCATTGCGAGGGCATCCTCCAGCCCCAGGAGCCTGCGTACGATCACCGCCCTGCTCGCCCACGGGCACGCGCGGCTGACCACCAGCCGGTAACGGCCCGCCTCCACCGGGTAGCCATCACGCGCGTCCGCCGTGATCCTGTCGGTGAGGTACCGGCTGTCTCGGGAGTAGTCCTTGCCCGCCGTCACATAGTTCACACAGGGCGCCTACCCGGCACGAACGAGAACAACACGAACGAGAACAAGGCGCGCCGACCGCCTGACTGCCGCCGCTCAGGCCGTCACAGACCTCGTTACAGACCCTTGAACCCGTTCGGCGCAGGGTGCACGGGCGGCAGAAGGGCCCCGCTCCTGCGAGGTGGGCGGCTGCGGACCAAGGGCCTTCTGGGCAGGCATCGGAACTGCCGCCTCCGGGGGTCAACACGGCCTTGACTCATGCCTCCTACAAGGGAGAGTCACGGATATGTCCGCATCACGCAACACGGGCTGCTTTCGTTGCTTTTGGGCGTGATCGGGGCCAGAGTGTGGCTCCTCGGCAGGACGCCGAGAACTGTTCGGAGGTCGCCCGGCTTGCACAAGGCCGGGCTGGACTGACCGTTGAAGGAGTCATCCGCATGTCTGCTTCTCTCTCCACCCGCCGCTCTCTCGCCGCCCTCCTGGCTGCCGGAGCCCTGCTCGGCGCCGCGGCGGTGCCGGCTGCCGCCGACGACCACCGGCGCGACCACCGCGGCGCCCAGTCCTCCATCGTCATCGGCGACGTCCAGAACGACAGCCGGGGCCGCGACAACCGCGCCCTGAACGGTGAATGGGTCGAGGTGAAGAACACCGGCCGCCACAGCGTCGACCTGCGCGGCTTCACCCTCACCGACAAGCAGGGCAACCGCTACCGCTTCAACGGCCTCCGCCTGGACGGCCGCTCCAGCGTCAAGGTTCACACCGGCAAGGGCCGCGACACCCGCCGCGACGTCTACCAGGACCGGCGCCACCAGATCTGGGACGAGCGCGACACCGCCACCCTGCGCGACAACCGCGGCAAGGTCCTCGACACCGAGAGCTGGGGCCACCGCGGACACCACCGCGGCCGCTAGTCCAACGCGGCAGCCACACCCACCGGGACCGTGAACTGCCGCAGACCAGTCGGTCCGACCTGCGTGCCACGGCCAACCGGCCGCGGCACGCAGCAGGGGTGGAGTAGCGGAGCAGGACGTCCTACCGTGAGAACAGCAGCAGCTGGAGCGGCCGTGCTCACCACGTCGCTCTCGGACTCCGCGTCCCCTTCGTCACCCCCTCTCCCACGAGGACCCTGCCGATCCGCACCCCGCCGGGGCAGCGGCCCCGGCGGGGGCGCCTGAGTGCGCGCTACCGAGATGAGCAGATCCGAGAAGCCGAGACGACCCTCGCCCGTCGCGCGGGTGGGCAGCGCGATCCGCCGCGTGCGGGCCGGACGGCGCTGGGGACGCGTCCGGGAAGTGGATCTGTGGCAGCGCTCGCTCGGGTTCGCCGCCCTCGGGTTCCTGACCTTGGTACCGCTGCTGATCGTCGTCTCCGCCGCGGACGCCGCCGGCGGGCAGGGGTTCGCACAGTGGCTCGGGGACGGGCTCGGCGTGTCGGCGCCCGCCAGGCTGGAGATCGAGCGGCTCTTCGCCCTGCCCGGCCAGGCGTGGCGGACCACGACGGCCTTCGGCCTCGCGCTGCTGGCCGTGTTCGGCCTCTCGTTCGCGACCATGCTCCAGAGCGGCTACGAGAAGATCTGGGACCTGTCCCCGGCCCGCTGGTGGGGGAGGTGGCGGCACCTGCTGTGGCTCGGCGTACTCATCGGATTCCTGTACCTGTCGGCGTTCTCCCCGCCGTGGCGGGAATCCCCGGCCCGCGGCTTCGTCACCGTCGTGGTCGGCACCCTCTTCTTCTGGTGGTCCCAGCGCCTGCTGCTCGCCGGCCAGATCCCCTGGAGCGCCCTCCTCCCCGGCGCCGTGGCCACGATGCTCGGGCTGCTCGGGCTCCGGATCTTCTCCCGGCTCCTCTTCTCACCGCTGATCGCGTCCAGCGCCGTCACGTACGGCCCCTTCGGGACCGTCCTCGTCATCCAGTCCTGGCTCGTCGGCGTCGGCTTCGTCGTGTTCGGCGGCGCGCTCGTCGGCCGACTGCTCCACGACGAGCTGCTGCTGCACCGCACGCGACCGACTCCGCAGGGTGGCAGCGGCTGACGGATCCGGCCGTGCGCGTCCGGGAGAGCCGCGAGGGGGTCAGGCGGCGGCCGTGGTGCGCGCCAGATCGCTCACCACATCGCCCAGCCGGCCGCGGCGCATGTACGCCGCACGCTGACGGGCGGCCCCGCCGCCGGATCGCCGCACCCGTTGGAACAGCTCCTGCGCGAGTTCGAGGTCGCCGGCGGCTGCCAGCCCGGGCGCCGCCAGGGCCAGCAGCCGCTCCGCCAACACCGCGGCCGGTACGAGTTCTCCGCGCGCGGGGTCCAGACCTTCGCCCTCCAGCCCGTGCCGGGCGGCGATCCGGTGCGCGGCGTACAGGCGCCGGTCGGAGAGGTCCGGCGGCGGGCGGCCGTCTCCGATGTCGGGCAGCAGCGCGGTGGCCAGGCCGCGCGCCAGGGCGGTGAGCAGCAGCACCACGTCGAGGTCGGCGTTCACGTCGGCAACCCGGATCTCCAGCGTGGGTACGTGCTCGGAGGGGCGGGCGTACCAGTAGATCATCCGCCGGTCCAGCAGGGTGCCGGTCCGGACCAGGTGGTCGGCGAGGTGTTCGTAGCCGGCCGTGTCGAGCAGAGGGGCGGGTCCGACGCTGGGCCAGCGGGAGTGCTCCACCGACCGCCGGCTCGCCCAGCCGGTGTCCCGGCCAAGGGAGAAGGGCGAGTTGGCGGCGATGGCTTGGAAGGCCGGCAGCCAGGGACGCATGTGGTTGGCCAGCGCGAGGGCCTGGGCGTGCCCGCTCACCCCGACGTGGATGTGGCAACCGCACACCATTCCGTCGTACGAACTCACCAGAGTGGGCCAGCGGGCGGCCATGCGTCCGTAGCGCTCGGCCGCAGTGACGGCCGGCGGGTGCCCCGGCGGGATCGCGGGCGTGCCGGTGGCGACCAGCAGGCATCCCTCCGCGGCTGCCGCCTCCCTCATCACCTGACGTAGCAGGGCCAGTTCGGACCTCAGCCGGGCCAGATCCGCCGTGGGGCTGGTACAGACCTCGACCTGCGCGCCGAAGAACTCCGTCTGTGCCTGCGCGCCCAGTACCGCGGCCGCGGCCTTCACGACGAGCGGGCCGCGGGCCACGGGTACTCCCGTCTGGCCGTCGACCAGCAGGAACTCCTCCTCCACCCCCACCGTCAGCCGTCCGCCTGCCGGCGGCATGCCCAGGGCAAGGGCGGCGTGGTCGATGTCGCTGACCGGGGCGAACATTCCGGGCGCCATGGAGAGGCCTTTCGCCAGAGGGTTCCGGGGCCTCGGGGCCGAACCTCAGCGCCTTGGCCAACGAAGTCGTTCACGCCGGCGCGCGCCGCCCCTACCCCGGAATCCGAGCCTCGCCGGGTCGGCCGCGGGGCCCGTCACCAGTAGTGGCGACGACCGCCGACGGCGTGACCGGCTGCGCCGAGGATCCAGAGGATGGCGCCGATGACGACCAGAATGATCCCGATGGTCCACAGGATGGAAATTCCCGTCACGAAGCCGATGACGAGCAAAATGATGCCGAGGATGAGCATGGCGCCCTCCGCTTTCGCTTGACGCTTCCTTCTCCAGGGTAGGCACCAACCGTGCCCGACCGCTTGTCCGGGCGCAGGCCCGAGGAGCGATCCCAGCTCCGCGGCGCCCCGCCGGACGGCCGCTCACGGCGTCCGGCGCCCCGAGCGGCGGGTCAGCCCGGCGCCGCGGCCGGTCAGCCCGGCCAGGTGCCCGTCATGCGCCGGGTGGCCACCGCCCCCGAGCGGTCGACCGCGGCCTTGACCACGGCGAAGATCGCGCCCTGGAGGGCGGCGGCGATCAGGATCTGCCTCCAGGAGCGGTCCTCGTCCGTGGCGTCGGGGGCGTCGCCGTCGCCTTCGACGATCTTCCAGGCCTGCTTGAACGCCGCGCCCGCGATCATGCCGCTGACCGCACCCAGGACCAGCCCGACCGGCTTGTAGGCGATCTTGGCCGTGTTCATCGGCGTCCGCGGCTGCGCCGCACCAGCAGGAGGACGACCAGGGCGGCTCCGGCCAGGAGCAGTGGCTTGCGGTTGGCACGCGCAGCCGTCGCGGCCTGGCCGGCCTTGTCGAGAAGCGGCTCGGGGGTCTTCTGCGCCGCGAGCCGGCCGGCGCGGACCGTCGCGTCGGCGACCAGCCCGGATGCCTGGCCGGCCCGGTCCAGGACGGGATCGGGCGTCCGGTCCTTCACCAGCTGCGCGGCCTGCCGGGCCTTCGTACGGATCTGGTCGGCGACCACGGCGGCCTTCTCGGCGGCCTCTTCCTTCACGGCGGCCGTCTTCTCCTTCGCCTGTGCCTTGACGTCGGCCTTGCCCGCCAGCGCCTCGACGGTCTGCCCGAGTTCGTCACGGGTGCGCTCGACCTGCTCGCGCAGTTCCTCGGGGGTGCGCTCGACCTGCTCGCGCAGTTCCTCGGGGCTGGGCGTGCCGATATTGGTTCGCGGTTCGTTGCTCATCGGTGTGCCTTCTCCTTGATCTCGGCCAGGTCGGCCTTGACGCTGTCGATGGTCTGCGCGGGGGCCGGGCTGCCGGCCTTGGCGATCTGCTTCTTCCCGGCCATGGCGGTCACCGCGGCGACCACCGCCAGCACCGCCGTCAGGATGAGGGCCGAAGCCCACACCGGCAGTACCAGCGCGAGGGCTGCGATGCATGTGGCCACCAGGGCCTGGGCTGCCAGGATGCCGATCAGGCCCGCCGCGCCGAAGAGGCCGCCGCCCTTCCCGAAGCGTTTCCCCTTCTGGGTCATCTCCGCCCGGGCCAGCTGCATCTCCTCGCGGACCAGCTCCGAAATCTGCTGGGAAGCGCGCGATACCAGCACGCCCACCGACTCTTCGGTGCTGTGGGTCTGCCGCTCTACCGTGCTCATGACATGGTCACCTGCCTTCCTCCCTTGTCACGGCGCGACTACCCAGCAATCGACCCGGCACCCACCCCACAAGCGGAAGTTGGTCGTGCGGCCTGCCGCCCCGCGGTCCGGTACGCGATCACTGCTCCATCCGTCGGCGGTCCTGATCACTCCACGCGCGGGTGTCGCGGGGCCGGACATAGGGCTCCTCGTCCTGGGGCAGCCCTCCCGCGATCGCCCGCTGGCGGGCCATCTCCGCGTCGAACTCCAGCCCGAGGAGGATCGCGAGGTTGGTGATCCACAGCCAGACCAGGAAGACGATCACGCCCGCGACCGTGCCGTACGTCTTGTTGTAGGAGGCGAAGTTCGCGACGTAGAACGCGAAGCCGGCCGAGGCGATCAGCCAGATCGCCAAGGCCAGGAGACTGCCGGGCGTCACCCACCTGAAACCGCGGCCCTTGGCGTTCGGTGCCGCCCAGTACAGGAGCGCGATCATGATCGTGACGAGGAGCACCAGGACCGGCCATTTCGCGATCGACCACACCGTCAGCGCACTGTCACCGATCCCCAGAGCGGTGCCGGCCTGCCGTGCCAGGCCGCCGGTGAAGACCACGATCAGCGCGCTGGCGCAGGCGAGGACCATCAGTGTGACGGTGAGCGCCAGGCGGAGCGGCAGCACCTTCCACACGGGACGGCCCTCGGGTACGTCGTAGACGGCGTTCGCGGAGCGGATGAACGCGGCGATGTAGCCGGAGGCGGACCACAGCGCCACGACGAGGCCCACGATCGCCATCAGCGATCCGACGCCGCTGCGGCCCTGCAACTGCTCGACCGCATCGGTGATCACATCCCGGGCGGAGCCGGGAGCCAGCCGCCGCAGGTTGTCCAGCACCCGCTCGGTCGTCGACTCGCCGGCCAGACCCAGCAGGGACACGAGGACCAGGAGGGCGGGGAAGAGCGCCAGCACCCCGTAGTAGGTCAGGGCCGCGGCGCGGTCGGCCAGCTCGTCGTTCCGGAACTCCTTGACAGTGCCGCGCAGCACGGCCGTCCAGGAGCGTGCGGGCAGGTCCGAGGGCTGATCCGGGGACCGCTCCTCGACCTGCTCGTCCGGCCCCGGGCCGGCGTCGCGGCCGCTGTCGGCAGGCTCGCTGTCGCTGCCATGGCTTCGGTTCGGTAGACGTGTCATACCCTGCGGCTTTCCATCTCGGCCCCACTCATGTGAGTGGGCCCCGGGAAAACGACCTGCTTCGAGCAGAGCAGGGCCGTGCGGATCCGGATGCCTAGAGCCAGCCGTTGCGGCGGAAGGCCCGGTAGAGGAGGCCCGAGGCCACCGCCATGAGGGCGACGGCGAGGGGGTAGCCGTAGCTCCAGCCCAGTTCCGGCATGTGCTCGAAGTTCATCCCGTAGACGCCGGCGACCATGGTGGGGATCGCGAAGATCGCGGCCCAGGCGGAGATGCGCCGCATGTCGTCGTTCTGCCAGGTGCCCACCCGGGCCTGCTGGGCGTCGAGAACCGAATTCAGCAGCTCGTCGAGCGTCCGTACCTCGGTGTCGGTGCGGTGCAGGTGATCGGCCACGTCGCGGAAGTACGGCAGGACCTTCGCCGGGCGCTCTTCCTCGCCCAGCCCGCTCAGAAGTCCGGGCAGGACCGGGACCAGCGGCTGTACGGCGTCGCGGAACTCGCGTACCTCTCGCTTGAGCGAGTAGATGTCCTCGGTGTGGTCGACGCGAGAGGACGAGAAGACCCGGTCCTCCAGCCGGTTGAGAGCTGCGCGCACCGTCTCGGCGGCCTCGCCGTAGGCGTCGACGACGACGTCCAGGACCGCGTGCAGAACCGACAGGGGGCCGAAGCGCAGCATGGACGGGTCGGCATCCAGGCGGCGCGCTGCCTCGGCTGCCGGGTCCGCCTCGCCGTGGCGGACGGTGAGTACGTAGCGAGGCCCGACGAAGAGCATCAACTCGCCGGTTTCCACCGCCTTTTCCTCCTCGACGTACCAGAGCGTCTTCAGCGCGACGGCCAGGACGTCGCCGAACCGCTCGCGTTTGGGCCGCTGATGCGCCTGCACCGCGTCCTCGACCGCCAAGGGGTGCAGGCCCAGTTCGTCGGCCAACTGGACGAGCTCGTCCTCGGCCGGGTCGACGAGACGCACCCAGCCGAACTCACCGTCGCCCAGCCCGCGCAGCCGCTTCAGCACCAGTCGGCAGGCCTCGTCCTCCAGGCCGCACTCGACCGTCTCCGACCGACCCGACCGCTCCTCGTACAGCACACATTCCATACGCCCCGCATGCTTCGAAGACCCGACTTCATGCGCACCCGCGGTCAGCATCGGCGGCTCGCGGTCGTGCTCCCGCCTCCGCACCACGTGTACGGCCTGCGACATCAAAGCCGGGTGCGCGGGTAGCCGGACACCATGGACACCAGTGAAAACACCCCGCTCCGCGCTGTCGCGCTCGTCTGCACCCTGTCCCCTTCCCCCGCCCCGTCCAGCTCCCAGCTGCTGGCGGAGCAGACCATGGAGGCCCTGGCCGAGCACGGCGTGACGGGCAAGACGATCCGGATCGCCGACCACGACGTGAAGCCCGGCGTGGAGACCGACATGGGCGACGGGGACGCCTGGCCCGGTATCCGGGACACCATCCTCGGCTCCGACATCCTCGTACTGTCCACACCGATCTGGCTGGGGCACCCTTCGAGCATCGCCCAGCGGGTCATGGAGCGCCTGGACGCGGAGATCTCCGAGACCGACGACGAGGGCCGTCCGCTCACGTACGGGAAGGTCGCCGCGATCTGCGTCGTGGGCAACGAGGACGGCGCCCACAAGGTCAGCGCCGACCTCTTCCAGGGCCTCAACGACGTCGGCTTCTCCCTCGCCCCCAACGCCGTCACCTACTGGGTCGGCGAAGCGATGCAGGGAACCGACTACCAGGACCTGGACAAGACCCCCGAGAAGACCGCCGGCACCACGGCCACACTGGCCGCCAACACCGCCCACCTCGCGCGCCGGCTCAAGGCCGCCCCGTATCCGGCGAGCTGACCTGCGGCTTCGGCGTTCGGCGTTCGGCGTTCGGCGTTCGGCCTAGGAAGGTCGCCTGTCCGGGCCATACCCCTCCGGGGGACGATGCCTCCGTCGACGGACCGGGTACACGGCGTCAGGGTGCACAGCCGCGCTGCCCGGTGGCGAGACGAAGGAGGCCCGGTGGACGGGATCGTACTGCTCAAGGAAGACCACAAGACGGTCGAGAAGCTGTTCAAGCAGTTCGAGAAGGCCGGCGACAACGCCCACGCGACGAAGCGGAAGCTCGCCGATCAGGTGATCGAAGAGCTCACCACGCACACCTGGATCGAGGAGAAGATCTTCTATCCGGCCGCCCGGGAAGCCGCGCCCGACACCAAGGACCACGTCCTCGAAAGCGTCGAGGAGCACCACGTCGTGCTGTGGATGCTCTCCGAACTGAAGGACCTCGACGCCGCGGACGAGCGGTTCGACGCCAAGATGACGGTCCTGATGGAGAACGTGCGCCACCACGTCGAGGAGGAGGAGAAGGAGTGGTTCCCCGAGGTGCGCAAGGCCATGGGCCGCAACCGCCTCCTCGAACTCGGCGAGCAGATGGAGCGGGCGAAGAAGAAGGCACCCGGCGACCCCTTGGCCGTCCCCAGCGCCGACCAGTAGCTCCCCTCTGCCCCGGCCACGACTCCCCCATTGGCAGGCAGGCCGTTCGGGTGCAGTCGGGGCCATGTTGGGATGGCAGCGTGATGCCGGGTAGGCGTCGTGTATGAACTCACACGCCCTCGATACCGCATCGACATGCTGGCTGACGGCCCTGGACCGGCTCGAACGGACGACGGTCGCCGATCCGGCGATCAGGGTTCTCCAGCGGGGAATCCGCTCGCTCCCCTTGGGCGGGATGCGTGACCTGCTGCGCGGCAGGCCGCTGGGCCACCCGGTGCATCCCGTTCTGGTGCAGGTACCGATCGGCTGCTGGTTGTCGGCCGCGGTACTGGATGTCGTACCGGGGGCGCAGCGCGCGGCAACGACCCTCACGGCCGTCGGGCTGGTTGGGGTCGCCCCGGCAGCGGTCACCGGCTGGGCGGACTGGGCTGACCTGCCCCCCGAGCAGGCCCGGGTGGGCCTGGCCCACGCGGCCACCAACGCGGCCGCGGTGGCCTGCTACGCCATGTCCCTCACGGCGCGGCTGCGCGGCCGCTCGACGAAGGGCAGGCTGTGGTCGTTGGGCGGGCTGGCGGCGGTGGCCGTCACCGGTGCGCTGGGCGGGCACGTGGCCTACCGGCAGGCCGTCGGGGCGCATCCCGCGACCTGAGGATGGTCCGGCGCTCAGTCGAGGCAGAACTCGTTGCCCTCGATGTCCTGCATCACGATGCACGACTCGTTGGTGTCGTCGGCGAGCATCGTTCGCACGTGTACCGCGCCGAGCGCGGCCAGTCGTGCGCACTCGGCCTGGAGTGTGGCGAGGCGCTCCTCACCCACGAGCCCGGTGCCGGCCCGCACGCAGAGGTGCACCCGATTCTTGACGACCTTGCCTTCGGGCACGCGCTGGAAGAGCAGCCGCGGGGCCACACCTGAGGGATCGACGCAGGAGAACCACTGCACCTGATGGTCAGGCGGCAGCGAGCGGTGGTAGTCGTCCCACGTGTCGAACCCCTTCGGCACCGGCGATACGACGTACCCCATCACCTCGCACCAGAAGCGGGCAAGGCGCTCAGGTTCCGCGCAGTCAATGGTGACTTGGAACTGCTTGATCGTTGACATCGGCGCACCCTAGCAGGGGGACGCCGACTACCGGGAAGGAGCTGGGCACCCACACCGCGACCGAGGTGACGGGCAGTGTGGCGCTGCCGCGGAACCACAGGACGAAGGAGATCAGCCCGCCGAACAGGCCCAGCCAGAGGCAGCCGAGGACGGCGGGCAATACCGCCCGGCAGCCGTTCGGCCGCGAGGAACAACAGCGGGAAGAGCAGCCCGATGTTGTCCGGAGCCACTCCGGCCGCGACCGCCTCCTCGCCGTCCTCGGCATCCCAGCCGTGCCGAGCACGCAATGAACCGGCCGACGGACGCCCGGGCGGACCCCCTCGGCGGGCAGGGCCGCCCGGGGCGTGCCGTCTGCGCGGGCGGTTCAGCCTTCGATGCCCGTGGAGGTGTGCGCCGCGCCCACGGGCTTGGACTCCGGCGAGCCCCGCTGGCGCAGGTACACCGCCAGGATCGCCATCGTGGCGACGGCCAGGAGTTCGGACTGCCAGTTCTGCAGGGTGCGGTTCCAGAACTCCGCCGAGGTCACGTACGTGAGCCAGCCGACCGGGTCCTGGAAGCCGCGCAGCTGTTCCTCGTTGAAGGCGATGCGGCCGGTGACGGACTGGGCCAGCCACGACAGGACGAAGATCAGGCACATCACGATGCCGAGCGAGCGCGAGTACAGGGCCTGTCGAAGGCCTCCGGCGGAGGCGGACTTCGGCGAGTCCGGTGTGGCCCAGGCGCCGGTCTTCTGCTCCCGGTCCGACTCCAGGCCGGCTTTGTCGAGCGGTTTGGATTCGGGCGATCCGCGCTGCAGCAGCCAGACGGTGCCGACGATGTAGAGGAAGAACTGCAGGAATTCCGACTGCCAGTTCTCGGTGACGTCGACCATGAAATCGGAGGTGAACAGGTATTCCGTGAAGGAGAGCGGGTGCAGGCTCTGGGAAGTCAGGACGCTGTTGAGTTCCGCGTGCCCTGCTACCGCCTGCCCGACGAGGGTCAGGAGGAAGCCCGTCCCGAACGCGAGTGTGAGGCCGTTCTCGCGGACGAACCCCATGTCCCGGCTCACCGCTGCATCAGCCCTACCGTGAACGCGTAGGCCAGTCCGCCGAAGACCACGGTCAGGCACAGCAGGAACATCGTGCGCATCTCACTCGCCCTTCAGCTCGCACCGGTACGGGCGCCCCTGACGCGGGGTGCAGCCTGCGGCGGTGACCTTCCATCCCCCGGGGAAGAGGGCCAGGAAGACGGTGTCGTCGGGGTAGACCACGCGTGCCTGGGAGCCGTACACGGCGGACGCGCCTGCCCGGCCTGCGACCGGGGTGAGTTCCAGGGAGGTGAGGGCGGCGGGGCACGGCGCGTCCTGCTCCGCCTCTTCCCGGGTGCCGGGCGCCAGGGCCTGGCAGGCACGCTGGGCGTCACCGACCGCGAGGGCGGTCTCGAACTCCGCCGCGGCCGCTCGCGCGGCACTCGCCCGGGCGTCGGTCGTGGCACATCCGCAGAGCGCCAGACACAGGGACCCCAGGAGGAGGGGGACGGTGATCGGTCGCATGAACGGAGCATGGACCGCGCTCCGCGGCCGCGGAGCGCGGGTGGCCGTGACACGCAGGGCGTTGCCCCGGTGAGACCAGGCGTGCCTTAGAGCAGGGCCACTGCGGCGGGAACGATGCGGGCCCCCATGTTGATCTCCATCATGCGCAGGGCGGCGTCGGCCAGGTCCTGGTGGATGTGGGCCACGGCGTCGCGGGCGACCGTGACCGACAGGTGCCTGATGTGCGCGTCGAGGGCGGAGTAGAGCACGCACTGCTCCGTGACCTGTCCGCACAGGACGAGGTGTGACACGTCGAGGGTCCGGAGCAGGTAGGCGAGGGGCGTCTCGTAGAAGACGGAGTGGCGCGCTTTGACGATGAAGTAGGAGGCCTCGTCCGGCCGCACCGGTTCGACGAGGCCTGCGTGGGGGCCGGCGAGCGCGGCGTCGAGGATCTCCCCATGGTGGGAGCGCCATTTCCCGAAGTTTTCGTTGACGTAGATCACCGGAAGGTCGCGTTTCCGCGCCTCCTCCAGCAGGTGCACCACGGCGGGCAGCGCCTGCTCGACCGAGGGGACGAGGCGGTCGGCGTCCTCGTGGTCGTACGTGTTGAGCATGTCGATGATGACAACAGCGGTCTTCGCCATGGTCTCCAAGCTTCCAGAAGTATCCGGGCAGAGCCGGTGACACGGCCGCACGCCGCGCCTGTGCGCCCTCTGACGGGCCCGTCCTGTCCGCCACGCACGGGCTCGGGCGAGGGCCGGTCGTCGCGGATATGACAGCGCCTCAGAAAGTTCGGCGTCGGGGCGTTTGTCCGGCGCCGGAGGGGTCACACGCGCGGACAGGGTCCTCCCGTCAGCCGACAGCGACAGCCGACGGGGACCCGTACGAAGGCCCCGGCCGCGGGGTGCCGCTCCCCGGCGCGACGCGAACCGGGCCACCGGCGACACCGGACTGCCGTCCGGGATCCCACGGCAACCGGGCACCCGCGAGACCCGGCCTCCTCCCCGGCCGGTCTTGCGGGCGACCCGGGCGGAAAGCCCCCGGCGACGGCGCTCGGACCGCCGCCCCCGGGCAGCGGACCCCGACGGCAGCCGCCCCGCCCCCGGGTGTGCGTGCCCTGCGGCCATTGGAGTGGCAGGTATGTGGCGGGTGGCGTACTCCCCCGCTGCGCATGCCGCTGGAGCGGGCAGGGATGGCGAGGCCATTCCCCCGTAGGTGAGGAGCTGATGTCCCGTGCTGGAACGCACCCGGCGCAAGAAGCGCACCGAGATCACGTTCGTCCTGCCCGCCGGCCACCCGGCCGGTGAGGTCAGCGTGGTCGGTGACTTCAACGACTGGCAGCCCGGCGCCCATCCGCTGGCCGAGCGCCCGGACGGGTCCCGCGCGGTCACCGTCACCTTCCCGGTCGACGAGCGACACGGCTTCCGCTACCTCGCCGACGGCGGGCACTGGCTCGACGAGGAGGAAGCGGACGGCCACGACGGCCACAACAGCCTCCTGCACACCTGACCCTGACCCTGACCCTGACCCGCCGCGAGAAGTGGAGCGTGCTGTGACCGCAGACATGTGGAGCTACAACCCCGAGTCGCACTACAAGCCGGGCACTCGCCTGATCGACTTCAAGGTCGAAGCCAGTGACGGCCACATCGGCAAGGTCGACGAAGCCACCGAGGAGGTCGACGCCTCGTACGTCGTCGTCGACACCGGCCCCTGGATCTTCGGCAAGCACGTCCTGATCCCCGCCGGGGCGATCGTCCGGATCGACCTGAAGGCCGAGAAGATCCACGTCAACCTGACCAAGGACCAGATCAAGGGCTCCCCCGAGTACGACAAGGACAAGCACCGCGGCGACGCCGCCTACCGTGACCAGCTCGGCCAGTACTACGGCCACGACCACAGCTGACCCTCCCGTTGCGGCAGTGGCTGCGGCTCCCACCACGCCGGGAGCCGCAGCACCCGCTTTGCGCCCGGGCCGGCCGCCTACCAGCGGGACGCCATCGAGGCCCTACACGGCGGCCCGGCTCAGCTGACCGGCGGTGCAGCTCCGTCAGCGCCCGATGCCCGGCATCGGCTCCTGGTCGGGTGCCGTGGCCTCCTCGGGCGCTGCCGGCACTGCGGGCACTGCCTGGCTGCCGAAGCGCCATACCGAGCCGAGCAGCAGCGCGCCGGGAGCGATCCCGGACGCCGTCGCGATGATGGCGGCGGAGGCGCCGTACGCGGCCAGCACGAGTCCGGCGGCGCCGCAGAGCGTGATCGCGATGGCGAGCGTGCGGAGCGAGGGCCGGCGCCAGACTGCCGCCAGCCCGAAGAAGTGCAGGCCGACGACGAGCGCGATCCACCCCACCGTCGCGCTGGGGATGTGCAGGACGGGATTGATCACGATCAGCCCGGCCAGAATGGCGAACACCTCGACCGCGACCACGTACCGGTAGCGCCGTCCGAAACTCGTGCCCTGCCCGGCCGGACCGACCGGCTGGGGCGTGCCGCCGCGGCTCCTCAGCACCACACCGAAGAATACCGCGATGGCGAGCAGCCGCAGGGGTACGGCCATGCCCACCGGCAGGGATCCGGCGTTCACCAGAATGAAGACGAGCCCGAAGCCCGCGCCGATGATCCGACTGACCCGATCATTGTTCATGATCGTCATCATTCAACACGGTGGATCCCCGAACAAATTCGATCAGGAGGCGCTGCCACCTGCGCCGGCGACCCGCGATCTACGGCCATCCCGCCGCCCGGCGCTTGACGCGCGGGCGGCGGGGCACCAGCCTTGCCCGGAGTTACCGGCAGGTAAGACAAAAAGGGGTGGTGGCCATGGACAGGGACGGCACGCGGGGCGGGGAACAGGACCGCGACGATGCGGAGTTGATGTTCCAGGGAGTCGAGCGGCAGGCCGAGCTCGTGCGCACCGGCAAGGTCACCTCCCGTGCCCTCGTCGAGGCCGCGCTGCGCCGCACGGCCCGGATCGACCCCGCCCTCGGGGCCTTCCGCGTCGTCCTCGCCGAGCAGGCGCTGGCCGAGGCCGACGCCCGGGACGCGGAGACGCCGGACGGCCCCCTCCACGGCGTGCCCGTCGCCGTCAAGGACGAGCTGGACGTCGCCGGGCAGGTCACCACCTTCGGCGGCGCAGCCAACCGCACCCCCGTCGCCGCCGATTCCGAGTCCGTACGCCGCCTGCGCGCCGCCGGAGCCGTCGTCATCGGCAAGACCGCGATGCCCGAGTTCGGCCAGTGGCCGTTCACCGAGTCCGCCGCCCACGGCCGGACCCACAATCCCTGGGACACCACCCGCACTCCCGGCGGCTCCAGCGGCGGCAGCGCGGCCGCCGTCGCGGCCGGACTGGTCGGGGCGGCGCTCGGCGGCGACGGCGGCGGGTCCATCCGCATCCCGGCCGCCTGCTGCGGGCTGTTCGGCCTCAAGCCCCAGCGCGGCCGGGTCTCCACCGCCCCGCACCCCCACCTCTGGTACGCCCTCGGCACCGTGGGACCGCTGACCCGCACCGTGCGCGATGCCGCCCTGCTCTACGACGTACTGGCCGGCACCACGCCCACCGACCGCTGGAGCGCCCGCCCCGCTGACACCAGCTGGGTACGGGCCCTGGAGACGCCGCCCGGCCGGTTGCGCATCGGCTACTCCGCCAAGCCCGCCGTGCCCGGGGTGCGCCCGCATCCGGAACACGTCGGGGCCCTGCTGGAGACCGTACGGGCGCTGCGCGAACTGGGCCACGACGTACGGGAGGTCGACCCCCGCTACCCGGACGCCACGGTCCCGTTCGTCGCGCAGTTCTGCGGCGGGGTGCGGGCGGAGGCCGATGCCGTCGAGCGCCCCGACCTGCTGGAGCGGCGCACCCGCCGCACCCTCGCACTCGCGCGGCTGGTTCCCGAGACCGCCGTGGAGCGCGGGATCCGGGCGGGTGAGCGGCTGGCGGCGCGCGCCGACCGGATGTTCACCACCATGGACCTGCTGCTGACCCCGGTCGTCGCCGCGCGCCCGCGACCGGTGGGCGCACTGGACGGCGCGGGGCTGCTGAGGGCGCTGGTGCGTTCGCGCCCGATGGTCGCCTACACCGCGCTGTGGAACGTCACGGGGCACCCGGCCGCCTCCGTCCCGGCGGGCCTCGGCGGGGACGGGCTGCCGCTCGCCGTACAGCTGGTGGGCCGCCGTGACGACGAGGTCAGCGTGCTGCGGGTGGCGGCGCAGCTGGAGGCGGTCCGCCCGTGGGCGCAGCGACGGCCGGAGCTGCCGGCTTCGTGACCGGCGGCGGCGCGGGCGGGCGCGCGGGTGGCGGCGCGCCGGCTCAGCGGGCGGGCGGGGTCCAGGCCGATTCGGCTGCCTGCGCGGTGGGGTGGGTGGGGAAGACCTGTTCCAGACCCACGATGCGGAAGATCCGGCTGACGCGTTCGGGTACGGCGGCCAGAGCGACGGCCGCGTCGGCTGCCAGGGCGTGGTTGCGGGCGGCGAGCAGGACGGTGATGCCGGTGGAGTCGCAGAAGGTGAGCCGGGCGAGGTCGATGACGAGTTGCTGGCCCGGGCGCAGGACGAGGCCGGGCAGCAGGGCGCGTACCTCCGGGGCGGTGTGATGGTCCAGGGCCCCCGTCAGTTCGACGACCGGACCGGCGGGCGTGGTGCGGGTGTGGACGGTCAGCGCATGGGTCACGTCGGCTCTTCACTGGCGGATCGGGGCACGTTGAGCGCCAGGACGGCGGTGTCGTCGTCCACGCCGGTGCCGAGGGTGTCGAGCAGGTCCCGGATCGCGGCCACGGCGTCGCGGGCGGTGGTGGGGGCCAGCGCCTGGGCGAACTTCAGGAGGGCTTCGTCGCCGTAGCGGTCACCGGTGCTCGCGGAGTGGGCTTCGGTGAGGCCGTCGGTGTGCAGGAGCAGCGTGTCGCCGGGGCCGAGGCGGACGGTGGTGGTGGCGATGTGGGCGTCGGGCAGGACGCCGATGAGCTGGCCGCCGGGGGTGGGCAGGTGGTCGGCGTGGCCGTCTGCGCGCATCACCAGGGCCGGCGGGTGGCCGCCGCTGGCCAGGGTGGCGCGGAAGCCGCCCGCGTCGCCGTCGGGGGTGAGCAGGCCGAAGATGACGGTGCAGAACCGCGGGTCGTGGCCGTTGTACTCGTGGTTCAACACCGTGTTGAGGTTGGCGAGGACGCCGGCCGGATCCGGGTCGTAGACGGCGGCGGCGCGCAGCGTGTAGCGGGCCAGGGAGGTGACGGCCGCGGCGGCCGCGCCTTTGCCGCACACGTCGCCCAGGAAGAACCCCCAGGTGCCGGCGGTCAGGGGGAACAGGTCGTAGAAGTCGCCGCCGACCTCGTCGACGGAGGCGACGTGGTAGTGCGCGGCGACGTCCAGGCCGGGCACGTCGGCCAGGGCGGGCGGCAGGAGCGTCTTCTGGAGCGTGGCGTTGAGGCGTTGCAGGCGTTCGCGTTCCCGCTCCGATTCCCGGCGGGCGCGCAGCAGCTCGCTCTCGTAGGCCCGGCGGTCGCGGGCGTCGAAGACGGTGGTGCGGATCAGCAGCGGCTGGCCGTCGCTGCCCGTGCGGACCCTGGAGGTCACGAGGACGGGCAGTCGGCTGCCGTCGGCGGCCTTCAGTTCGAGGGCGATGCCGCTGATCTCGCCCTGCATGCGCAGCAGCGGTGCGAAGTGGGTCTCGTGGTAGAGGCGGCCGCCGACGGTGAGCAGGTCGGAGAAGCTCCGGCGGCCGACCAGGTCGCCGCGTTCGTATCCGAGCCAGTCCAGCAGGGTCGTGTTGACCTTCGCGATCCTGCCGTCGAGGAGGGTGGAGAGGTAGCCGCACGGCGCGTGCTCGTACAGGTCCTCCGCGCTGTCCTCCAGCAGTGCCGAGAACGTCGCCTGATCGTCACCGGGCTGCCCGGCCGGGGTGGATCTGTCGCTGTCCCCGTTGTCGTCGGTCTCGCACATCATCGGCCTGCTCCGGCGAAGGCGGCGATCGCGGCAGCCGTCTCCTCCGGGGCGGCGAGCTGAGGGCAGTGCCCGGTCGCGTTCAGGGTGATCAGCCGGCTGCCGGGGATCTGCGACTGTACGAAGGCGCCCACCTCGGGCGGTGCGATCGCGTCGCTGGAGCACTGCGCGACCAGGACGGGAACGGTCACCTTCGCGAGGTCCTGGCGGTTGTCGGACAGGAACGTCACCCGGGCGAAGACCCGGGCGATGTCCGGATCGGTGCGGCAGAAGCTGTTGGTCAGCTCCTCGCCCAGTTCCGGACGCTCCGGATTGCCCATGATCACCGGGGCCATGGCCCCCGACCATCCCAGGTAGTTCGCGTCCAGCGACTCGAGCAGCTCGTCGATGTCCTCGGCGCTGAACCCGCCCCGGTAGCCGGTGGCGGGATCGTCGATGAAACTCGGGGAGGGGGCGAGGAGGACCAGGCCCGCGAACGCCTCGGGCTCTCGCGCCGCGGCGAGTACGCCCATCATCGCGCTGACGGAGTGCCCGACGAACGTCACCGGGCCGAGAGCGAGCTCGCGGCAGATCTCCAGCACGTCCTCGACGTAGCCGTCCATCGTGGAGTAGCGCGCCTCGCTCCACGAAGAGAGATCGGAACGTCCCGCCCCCACGTGGTCGAAGAGCACCACAGTGAAGTCCCGCTCCAGAACCGGCACGACCAGGCGCCACATGTTCTGGTCGCACCCGAACCCGTGCGCCAGCATCACGACCGGGCCGCCGGGCCGCCCGGTCACCGTCACGTGGTTCCTGCTCCGCACATCCATGCGGCACATCCTCGCAGACAGACCCTCACGGGCCTTACCGGCGACACTTCGACGGCTCCCCCTAGCTCTGCGCCGTGGGACGTACGACGATGTCGCCCACATCGACACCGTCCGGCTGCTCGATGGCGAACGCGATGGCGCGGGCCACCGCGTCCGGCGCAAGGGCCTTCTCCATCATCTTGTCGATCTGGGCCTTCGCATCCGGCTCCATGCGTTCCGCGAAGTCCGTACGGACGGCTCCGGGCGAGACGACGGTCACGCGCAGGCTGTCGCCGGCCTCTTGGCGCAGGCCCTCGGAAATGGTGCGGACGGCGTTCTTCGTGCCGGCGTAGACCGACTGGAGCGGCACGATGCGCAGTCCGGCGGTGGACACGGTGTTGACGAAGTGTCCGAAGCCCTGCTCCCGGAAGACGGGAAGGGCTGCGGCGATGCCGTAGAGGACGCCTTTGAGGTTGACGTCGATCATCTCCTCCCAGTCCTCGACGCGCAGGTCGTCCAGGCGGGAGATCAGGCCGATCCCGGCATTGCCGACGAGGACGTCGAGCTTGCCGTACCGGTCGCGCGCCAGCTGGACGAGACCGGTCAGGTCCTCCCGTCGCGTCACGTCCGTACGGGTCCAGGCGGCTTCGCCGCCGGCCTCTTCGATGCGGGCGGCCAGCGCCTCCAGCCGCTCCGGACGACGCGCCCCGAGGACGACCTTCGCCCCGCGCTCCGCGAGCAGGAGGGCGGTCGCCTCGCCGATGCCGCCGCTCGCGCCGGTGATCGCCACGACTTTGCCTTCGATTCCCGACATGACGGGCATCCCTTCGGAAGGGGACGAGGGCAGGCCACGGGCGTGCCCTACAGTGAAAGTGGAGGTGCCGCCACTTAATCCAAGACTAAGCGGCGACGCCTCCACTTAGCAAATGAAGGAGCAGGGAGAGCCACTGATGGCCGCAGACCCAGGACGCCCGCTGAGGGCTGACGCACAGCGCAACCGGGACAGGATCCTGGCCGCCGCGGTGCGCGTGTTCACCGAGGAGGGGCTGGACGCGCACTTCGAACGCATCGCCGCGGAAGCCGGCGTGGGAACCGGCACCCTGTACCGCAACTTCCCGACCCGGGAGGCCCTGATCGAGGCGGCCTACCGCAACGAAGTGGCCCAGTTGTGCGACTGCGCCCCCGCCCTCCTGGCGGCCATGCCTCCCCACGAGGCCCTGCGCGCCTGGACGCGTCGCTTCATCGACTACGCCACGGCCAAACTCGGCATGGCCGACGCGATGCGAGCCGTCCTCGCCGCAGGGACCAACCCCTACGCCGACAGCCACAAGATGATCCAGGACGCCCTCGCCTCCCTCATGGAGGCCGGTACCGCCGCGGGCGTGATCAGGTCCGACATCAGCCCGACCGACATGTTCGCCGCCCTCGCCGGCATCGCGCTCACCTCGGCCGAGCCCGAGCAGCGGGAGCGGGCCGAGCGCCTGCTCGACCTCACCCTGGACGGACTGCGCCCACCGCCGCCCCGGCCCCCCGCGAGCTGACGGCGCCCACGGCGGCCGTCGCCCGCAACCGGGCCGGCGTTCAGGAACGTGCGGAGCTCGTCGCGAGCTTCGGCCGGGCCTCCTCCTCCACCGGCCCCGTACGGCGGTCGGGGCGGAAGCCGATGGCGAGGACCGCCGCGCCGATCAGCGCGAATCCCGCCGTCCAGAGCGCCCCCACATGCATGGCGTGGATGAACGCGGTATCGGCCGCTGTGGCGAGCCGGGTGTCGTGGGTGGCGGCCGCCACGTGCCTGGCGAGCTCGGCGGAGACCCGGGCCTGTTGCCGTACCGGATCCGGGAGGCCGGTCAGCGAGCCGTCGATCGAGCGCCGGTAGACGATGGAGGTGATCGTGCCGCCTGCCGCGATGCCCAGCACGCTGCCGGTCTGGCGCAGGGTGCTGTTGACCGCGCTGCCCGCGCCGGACCGCTCCAGCGGCAGGGAGCCCAGGACCGCGCCCGTGACGGGGGCGATCACCATGCCGATCGAGGTGCCCTGGACCAGCATGACCACCGAGTACCAGGCGATGGGCGTGCTCGTGCCGAACAGGGCCAGGGACCCCATCGCCACGGCCGCGACGGTCAGCGAGATCGAGGAGACGAGCCGGACGGACGTCCGGCGGGCCATCCGGACTGCCACCGGCGAGCCGACGACCACTCCGAGGGCCCCCGGGAGCGCCAGCAGCGAGGCGTCGAACGCCGAGTACCGGCGGGCGCCTTGCAGGTAGAAGGCGAGGTAGAAGGATCCGGCCGTCATCGTCAGGAAGACCATCATCAGGGTGATGTTCCCGGCGGCGAAGCGCCGTTGTGCCAGCAGTCGGGGATCGAAGCTGGGGTGGGCGATCCGCAGCTCCGTGACGACGAACGCCGCGATCAGCGCGATGCCCGCGGCGGTGCTGCCCCAGACGCCCGGCTGCGCGAAGGACGCGTCCTGGCCGGCCCGGATCAGGCCGTACGCGAGGATGCCCAGGCCGGCCGTCGACAGGAGCAGCCCGGCCGGATCGAGGCGGCGGACCCGGGGGCTGCGGGAGTTGGGGACGTACCGCGCGACGAAGCCGATGCCGAGGACGACGACGGGTACGTTGACGAGGAACACCGAGCCCCACCAGAACGTCGCGAGCAGCGCCCCGGCCAGGATCGGCCCCGCGGCGAGGCCGACGCCCGCGAAGGACGACAGCGTGCCGAAGGCCGCCGGCCGCTCTGCGGGCTCGAACGTCCAGCTGACCACCGCCATGGTGGCCGGGACGAGCAGGGCGGCGCCGGCGCCCATCACGGCGCGTCCGGCGATGAGTTGGCCGGGTGTCGCGGCGTAGGCGGCGAGGGCCGAGGCGGCACCGAACAGGGCCATGCCCGCCAGGAGGGTGTTGCGGTGGCCGAACCGGTCGCCGAGCGAGCCCCCGGTGAACATCAGGCCGGCGAAGGCCAGGGTGTAGGCGCCCGTGGCCCACTGGAGCTGGCCGGGTGTGGCCCCTAAGCCCCGGACGGGGTCGGACAGCGTTTCGAAGGCGGTGGACAGGATGGTGCCGTCGAGCCAGATGAGGAGCTGGGCGAAGACGAGGACGCCGAGGATGAGCCGTCGGCGGGCCGGTGGTGGCGTGGACGGCGCCGGTGGCTGTGTTGTCGGTGACGGTGGCGTGGCGGATGACATGCGTGACTGCCTTCGGATCAGGAGGGTTTCGGCGCGGCCGCAGAGTAGGATCGTCAGGTACCTGACGGTCCGCCCATCGTGGCAAACTCGTCAAGTTCCTGTCAATCACATGTTTGGAGATCGCCTCATGGGTGAGCAGAGCGAAGATCTGGTACTCAGCTTCCTGGTCCGCCACACCTGGCTCAGCATGCGGGCGGCGATCGGGGGCGAGTTGGAGGAGTTCGGGCTCACCGTGCCGCAGTTCGCGACCCTGATGATGGTCGGGACGTCACCGGGCATGTCGGTGGCCCAGCTGGCCCGCTCGGTCGGGAGCAGCCGCCAGGCCGCGAACGAGATGCTCGCGGCGCTGGAACGCGACGGCCTGATCACCCGCTCCCCCCACCCCACCGACCGCAGGACGCACCAGCTGCACCTGACCGACCTCGGAAGCACGCGCTACGAGGAGGCGCTGCCGGCCGTCCTGCGACGGGAGGCCTCGCTCGTGGAGGGGTTGGCCCCGGAACAGCGGGAGGCGGTCATCGCCTGGATGTCGGCCGTCTCGACCGCCTGCCATGGGCCGTTGGAGAAGTGACCATGCTGCGCGAGCGGGACTCTGACCGGCGCCGGCAGGCGCGCGAACTCCTCCTTCTCACGGCAGTCGTGACGGGCCGGGCGATGTCAGACCCGCGTGGAACACTTCGGCCATGTCCCTTGCTGATCTCACTCTCGTCCAGTGGCGGTCCTTCGAGCCGGCGACCGCGCGTCGCGTGGCCCGGGAAGCCGCCGCCCTGGTGAACGGCCGTGTCACCGACGTCCAGACCATCGAGCACCTCGGCGCCCCGCTGCACCGCGTCCGGATCGAGCGCGACGGGCAGGAGTTCGCCCTCATACCCGCGGGCCCGGTGACTCTGGGGTTCGACCTCGACGCCTGGCAGCCGACGCCCGAGCAGAGCGCCGATCACACCGAGAGCCTGGAGCAGGGCTTCGGCTGCGGCCCGGACCTGCGGGCCCACCTCGCAGAGGTGCTCAGCCCTCGCCGGAACGTCGTCCTGGCGACCGTGCTGATGGCCGTCGAGGACGAGGCCCTGACCGAAGCACCTGCTGACATGCCGGCTGCTCTCGCGGCTCGCGGCCTGCGGATGCCGAGCTCCGACGAGTGGGAGCACGCCTGTGGAGCCGGAGCGGACACCCTCTTCCGGTGGGGCAACGACTGCCCGCTCGACCGCGTCCCGTACGGGGACCGCACCGGCCCGCAGAACCAGCTGAACGGCTTCGGTCTGCGCATCGCCTACGACACCTACCGCACGGAGCTCACCAGCGATATCACCGCGGTCCACGGCGGAGACGGTGGCGAGTCGGTGTGCGGCGGGTACGGCCCGATGCTGGCGTGGCTGCCCCTGGCCACGGCCAACCGCAATCCCTCGATGGCCGAGTTCGTGTACGGGCCGGACGGAGAGGACCTCTACGAGGACTTCTCCGTCCGGCCCGTGCTCGCGTTGTGAGCACGGGACCCGTCGCTACTGCGCCGCCGTCGCGGCGGGAATGTCGACGCGGGCGGCCCTGCGGGCCGGCCAGAGCGAGGCGAGCAGCGCGCCTGCCAGGGCGATGAGCACGCCGAGTGCGAGGCGTCCCCAGGGAATGACCAACGTGTAGCCCGCGACGCTCTCCTGGAGGGTGCGCCCGAGCGCCCAGCCCAGGAACACGCCCAGGACCGTGCCGACGGTGGCACCGAGTGCGCCGACGAGCAGGGCTTCCAGGCGGATCATCCGGCTCACTCCGGTGCGGTCGAGGCCGAGGGCGCGCAGCGTGCCGATCTCCTTGCGGCGTTCGAGGACGGACATCGCGAGGGTGTTGGCGATGCCCAGCGCGGCGATCGCCAGGGCCATGCTCAGCAGGGCGTAGAAGACGTTGAGCTGCTCGCCGATGGAACCGCTGTCCTGGGCCCGGATGTCGGCCTGGTCGAGCACGGCCAGGGCGGGGTTGTCGCCCAGGGCCTGGGTGAGGCTGCCGAGCGCGGCCCGGCTGGGTCCGCCGTCCGTGGCGACGAGGATCGAGTCGGTGTGCGGGGTGGAGTCGTACCGGGCGACGAGGGAGTCGGGCGCGGTGATGCTCGGCAGCAGGTTGCTCTGCTCGTCCGCCTGGTAGATCGCTCCGATGGTGACACTGCCCTGCTTGTCCTGACGCTGCAGGGGGAGGGTCTGGCCGACGTGCCAGCCGGACTGCCTGGCCTTGAAGTCGGCCACGGCGATCTGGCCCTGGGCGAGGCGGTCGAGGGAGCCCTCGACCACGTCGTACCGCAGCAGTCGGCCGATGGTGGCGGGGTCGACGCCGGTCAGCACGGATGAGGCGCCGGCCAGCCGGTACTCGGTGGACTGGTTGAGCGGGCTGGACACCGCGCCCGGCAGCTTCTTGAGGGTCGCCGCGGTGGCCGGGGTCAGTTGCATGCCGCCCTCGGCGGGCTTCACCAGGTAGTCGGCGGTGAAGTCGTGGGTGGTCGCGCGGTCGAGGTACCGGGCTGCGGAGGCCCCGAGGACGGACAGGCCCGAGGCGAGGGTGAGGGCGATGGCGAGGGCCGCGGCGGTGGCGCCGGTGCGGCGCGGATCGCGCACGGTGTTGCGGGCGGCGAGGTTGCCGTGCACCGGGTGGAGGCGGGTCAGCAGCGGCTGGAACAGGGCCACGAACGGCCGGGACAGCAGCGGGATGAGGACGATCGCCCCGGTCAGGGCCAGGGCCGCGCCGAGGGCGATGACGGTCCGGGCGTCCTTCCCCGTGGTGAGGGCCCCGTACACCACGGCGGTGGTGCCGGTGAGCACCAGCGCGGCGCCGAGGCCGTTGCGCAGCGAGCCGGCGCGCGCGGACGCCGTGGGCTCGACGGCGCTGAGCGCGGCGACGGGCGGGATGGCCATGGCCCGGCGGATCGGAAGCCATGCGGCGACCATGGGCAGGACGGTGCCGACCAGCATGGACGTGATCACGGTGCCCGGGGTGAGGACCAGCGGGCCGGCCGGGGTGTCGGCGGGGGCGAAGAGCGTCCGGAGCAGGGCGGCGACCCCGGTGCCGACGGCGAGACCGGCCGCGGACGCGATCGCGCCGACGAGGAGGGACTCGGTCAGCAGGATGCGGCGGACCTGCTTGCGCGAGGCGCCGACGGCCCGCATCAGGGCGAGTTCCCGGGTGCGCCGGGCGACGAGCATCGTGAAGGTGTTGGAGATGAGGAAAGTGGCGACGAACAGGGCCACCGCGGCGAAACCCAGCAGGATCTGGCTCATGGTGTCGCTGTCGCTGGTGGCGAGGTTCGTCTTGATCTGGGCGAGCCGGGCGCCGGTGACCGCGCCGGCGCCCTGGGGCAGCGCCTGTTCGACGCGGTCGAGGAGCTCCTGCGGATGGGTGCCGGGGGCGGCCGTGAGTTCGACGTTGCGGTAGCGGTCGGGCCGGAGGAAGAGTCGCTGGGCGGTGGCGTTGGTGAACAGGGTCAGGCTGCCCCCGGAGGGGAGCCGCATCCCGTCGGTGCGGAAGATCCCGCTGAGGGTGTAGGCGGCGGCGCCCTGGTCCGTACCGACGCGCACGGAGTCGCCGACGCGGTAGCCGCCCTTGGCGGCGGTGGTCTCGTCGAGGGCGATCGTGTCGTTGCCGGTCGGGCCGGAACCCCGGGTGAAGCGGTAGGCGGGGTCCGTGCCGTCCGCTCCCGGGGCGAAGTTGCCGCCCTGGTGCGACGGGCCGTGACCGATCAGCCGGCCGTCACGGCCGGCTACGGCCGCGAAGCCGTCGACCCGGCCCGCGGCGCCGGCGACGCCGGGGATCTTGGTGAGCGTGGTCACGGTGCGGGCGTCGATGCCGGCCGGCCCGCTGCCGTCGGCGGGTGCGCCGTCCGGCGCGACGCTGACGGCGATGCGCTCGAAGCCGTCGGTCGCCCGGGCGGCGGAGGCACGGCTCAGGCTGTCGCCGAAGACGAGGCTGCCGGAGACGAACGTGACGCCGAGCATGACCGCGAGCGCGGTCATCAGGAGGCGGGCCTTGTGCGCGAACACGTTGCGCAGGGCGGTACGGAACATGAGGGTGCGGATCCTCGGATGCGGGCTCGGCGGATGCGAGCGGAGGGCTGGTTCGGTGCCGGTGGCGGTGCCTGTGCCGGCGTCGGTGCCGGCGTCGGCGTCGGCGTCGGCGTCGGCGTCGGCGTCGGCGTCGGCGTCGGCGTCGGCGTCGGCGTCGGCGTCGGCGTCGGCGTCGGCGTCGGCGTGCGGTGGTGGGTCAGCTGGTGCGTCGGCGGGTGTCGAAGGCCTTCATCCGGTCCAGGACCCGGTCCGGGGTGGGATGTGCCATCTCGTCGACCAGGCGGCCGTCGGCGAGGAAGACCACGCGGTCGGCGTAGCCGGCGGCGACGGGGTCGTGGGTGACCATGACCACGGTCTGGCCCAGCTCGCGCACCGAGTCGCGCAGGAAGCCGAGGACCTCGGCCCCCGCGCGGGAGTCGAGGTTGCCGGTGGGCTCGTCGCCGAAGATGATCGCGGGCCGGGAGACCAGGGCCCGGGCCACCGCGACGCGCTGCTGCTGCCCGCCGGACAGCTGGCCGGGCCGGTGGTCCAGCCGCTGGGCGAGGCCGACCATGGAGACCACGCGGTCCAGCCACTGCCGGTCGGGCCGGCGACCGGCGATGGTCAGCGGCAGCGTGATGTTCTCCAGCGCGGTCAGTGTCGGCAGCAGGTTGAACGCCTGGAAGATGAAGCCGATCCGGTCGCGGCGCAGCTGGGTCAGCTGCCGGTCGCCCAGCGTGCCGAGTTCGGTGGTGCCGATGCGCACGGAACCGGAGCTGAACGAGTCGAGCCCGGCGGCGCAGTGCATCAGCGTGGACTTGCCGCAGCCGGAGGGGCCCATGATCGCGGTGAACTCGCCCTCCCGGAAGGAGATGCTGACACCGTCCAGGGCGACGACACGGGTGTCGCCGCTGCCGTAGACCTTCGACAGGTCGGTGACGGCGGCGGCGCTCGCGGCCCCGGTCCTCGGGTGCGGCGTGAGGGCGTCAAAGGGTGCGGCGGTCACGGGGACTCCTCTTCGGGTGCGGTCTTCGGATGCGGAAGGGTGCACACCAAAAGGTGTCCGGGGGACGTATCGGGACCTCGGCCGCCGTGTATCGGTACCCGCTGGGATTCGTATCGGTTCGGTAGCGGCGGACGGGCAGGCGGCGATCGGTCGGTCAGTTCGGCAGGCGCAGAGTGGCGACGGCGCCGCCGGCCGGGGCGTTGTCCAGGCGCAGCTCGGCGCCGAGGAGCCGGGCCTGGCCCAGCGCGATGGTCAGGCCCAGGCCGTGGCCGGAGCCGCGCTCGGTCGCGCCCGTGTGGAAGCGGCGGGGGCCGTCGAGCAGCAGGTCCGCGGGGAAGCCGGGACCGTGGTCGCGCACGACGACCGTCCGACCCTCTACGGTGACCTGTACCGGGGTGCTTCCGTGCCGGTGGGCATTGAGGACGAGGTTGCTGACGATCCGTTCGAGGCGGCGCGGGTCGGTCTCCACGGTCTCAGCGGTCTCAGCCGTCTGCGCGGTCTCAGCCGTCTGCGCGGCCCCAGCGGTCTGCGCGGCAGCCTCTGCGTACGTCCCGCCGGTGACGGTGACCTGGGTGTCGAGGCCGGTGCGCGCCACGGCCTCCGAGACGACCGCCCCGAGCGGGACGCGGGCGCGGACCGGCTGTTCGGCGCCGGCGTCCAGCCGGGAGATCTCCAGCAGGTCCTCGACCAGTCCGCGCAGGTCGCGTACCCGGGCGCGGAGCAGATCCTCCGTCTCACCGGGCGGCAGCAGGTCCGCGGTGACCAGCAGACCGCCGACCGGTGTGCGCAGCTCGTGCGCCACGTCCGCGGTGAACTGGCGCTCGGTGCGCAGCCGTCGGCCGAGGCTGTCCGCCATCTGGTCGACGGTGGCTGCGATCTCGGACACCTCGTCGCGGCCCTTGGTGGGCCCGGTTCGGGCATCCAGGTCCCCGGCGGAGATCCGGCCCGCGGTCTCGGAGACCCGCCCCAGCCTGCGGCCGAGCAGCCCGGCTCCGTAGACCGCCAGGGGTGTGGCCGCGGCGAGTGCGATCAGGGAGGCCACCGCCATGGTCACGTCGAGCTGGCGTAGCCCGTGGAGGTCCGAGCTCATGTTGAACCGGAAGGCCAGCACCGGGCTGCCCGGGCCGTCGACCCGCTGGGCCGCCCAGACGCTCGGGCCGACGTTTCCCTCGACCTGCCCGTCGTAGGCGGTGTGCCGGTCGCCGTTGCCCGGGTGCCGCAGCGCGGCGGGCAGCTCGGCCGGATCGAGCTCGGCGCCGTCCGTGAGGGTTCCGGTGCGCCGGTAGGTTTCCATGGCCGAGTACAGCCTGTTCCATGCCTCGGCCTGGGCCCGGCTCCGGATGTCCTGCGCGGTCCATACGTGGACCAGTACGCCCACCGCTGCCGCGACCAGGCACGCCGTGGAGGCGGCCAGAGCGGCGATCTTCCAGCGCAGGGGTACTCGGGCCGGCCGCGGCCGGCGCAACGGGCGCACCGGTCTCAGCGCCTGAGCTTGTAGCCGAAGCCGCGGACCGTCTCGATCCGGTCCCGGCCCAGCTTGCCGCGCAGCCGCTGCACGCACAGGTCGACGACCCGGCTGTCGCCGTCCCAGCCGTAGTCCCATACGTTCCGCAGCAGGGTGTGCCGTTCCAGCACGATGCCCGGGTGGGCGGCGAACTCCAGCAGGAGCTTCAGTTCGGTCGGGGTCAGCGCCACCGGGCTTCCGGAGACGCACACCTCCAGGCCACCGGTGTCGATGGTCAGGTCCCCGAAGACCAGCAGCCCCTGCTCTGACGGTGACGGCCCGTCTCCGACGGCCGGCGCGGGTCCGGGGGTGGGCGCGTAGGTCGCCCGCCGCAGCAGCGAACGGATGCGTGCCACGAGCACGTAGGTGTCCACGGGTTTGACCACGTAGTCGTCCGCCCCGGCCTCCAGACCGGCGACGACGTCGAGGCCGTCGCCCCGGGCCGACATCATCAGAACCGGCACCAGGCTGCTCTCCCGGACCCTGCGGCACAGGCCGATCCCGTCCAGCCCGGGCAGCATGACGTCCAGAATCAGCAGGTCGAAGCTTTCGTCGCGGAAGAGCTCCAGCCCCGCGAGCCCGTCGGCCGCCGCCGTCATCCGGTAGCCGTAGCGTTCGAGGGCGACGGTGAAGGAGCGGCGCATCAGCTCGTCGTCCTCCACCAGCAGTACGCGCACGGGTCGCGGAGAGGCCGGAGGAGGCGGGGCGGACGAGGACACGGGCAGCTGGCTCCTGTTCGGACGGTCGTGAGGCACAGGTCCCCCGTCCACTCCTGCGCGGTCGGCGGCCTGAAGGGAACGATATGGCACGCACCGGGCCTGGCGACCGCACCGCACAGCGGCACGGCTCACACCCCGCACACTGCCGTCCGTGCGCGAATGCCCAGGTCAGGTCGGCATGGCGCGGCCAGGGAAGCCGCCGGGCCCAAGGCCCTCCTGCTCCCCATGACCCCCTTCGGCGTGGCCCGGCGCACCGTTTCGATGGACAACCAAGCGCTCACTGATACGTACCCGATACAACGAACCGAGCCCCTGCGCCTGTCGACCTGATCTACGGGGCGCTCTCCGTCGTCATCCGCCGCCGCCCCGCCAGATGTTGTCGAAGGCCGCGTCCTCGATCGCTCGGCGCTGCCGTACGGCCGCCAGTTCCACCAGCGCGTCGTTGACGGCGGCCAGCACGGTCGCCACGGCGTCGTCGGCCACGTCCGGTGCGTCTCCGGTCCGCTCGCCGCGGATTCCCACGGCCTCCGCGAGGCCGGCCAGGACGGGTTCGTCCGAGGCCCAGCGGTCCGCGGCCCGGCGGCGGGCGGGAGAGTCGACGACCACCTTGTCACCGGCCCGGAAGGAGATCCCGCGGCGCGGTTGCCGGGCGATGTGCCCTTCCGCCTCCAGCGCGGCCCGGTAGGTCGCGGACAGATCGCGGCCTCTGCGCCACAGCCAGTCGGAGACGGACTCGTAGGGCGCCTCCCGGACGAGCGACGCGGCCGCCTCGTCCAGGAGGCGGTCGGCCAGGGTTGGCTGGTGGCCCGGCACGATGTCCTGCCCCTCCAGCCTGACGGCCTGGGCGGCGAGGAGGTCGATCACCTCGGCCCCTGCGAGTGCGAGCGAGAGGTCGCCCTGTTCGACGGGGCGACCGGACCCCCTGTCCAGGGTGACGATCAACAAGTCCCGCGGTGTGGTCACAAAGGGCCCCTCTCGACCGTGCAGGCAGCTGGCCGGACCATTATCGATCGCTTGGCCACCTGGCGGTCGACGGCACAGCGACACGAGTGCCGGCGCGCGGATATCGAGATCGTCCAGAGGCGGGCGGTGGCGATGGCGGTGGCGTCGGCTTCCGCAGCGAATCCATCCGCATAGACGGCGGCGCCGCGCGGTCCCTGTGAGCGGTGAGGGCGGGCGGGGCCCTTGCGTGTCGATGTCGAAGCGCCCCGCCCGGGCCGTGGCCGTCAGCGGTTGTCGTGGAGTTCCTGGTGCATCTGCGGCTGGTCGTCCTCTTCGTGGGTCAGCGCGAACTTCTCGACCTCGTTGAATCCCTTCGAGGCGACGCCCAGGATGTCCTTGTAGGGGTTGACGCCCACGGTCTTCTTGGCGGCGCCGCCCAGCAGGCCGCCTCCCACGCCGCTGACCAGGCCGTGGCCTGCCGACAGGGGCCCGGCTGCCGCCCCGAGGACGCTCTTGGGCAGGCCGGCCATGTCGGCGTACTTGTCGGTGAGTGCGTGGCGGACCATCGCGATGAACGCGTCGTGCACGCCCGGCGGGTAGAACTTCCTGTAGAAGTCGACGGCCTGCTTGGTCATGAAGACGCCGTCGTCGGTCTTCTTCCACTCCTTGTCCCGCTCCTGGTTCCACATGGCCTCGACCTGGTCGGCGTCCTTGGGCAGGAGCCACTCGTCGGCGGTGCCGAGGTAGTGGCTGACGTAGTGCCAGGCGCACATGAAGCCGCGCGCGTCGTCCTTCGAGACGTCGACGCCGAGGCGCGCCATGGCCTGGAGGATCTGGGTGGAGAAGACGCAGGCGGCGCCGGTGGTGTACTTCTGCGAGACCGGCTCGCCCCACTTCGCGTAGTCCCACTCGCCGCTCTTCTTGTGCAGCTGGCGCACCGAGGCGTGGACCAGGCGGACCTTGGTGACGTTCGCGGCGAGCGTGCCGTCGCGCATGGCGTTCCGGTTGCCCATGTCGAGGAACAGGCGGGAGGACTGCGAGAGCCGGCGGCCCGGTCCCTCGACGCCGCCGAGGCGGCCGGTGGAGCGGAGGGTGAACGCGCCGGTCGGGGAGAGGTAGGTGCCGATGAGGCCGACGGTGCCCTGGAGCATGGACACCTCGCCGTGGTGGTGGGCGAAGAAGCCCTCGGCGGCCTTGACGTCGGCCTCCGACCAGTCCGGCGGCGCGGCCGCGGCCTCCTTGAGGAACTCGGCCAGCCGCGGTGGGAGCTGGGACAGGTCCTGTCCCGGCTTGAGCGTGCCGATCGTGCGGAACAGGGCGTTGACCCCGTCGATCTCCTTGTTGTCGATCAGGCCGGACACGAGTTCGTCGGCCTTCGGGTCACCGACCTTGCTCGCCGCTTCCAGTTCCGAGGCGATCGTCGCTGTCGTCAGTCCCACAGCAGGGCTCCCATCAGGGGCAGGGTTCTGCGCCGCCGCAGGTGCGCGCGTCGGCCGGCACCTGCCGGCGGCGGCCCGGCACGGACCGCCGGGCAGGGCCAGCCTGTGGCGGCCTCCGGGGCGTTGGGAACTCCCCGCGGAAAAGGGATCGTTTCCGCCTCACCCGATCAGCCCCGGGGCGGCCGGGCTCGGCATCAGGGGCCCGTGCGTGAAGCGGGCGTACGCGGCCCCGTACGAGAGAAACGTGCACGGAGGGCTGCGTACGCCGCGCCTCAGGCCAGGAGTGCGGCCGCCTGCCGGCGTGCGTGGTCCAGCCAGGCCGCGCGTTCCTCGTCGGTCGAGTCGGTGACGGTGCGGAAGACGACCCGGCGTACGTCGCCGACTCCGACGTACGGCAGGACGCAGGCCGACCAGATCTTCTGGAGGGGGTCGCCGAACTCGTTCTCCTCCCGGTCGGCGGGAGTGTCGGAGGTGTTCAGCACGAGAGCGCTGGCCGCCTTCAGGAGTCCGGCGGGTTCGCCGTCCGCGGTGCCCAGCTTGTAGGCGACGCCCGGCACCAGGACGCGCTGCACCCAGCCCGTCATGACGGCGGGCGGCATGCCCCACCAGTTCGGGTGGACGAACACCAGGGCATCCAGCGTGGCCACCTCTGTTCGGTGCAGCGCCACCCGCGCGTCGTCGGCGCGCGCCGCCGACTCGACCGTTCCCGTCTCATCGGCGGACAGCTGCGGTTCGAACTCTTCGGCGCAGAGGTCATGCGCCAACACCTCGGCTCCGCGCCCTCGCAGCTCCTCCACCACGGCGTCGAAGACCGCGTGGTTGAAGCTCCCCGGCCGCGGGTGTGCGAGATACACCCCTATACGCATCTTTCCCCCAGTCGATACGGGCACGGAAACCCTCGGCCACCGCACGTACGAGCCTGTGCGCAGCCCCGTGCCCAGCTGATCGCCATTATCCGTCAGCCCCCCTTTCTCACGGGAGCGTGTGCCGAGACCGCCACGCGGTCACTCGGCGATCGCCCGCGTGAGCATGACCACGGCAACGAAGCCGCGGTACAGGCGGATCGGGTCGCGCGCTTGCGCCGGGTGCATGCTGTCGGCGGCGAAGCGCGATACCGAGGTCTTGACCACGGCGGCGCGGATGCCGGGGCAGAACGGCTCGGTCTCCTCGGCCGTGGTCCGGTCACCCGTGATCAGCACCACCGGTACCCCGTGCCCCAGTGCGACCAGCGCGTTGATGCCGCTCTCCCCCGCCGGCAGGCCGTTGAGCCGGACGCCGGCGATGGCCTTCGGGTTGTAGGTGTGCGACAGCGTCGAAGCCTCGCCGGCCATCGACCCGTGGTAGGAGACGAAGAAGACGCCGTCGAGCGAGGCGTCGAGGCCCTGCATCATGTACAGCGGCTTGTGACGGCCCGACAGGTAGCGGGCGTTGCCGACGAGCTCGTCCGGGCGGAGGTTGGCCATCGCCGAGTGCGCGTCGTTGACGAGGAACTCGCGCGCAGCCCTTCACCCTGTCACCCCTGTTGTCGGGTTGCTCCCTGTTATCCGGGAGACCCGGGCGGGGTGCCAGAGCGCCGTTCCGGCCATACGCTCGGCCACCGTCGCGCCCGGCGGTGTTCCACGCCCAGACCGAGCGGCGCCTGTACATCGCCGAGTTGACGGTACGACTGGACACGCGCCCTCTGTCGTAACAGAATCAGTTGCGACACAGGTGGTGTCGGCAACCTCCGACGATGGAAGCTTTCATGAGCGCGAGCAGTCGTATGACCGTGGCCACGCACACGCTGACCTGGATGGCGCTGGTGTGCCCCCGGCGTCCCGACGGCATCGTGACGTCCGCCCAGATCGCCGACAGCGTCAACACCAACCCCGTCGTCATCCGCCGCACGCTCGGAAGCCTGAAGGACGCGGGCCTCGTGGTGTCGCAGCGCGGCCAGGGCGCGGGATGGAGGCTGGCTCGCGCCCCGGAGGCGATCACCCTGAAGGACATCTACCTCGCCGTCGAGTCCGGTCCGCTCATCGCACTGCACCCCGCTCCTCCGAACCAGGAGTGCCCCATCGCGCGGGGCATCCCGCCCGTCCTGCGAGAGGCGTACAGCCGCGCGGAGGAGTCGATGAAGGCCGAACTGGCAACCGTCACCCTCGCCAACGTGGCGAGAGGAACCATCGCCTGACCCCGAAAGCCAACCCCCGCTCCCTGTCGGCCGGTCCCCACGGACCGGCCTCTCTTCGGGGCATTGTCGTAACCGTTTCTGTTACATCAAGCACATCGAACCTGGAGGTCCCTCCGTCGTGTACGGACCACTCACCGTCCTCGCCGCCGCGATGTTCGCCATCGGCACCGACAGCTTCGTCATCGCCGGCATCCTGCCCGACGCTGCACACTCCCTCGGCGTCCCCGTCGGCACCGCCGGCTGGCTGCTCAGCGCCTACGCCTTCACGTACGCCGTCCTCGGCCCCGTCATGGCAGCCCTCACCACCCGGTGGTCCCGCCGCACACTGTTCGTCGCCGGGCTCGCGGTCTTCACCGCGGGCAACCTCGTGACGGCCTTCGTTCCCGTCTTCGGCGTGGCTCTGGCCGGACGGGCGCTCGCCGGACTCGGCGGCGCCATGGTCACCCCCGCCGCCGTCGCCGCGGCCGCCGCGCTCGCGCCGCCGGAGCGTCGCGGCCGGGCCATCGCCACCGTTATGACCGGCCTCAGCGCCGCGACCGCGCTGGGCGCGCCCATCGGTACCGCCATCGGCAGCCTCACCGGCGACTGGCGCGCCACCATGCTGTTCGTCTCCGCGCTCGGCCTGCTCGCCGCGGCGGGCACGGCCCTCCTCCTGCCTGCGGTACCCATGCCCCCGGCGGTCCCGCTGCGCACCCGCGTCGCCCCTCTCGCCGACCGCCGCATCGGCCTGACCCTGCTGACCACGCTCCTCGTCTACACCGGCCTGTACACCGTCTACTCCTTCATCGGCGACAGCCTCGACCGCGCCACCGGCGGCAACGGCACCACCCTTGCCGCCCTGTTGTTCGTCTGGGGGCTGGCCGCCACCGCCGGAACACTCGGCTCGGGCGCTCTGACCGACCGCTTCGGCAGCCGTCCCGTCATCAATGCCGCGATCACGGCGGCGGCGATCGACTTCGCGCTGCTGCCGTGGACGAGCGCACACCTGCCCTCCGCCATCGCGGCACTCCTGGTGTGGGGCGTGTGCGGATGGGCGGTGCTGGCGCCCCAGACCCACCGCCTGATCAGCGCCATGCCGACGGCGGCACCGCTGCTCACCGGCCTCGCCTCGGCCACGGTCTACGTCGGTGTCGCGATCGCACCCCTGGTCGGGCAAGCCGGCATGGCCTGGTTCGGCGCGCACCGGTTGGGTCCCGTCGGCGCGGTGTTCATCGTGCTCGGCCTCGGGGCGGCGGAAGCGGCGCACACGGTCATCCGCCGACGCGCGCCGCGGAGCACGCCCGCGGCGCAGGGTCATCCCGCGCCGGCGAAGTAGCGTACCGCCCTCAACAACCCACGGATCAAAGGACTGTACGAGAGTGATCACCACAGAACGCCTCCGGCTGCGCCCGCTCACCGACGCCGACACCGACTGGTGGGTACGGCTCCACGCCGACGAGGAGGTGAACCGGTTCGTCGGCGGCTACACCCGGGAACAGGCCGCCACGCGCCTGCGCGACATCCAGCGGCAGTGGAGCGAACGCGGTCACGGGCTGTGCGCCGTCGAGCTGCGCAGCACCGGCGAGACGATCGGACGCTCCGGCCTGAACTGGTGGGAGCAGTTCGACGAGACCGAGATCGGCTGGACCTTCGCCCGCGAGCACTGGGGGCGGGGCTACGCCACGGAGGCGGCCGAAGCCGTCCTCGCGTGGGGCTTCGGCTCCCTGGGGCTCAAGCGGATCACGGCCATGATCCATCCTGGCAACACCGCGTCTTCGGCCGTCGCCGGGCGCCTCGGGTTCACCCCCCTGCGCGAGGACACCATCCTCGGACGGCCCTGCACCGTCTACGCGCTGGACCGGACCGATGCCCGCTCCCACGCGGCCGAGTAGAGCGCGAGGACGGTGTCCGGCAGGCCCGTCACCCCACGCGTGCTCGCCGGCGGCGGACGGCCCCCGTCCGGGTCGTGGACGGGGGCGGCGGTCGGCGGTCGGCAGTCGGCGCGGTCGGCAGTCGGCGCGGTCAGCCGCGCGGGCGGCGGCGGAGCTCCGGGGCGGAGAGTGCGGGCGGCACGTACCCCGCGTCCCGGGCGGACAGATTGGTGCCCGGCGGCACGATCTTGTCGATCCGGTCGAGCACGTCCGTGCTCAGCCGTACCCGGTCGGCGCCCAGCTGGCTCTCCAACTGCTCGAAGGTGCGCGGTCCGATGATGGCCGAGGTGACGGCCGGGTGCTCCAGGACGAAGGCCAGGGCGAGCTGGACCAGGGTCAGCCCCGCTTCTTCCGCGAGCTGGGCCAGCGCCTCGGCGGCGTCGAGCTTGGCCGCGTTCTCGGGGTCGGCGATGTCGAAGCGTGCGGCCTGCCGGTCGATCCGGCTGGACGAGGGCTGTTCGGCACCCTTGCGGTAGCGGCCCGACAGCCAGCCGCCGGCCAGCGGGCTCCAGCTGAGCACGCCGAGCCCGTACCGCTGGGCGACGGGCAGGACCTCGCGTTCGATGCCGCGCGCGAGCAGCGAGTACGGGGGCTGCTCGGCCACGACGCGTTCGCGGCCGCGGCGCTCGGCGAGCCACTGGCCCTCGACGATCGCGGACGGTTCGAAGGTGGACGTACCGATGTAGCGGATCTTGCCCTGGTGGACGAGGTCGCTGAGCGCGCCCAGCGTCTCGTCGAAGTCGGTCTCCGGCTCGGGTCGGTGCACCTGGTACAGGTCGATCCAGTCGGTGCCGAGCCGGCGCAGGCTGTTCTCCACCTCACGGATGATCCAGCGGCGGCTGTTCCCCTGCTCGTTGGGGTCGCCGCCGAGGCTGCCGTGGAACTTGGTGGCCAGCACCACCCGGTCCCGGCGGCCTCCGGCGAGTGCCTTGCCGACGATGGTCTCCGACTCCCCCGCCGAGTACACGTCGGCCGTGTCGACGAAGTTGATGCCCGAGTCGAGCGCCCGGTGGATGATGCGGACGCTGTCCTCGTGGTCGGTGTTGCCGCGGGCGCCGAACATCATGGTGCCCAGACAGAGCGGGCTCACCTTGACGCCGGTGCGTCCGAGCAGGCGGTGGTCGGTCATCGTGCACTCCCGTTGACGAGTTGATCGGTAAGGGTGGTGTCGGCCGGAACCGGACGGGCTCCGGCGCCGCCCGGTCGGTAGGCGTCCCACAGGCGCCGGTACGGCCCCTGTGCGGCGAGCAGTTGGGCGTGGGTGCCCGTCTCGACGACGGTCCCGGCGTCGAGGACCACCACGCGGTCGGCCCGGGCGGCCGTGGTGAGGCGGTGCGCCACCACGACGGTGGTGCGGCGCCGGGTCAGGGCCTCGACGGCGGCGGTGACCCGTCGTTCGGTGGCGAGGTCGAGAGATGCGGTCGCCTCGTCGAGCAACAGGATGTCGGGGTCGACGAGTTCGGCCCTGGCCAGGGCGAGCAGCTGGCGCTGGCCCGAGGAGAGGCCCCGGCCGCGTTCCCCGATCCGGGTGAGGTAGCCGTGCGCGAGCGTGGCCACCATCTCATGGGCTCCGACGGCGCGGGCCGCCGCTTCGACCTCCGCGTCGGTCGCGTCCGGGCGTCCGTAGGCGATGGCGTCACGGACGCTGCCGCCGAACAGGTAGGGCTCCTGCGGGACGATGCCCAGTCGGCGCCGGTAGCCGGTCAGGTCGAGTTCGCGCAGGTCGTGGCCGTCGACGCGGACGGCTCCGGAGGCCGGGTCGTAGAAGCGGGCGAGGAGTTTGACCACCGTGGACTTGCCCGCGCCGGTGGTGCCGACGAGGGCGACGGTCTCGCCGGGGGCGATGCGCAGCCGGATGCCGTGCAGTACGTCCCGGTCCGGCCCGCCCGCGTAGTGGAAGGAGACGTCGTCGAACTCGATCTCCCCGCGCAGGGCCTCGACGGGCCGCGGCACGGACGCCGGCGGCGTGCCGACCGGCGTGCGCATCAGGGTGCGCAGGCGGTTCATGCCGACGACCGCCTGCTGGTACCCGTCGAAGACCGGGGAGAGCTGCTGGATCGGCGCGAAGAACAGCTCGACGCAGAGCAGGAAGGCGATGAGGGTGCCCGCGGTGAGCCCGCCGGAGGCCACCTGTCCGGCACCGACGGCGAGGACGGCGGCCGTGGACAGGGTGCCGAGGAACTCGACGAAGGGGAAGAAGGTGCCCATGTACCGCTGCGCCCGGAGCCTGGACGCGCTGAACGCCCGGGCGAGGGCCGCGAAGTCCTCGGCGTTGCGCTGTTCCCGGCGGAACGCCTGGGTGACCCGCAGGGCCCCGACGTTCTCCTGGAGGCAGGCGTTGACCGTGCTGATCTGCTCGCGGGCCGCCAGATAGGCGGGGACCGAGTAGTGCCGGAAGAGGGCGGTCGCCGCGATCAGCGGCGGGAGGGCGGCCAGCAGGACCAGCGCGAGCTGCGCGTCGATGGCCAGGAGGGACACCAGGACTCCGAGCACCGTCAGGAGGCTGACGACGGCCGTGATGAGGCCGGTCTGGAGGAAGTTCGACACGGCGTCCACGTCGGTGGTCATCCGGGTCATGATCCGGCCCGCGAGTTCCCGTTCGTAGTAGTCGAGGCCGAGTCGCTGCAGCTGGGCGTACGTCTTGACCCTCAGGGTGTAGAGGAGCCGCTCGCCGGTGCGCCCGGTGGTGCGGACCTGGGCCACGCCGAGGAGCCAGTTGGCGGCGACGACCGCGGCCGCCGCGGCGGCGGCCGCGAGCAGGACGCCCCTCGCCTGGCCGGTGACCCCGCTGTCGACGCCGTGCCGGACGAGTACGGGTACGGCGATCTGGGCCAGCGCGTCCAGGGCCACCAGCAGGAGCCCGCCGAGCAGCGGGATCCGGAAGGGCCGCAGCAGGGAGCCGAGGCGGAAGGCGGGGTCGCCCGCCACGGCCCGGTCGAGCGGGACGCCGGGCTCGGCGGCGGGCAGCGGGATCCTTGCGAGGGCGGCGAGCAGCTCGGGGGCGGGCTGGGCGGAGCCGAGCACCCCGCTGCCGGGTCCGCCCCGGCCGGGGCCGGAGGTGACGGCGGCTTGGGCGAGGGCGTTGGCGGCGCGGACGGCGGTGGCCTCGTGGCGGGTGGCACCTTCCCCGTCGGGGCGTCGCCACAGCTCCTCGGTGACACCGCCGACCGGGACCGCGAGGGGGCGCACGGTCCCGTCGGCCACGTCGGGACCGTCGCAGACGTCGGCGTCGTCGGGGCCGTCGCTGACGTCGGGGCCGTCGGGGCCGTCGCTGACGTCGGGGCCGTCGGGGCGGCCGGAGGTGGACAGCAGGGACCGGAAGAGGGCGGAGCGGGCGCGCAGTTCGCCCGGCGTGCCGATGTCGGCGATCCGGCCGCCGTCCATCAGCGCGACGCGGTCCGCGAGCTCCAGGGTCGACTCGCGGTGGGCCACGATGAGCGTGGTGCGGCGGCGGCCGGCCTCCCCCAGGCCGGCGTGGATCTCCGCTTCGACACGGGCGTCCAGGGCGGAGGTGGCGTCGTCCAGGACGAGCACGGCGGGGTCGATGAGCAGGGCGCGGGCGAGGGCCACCCGCTGGCGTTGCCCGCCGGAGAGCGTGAGTCCCTGTTCGCCGACGATCGTGTCGTATCCGTCGGGGAGCCGGTCGATGAACTCGTCCGCCCGGGCGAGCCGGGCCGCCTCGCGGACGCGGGCGTCGGTGGCGTCCGGGATCCCGTAGGCGATGTTGGCGCGGATCGAGTCCGACAGCAGGAGGCTCTCTTCGAAGACGAAGCCGATCCGGGACCGCAGGGAGGCCAGGGTGAGGCTGCGTACGTCGTGGCCGCCGACGGACACGGTGCCCGCCCGGGTGTCGTAGAACCGCGGCAGGAGCGCGGCCACGGTCGACTTTCCGCAGCCGGCCGGGCCGACGAGGGCGAGCGTCTCCCCCGGCCGCACGTCCAGGGTGAAGCCGGACAGCAACGGCTCGGCCCCGTCGTAGCCGAAGGTCACCTCCCGCCAGGCCAGGGCCGGGGCGGCGGGGCCGAGGTGGTGTGCGCCCGGCTCGTCGGCGATCACGGGTGCTTCGTCGATGACCTCCAGGACGCGTTCGGCGCCCGCCCGGGCCTGCTGCCAGACGGTGAGGAGGGTGGCGACCTGGCGCACCGGCGTGACGAGGGCGCCCAGGTAGGCGGTGAAGGCGAGGAAGGTTCCCAGCGACAGGCGGCCGTCGATCGCGAGCCAGCCGCCGAGCGCGAGGACCACCACCTGCCCGAGGGCCGGTACGGCTTGCAGCGCGGGGTTGTAGCGGCTGGTGAAGGCGACCACGCGCAGCCGGGACGCGAAGAGCGCGCGGACGCGTTCTTCGAGTCCGCGCAGTTCGCGGGGCTCCTGGCCGAAGCCCTTGACCACGCGCACCCCGGTGACGGTGGCCTCGACGGCGGACGCCACCTCGGCCGCCTCCTGCTGGGCGTGCCAGTTGGCGGGGAAGAGCGTGCGGCGGCTGCGCAGGGCGATCACCCACAGGGCAGGTCCGACGACCAGTGCGACGACCGTGAGCAGCGGCGAGAGCCACGCCATGAAGACGAGGGAGACGCAGAACATCAGCGCGTTGCCCGTCAGGTTGGGCAGGAACTGGAGCAGGGTCTGGATGAGGGTGATGTCCGAGATGGACCGGCTCACGACCTCCCCGGTGCGCAGGCTGTCCTGCTGGGGTCCGCCGAACCGCAGCAGGGCGGCGAAGGCGTCGTTGCGCAGGTCGTACTGGACTCCGAGGGAGAGCCGTCCCGAGCGGTGGCGGCGGACGAAGGACGCCCCGAAGCGGACCGCCCCGAGGGAGACCAGGAGCACGATCCAGGGGGCGAGGGCGGCGCCGTCCGCGGCGGCGACGTCGTCGACCACCTGGCGCAGCACGAGGGGCAGGGTGGCGGCGGCGACGGCCGCGACCGCGGCGGCCCCGAAGGCCAGCACCAGGTCGGTGCGGTGGCGCAGGCAGTAGCCGGCGAGCCGCCGGGCCCAGCTGTCGGCCGGTGGTCCGCCGACGGGGCCGGCCGCCGCGTCGTGCGCGGTGGCCGGCTGCGTCGTGGCGGAGGGACAGCCCGTCATCGGGCCTCCACCAGGCCGATGCCGGGGTGGCCGGCGCGCGGGGCGGGGCCGTCGAAGAGGCGGTTGGCGGGGCGCGGGAGGCCGTAGTGCTCGCGCAGGGTCGTCCCCGTGTACTCGGTGCGGAACAGGCCGCGTTCCTGGAGGATCGGGACCACCTGGTCCACGAAGCGCTCCAGCCCCGAGGGCAGCACGGCGGGCATGATGTTGAAGCCGTCGGCGGCTCCGCTGTCGTACCAGTGCTCGATGGTATCGGCGACCTGCTGCGCGGTGCCCGCGAAGGTGCGGTGCCCGCGGCCTCCGCCGAGCCGTCCGATCAGCTGCCGTACGGTCAGCCGTTCGCGCCGGGCCAGCTCCACGACGAGGGTGTAGCGGCTCTTGGCGCCTTCGATCTCGTCCTCGGTGGGGATGTCGTCGGGCAGTTCGGCGTCGAGGTCCAGGGCTTCCGGGGCGATGCCGAGCCGCTGGGCCAGCTGCCGTTTGGCGTACTCGGGGACGATGAGCCGGTCCAGTTCGGCGTCGAGTTCGCGGGCCTCGGCCTCGGTGTCACCGATGACGGGGACGATGCCGGGCAGGATCTTGATGCCGTCCGGGTCCCGGCCGAGGGCCAGGGCGCGCCGCTTGACGTCCTTGTAGAAGGCGATTCCCTCGTCGAGGGTCTGCTGCGCGGTGAACACCGCCTCGGCATAGCGGGCCGCGAAGTCCTTGCCGTCATCGCTGGAGCCCGCCTGCACGAGGAGGGGGTGGCCCTGGGGGGAGCGTTCCACGTTGAGCGGGCCGTCGACGCGGAAGAACTCGCCGTGGTGGCCGATGGGGCGGACCCGGTCGGCGCGGGTGTGGACGCCTGCTTCCTTGTCCGCGACGACGGCGTCGTCGGCCCAGCTGTCCCAGAGTTTCGTCGCGACGTCGACGAACTCGGCGGCGCGGCGGTAGCGGTCGTGGTGCAGCGGCGTGTCATCGAGGCCGAAGTTGCGGGCGGCGTCGGCGCCGGCCGTGGTGACGATGTTCCATCCCGCCCGGCCGTTGGAGACGTGGTCGAGGGAAGCGAACCTGCGGGCCAGGTTGAATGGTTCGTTGTAGCTGGTGGAGGCGGTGGCGATGAGTCCGATCCGGCTGGTGACCGCCGCGAGCGCGGTGAGCAGGACGGTGGGTTCCAGCTTGCTGGAGGGCCGCCGGCCGGGGTCGCCGTGCAGGACGGGGCTGTCGGCGAGGAACACCGAGTCCAGCAGGCCGCGTTCGGCGATGCGGGCGAGGTTCTGGTAGTGCGCGATGCCGGTGCCGCCGTCGGCGGGGCTCTCGGGGAGTCGCCAGGAGGCCTCGTGGTGGCCCACGGACATCAGGAAGGCATTGAGGTGGAGGGGCTTGCGCTCAGGCGTTCGTGACATCGGGGTCGTCCTTCTGGTGGGGGTCCTGGTGGTGGTCGGTGGGTGCGGGGGACTCCGCCACGCCGAGGGCGGCGAGGAGGGTGTCCCGGTACTCCTGGAAGCGCGGGTCGCGCCGGCTCCGGGGGGTGGGCAGGTCGACGGCGAGGTCGACCGAGATGCGTCCCTCGTCGAGGACGAGCACCCGGTCGGCCAGCTCCACCGCCTCGTCCACGTCGTGGGTCACGAGGAGGACCGCTGGGCGGTGCCGTTCGTAGAGTTCGCGCAGCAGGCCGTGCATCCGGATGCGGGTCAGGGCGTCGAGCGCGCCGAACGGCTCGTCCGCCAGCAGTAGTTCCGGGTCGCTCACCAGGGCGCGGGCCAGGGCCGCGCGCTGCTGTTCGCCGCCGGACAGCTCGTGGGACCAGGCACGCTCCCGGCCCCCCAGCCCGACCTCGGCGAGGGCGCGTACTCCGCGTTCGCGGACGCCCGGTCCGCGCAGCCCGAGGGTGACGTTGTCCAGGACACGGAGCCAGGGCAGCAGCCGGGAGTCCTGGAAGGAGAGGGAGACCCGCTCGGGGACGGTCAGTTCGCCCGATCCATCGACGTCGTGGTCGAGGCCGGCCACGGCGCGCAGCAGGGTGGACTTCCCGGAGCCGCTGCGGCCCAGGAGCGCGGTGAACTCGCCCGCACCGAGGGCCAGATCGAGTTCCTTGAGGATGATCCGGTCGCCGAAGCGGCGTACCAGCCCGCTGGTGCGCACCGCGGCCGGGGCAGGGGCCCGCCTTCGGGCCTCGGCGGTCAGCCCGCCAGAGTACGTCGCCACGACAGGGCCCTCCGTTCGATCGCGCGTACCAGTGCGTCGGAGGAGAAGCCGAAGATGCCGTAGGCCACCAGGCCGACGACGATCACGTCGGACTGCGCGTACTGCTGGGCCTGGAACATCATGTAGCCGATGCCGCTGGTGGCGTTGATCTGCTCGACGACGATCAGGCCCAGCCAGGCCGAGGTCACGCCGAGCCGCAGTCCGACGAAGAATCCGGGCAGGGAGCCGGGGAGGACCACCTTGCGCAGGAAGCGCCACCGGCTCAGCCCGAGCACCTCGGCGAGTTCGACGTGGCGGTTGTCGATGCCGGTGAGGGACGCGTAGGTGTTGATGTACATGTTCACCGCGACGCCCAGGGCGATGACCGTGACCTTCATCTGCTCGCCGATGCCGAGCCAGAGGATCAGCAGGGGCAGCATGGCCAGCGAGGGGATGGCACGCTTGATCTGGAGCGGCCCGTCGACGAGGTACTCCCCCGCGCGGCTGAGTCCGGCGAGGACGGCGGCCGCGACTCCGGCCAGGACGCCGAACAGGAGTCCCAGGCCGGCTCGTTGGAGCGAGATGAGCACGTTGCCCTGCAGGCGGCCGTCCGCGACGAGATCGCCCGCGGTGGCGATCACGGTGCCGGGACCGGAGAGGATGCGCGGGTCGAGGACGCCTGCGGCGGACGCCGCCCACCAGACGGCGATGAGCAGCGCGGGACCGAGGAGCCGGCCGAAGGGGATCCCGCGTCCGGGCCCCAGCCGCCGGGCCTTGCGGGCCGCGGGGCTGGGCCGTCCGGGGGCCGTGCCGGAAGGCTCCACGGCAGTGCTGCCGGTCCGGTCCGCGACGGCCTCGGGCGCCGGTGCCTGAACGCGCAGATCCGTCAGCGCCTCGCTCATGCGCCCTCCCGGTATCCGGCCGGCACGGCGGCGGCCGCGAGGCCCTCGAACCGCCGGTCGAACAGGGCCTTGACGTCGAGCTTCGGCACGAATCCGCCCTCGGCCATCAGGTCCGCGGTCTCCTGCTCCCATGCGACGGCGTTGTCCCAGTTCGCCGGGAACCGCGGCTTCGCGAGGGAGTCGACGATGCGCCGGCCGTCGGCCGCACCGACGCCCTGGTCCTTGACGTAGTACGCGTCGATCCACTGGTCGGAGTTCTCCCAGGCCCAGACCACGCCCTGCGCCCAGAGCGTGACGTAGCTGCGTACGGCGGCCGCCTTCGCCGGGTCGTTCAGGACCTCCACGGGCGCCCACAGGACGGTGAGCAGGTCGACCACGTCGGTCGGTACGCCACGGGCGCCGTCCTTGCCGTACTGGGTCAGGTACTTGGTCAGGGTCGGTTCGCCGAGGGGCGCGACGTCGACCTGCTTCGACTGGAGGGCGGTGAGGAACTGCGTGCTCGGCAGCGCCACCAGCTGGACATCGGAGTTGGCGAGTCCGGCCTTCTTCAGGGCTCGCAGGACGACGACGCCCTGGGCCTGTCCCTGGGAGAAGGCGATCTTCTTGCCCTTGAAGTCCTCGGCGGTCCTGATGGACGAGGCGGGCGCCGTGGCGAACGTGTAGGTGGGGTGGTGGCGTTCCTGCACGGCGACGATCCGGGCCTTCACACCGATGGCTTCGGCCTGGATCGGCGGAATTCCGGCATTGCTCGCGATGTCGATCGAGCGGGCCCGGAATCCCTGGATGATGTCGGGTCCCGCGTTGAGGTTGATCCAGGAGGACACCTTGAAGGGGAGGTTCTTGTCGAGTCCGGACGTGGCCAGTTGGATCTGCGAGGTCCGCACCGCCACCGCCAGTGACGTTCCGGCGGGCGGCGGCCCGGTGGGCAGTTCGCCGACGGGTCCGGAATGGGCGGCATTCGTGTTCGGGGGAGCGCATCCGGCGGCGGCAAGAAGAGCGCCGCCGGTGAGCGTGAGGAATCCTCTGCGCCCCAATCGGGGAGAGGAAGAGCGGGAGGGCATGGACATTCCTGTTCTCATGACGGGGATTCGCCGGTCGCCGGGGTCGCCGAGGTTCACAGGGAGTGGTAGGCGCCGTTGTGGAAGAGCAGGGGGCGGCCGTCCTCGGCCTGCCAGGCCTCGGCGACGCGTGCCACGACGATGTGCGCGTCCCCCGCGGGGACGAGCTGTTCGACGGCGAGCCGCAGCCAGCCCGTGACCCCGTCGAGCACCGGCTCGCCCTGCGGCAGCCGGTGCCATCGGGTCGGCGCGGCGAACCGGTCGACGCCGCTCGTCGCGAAGCGCCTGGCCAGGTCCTCCTGGGCGGAGTCGAGGAAGTTGACCACCACCGACGCGGCGCGCTCCAGGTGCGGCCATGAGGAAGAACTCTTCGCGATGCCGAAGGAGACGAGGGGCGGATCGAGGGACACCGAGGTCAGCGAGGTGGCGGTGAAGCCGACCGGGCCTGCTCCGGAGTCGGCCGTGACGACCACGACCCCGCCCGGGTAGGCGCGGAAGATCTGCTTGAAGCGGGCCGGCTCGACCAGGCTCCCGGCCGGGTGCGAGGACAAGGAAATGGTCAAGGTTCCCCCAGGGTGAGTGGTGCCGTGCGCTGCCGGTACCCGGCCGCCGGAAACGGCGGCACGGGAAAGACAGAACGGAAGAGGCGGCACGGAAAAGGCGGCAGGAAGCGGATCACGGCTGAATGGGCGTGGCAGAGCACGGCACGGTGAAGTACCGGTCGCGCTCAGAAATGCCACGTGAAGGTGCACGCGAAAAGAAAGGGGCGGCGCGTCATGACCGCGCCGGGAGTGCCTTCGGCTCGCTCGTCAACAACAACAGGAGCGGCCGGCACCGGAGAGAGCCGGCCGGACCGAGCGGCAGTGTCGCGCGATCCGGTGCGCGTACCGTCGATTCCTCTGCGGGCTGCTCATGGATCCATTTTCCCTTTCGGGATCCGGCCCGGTCAACAATGCAACTTTCTGAATTAAGTCGATTTCCCGAGGCCGGGTCAGGACACGGCGGGCAACGCGGGCCAGGGCCCCAGCGGGTCGTCGTGCAGCGCACCCAGCGCGACGGCCGCGCCCGCGGTGGCCAGCACGGACCCGGTGAAACTGCTCGGTACGACCGACCGTGCGGCGTCTTCGCACACCAGGGACCGCGCCCGCACCTCCGCCCGCAACTCGTCCATGTACACGGGGAGTCGGCCCGTGGCCGGTTCGACCACGACCAGCACCTCGGGATCGAACATGTCCAGCAGGACCGCGGCGGCCCTGCCGGTGAGCCTGGCCCGCTGCCGGAACAACTCGCCGGCCACGGGATCGCCGTCGACGGCCAGGGCCAGCAGGGCGGCGAACGTCGTTACGGACAGGCCCCGTTCGGCGGCACGGCGCACCATCGCCGGTTCCGAGACCTCGGACTGGAGGCAGCCGGCCGTGCCGCAGGTGCAGAACGCGCCGGCGGAGGCCGCGCCCACCGGCAGGTGGGCCACGTTGCCAGCGCCGAAGCGCGGCCCCTGGTGCACGGCGCCCGCGGTGACGAACGCCGCGTCGACGACGTTGCCGACGAACAGCACGACGGCACTGGTGCGGGTGGCCGCCTCGCCGAAGAGCTGCTCGGCGCGTGCGAGGGCCCGCGAATGACTGTCGAGGTGCACGGAGACACCGGTCGCCCTGGCGAGCTCGTCCCGCACGGGGACCCCCCGCCAGCCCAACTGGGGGTGGTGCACCACGGCTCCGGCCTCGGGATCGACCCAGTGTCCGGTGGCGACGCCCAGCGCGAGGACGGTCCGGCCCGCCCCGTGCGCGGCCAGCAGCCGCGGCAGTCCGGCGGCCACCCGGGCGAGCACCCGGCCGGGTTCGGTGCCCTCGTGGGGGCGGCGCTCCTCCGCGACGATCCGCCCGGTCAGGTCCATCAGGGACAACGTCGTATGGGGGACCGCGATGTGCGCCCCGGCGACGAGGAAGCGGCTGGTGTCGATCTCCACCGGGATGTACGGGCGGCCCAGCCCGCGGGGGCCGGCGGTCTCGGGGCCTTCCCGGACCAGCCCCCTGTCCAGCAGCGCCCCGCAATGTCCGCTGACCGAGGCGGGCGAGAGTCCGGTGAGCCGGGCGATGGTGCTGCGGGCGACGGGGCCGTGGTCGAGTACGGCGCCCAGCACGGCACCGGTACCGGACGCCCTGCGCAGCGGGTTCGAGGCGGGCGCGGAGATGTCCGAACGCCGCAGTGGGGCACGGCGGTTGGCTGAGGTCTTCGGTCTGTCCACGGAGGTGGCCTTCCAGGTCCTGTGCGGTGGCGCGGAACACCCGGGCTCCGGAAGCGGCACGCGACGGGCGGCCGGTCCGGGCAGGGGCGTGCACGGGAAGCTCCACGGAGGGAGCGCTGTTCACCAGAACGCGGGGACGCTGCGGGAGTTCAGGCTCCGGACCCACTGCCGGGCAGGACGAAGACGAGGGATCCGCGCGGTCGCCGTACGGTCAGGACCACTGACACGCGGCGGAGCAGACACGCTTCAGGTCGACGTGACCTCGAGTCGTGAGAAGCGCGGATCGGTACATGGCGCGCAACATAGCCGGGGCGACGCAAGCCGGTCAAACGGCCGCCCGCACCGTGGAACGCCTCCCGGTCCGCCCGCTCGCGCCGACGCGGGCGGGAATCCACGGCGAACGCCCGATTACGGGCGTGCTGTGAACGTCCCGGCGGCCGGTCGTGTAAGAAGTTCTTCGTGAACGAACAGATTCAGCCCTCGACCGTACGCGTCTTCATAGCGCTCGCCCCGCCCGACGACGCGAAGGAAGAGCTGGAGCGGGAGCTGCGGCCCGCCTACGAGGCGTACCCGCGCCTGCGGTGGAACCGCGTCGAGGACTGGCACATCACCCTGGCCTTCCTCGGTGAGCTCCCGGTCGCGAGCGTGCCACCCCTGCGGCAGCCCCTCGCGGATCTCGCCGCGGCGCGCCGGCCCGTGGAGCTGGCCCTGCGCGGCGGCGGGCACTTCGACCAGCGCGTGCTGTGGACCGGCATCGAGGGGGACCTCGACGGGCTGCACCAGATCACCGCCGAGGTCCGCGGCGTGGTCAAGGAGTGCGGGATCGCCTTCGAGGACCGGCCGCTGCGCCCCCATCTGACCCTGGCGCGGTCCCGCCGCGACGATTCCTCCAGCGTGGTGGAACTCGCCGCCGGACTCTCCGCGTTCGCCGGCCGCCGGTGGCCGGCCGGACGTCTGCACCTGGTCGGCAGCAACGTCGGCCGGGGCCCGGGACCGATCCACTACCGCGACATCGAAGCGTGGGACTTCACCGGCGGGCAGTGACCCCCGTCGTGGACCGGTCGTCGGCTCGATCGGCGCGGCGTCCGGCAGGCCGGCCGGGGATCTGCGCGTCCCGGGTGTCTCGCCCGGGCCTCTCTCCCGGCTCCTCCCCGGGCCTCTCCCCCCGGGCCTCTCCCCCGGGCACGGTCGTCGTGGACGCGCCGTTTAGTGTGTCGGCATGATCTCGCGCAGCTACCTCTCCGAACTGTTCTCGCTGGACGGCCGGGTCGCCGTGGTGACGGGCGGCAGCTCCGGCATCGGGCGGGGCATCACCGAGGCCCTCGCCCGGGCGGGAGCCGGCGTGGTCATCGTGGCGCGGTCGAAGGCGGGGCTGGACGCCACGGTCGGCGAGCTGGCGGCGGACGGCTGCCGGGTGGCCTCGGTGAGCGCCGATCTGAGCACCCGCGACGGGGTGCGCGCGGCGGCGGAGCAGGCGGCCGAGGTGTTCGGCGAGCCCGACATCCTCGTCAACAGCGCCGGGATCAACCTGCGGCCACCGATGGGCGAGCTGGGCGAGGAGGTGTGGGACACCACGATGGCGTTGAACCTGGAGGCGCCCTACCTGCTGGGCGAACGGTTCGGGCCCGGCATGGCCGAACGGGGATTCGGCCGGATCATCCACATCAGCTCCCAGCAGGCGCACCGGGCGTTCGTCAACAGCGGCGCCTACGGGGTTTCCAAGGGGGCGCTGGAGTCGCTTGCCCGCTCTCAGGCCGAGGCCTGGTCGCCACACGGCGTCACCTGCAACACGCTCGTGCCCGGCTTCGTCATGACCCCGCTCAATGCGAGGCTGTCGTCCGACCCGGAGAAGGTGGCGGCGCTGGCCGCGCGCACGATGGTCGGGCGCAACGGCCTGGCCGAGGACTTCGCCGGAGCGGCCGTGTTCCTGGCGAGCCGCGCGTCCGGCTACGTCACCGGCCAGTCGATCTTCGTCGACGGCGGCTTCTCCGTTCACTGAACCCGTCGGGCGGCGCGAGCGGTCTCCGGCGGGACGGCCCTCAGTCGCGCGTGCGCAGCAGCTGTTCCAGGGCCGCGCGGGTCCGGGCGATGCGTTCCTTCCAGTCCGCGCCGGTCAGGGAGGCCAGGTCCGATCCGGCCACCGGTTCCTCGCCGCTCACGCAGTACCCGTAGATCGCGGAGGCGGTGTCCTCGGTGAGCAGGTGGTCGTAGTGGAACGACCCTTCGAACCCGGCCCACGCCACGGTCGGGCCGTCCGCGCACAGGCGTCGCAGGGTCTCGCGCGTGTACGTGAGCAGGTCGAGCGAGGTGTCGTGGAAGGTGAGGTCGTACGACATCAGCCCGAACGGTTCGATCTCCTCCGGCTGCTCCTCCAGCCTGAACGGGAACACCTCGTCGGGCACGAGTCCGGCGAGGCGGAAGGCCTCGGGCGGCAGCGGTTCGTTGCCTGCGCCGATGACGAACAGGGTCACCATCGCGGGACCCGTGAAGCAGAGTCCTTCCAGCAGGTCGTTCACTCGGTTCGCTTCCTGTCGTTCGCGGCGGTGTGCCTACGGGCCTTCGTCGTAGGTGCCCGCCTCCACTTCGAGGGCCAGCTCCTGGAGCACTTCGATCGAGGAGACGTCCGCCCGGCCGCCGTCGTGCACCATGGCGAGGCTGGTGAAGGCCAGGCTGAATCCGGCGACCATCGTGTGCAGGGCGGGGCCCAGCGCCTCCGCGACGAGTCGCGCCACCTGTTGCGGGGAGGCGTCGGCCGGGACGCTGATCGAGGGGAGCATCTCGTTCAGCAGGTGGGTGACGATTCCCGCTTCCGTAGCGGGGACGTCATCGTCCTCCCCGGCCTCGGCTGCCCGGCGGATCTCCTGGGCCTCGGTGAGGATGCCGATGACTCGCTTGAGAACCTCTGCGCGTTCCATCCTGGGAGCCTAGCCCCCACCTGCTCGAACGGGGGGTCACACTCCCGATGTCCGGTACCCGCCGGTGGCCCCGCGCGGGTCGATCGGTGTGAGCACCCCGAGGCGGTCCTCGACGGCCTGGGCCGCGTCCAGGCACAGGTCCTCCCTGAAGGCGCGCCCGATGATCTGCACTCCGCTGGGAAGCCCGTCGGCGAGCCCGGTCGGTACGGCGACGCCGGGCACGCCCACGAAGCTGCCGGCGGTGCACAGGCGCATCCCCGAAGCGACCCGGTCCCGCCCCGCCCTGTCGCGTGACTCCAGGCCCGGCTCGACCGGCGGCCCGGTGAACGAGGGGCCCAGCAACAGCGGGTACTCGTCGAGGAATTGCGCCCAGGAGCGGCGGATGTTCAGCCACGTCCCCATGAGCTTGACGAGCTCCTCCGCGCTCGCGGGCGGGGTCTGCTCCATGGCCATTCCGATGTAGCGGTCGCCACCCTTGCCGAGCAGGGTGCGTACGACAGGCCAGGTCGGAGCGAACTCGGTGACGGTGATCCGGCCGTACGCCTCCAGCGCCTCGTCCAGCCTGGGAACGTCCGCCACCTCGCGCACGTCGTACCCGGCGTCCCGCAGCGCGCCGGCCGCGGCCTCGACGGCCGCACGGACCGCGGGGTGGACGCCGTGGCCGCCGGGGTCCGCCACGACCGCGACCTTCACCGGCCCGGGGAGCGGCTCGCCGTAGGCGGGTACCGGTACGGCCCGCGGGTCGCGCGGATCGGTGCCCGCCAGCACCTCGTACGCCAGCCTCAGATCGCCCACCCGGCGGGCCAGCGGGCCGTCGGTGACCAGCATCTGCGACGCCGGTCCCGGGTCTTCGGAGCCGAGGAAGCGGTGGTCGGCCGGAAAGCGCCCGGCGGTCGGCTTCAGCCCCGCCACCCCGCAGAACTGTGCCGGGACGCGGATCGAGCCGCCGGAGTCGTTGCCGAGTCCGAAGGCCGCCATGCCCGTGGCGACGGCCACCGCGTCGCCGCCGCTGCTGCCGCCCGGAGTCACACCGCTGTCCCACGGGTTGACCGTGTCGCCGAAGAGCTCGCTGCGCGTGTGCATCCCCGCCAGGATCAGCGTGGGTACGTTGCTGTGCCCGATCGGGATCGCCCCGGCGGCGCGCAGCCGCGCCACCGGGGGCGCGTCGGCCGGCGCGACCAGATCGCGGAAGCGCTCCACGCCGAAGGTGGTCGGGACGCCTTCGACCGCAGTGGTCTCCTTCACCGTGAACGGCACGCCCGCGAGCGGTCCCAGCGGTTCGCCGGCGGCCCGTCGGCGGTCGGTCCGCGCGGCTGCTTCCCGCGCCCGCTCCGCCAGGAGCTGGGTGACCGCGTTCACCTGCGGGTCGACGTCGGCGATGCGCCGGAGGTGGCTCTCGACCAGCTCGACGGCCGACACCTCCCCGCTCCGCACGGCTGCGGCCTGCGCCTCGGCCGGCTTCTGCCACAAGGCGTCCCCCATGTGCTGCACGCTCCTCGTCCTCTCGTTCGCCGTTCCGATGCGCTTGCATCGGAACGAACCATACCCCGGGATCCGATGCGAGCGCATCGAATAGAATGGGGCCGCACGACAGACCCCGGTGGAACACCGCGGCGGAACGGGAAGGCGAGCGGGCATGCCCAAGCAGGTGGACCACGAGAGCAGACGCCGTCTCATCGCCGACGCCGTCTGCCTCCTCGCCGACGAACGCGGCCTGGAAGGCGTCACGCTGCGCGATGTCGCCGCCCGCGCGCAGGTGTCGATGGGCGCGGTCCAGCGGTGCTTCCGCACCAAGGAGGAGATGCTCGTGTTCGCCCTCGGGTACGTCGGCGAGCGCATCGGGGAGCGCGTACGCAGCCGCCTCCACCGGAGCCCGGCCCAGTCGGCCGCATCAGCCCTGGGGCACGCGGCCGCCGAGGTCGCCCTGCTCCGCAAGGAGCACCGGGCCGAGGCCAGGGTCTGGCTCGCCTTCGTCGCGCAGGCGGCCGTCAGCAAGCCCCTCGCCGAGCTGCTGAAGGCGAACTACGCCGCCTTGCAGCAGGCGTTCGCGGGCCTGGTCGCGGAAGCCTGTCAGGGCGCCGGCCGTGCCGGCCGCCCCGAGCCCGTCGATCCGCAGCAGGAGGCCCGCGCCCTGCTCGCCCTCGCGGACGGCCTCACCACGCACGTGCTGATCGGCCACCTCACCCCGCGCGAGGCCCAGGATGTCCTGCACGCGCATCTCGAAGGCCTCTGGGACGGGTTCGCCGTACGGGGATGACGGCCCGGGGTCGCTACGTGCCCAGCAGCAGCGCCAGCCGCTCCGCGACCTTCTCGCCCGCGCGCTGTTTGATCAGGCCTTCCTTGGCCGCCGCCCGGAGGCGCACGCTGGTGCCCTCCTCCCCGTGACCGGTCAGACCGACCGTGACCACCACCGGATTCAGGCCGCCGAATCCGCCGCCGACCATCACGCGGAGCGTCGTACCGCCCGTACCGCCCTTGACCGGCCACGGACCGGCCCCGCGGCTCAGCTCGGCCAGAGCGCCGCGCACCCGTTCGACGGCGGGGCCGATGGGCAGCGGCAGGAGCAGGTCGATCTCCCGGACGTTCTTCCGCATGCGTCGGGCCGCGAACCTGGCGCCCCCACGCCCCGACCCCGCGAGCGCGCCCAGCGCGTCTTCCAAGAGCCGGTCCTCGCCCTGTTCCTCCATGCTGCGCTCCCCTCGCTCGAAACCGTCGAACCCGAATCGTCGCACCCGCCCGAAGCAGCGTGCCGGCGCGGGGATTCTTAGCGGAACGTTAGATCTGCGTGCCGGACCTTGTCCGGCTCCGGCGGCGGACGCATGCTCTGGGCGGCACTCCCCCACGACCGGGGGCGTTTCGCCGTCTCCCACCAGGGACTTCCGACTGGAGCCGCCATGTCCTCGTCCGCCGTCCTGCCCGCGTCGCCACCCGGGGACGAGCGCAAGAAGCGCCGCCTCGCCCTGATCGGGGGGTCGCTCGGCAATCTCGTCGAGTGGTACGACTGGTTCGTCTACGCCAGCTTCGCGATCTACTTCGCCGACTCCTTCTTCCCCGGCTCCAATCCGACCACGCAGCTGATGAACACCGCGGGGATCTTCGCGGTCGGCTTCCTGATGCGCCCCGTGGGCGGCTGGATCCTCGGCCGCGCCGCCGACCGGCACGGGCGCAAGAGCGCGCTCACGCTCACCGTCACCATGATGTCGGTGGCCGCGCTGCTGATCGCCGTGGCCCCGACCTACGGCCAGGCCGGCTACTTCGGCGCTCTGGTGCTGCTGCTCGCGCGCCTGCTCCAGGGCATGAGCATCGGCGGGGAGTACGCGGCCAGCGCCACCTACCTCACCGAGGCGTCGGCCCGCGATCGGCGCGGCCTGGGCTCGTCCTTCCAGTACGTGTCGATGACCTGCGGCCAGCTGCTCGGCCTCGGCATCCTGATCACGCTCCAGCACACGCTGACCACGGCCCAGCTGGAGGACTGGGGCTGGCGCATTCCGTTCCTCGTCGGGGCGCTGTTCGCGGTGGTCGTCTTCTGGCTGCGCCGACGGCTCCAGGAGACCGACGCGTTCAAGGAGGAGTCGTCGGGCGAGGACGCCCACGACGACAGCACGCGCGGCACGCTGAAGGCCCTGTGGCAGCACCGGCGGCAGGCCGGCCTGGTCATGGCGCTCACCCTCGGCGGAACCGTGGCCTACTACACGTACACCACCTACCTCACCAAGTACCTGGTCGGCAGCGCGGGCATGCCGAAGACGACCGCCACGCTGGTCAGTTTCACCGCCCTGACCCTCTTCGCCGTGCTGCAGCCCTTCGCCGGCATGCTCTCCGACCGGATCGGCCGCCGCCCGCTGCTGATCACCTTCGCGGTCGGCTGCACCGTCGGCACCTACCCGATCATGACCGCCCTCGGGTCGGTGTCCTCGTACTGGTCCGCGCTGGGACTGTCACTGCTCGCCCTGGTGATCGTCACCGGCTACACCTCCATCAACGCGGCGGTCAAGGCCGAGCTGTTCCCGACCCGCGTGCGCGCCCTGGGCGTGGCGCTGCCCTACGCCGTGGCGAACGCGCTCTTCGGCGGCACGGCGGAGTACGTGGCGCTGTGGTTCAAGGACAGCGGCCACGAGACGATGTTCTTCTGGTACGTGTCCGGCTGCGCCCTGATCTCCCTCGTGACGTACGTCCTGATGCCGGACACCCGCAACGCCGCGCTCAGCCGTTCCGAGGCGGACGCCGACCAGCAGGGCCCTCGGGCGGCCGGTCAGGACCTCCCGGCGGCCACCACCGCGGACGCCGGGCGCTGATCCGCGCCCGTGACCGGGGGCGGCGGCTCCCGTAAGCTGCCGCCCCGGGTACCGGCCGCCGGGCCAGGCCATCCGGCAACGGTCAACGGCCATCCGGTCACGGCCATCGGTCAACGGGTACGGGGAATCTGTCTATGCACGCGCTTCTCGTCGAGGACGACGACCGGATGGCCCACGCGCTCGGCACCGCCCTCGCCCAGCGCGGGCACACCGTCCGCAGGGTCGGCCGCGCGCTGGACGCCCTGCGGCTCGTCCACGAGGCCGAGTTCGTCCTGCTCGACCTGGGCCTGCCCGACCTGGACGGGCTGGAGCTGCTGCGGCGGCTGCGTACGGTCTGCGACGCGCCGCTCATCGTCGTCACCGCGCGCTGCGAGGAGCGGGACATCGTGCAGGGGCTGCGGGCCGGCGCGGACGACTACGTCGTCAAGCCGTTCCGGATGGCCGAGCTGATGGCCCGTATCGACACCGTACGCCGCCGGACCGACACGCACTCCGGCCGTTCGGGCGCGGACCCCGGGGAAGCCGGCGCCCGGCCTGTGCGCGCCGGGGACGTCGCCGTCGACCTGGCGGGGCGTACGGTCACCGTGGCGGGCGCCGAAGTGCGCCTGACGCGGCGCGAGTTCGACGTACTGGCCTTCCTGGCGGCCCGGCCCGAGGAAGTGCACTCCCGGGAGGAGATCCTGGACCGGATCTGGGGCGACGCCTTCCTCGCCGCCTCCCGCTCGCTGGACGTCCACGTGGCGGGCATCCGCGCCAAGACCGGCCGATCCGGCCTGGTGCGGACGGTCCGGGGGTTCGGCTACCAGCTCGGCTCCCCGACCGCGCCCGACGAGGAGGGCTGCGACCGGGACGGGCGACCGTGAGGCGCAGGCTCGTGGCGGTGCTGATGGTGCTGATGGGGGTCGCGGCGCTGCTGCTCTGTGTGCCGCTCGCCGACGCGTACGCCCGGGGGCGGACCGAGCACCTGCTCCTGCAACGGCGTTCGGAAGCGGTGCGGTTCGCCGATCTCGCCGACCGGGTGCGCACCGGCGCCGACCGGTCGGAGCTGGCCGCCGAGATCGGCCGGTACGCCCAGTTGTACGGCGCGGGAGTGCTCGTGGTCGACACCGCGGGAGAGGCGGTGGCGCGGGCCGGAGCGGCGCCCGCCCTCGGCGGCCCGGCGGCCTCGGGCGCCCCTTCCGGTACCGCCTCGGACGTCCCCGCCGGTACCGCGTCGGAGGCCCCTTCCGGCACCCCTTCCGAGGCTGCGGAGGCCCTGCGGCGCGCCCTCACCGGCCGCTCCACGGACCGGCTGCCGGTCATCCGCCCCTGGGGCCCGGCGTCGGTGGTGCTCGCCGAGCCGGTGGGCCGGGACGAGCGGGTGAGCGGGGCCGTTCTGATGGCCGTGCCCACCGACGCCGCCCGCCGGGACGTGACGGCGCGCTGGTCGCTCATCGCCGCCGGGGCACTCGCCGCCTTCGCGGCAGCCGCGCTGGTGGCGGCGGGGATCGCGCGGTGGCTGATGCGCCCGGTACTCGATCTGGACCGGGCGGTGGAGGGGCTGACGGCCGGCAGCCTGCACACGCGGGCCGTCTCCGATACCGGGCCTCCGGAGCTGCGCCGGCTACGGCAGCACTTCAACACGATGGCCGAGGCCGTGGCCGACTCCATCGGCCGCCAGCGCGACTTCGTGGCCGACGCCTCCCACCAGCTGCGCAACCCGCTGGCAACGCTGGTGCTCCAGCTGGAGAACGTCGAACCGCACATCGCCCCGGGCCCCGGCCGGGACGAGCACACCCGCGCCCTGGACGAGGCGGAACGTCTGGAGGACCTGCTCGACGGTCTGCTGGCGCTGGCACGGGTGGAGTCCGCCACCGCGGAGCTGACGGACCAGAACGTGTCACGGGCGGTACGGCAACGCGTGCGGGCCTGGACTCCGGTGTTCCGCGACGCGGGACTGGAACTGGCCGTCGCCGGCCTCCCCGAGGGGCTGCGGGCACGGGCCCTGCCCGACGCGGCGGGCCGCATCCTGGACGCGCTCCTGGACAACGCCGTCAAGTTCGTGCAGCCCGGTGGCCGCGTCGAGGTGACGGCGACGCGGGGTACGGACGGGAGCGCCGTCGTCCGGGTCACCGATGACGGCCCGGGTGTCCCTGAGAACCAACTCGGCCTGCTGCTAAGGCGTTTCGCGCGTTCGCCGGAGCATCAGAACGTTCCCGGCAGCGGCCTGGGGCTGGCCATCGCCGACGAGATCGCCCGGATCAGCGGCGGCCGCCTCGGCGTCAGCGGCAATGCGCCGCACGGCCTGGTCATCGAACTCCTGCTGCCGCCGGCGCCGACTCCCTGAGCACTCAGCCGTACACGGACCGGTAGTACGAGACGGCGCCGGGATGCAGCGGCACCTGCCCGGTCGAGATGGCGAAGCGGGGTTCCAGCCGCGCGCCGGCCGTCACCTCACGCAGCAGGTGGCTCCAGCTCTCGAAGACGACCTGGAGCAGCTCGTGGACCGCCCCCTCCGGTACGTCGGCACGGGCCAGGAGGTAGTTGCCGACGCCGACGGTCCCCACCGGCTCTTCCAGCCGGTACACCCCGGCCGGCAGCGTGACCGCCGTGTAGACGGGCCCGTAGCGCTCGCGCAGGGCGCCCACGTACCCGTCCAGCGGCAGGAACCGCACGGCTCGCTCACCCGCCAGCGCGGACAGCGCCGGGGTGGGCACGCCTCCGGACCAGAACAGGGCGTCGACCGCGCCCGCGCGCAGCGCCGTCGCCGAGGCTTCGAGGCCCAGTTGCCGCTCGTCCACCGGCGAGGGGCCGCCGCTGAGCCCGGCCGCCCGCAGTATCCGTCCGGCCACCACCTGGACCCCGGAGCCCGCCGCGCCCACGGCGACCGGCCGGCCCGCGAGGTCGTGCACCGAACGCACCGGCCCGTCGGCCGGGACGAGGAGGTGCGTGTAGTTGACGTAGACCCTGGCCAGCGCGGTCACCCCGGCCGGCCGGGAGAACGGCTCGCGCCCGGCTACCGCGTCCTCGGCGGTGTCCGCCATGGCCAGCGCCAGCTCGACGGAGCCCTCGTCCAGCTTCCGCAGGTTGTTCACGCTGGCCGCGGTGCTCACGGGGACGATGTCCAGCCTGCGGCCGCCGGCGGCGACGGCCCGGGCCAGGGCCTGCCCGAAGGCGTTGTACGGACCTCCCTCGGGCCCCGTCGCGAGCCGCAGCCGCCGGACGGGGCCGGAGTCCCGCGCGCATCCGCCCAGCGCTGCCCCGGCCACCGCGAGTCCGGCGGCCATCACTCGGCGGCGGCTCACCTCGGCGCTGGTCACGAGGGCAGCGTATCCACTTCCGCCGCGGTGGAGCGGTGCGTCAGAGGGCGCGCTTCGTCAGCTCTTCCCGGGCTGTTCGTCAGCTCTTCGTGAGCTCTCGTCAGCTCTCGTCAGCTCTTCGTCACGCTGACGACGACGCACTCCTTGTACTCACTGCCGTCGCCCTTGCCGGTGTACGGCGTCGTGGCCTCGGCCTGCTTGGACGCGCCCGCCTTGACCGTGAGGGAGCTGACCCGGGCCGAGGCGGGGGCGGCGGTCGAGCCGGTGTCCCCGCGGAACTTCATGGTGATGTTGTAGGTGGAGTCCAGCACGCCGCTGTTGGTGACGGTGAGCCGTGCGACCAGGTTCTTGCCCGCGTCGTCCAGCTTGCACGCGTCGATCTTGATGTCGCGCTCGGCCTTGTTGCTGCTGCTGGAACCGCCGGTGACGGAGGTGCCGCCCGAGCTGCCGCTGGTGCTGTCGTTGTCGTGGCTGCCGCCGGTGCTGCTGCCCCCGCTGGAGCTGTTGGAGCTCGACCCGGAGCTGTGGCTGCTGCCTCCGCAGCTGGCGCCGTGGGAGCCACGGGCTCCGGTGAGTGCGAAGACGGCGATCCCGAAGACGGCGACCGCGCGGACATGGCGAAGCTTCACGTTCAAACCCCGTTGGTATATCAGTGGATGAGAGAGGGCCCGACTTGACGGGCGCACGTCACCCTAACAGTGGTCCGGGAGCCTTCGGTCCACCGTCTCACCACGCCCCGCCCGCGACGAATCCGCGTTGTCGCTGGTGTCGCCGAGTCCCCCAAGGGACGCAGCCACCGGGGCCGGGGGCCGTTCGGGGCGCCTTCAGACGGGCTCGCCGTCGCCGTCGGCAGCGGGCGCTTCGGCCGCCGCCGGGTCCAGGATGCGGTTGAGGAAGTCCTTGGTCCGTTCCTGCCGGGGTTGGCCGATCACCTGCGCCGCGGGACCCTGCTCGACGATCACTCCGCCGTCCATGAACACGACCCGGTCCGCGACCTCGCGGGCGAAGCTCATCTCATGGGTGACGACCATCATCGTCATCCCCTCGCCCGCCAGTACCCGCATCACCGCCAGCACCTCGCCGACGAGTTCGGGGTCGAGGGCCGAGGTCGGCTCGTCGAAGAGCATCACCTCGGGGCCCATCGACAGCGCCCTGGCGATCGCCACCCGCTGCTGCTGGCCGCCGGACAACTGGGCCGGGTAGGCGTCGGACTTGTCGGCGAGGCCGACGCGTTCGAGGTTCTCCATGGCGACGGCGGCGGCCTGGTCCTTGTCCCTGCGCAGGACCCGCCGCTGGGGCAGCGTGAGGTTCTCCATCACGTTCACGTGGGGAAAGAGGTTGAACTGCTGGAAGACCATGCCGATGCGGCGGCGTACGGCGTCGATGTCGACATCGAGGTCGGTGACCTCCGTACCGCCGACGAACACCCGGCCGTCGCTGGGCTCTTCCAGCAGGTTCACACAGCGCAGCAGCGTCGACTTGCCCGAGCCGGACGGCCCGATGACGCACACCACCTCGCCCCGGGCGATCTCCAGGTCGATGCCGCGCAGGACGTGGTTGTCGCCGAAGAACTTGTGCAGCCCCCGGATCTCGATCTCCGGGCCGTCCGTGGCCATCGGGCCCCCCGCTTCCGTCTTCTGTGACATCAAGTCCTCACGTGGCCTTGTCCGCACGGGCCTCGAGGCGCCGCACCACGAAGCTCAGCGGCACGGTCACCAGGAGGTAGCACAGGCCCGCGACCAGGATGGGGGTGGAGTTGGCGGTCTGACTGGCGAGGTCGCGCCCGAACTTCGTCAGTTCCCGCTCGTCCAGCGTCACACCGAGGAACAGCACCAGCGAGGAGTCCTTGAACAGCAGGACCAGTTCGTTGGTGAGGGGCGGGATGACGATGCGGAAGGCCTGCGGGATGATCACCGACACCATGGCGCGGGCGTGCGAGAAGCCCAGCGAGCGGGCCGCCTCCATCTGCCCCTTGGGCACCGCCTGGATGCCGGCGCGGATCGTCTCCGCCATGTACGCGGCGGCCACCAGGCCGAGGCCGATGGCGACCTTGCCGTACGTACCGCCCGGGATCTCGGTGCCGGGGAACGCCAGCGGCACCGCCACGCCCACGAAGATGAAGATCAGCAGGGCGGGGAGGCCGCGGAACAGCTCGATGTACACACTGGCGACCCACCGGTACGGGGCCACCGAAGACAGCCGCATCATGGCGATGACCAGGCCGAGGACCAGGCCCAGGAGGAACCCCGACATCGTGTAGACGACCGTGTTGCGCAGGGCCGTGGTGATGATCTCCGGGAAGAGCCGGAGGGCCAGGTCCTTCTGGGCGAACTGGTTCTGCAGCCGGTCCCAGTCGGCATGGACGCCGATCAGGATCAGCACGGCCGCGAAGAGCACGTACTGGATGCCCTGCGAGATGCGGCGCCGCTGCCGGCGGGTCAGCCGAGAGGTCACGGCGTGCCCTGGGGCAGCGGGCCGATCCACTGCTCGTAGAGCTTCTTGTAGGTGCCGTCGGCCTTGGCGTCCGTGATCGCCTTGTCGATCGCGGCCAGGAGGGCGGTGTTGCCCTTCTTCACCGAGAAGCCGTACTGCTCACCGGTGTCGACGTTCTGCGCGAGGGTGAACTCGGCGGCGTTCTTGGGGTCCTTGAGCCAGCCCTGGACGACCGGGTAGTCGATGACGACCGCGTCGACCTGGCCGGTGCGCAGTCCGTTGAGCACCGCGTCCGAGCTTTCGAAGGCGACGGGATCGAAGCCCTGCGCCTTGGCGTAGCTCTCGCCGGTGGTCTCGGCCTGGGCGCCCAGCTTCTTCGACTTGGCCTTGACGTCGGCGAGGGAGGTGACACCGCTCTTCTTGGTGACGAGCAGCGCCTGGGTCGCGTCGAAGTAGGGGACGGAGAAGTCGACGTTCTTCTTGCGCTCGTCGGTGATCGTCATACCGGCCGCCGCGAGGTCGCACTCGCCGGAGTTCAGGAAGGCGCCGGTCTTGAAGTTCTCGAAGGGCGTGTCGAGGATCTTCTGCTCGACCTTGAGCCTGCTCGCGACCAGGTCGACCAGGGCGACGTCGAAACCGACCACCTTGCCGTCCTGCTCGAACTGGAACGGCGGGTAGGGCAGGTGGGTGCAGGTGGTCAGCTTGCCCTTCTCCACCACGGGCACCCCTCCGGCCGCCTCGCCCGGCCCCTCGCCGCCCGATGAGCAGCCGGCGACGAGGAACACACCCGCTGCGGCGGCTCCGGCCGCGGCTCGGATGCGGAAGCTGCTGGGGCGACTGCGGATTCCTCTGGCCGTCCGGAACACGGTTGACCTCCACGAGTGCGGGGCGTGCGGCGGTCGCGGGACGGGACCGTCCGCCGAGATCGTAAGCCACGGGTGGCGCGTGGCGGGGGATCATCCGTGAAGCGTTCCGGGTCCGTCGTCGCCGCGGACCGGATCTGCCCGGCCCGAGGCGCGATCCGGTCCCCGGAAAGCGGCCGGCGCCACCCCTGCTAATTACGGCTACAATGTAGCCATAATTGATCCACGCATACGGGCGCAGACGGCAAAGGTGGATGGACATGACGAAATCGGACGATGTGGCTCCGGAGCACGATGTGATCGTCGTCGGCGCCGGCCCGGTCGGCCTGGCCCTCACCCTCGACCTGGCACGCCGCGGGCTCGCGGTACGGCTGGTGGAACGGTCGGAGAGGACCTTCGAGGGCTCACGCGCCAAGGGCATCCAGCCGCGGACCCTGGAGGTACTGGACGACTTCGGCCTCGCCGACGGCGCCCGCGCGGCCGGCTCCCCCTACCCTCCGATGGGCCTGCACCTGGGGCCCTTCACCAAGTCCTGGCAGATGCACCAGTCCGCCCCCGAGAACGCCGCGACCCCCTACCCGGACATCCTGCTGCTGCCGCAGTACGCCACCACGGCCCTGCTCCTCGGCGCCGTCGAGCGCCTCGGCGTGACCGTCGACTTCTCCTCCCCGGCCGCGGACATCACCCAGGACGCCAACGCGGCCGCGGTGCGCCTGGCCGACGGCCGGAAGCTGCGGGCCCGCTACGTGGTGGGGGCGGACGGCGGGGCCAGCACCGTGCGCAAGGCCGCCGGCATCGGCTTCGAAGGCACCACGGACGAGGCCGACCGGATGATCGTCGTGGACGCATCCGTCGACGGCCTGCCCCGCGACCGGTGGCACGTCTGGCCCCGCCCCGGCGGTCGAAGCGTCGCCGCCTGCCCGCTGCCGGGCGGTGACCGCTTCCAGCTGATGATCAAGATTCGGCCGGACGACCCCGCGGACCTCACCGAGACCGCCCTCGCCGCTCTGCTGCGCCGTCGCGTGAGCCGCTCGCTGACACTGCGCGACGTCACCTGGGCCTCGGTCTTCCGCCCGAACATCCGCCTCGCCGAGCGCTACCGCCACGGGCGTCTCCTGCTGTGCGGCGACGCCGCCCACGTCCACACCCCTGCCGGGGCGCAGGGTCTGAACACCGGGGTCCAGGACGCCCACAACCTCGGCTGGAAACTCCAGCAGGTGCTGGCCGGAGCGCCCGAGTCGCTCCTGGACAGCTACGAGGGCGAGCGGCGGCCCGTCGCCGCGCACGTCCTGGGCCGGTCCACCGAGCTGTACGAAGGCCTCCGGCAGGCACGCCCCGGCAGGCTCACCCGCGGCCAGGACGAACACCAGCTGAACGTCAGCTACTTCGGCGGCCCGCTGGCCCCCGCGGACTCCCCCCGCACCGTCACCCTGCGCTGCGGCGACCGCGCACCCGACGCCCCGCTGGCCGCCCCCGCCCCCGGGGCGCGGCGCATGTTCGACCTCTACCGCGGCCCCCACTTCACCGCCCTCGCCTTCGGCGCACGCGCCCGGGCCGCCCTGGCAAGCCTCCCGTGGCCGGCCCACGGCGTCCCGCTGCACCGCCATACCGTTCTGGGCCACACCACGCCGCGCGATCCGCAGGAGGAGGCCCTGATCGGCACCTACGGGATCACCGACGACACCCTCCTGCTCATCCGCCCCGACGGCTACGTCGGCCACATCGCGAGTCCGCCCGCCGATCCCGGCCCGGCCTCCGCGGTCCGGTCCATGACCGCCGGCCTTCGGGCCGGCTGAAGCACCGGCGGTGGCGGGCCCTGCGCCCGCCACCGAAGCCGCCCGCGATCCCCCGCTACCGTGGCCTCGTCACCAGTACGAGCACGCCGGCCCCCTGAGCGCCCCGGCGGAAACCAGCTACGGCGAGAAAGGCAGCTGCCTCATGGCCGCCAACCCACCGGTCCTCCCGGGCAGCCCGGCATGGTGGGCCTCACGTCCCCCCACCCCCACCGGTCCGCGGCGCGGCCGCCCCGCGATCGACACCGCCGGCGTCGTCGACGCGGCCCTGCGCCTCGTCGACGAACACGGCGTCCAGGCGTTCACGCTGCGCATGCTCGCAGAGGCCCTCGACTCCGGCACGGCCACCCTCTACCGCCACTTCGCCGGCAAGGACGAGATCCTGGCCTACGTCGTCGACCGCGTCCTCGGCGAGGCCGACCTGGCCGACCTCGCCGCCCTCTCCACCTGGCAGGAAACCCTCACCGCCACGGCCCAACGCCTCTACGGAGCCCTGCGCGGCCACCCGAACGTCCTTCCCCTGCTCATCGCCCAGGTACCCGTCGGCCCGAACGGCCTGGCCCAGCGCGAACGGGTCCTGCACACCCTGCTCGACCACGGGCTGCCCGCCGGCCTGGCCGCCCGCGCCTTCACCGCCGTCGCCCACTACGTCATCGGCTTCACCGCCCAGCAGCACGGCCCCTCCGCGGCTCCCGACAACGGCCCCCAGCTCGCCGCCTTCTACCGGCACCTGGACCCGGCCGCCTATCCCGCCCTCACACGGGCCGCGCACAGCCTCACCTCCGTTCCGCTGGAGGAGGAGTTCCGCTTCGGCCTCGCGCTCCTGGTCCACGGGCTCGAACACCTCCGGGCGACCCGCGCTCCGCTCGACGCGCGGGACGTGCCCTAGGCCGGTCTGCGTTCCGGCTCGGCTCGGCCGGTTCAGTACGCGTTGCGTCGCCGGAGGCCGAACGGGCGCCCGTCCGGGTCGACGAAGAGCCGGTACAGGGGCATGGAAAGGCGCCGCGTCATCCACGGCAGCTCCGGCGGCCGGTAGGTGCGCAGGCGGCCGGCGGGCCTCGGCCCCCGGCAGCCGCCCTCGTGCCAGGAGTCCAGCGCGGCGGCGCTCGCCGCGAAGGCGTCGAAGGCGCTCACCGGGTCGCAGATGAGCTCCGGCGTGTACGGGGAGCCGGGAGCCGCGCCGTCGAGGTGTTCCAGGGAGAGCTCCAGCCGCAGGTCGCGGGCGTAGCGGCGGGCGCCGTCCGCGAGGCCTGCCGGGTCGCGCGGCGGGCGGGCGTCCGGGGTCTCGTCCAGGACCGCGCAGTTGAGTTCCGAATCGTGGGTCCAGGAGCGCAGGTTGACGTTGTCGGATCCGACCGAGACCCAGACGTCGTCGATCACGCACACCTTGGCGTGCACGTACACGGGGGTACCCGCGTGGTTCTCCAGTCCGTAGACCGCCACGCGGTCGCCGCCCGCGCGGCGCAGCCTGTCCAGCGCGGTGATCCGTCCGACCAGGTTCATCGGCCTCGTGAGCCGGCCGTCCTGCTCGGGGACGGTGGGTATCACGGCGATCAGGCGCAGCTCCGGGTTGTCGTGGAGGGCCGCGGCGAAGGACTCCACGACGTTCGGGGACCACAGGTACTGGTCCTCCAAATAGATGAGCCTGCGCGCCCTCTTGAGCGCCTTGAGGTAGCTGCGCGCGATGCTGCGTTCGCCGTCGGGCGCGAACGGGTAGCCGCGCAGCAGGCGGTTGGGATAGGTGCGGAGCACCTGTACGGTGTGGCTGCCGCACGGCTGGGGGTCGGGGAGCTGGTCGGGCAGTCGGTCCGCTTCGGTGTCCTCACGGTCCAGGAGCTCCCGGAGCCGGACGAGCGGACTGCGGGTGAGGGGTGCGGGGTCGTCCCAGCGCTCGCGGAACACGGCCTCGATGTCGCCGACGGCCGGGCCCCTCAGGGCCAGTTGGACGTCGTGCCAGGGCGGCCGGGGCCCGTAGGCGGCGGCGAAGGGCAGGGCCTGCGGATCGCCGCGGTGCGAGGCGTCGTCGTTGCGGCTGTGGCAGAGATCGATGCCGCCCACGTACGCCACGTCGAGCTCGGGACGGCCGGGGTGGCGCAGTACGACCAGTTTCTGGTGGTGGGAGCCTCCGGGGCGTACCCGCATGTCGAGCAGGCACTCGCCGCCGGCTTCCTCGATCTCCTCGCCGAGGTGGCGGTTCTCGGTCTCGCTGAACTGGAGTCCGTCCAGGTGGGAGCGCCAGATCAGCCCCTTCACGATCACACCGCGCCCGGCCGCCTCGCACAGGACGGCGCCGATCTCCGTGCCCTCGCCGTCGAGCCGCTCGTCGGGGTCGCCGCGCCAGTCCGTGAACAGCAGGAGGTCTCCCGAGCGCTGGGCCCGGATCGCCTTGAGCAGCTCGGCGAAGTACGTCGCTCCGTGCACCAGCGGTCGTACGTGGTTCCCGCGCGTCCACGCGGCTCCGTCGGGGTGTCGTGCGTCCAGGCGGGTCGCGTCGTTGCCGCGTTCGCTGACGGTGAGCATCCAGTCGCTGAGTTTCACGTGTCTCGGCCTCCGCCGGAGCGTCTACCCGCTCGGAGCGTCTTCACGTGCCGCCCCCGGTGGCGGCTACGGCGAACCGGAGCTCACGCCTGCGAACGCCGCCCGAAGGGGCCTTCGTCCACGAACCTGCGCAGCCCGCGGGCGAAGACGCGGGCCTCCCCCGGCGGCCACCCTTCCAGGGAGGCTTCGACCAGCAGCGCGAGGCGCTCCCGCATGGTGTCCACGGTACGGGCGCCCTCGTCGGTGAGGGTCAGCAGGACGGAGCGCCGGTCGTCGGGGTCGGGATCGCGGCGCACGAGCCCGGCCGCCTCGAGGCGCGAGGCGCGCCTGCTGACGCCGGAGCGGTCCAGGCCCACCTCGGCGGCCAGGTCGGCGGCACTGCACGGCCCCGTCCTGGCGAGCCCGCTGAGCACCGGGTAGGTGACCTCGTCGACGCCCTCGCCGAGATTCTCGGTCAGCCCCTGGTACAGCTCGGCCCGCAGGCTCCGCTTGAGCAGCTCTCCGAGTGCGTCGGCGATCTCGTGCCCCATGTCGTGTGCCACGGCCCCAGGATAGCGTGCGCGGCGCACGGAAATAACGTACCCTTCCAGAAGCGTGCTCGGCGCACGCTTTTTTCGGGCTCACGCACGCCTGCTCACGCACGCCCGCTCACGCACGGATACGGACAGAGGACAGACCATGACCGCGACCAGCACCAACATCACCGCCGCCCTGACCGACCTCCTCTTCTCCCCGGAGATCGGCCTCGAGGAAGCCGCCGACCGGCACTTCGCCCCCGACTACCGCCAGCGCACCGACGGCCGGTGGGACGACCGCGCCGGCTTCCTCGCCCACATCGCGCATCTGCGCACGGTGGTCGCCACCGGCACGGTCGAGGTGCACGACGAGCTCAACGACGGCACCCTGTACGCCGACCGCCACACCGTGCACGTCACCAAGAAGGACGGCTCCGCCGTGCGCACGGAGGTCTACCTCTTCGCCGAGTTCGCCCCCGACGGCAGGTTCCGTCGCGTCGAGGAGACGACCCTGATGCTGGCCGGCGCCGAGGCCGACCGGAATCTGGGCAGCGCCCGCTGAGGGCCCGCCCGCCCCCGGCCCCGCCGCGCGCCGGGAAATCGCTGGCCGGGAAGCCGCGCGCCGTCTACCGTGGCCCGCCATGATCACCAACGAACGAATAGTCGAACAGGCCCTCGGCCGGATCGACTCGGGGTACGTCTTTCCCGAGAAGACGGCGGACATCGGCGCGGCCGTACGGCGCCACCTCCAGGCAGGCGCGTACGACGGCCTGGACGGCCCGGCGCTCTGCGAGGCCGTGACCGCCCACCTCCAGGCGGTCTGCCCGGACAAGCATCTGCGGCTGCTCTGGTCGGACGAGCCGCAGTCGCTGGAGCCCGAGGACGAGGACGCGGGGCGCGCCGCGTTCCTCGCCCTGCTCCGCGCCGAGAACCAGGGGATCCGCCGCGTGGAGCACCTGGAGGGGAACGTGGCGCTGATCGGCATCGGGCTCATCGCCTCCGCCCAGGAGGGCGCCGCCTCGATCGGCGCGGCCATGCAGCTGGCCGCCCACAGCTCCGCGCTCATCCTGGACCTGCGCGCATGTCGTGGCGGGGCACCGGACGGCGCCGCGATGTGGTGCAGCTACTTCTTCCCCGACGGCGAGGTGCACCTCAACGACATCTACGACCGGCCTTCCGATGCCACCCGCCAGTACTGGACCAGCGCGCACCTTCCCGCGCCGCGCTACCTCGACCGCCCGGTGCACGTGCTCACCAGCGCCGCCACGTTCTCCGGCGGCGAGGACGTCGCGTACACCCTGCAGGCGCAAGGCCGGGCCGTCGTGGTCGGTGAGACCACCCGGGGCGGCGCCCATCCGACGGTCCGATACGCGGTCTCCGAGCACATCCTGGTGACCGTCCCGATCGCCCGGTCCGTCAACACCGTGACCGGCACCAACTGGGAAGGCGTCGGAGTGGTCCCCGACGTACCCGTCCCGGCCGACCGGGCGCTGGACACCGCGATCAAGGCGGTTCTGGAACGCCTCGACTCCTAGGCCGTACGCTCCCCCGCGCTCGCGGCGCCGCCGGGCGCCGCGAGCTCCGGGGAGCGCCGGAACGGGGTCAGGCGATCGCCCGGACCGGTCAGGCGGGCTGCTCGGGCGACGAGGCCGTGATCACCGAGAAGCCCCCGCCCTGCGGGTCGGCGAGGACGGCCATCCGGCCGGCGGCCATGTCGAAGGCGGGAGCCAGGACGCTGCCGCCGGCCCGCACGGCGGCGTCCTGGACGGCGTCGACGTCGTCGACGTGGAAGTACGGCATCCAGTGCGGCGGAACGCCCGGGGGCAGCTTGGAGAGGTCCAGCATGCCGGCGACGGCGCGGCCCCCGACCTTGAACTCCGTGTAGCCCTCGGCTCCCGGCATGTCCGACGGGGCCGGGCTGATCGGCAGTACGGCCGAGTAGAAGGCCGCGGCGGCGTCGGTGTCGCCCGTGCTCAATTCGTTCCAGATCAGCGCGCCGTGCTCGTTCACGATGCCGGCGCCCTCGAAGGTGCCGGGCTGCCAGAGGCCGACGACGGCACCGGTCGGGTCGGTGACGACAGCCATCCGCCCGAGCTCCATGACGTCCATCGGCCCCACCATGACGGTGCCGCCCGCTTCGGAGACCGCCTTGAGGGTGGCGTCGATGCCGTCGGTGGAGAGGTACGTCGTCCACACGCTCCGCGGCATCGGGTCGGGCACCGTCCCGTCGGGATTCATCGCGCGCATGATGCCGGCGACCGGCTTGCCCTTGAGCAGACAGACGGAGTACCCGCCGGTCTCCGGCGGGCCGATCTCGCCCTGCCAGCCGAACAGGTCGCCGTAGAAGTCGAGGGCCGCCTGCTGGTCGGGGACCATCAGGTCGATCCAGCACGGAGTGCCGGGCTTGTAGGGGCCGTTCATGTCGGGCACGGATGCCTCCGGGATGGCGAGTGGGGAAGGACGCGCCGTCACCTACCCGGCCCGTACGGCCCGAATCGGGCCGTACGGGTGACGCGGAGGACCGAAGTGCCTGTGGTTCCCGCGCTGCTTCGCGGCGCCTACGGGCAGAGCTGGTGCGGGGTCGGGTGGCACTCGCCGTCACCCGGGTCCACGGGGCCGCCGGGCCGGAAGTTGGACCACCAGATCGGCGTGGCCCCGTAGTAGACGACCATGTTCCCGGCGTTCTGGATCGCCAGGTGGGCTCCGGGGTGCCGGTCGGTCGCGCTGTTCCACAGCGGGCGCATCGCGGCGTCGTAGGCGACGAGGTTTCCGTCGGCCTGCATGTAGAAGGAGGTCCCGATGCCGTACGTGCCGCGGGCCGTCCAGATCGCGACGCCGTTGTGGTAGAGCACGACGTGCCCGTCGGTCTGCTGGGCCAGGACGGTACCGCCGTCGGGCGAGGACCACGCCTGGCCGCGGGTCAGGCCGCTGGTGCCGTGGATGATCGTCTCGGTGTCGCTGCTCACCGCCGATGAGGACGAGGAGGTCGATAAGGAGGCGGTGGCCGGCGCGACGGAGGCGGCCTGCGCCGCTCCCGCCCCCAGACCGGCACTGCCCAGGGCGAGAACGGCGGAAGCGACGACGACGCCGAGCCGGATATGCCTTCTGCTCATGCTGACTCCTTATGCGGGCTGCGAACGGACACCGGAAGGTTCGCAGCGGAACCCGGCCCACAGCAGGACGAAACCGGCCGTTTCGGTACGACTCCCAGCCACTGGAACGAGGCGGCGCCACCGGAACGACACAGCGCGGGTGCGCGCCCCGGGGGCCCGTCGGCGCCTCGTCAGGGTGCGGTCGTATGACCGGCCGGTTCCTGGAGCCGTTGCGCACCCGCCCCGAGCTGGCCGAACCGGCCGCGTTCTTGTCACCGGCATGGCGGAGCTCAGGCGGTGCGGCAGTCCGTCGTACGGTTCGCGCCCGGGCCGGTGCCCGCGGCGCCGGGGGAGCCCGTGGCGCCCGTGGAGCCCGTCGCGGCGGCCGTGTCCGCCCGGGTCGGCGACAGGGCGAAGTCCAGTACCAGTCCCGTGCCGGTGGCCCGGGCTCCGGTGAGCCGGGTGCCGTCGGGGAGTTCGGTGATCTCCACCGTGCGGGGTCGCAGCTGCTCCGCCATCCGTCCGGCTCCGGGCAGCTTGGACAGCAGGTCCAAAGGCAGTTGGCGGCCCATCGCGCGGACGGCGGTGGGGGTGGCGGTGAGGCTGTGCGCGGTGGTGGTCAGCTCCGTCACGACGGTGACGGGCAGACCGCCCGCAGTTCCGCTGAGGACGAGGCGGCTGCCGTCGGTGCCGGCCTTCATGTCCTCGCCCGCCTGTACGCCTTCGCCCGCTTCGCCGAGGCGCTTGTCGAGTTCCGTGTACGCGACCGTCGCGGTGGCCGTGCCGCCGTCGCTCTGTCCGCCGGTGGAGACGCCGTGCAGCACCGCCGAGACGTCCATGTCGGTTCCCTGGCGGTGCACCCCGTCGGCCGTGACGCGGACCGTGCCGACCGAGCCGGTGAGGGCGGTCAGGCCCGCGAAGGTGTCGTCGAGCTCGACGTCGACGCCGTTCTCGGTGTCCAGCCGGCAGGCGGCGACCTCGGCGACGCGCTGCTCCACCTTGTGCTGCATCACGAGGTCGGTGGCACCGGCCGCTGCGACGAGGGCGGTCGTGCAGGCTGCGGCGGCCATGAGGGTACGGCGTCGATTCACGGGGCTGTGGTTCCGATCCGGGTGAGTACGTCGAAGGCTTCCAGCAGCAGTCGCCCCGGCACCACGGGCTCCACCGCTACGTCCGCCCGCCTGCGGTTGCGCAGGGTACGCAGTACCGCGCGGGCGGCGGACAGGACGGACGCGGCGATCACCGCGGCGTGCAGGTCGGCGTCCGGTGTCCCGAGCGGGAGGCGCCGCTGGATGAGTTCGCCGAAGCGGTCCTCGAACTCGGCGAACTGCTGGACCATGTGGGCCCGCGCGTGTTCGCGGACCTCGTCGAAGGGGTGGGTCAGCGCGGTGAGGCTGCTGGTGGCGAAGAAGCCCACCGCGTCCAGGACGGCGGCGCAGGCGGCCTGGAGGGCGCTTTCGTGTTCCGGCCGGTCCAGGAGGGACTTCTCGATCCGGATGAACAACTCCCTGCTGTCGGGCAGCAGTACGTCTTCCTTGCTCTCGAAGTAGCGGAAGAAGGTCCGTTCGGAGACGTTCGCCCCGGCGGCGATCTCGGCGATCGTGGTCCCGAGGAATCCGCGCTCGGCGAAGAGCCGGGCCGCCGCGTCCCGCAGGTCCCGGCGGGTCGCCTCTTTCTTGCGTTCGCGCAGTCCCGGCGGCCCGGGCGGCTCGGATCCAGTGGCCATGGCACAACCATCCGTCATATCTGACATTCATGTCAATTGACAGGACTGCCAGTTTCCCCGCCGCGCTGACGTACGACACCCTCCCGGACTCCCCCCGGGGCACGGGAGCGACCGGCTACCTCACCGGGAGTTCCAGTGGGGTTGGGGCAGCGGGCTCCTGGACTGGTGGCCGCCCGGGTTTCCCGGCCGGGCCCTGCCGCGCCTGACCCTCCGATGAGCGGTGCGGTCCGTTCAGGAGATTCCGTACCACTGGCTGGCCCAGCCGGTGTTGATCGTGCTGGTGGACTGCTCGCTGAGGTTCACGGTGGCGGGCAGGGAGCTCTGGCCTGTCAGGACGGTGCTGTACCGGAGGTTCGGCGGGGTCAGGCCCGCGTTCACCGAGATCCCGGCGCCCGTGGACTTGAGCGTGAGGGCGTTGGTGGCCCAGTTGCCGTTGAGGAGGAGGGCGACGAAGTAGGTGCCGGGAGCGGCCGTGAAGGGCTTGGCGAGGGGCAGCGGCTTGGCTATGGCGTCGGTCATCAGCTGCGGCGACACATCGGCGGTGGACGCGCGCAGGGTGCCGTGGGCGTCGTAGACGCCGAGGTAGCAGTTGGAGAGCTGGGCGTTCGGGTCGATGCCGGCCAGCCCCAGCCAGACGTTGGACCAGGTGATCTGCTCGCGCAGCACGACCCGCACCAGGGTGACCCGTCCGCCTACCCCGGCCGCGGTCTGGGCGGTGACGTGCCCCGCGTCGTTGGGGTCGCCGGTCCAGGCCAGCAGGTTCTGGTCCTGCGGCCGGGGGCCCTCGTACCCGGAGCCGCCGCCCGGCGCGGAGGGAGCGGGAGCGGCGGCGCTGCTCCCCTTCCCCTGCGGGCTTGCGCCGGACCCGGTGCAGCCGGACAGGACGAGCGACGCCGCGAGCACGGCGGCGAGGCAGGTCGAGACGGTGGTGGTACGGGTGCGCATGGTCCCCCCATGAGGTGCGGATGCTCCGAAGGGGCCATGGTCACACGGGTCCCGCCCGTCCCCCGCACGGGGCCAGCACAGTCGCGCAGTCCTGCCACGCCAGCGGGCTCAGCAGGGGCCGGAGCCGGGTGAACAGGGCCAGCAGGCCGGCTCCGGCCGCCTCCCGGAAACCCGCGTCGACGCGGGCGAGGTCCAACTCGTTGGCAGCGGTCAGTTCCACGAAGTCCTGGCGCTGCCGCAGGGTCGGGGTGAAGGTGCGGCCGGTGAACCGGTCCCGGAAGGCCGCGTCGGCGCCGGCGAGCGTGGGATAGGAGGAGGCGCGGTCGCAGCTCGCGTAGAAGTGGACGATCGATTCGGCCTCGGCGCCGATCACTTCCACCAGTCTGGACCGGTGCCCGAGTGCCAGCGGGGCGGTGGCGAAGCCGTCGGTGCCGTAGAAGGCGTGGCACAGTCCGGCGAGTTGGAGGGCGGGGCGGGCTTCCCAGCGTTCGAGTTGCTGCTGTACGCGCCGCAGGTGCGCGCCGAGGGTGCCGCCGGGATGTTCGCTGGCTGCGGCGCCCAGTTCCTCCAAGAGGCGCAGGGCGGCAAGGACGCGGTCGGCCGGAGGCGGCATCCGGTGGGTTCCTCCTCGGGTCGGGTGCGGTCGGGTCGGCACCCGACAGTGCCCTGAGCAACCGTCCGGAACATGCTCAGGTCCCTGCCGGGTTGCCGCCCTGGGCCCGAGAAAAATCCTCACAAGAGGAAGTACCCAAGTCAATCCTCCAGGTTGATTGCACGGACCCAAGCTGTAGCTTGGGTCCGTGACTCTTGAAGATCTTCGATTCTTCGTCGCGGTGTGCAAGGCCGGCTCCCTCAGCGCGGTCGCGCGCGATGTGCCGTGTACGCAGTCGGCCGTCAGCCAGCACGTGAAACGCCTGGAGCGGGAGCTGGGCCTGAGCCTCCTCGAACGGCACCCGCGGGGGATCGTGCCCACCCAGGCCGGACACCTGCTGCGGGTCGCGGTCGAAGACGGGCTGGGCAGCATCGACCATGCCCTGCGCCAGATCGAGGACCTCGTGCGCGGCGACGGCGGTTCGGTCCGGATCACCACCGGGGCCACGACGGTCCGCCACTTCATGTCGGACGCCATCGTCGACTTCCGGCGCCGGTACCCGCGGGTCAGCCTGGAGTTCGAGACCGAGAACTCCAGCCGTGGCTGCTTCGACGCACTCGCCTCCGGCGGCCTCGATCTCGCCTGGATCACCGTCGGCCCAGCGGTACGGGGCATCGAACAACGCCCCGTGATCGAGCTGCCCTGGGTACTGGCCGTGAGTACGGACCACCCTCTGGCGGCGAAACCCCTCATCGCACCGGCGGACCTCCAGGGCGTTCGGATCGTCGGACTTCCCGAGAACTCGACCTCCCGCTCCCACCTCGACAACTGGCTGGAGGAATCGGGGATCCGGCCGGTCTTCGACACCAGCGTCGCCGACTGGGACACCGCGATCCTCCTGGCCGAGCTGGGCCTCGGCTGCGCGATCGTCCCCGCTCTCCCCGGCTGGCTCGGCCCCGGTCACACCGGCCTGCGCCTCGTCCCCATCCCCGCCCTCCCGGTCCTGTGCGCAGGATGGGCCGTGCGGCGCTGGGACGCGCTCTCCCCGCTGGCGCGGACCTTCGCCGACACCGTCGCCCGCAACTGTGCTGCGAACCGGCCTGCCCCCGGGCCCGCCACGATCCCGGCGGCCCGGGGCTGAGGGGCGCCGCCGCCCGTCAGGACGCGGCGCTCTCCCGGCGGGTCGTGGCACGAGGCGATCGGGTGACGTGGGGCGGCGCCCTGTTGAATGAGCGGCATGGACCCCTTTCACCAGCGCTGGAGCTGGGAGCGCGACATCCCCCTGCGGTACGCCCTGACGGCGGAGACCGAGGCGAACGCGGAGGACGAGGGGGACGAGGACGGAAACGGCATCCCCCGCGCCGGCGGATTCGAACTCATGGCGAGGTGTTCCGACGTCGAGGGACTGTTCGCCGAACCGCCGGCCCCTGCGCGGGAGGAACTGGTGCTGTTCGAGTGCGCACCGCTCGGCGCGCTCCGTGACGCTGTCGACGGGCAGGACGGAGGCCGGGTCGGCGACGTGCGGATCGAGGTCGGCCTCAAAGGCGAGAAGGTCCACGACTGGCACTACCGGCTCTGCGACGCCGTCGTCCTGGAGCACCGTCCCAGCCCGCAGGACGCCTCGCTCGTCGACCTGATCGTCGAGGCCGGTGTGCGGACTCCGGACTGGTCCTTCGGCGACCTGTCGGAGTCACGTCAGGAACAGCTGGGCTTCGAGCTGTTCCGGGCCGAGGGCGACACGCCGTACGGCTCCTGCGGCGCGGTGCCGGGGCTCTTCGTCCGCCGGCCGGATCTCCGGATGACCGAGCTGCGGCTCGTCGGCTGTGAGCCCGATGCCCCTGTGCTGTCCCAGGGCACCACCTCGATGGACCTCCTGGCACTCGACCGCAGCGGCCGCGTCATGACGAGTCGGCGGGCAAGGCTCTGGGCCACCGGGACATGTCCCTCCGCCACGGGCGGGGACCTGGTCGACGTGGAGCTGCGCGGATGGATGGACGACCAGCCGCCGCCGGCACTCGCCGCAGTGTGGGAGGCCTGGTCACAGGGGCGCCCGACCGCCCCCAACCGGTGGGTGCCCTTCTCCGACGACCTCAGGGGCGAATGGCTCTGGCTCACGGAGAAGAGCACCGGCCCGGACCGGCAGGGCGGCGAGTACCACCTCGACGGCCGGTTCGTGACCGGCTTCCACGCCTTGCACTGCGCGTTGGGCGAGGCCGTCAACGGCCCCGGCGGGTACTACGGCCACTGCTGGAACTCGCTCTTCGACTGTCTGAGCGGCGGATACGGCGCCGCGCCGCCCTTCACGCTCGTCTGGCACGACTTCGACGTGGCCCGCGCCGCGCTGGCCGACGAGGGGTCGTCGCAAGGCACTTCGTACGCCGAGGAGATCGCCGAGCGCCTGAGGGGCTTCGGCGTCACCGTCGAACCGCGTTGAACCCGCACGTCGCCCGTTCGACGGTGACGATACGGTGGGCGCCATGACCACACGTGCCCGGGGCGGCGACCCGACGTTCATACGCGGAGCGGCGGTCTTCGCCGGCGCCCTCACCGCTGCCCTGTACCTCCTCGGCCTCCTGCTGGTGGGTCTCACCGTCAGCCAGGTCGGGGAGGGGGCTGATTCCACGCCCATGCACGAATGCCGCTCCACGGCCAACCGCCCGCAGGATGCCGTGGTGTCGGACCACGAGGTGCGGTTCATCCCGTTGCACATCATGTGCCGTACCACCGACGGCAGGCTGTTCAACAGCGCGGTCGTCCCCTCCTGGCTGAACCCCGCCCTCGCGACGTCCTTCGCGGCCTCCGTCGTTCTGACTGCGGTCGGCTTCGTACAGGCCGGCCGGCGGCCCGCCGCCCGATAGCCGTCCCGCTCAACTAGGGTGTTTTTCCTGGGTTGTTGAACCGGTTGGCGAACCGGTTGTTGAACCGAAAAGGGACCGAACGGGCTGCATCTCCCCTCCAGTAGTGCTGAAGCCGGGCCGGTGATGGTGGGTACCAGGCCGCACCACGGCCGGCAGGAGTCCGGATCCAGGGGACCGAAGCGAAGCTCTTCCGTCGAGGAGAGCAGCCCGGTCGCCTGCGGACCCGGCCAGACCGCACGCCGAAGACCTCCGGGCCAGGCAATTACGGCCCGTGGGCCGGGGCGTTCGATCACTGCACATTCGGCTCTCACCTCGACTTCCGGGAGATACGCATGTCCGACACCGCCCGCACCTCCGAATTCGCCCTCCAGGATCTGGAGCTGGACCTCGGCGACCTCACCGTCACCTCGATGCGCGACACCGTCGCGCTGCCCGAGGGCGGGGCCTCCTGGGGTTCTTGTTCCTGCCAGGGCTCGTCGTCCTGCGCCCAGCCCCAGCTCGACGCCGGTGAACTCGCGGGCTGACCGCGGCGGCCCCACCGCGCCCCTACCGGCGCCCGAGGTCCCGGCGCCGTAGGCGATAGGCGATAGGCCATAGGCCGTACCACCCGATACACCCGCACGTGTGACGCCTCCCGCCGCACCTCGCGTCCGGCGGGAGGCCCGCTCGGCATCACCGACAGGACAGGACAGGGGCCACCATGCCGCAGCCGCAGCCGCGCCCGACGGGCACCGGGACGGAAGCCGAAGCAGACCCCCACTTCGCAGCCGGCAGCGGCGGCTACCGGGTTCGCTCCGCGCCCTACGCGCTGGTCCGCGCCTCCGTGCTCGCCCATCCCGCCCAGCGGCCGCACGCCTCCCGGTTCCGGGTCCTGCTCGCCCGACTGCACCGTCTCGACTCTCAGCTGCTGCGCATCACCACACCGCTCTGCGACTCCCTGTACGACAGCCGCGAAGGGCATCCGGCGGACTTCCACCGCGACATCGTCCTTCCGCTGCGCCGCGCCCTGCACAACGGCCGTGAACCCCGGCCCGCCCTGCTGGAGCGCCTCGGCGATCTGCCGGCCCGGGTACCCGAGCTGGCCTCCTGGCTCGCGCTCCGCGCCCGCCGCGGCGCCGTGCTCGCCGAGCTGGGCGCCGCCGCCGGACCCGCCCTGGCCGACGAGCGGACGGCCCTGGCGGCTCTGTGCCGCGAACCGGCCCTCGGCAAGGCCGTCGCCCTCACCAGCGCCGATCTGCTCCGGGCGGTGCAGCGGGCAGGCACCGGCGCGACCGACCGCAAGGCGCGCAAGGAGGAGCCCGGCGTGCTGCGCTACGCCCTGCGGGCCAGCACCAAGACCAGCCCGCTGTCCTGGTTCACCGCCGTCGGCTGGGGCGTGCTGTCCGAGGGCTCGCCGGCCCGCCCCGTGCTCGACTGGGGCGCCCCCGCACTGCTCGACGGCTCCTTGCGCCCGGTCGTGAAGGCCAACCGCACCCTGACGACCGCCCTCACCCTCGCGCTCCTGGCCGATCCGCACCGCCGGGCGCGGCTCCCCCACCGCATCACCAGTACCGCCCGGACGGCCGACGGGAGGGCCGCGTACTCCCGCGACCGGACCGCCTTCGCCGGGGGCCGCTATCTGGTGGCCGACGAGGACGAGGTGGAACTGCCCTTCGCAGGCCCGCTGCGCCTGGTCACCGAGCACGCCGGAAGCCCGGTCGAACGGGCCGGGTTGGCCGAGCGGTTGGCCGCGGCACTGGAGGGTGGGGGCGACGGCGCCCGCGCCGCGGCCGAAGCCTTCCTCGACCGTCTGGAACAGGCCGGCCTGCTGGTTCCGGGTGACCCGGTCCCGCCGCAGGACGCCGACCCCTTGGACCGCATCGCGGTATGGCTGCGGACGGCCGCCGCGGCGCAGCACGGCGGATCCCCCGCGGACGCGGCGCTGGCGGACCGCATCGGTGAACTCCGCCGTATGACGGCCGGCTTCGGAGCCGCATCGGCCGCCGATCGCCCCGCCCTGCTGGCCGCCCTGTCCCAGGGCTGGCGGACGGCGCTGGCCGATGCCGGGCGGCCCGTACCCCCCGGGTCCGCCCCCCTCAACGTACTGTCCGAGGACGTCGTCACCCCCCGCCCGCTGCCCCTCGGCGGCTACCTCGACGGCGCCGACCACGAGGCGCTCGGCGAGGTCACCGCGCTGGCGGAGCTCTTCGACCTCGGGCACCTTGTCCGCCGTCTGGTCCGCGACCGCTTCGTCGAGCGCTACGGCTCCGGCGGCACCTGCCGCCATCCGTGGGAGTTCGGTACCGAGGTCGCCGAGGCCTGGGCCGCGGTCGGGCGGCTCGCCGCACTCGACCCCGCGGACCGGGCCGCCTTCCCCACGGGCGCGGGGGAACTGGCCGCGCTTCGCGCGGAGGCCGTCCGAGCGGTCCGCGACACCCTGGCCGACGGTGCCTTCGGCGGTGACGAGCTCGTACTGCCCCATGACCTCGCCAAGGGCCTCGGCGAGCGGCTGCCGGGCTGGGCCGTCGAACGGCCGTTGAGCTACTCGTACTTCCTCCAGCGCGATCCCGCCCGCACCGAGGGCCCCGGCCTGCTGTGCGTCAACCACGTGTACGGCGGGTGGGGCCGGTTCACCAGCCGGTTCCTCGACGCCCTGGACCCGAGCGCCGGGGCCGAGGTGTCCCGGCAGATCCGCCGCGGGCTGGGGTCCGGCGCACGGGCGGCGCAGATCCGGCCCGTCGGTGGTTTCAACGCCAACCTCCACCCGATGCTCGTACCGGACGAGATCGGCCCGGACCGCCGCTGGGCCTCGATCGGCGAGGGCGACCTGGACCTCGTCCACGACGCGGCCGCGGACCAGGTGCGTTTCCGCCTTCGGAGCACCGGGGAGCACCTCGACGTCCTCTACCCGGGCTTCCTCGCGCCCGTCCTGCTGCCGCGGCGCATCGGGGCGCACCTGGCGGACCATCCCCAAGGCGCCGTCGACTTCGGGGCGCTCGTCCCCCGTCACGCCCTCGCCGCACCGGGCGGCCGCGTGACGCGCACCCCCCGGCTGCGCCACCGGCACGTGGTGCTCCGCCGCCGTCGCTGGCTGCTTCCGCCCGAGGTCGTACGGGCCCTGCGCGCCGACCTCGGCTCCGACCCGGTTCCCGCCGCGGCAGCGGCCCGTTGGCGCGCCCTGCTCGACCTGCCCGAGCAGGTCTTCCTGCACCCGGCCGGCGCCGCCCCCAGCGGGCGGGCCGCGGACGACTTCCTGAACCGGCTCAGCCGCCCCAAGCCGCACCTCGTGGACCTCGGCAGCGCGCTGCACCTGCGCTGTCTGGCCAAGTGGCTGTCCCGCCACAGCGATGCCGGCGCGGTCCTGGAGGAGGCGCTCCCCGCGCCCGGCGGCCCGGCCGCCCCGGCCAGGGCGGTGGAACTCGTGCTGGAGACCTACCGGTCCGGGCGACCGCGATGAGCCGAACCCCGACGACAGGGAAAGAGAGGGTGCGAGCAGTGCCACCCACGCAGCCCACGCCGCGGCCCACGCCGCAGCCCACCCCGTCCACGCAGCGCTCACGCCCCGTGCCGTCCGCGCCGCCTGGGCTGCCCGTGCCGCCTGCGCTGCCCGTGCCACCCGTGCCGTCCGCGTCGCCCGGGTCCTCGCCGTCCGCGTCGCCCGCGTCCTCGCCGTCCGCGCCCGCGTCCGGGCGACGCTCCGGCAGCGGCGTCCGCGACGTGGTCGCCTACTACCACCACCCCGTCAAGGCGCCGCTGCTGCGCGAGGTGATGCTGCCGCTCGCCGAGGCATGCGCGGCGGACGGGCTGGCCGCCCACGTCGAGCGGCACTGGCTGCACGGCCCGCACCTGAGGCTGCGCCTGGAGGGCCCGGAGGCGCGGGTCGACGCCGCCGCCCGGGCCGCCGCGACCCGGATCCGCGACTGGCTCCGGGCCCACCCCTCGCGCGGCGACCTGACCGAGGCACAACTGCTGGAGCGCGCGGCCGAGGCGGGCCGTGCCGAGCTGATCGCGGGGCCCTACGGGCCGATCGTGGCGGACAACTCCGTCCGGCTCCAGCCCGCCGACCGCGCCCCGCTGCGCACCCTCCTCGGCGCCGACGGCGCCGACCTGCGCGAGGCGCTCCTGCGGGCCGGCCTGGGCGCGTTGCGCGCCGGTGCCGGTTTTCTCGCCCGGCACGGCGACGGCGCGCAGGCCCGGGTGCAGCTCGCGGTGACGGCGCTCGCGGCGCACGCCCGCGCGCACCCCGGGGGTCTGGCGGGCGGCCACTACTCGTACGTCTCCCACCTGGAGGACTTCCTCGTCCACGACGATCCCGACGGACGGCTGCGGGACCGGTTCGAGCGCCAGTGGGAACGTACCGACGACGCGGTCACCGGCCTCGTCGGGCGGATCTCCGACGGCGGTGCACAGGGCTGGGAGCGGGCCTGGACGGCCTACTCGGCGGATGCGTGGGAGCTGACCCGCAGCCGCTACGACGCGGGCGCGGACCTGCACGGCGCCCCGGACGCCTACCGGGCACGGGCCGCGGCCACCGGGGACACCGCGACGGCGCAGCGCTGGAACCCCGGCTCCCGCACGCGCTACAGCGACTTCCACCGGCTGCTGCGCCGCTCGGACCCCGGCGGGACGATGTGGAGCCGTCCCGACTATCTGGTCTACCGGGCCTGCACGAACGCCCTGTACCGGCTCCTCGCCATCTGCGACGTCCAGCCGCTGGAGCGGTACCTGGCGGCGCACCTGGTGATCCGGACCGTGCCGCCCCTGACCGGCTGCGACTGGCGTACGGAGCTCGGCGCGGCCGTCGACGCGGTGGAGGCAAGGCCATGACCACGACCCCCGCATCCCCCGCCGCCCTCCGCGGCACCGTCGCGCAGGCATCCGCGGCCGGCCCGCGGATCGTGCGGCGGCTGCGCCCCGGTGTCGCCGTGACCCCGCTGCGCAACGGCCTCCACCTGCGCGGCCGGCGCGGGAGCCTGACGCTGGAGGGAAGCAGGGCGCTGCCCGCTCTGTGGCAGGTGCTGGAGGGGCCCCTGCGCAACGGGGGGCTGGAAGCGTTCGTCGACGGCACGGAGCCGGGTTCGGCGCTGCGTACGGCCGTGGACGCGCTCCTCGGGCAACTGGACGCCCACGACCTGCTCGTGGCGGAGCCCGCGCCGTCCGCGGACCCCGGCCCGCCGGTCTACGGAGCCGGTCCGGTCGCGGACTGGCTCGGCGCGACGGCCGAGCGGCCCGACGCCGCTGCCGCCGCGCTCGCCACGACGCGGGCCGAGGTGGTGGCCGGGGCCCCGGACGGGCCGCTGGCCAGGGCGGCCGGGCGCGCGCTGGCGGCGGGTGGACTGCCCGTCACGTACACCACCGATGCGGATCTGCCCCCGGACCGGGTCCTGCTGTACGCCCACGGCCCCGGCCCCGACCGGGGCGTGGCGGTCGGGCGGTGCGGGGGCAGCGGCTACGCCACCGCGCCGGGCAGTCCCGCCCAGGTCCGGTCCGAGGCGGCGGCCCTGGAGGAACTGCTCGGCCACCCCGGCCCACCGGAGGCACCCGCCGCGTTCCCGGCCCTCCTCGCGGGCGCCGCCGCGCAGCGGCTGCTGTGCGCGGCCGCCGGGCTGCCGGACCCGGCGGGTGAAGGCGGGGACGACCGGCTGCTGCCCGGGCTGCCCGCGGTCCTCCTCGCGGACGCGCGCCCGCTCCGGGCCGACTACCGCACCTGGCTCGGGGCCGCCCGGATCGACGCCGACCGGCACGCGCGCCTGGCGCCCGCCGACACCCTCGGCGATGCGCTGCGGCGCGTGGCGGCCCTCACCGACGGGCGGTGCGGGGCGCTCCCCGAGCCGCTCCCGGCGGACCTGAGGCAGCTGCCCGTGCCGCTGGCCCGCTGCGAGCCGCTCCCGAGCACCGGCCCCGACCGCAGACCGCCCGGCACGGTCGCGCCCGCCGCCGCCCAGCTCGGCACCGCCGCGCCCGGCGCCGCCCAGCCCCACGGCACCGCGGGCAGCGGCGCCCGCTCCGACGTCCTGGCCGGCGGCGCACCGCGGCTGGATCTGGCTCGGCTCGACCTGTTCTGCCGGGCCGCAGAACAACTCCTGGGCCAGGGGGACTTCACCGTCGGCGCGAACCCCGGGCACGCCTGGGGCCGGGCCCTGCGCACGGCCGCCCTCCTCCGCCCGACGCCCTCCCCCGGGCCGCTGTCCGTGCCCGCCGCCCAGTGGTCCGGGCACCCCCAGGTGCGTCACTGGTGGACCACGCTGACCGCCCGCCTCGGCGTGTCCGCGCGGTTGGAGGTGTTCCGGGCCGCGCCGGGCGAGGAGGTGTACCGCGCCGTCGTCCGCCCCGCCTCGGCCCGCGGTCCGCTGCCGGGCACCCGGCCCGAACCCCGCATACAGGGAACCCCGCCTGCGCCCCGCGCACAGGGCACCCCGCCCGAGCCCCCCGTACAGGCAACCCCGCCCGAGCCCCGCGTGCTCGGCGCCGCCGTCGAGGCGACCGCGGGCGATGCGGCCGCCTTCGCCGCGCTCGCGGCCGTCGCCGGGGTCTGTCTCGCCGCCGCGGGGCTGCCCGCGGCGCCCGCCGCTTCCTCGGGCGGCGCGGTCGCCCCGCTGGCCGCCGCCGGCGCGCGGACGGCCGCCTGGGAGGACACCGGATGGACCGGGGGCTGGCTGGCCGACCTGGCCGGACGCGAGGACGCGTTCCAGGACGCGCTGCGCCGGCTCGCGGGAGCGGCTCCGCCCGCGCAGGCGCCCGTTCCCCCGTACGCCACCGAACTCACCGAGCGGCTGCGCGCGTTCGGCTTCACCGTTCTGCACACCCCGCAGGAGGCACGATGACCGCGCCGGCACCTCCCCCGGCCCCGATCGAGGAGCCCGGGGTCCTGCACGTGCCCGTGCTCGACGCCGGGTCCGCGACGGCGGTGACGGCCGGCCCGGCCGTGGTGCTGCTGCCGCGGTGGACGCTCGGCCTCGCCGAGGAGCTGAGCCGGCACGCGCTCGGCCACCCCGTGGCCCTGGCCCCGGTGCGCTTCGACGGAGCCCTGGCGGTGGTCGGGCCGGTGCTCCGGCCGGGTGCGGCGGCCTGCCTGTGCTGTGCCGAGTACCAGCGGCTGGCCACGGCGGGCGGCCGGGTCCCGTGGCGCAGCCCGAACCTGGCGCTGGCAGGCGTACCCTCCCCGGCGCTGTCGGATGCGCTCCGCGCCCTCGCGCTGGAGCTCCTGGAGCCGGTGGCGCACGCCCCTGCGGACCCGTCGGCCGCCGAGGACCCGGAGTCCGCCGTCGTACACGTCGTCCACCTGGGACGCGGCACCTGGTCCACCCACCGCGTCCGCCCTGTCGGCGGCTGCGCCGTGTGCCGCCCCCTGCCCCCGGACTCGGCGCCCGGCGTCGCCCCGCTGCCGTCGGCGCCCCGGGTGCTCGCCGACCCGTACGTGCTCCGCGGCGCGAACCCCCTGACCACGCCGGACCGGCTGCGCGAGGCCCTGTACGACGAGCGGTTCGGCCCGGTGCGCAAGCTGTTCCGGTCCGAGGATTCGGCGTTCAGCCTGACCAGCGCCTTCGTGACCGATGGCCGGCTCGTCGACGACGGCGGGTACGGCCGGTCCCGCGACTACGCGGACAGCGAGCGGATCGCGCTGTTCGAGAGCGTCGAGCGGTACGCGGGGATGCGGCCGACCGGTCGGCGCACCGAGTTGCGCGCCTCCTTCGCGGAGCTCGGGCCCGAGCGGGCCGTGGACCCGCAGCGGCTCGGCCTGCCCGACCCCGCCTTCCACGGGCACCCGGCGTCGCCGACCGTGCCCTACGCCCCGGACCTGGAGCTGGACTGGGTGCACGGCTGGTCGCTCACCCGTCGGCGGGCGACGGCCGTCCCCGAGCACGTGGCGTACTGGGACGTCCCGGGGAACGGCCGGCCACGGGTGGTGTACGAGTCCTCCAACGGCTGCGGGCTGGGCAACAGCCCCGAAGAGGCCGCGCTCTACGGCCTGTTCGAGGTCGCGGAACGGGACGCCTTCCTGATGGCCTGGTACGCGGCGACGCCCCTGCGCCGCGTCGCCGTGCCACCGGACGACCTGGACACACTGCTGCTGGCGGACCGCGCGGCCCTGGCCGGCTACCGGCTCGTCCTGCTCGACGCGACGAACGACCTCGGCATCCCGGCCGTCGTGGCGGTCTGCCGGTACGAGGGCTCCCACCCGGACGCGCCGCGGATGTTCCTGGCGGCGGGCGCCCACCACGACCCGCGGGCGGCGATCCGCTCCGCGGTGGCCGAGGTCGTCACCAACGTCCTGGAGTCGGGACACCGCTCCCTCGCCGAGGCGGGCCCGCGCGATCCGCGCCGGCTGCGGCCGATGCTGGACCGGCCGGAGCTGGTGGTGACCCTGGACGACCACGTCGGGCTGAACACCCTTCCCGAGGCGGGCCCGCGCCTGGAGTTCCTCTTCGCCGACACCCCGTGCGTACCGGTCGAGGAGGCCTGGCCGGGGGCGCCCGCGCCGGTGCGCGATCTGGCCGCCCTGCTCGGAGCGACCGTGGAACGGCTGTCGGAAGCGGGCCTGGAGGTGATCGCCGTGGACCAGAGCGAGCCGGGGATGCGCGACCGGCTGGGCCTGCACTGCGTGAAGGTCGTCGTCCCGGGCTCCCTGCCGATGACCTTCGGGCACGTCAACCACCGCACCCGGGGGCTCCCCCGGCTGCTGGAGGTGCCGTACCGGCTGGGCCGTACGGACCGTCCGCTGCGTCACGCGGACCTCGCGCTCCACCCGCACCCCTTCCCCTGACCCCCACCGGCCGCGACCGGGCCCACGACGAGGACCGCAGATGACGACGACCGACACCTGGCAGAGCCACCACCTGTTCCTGCACTCCACCGCCGAGGACACCGACGCGTTCCTGCTCCGGGACGTGGCACCGCTCCTCGACGGCCTGGTGACGGCCGGCGAAGCGGCCGAGTGGTTCTTCATCCGGTACGGGGAGGACGGCCCCCACCTGCGGATCCGGGTACGGGGCCTGAGCCGCGCGGCCTCGGGGCGGCTGCCGGACGAACTCGCGCGGGCGGCCAAGGAGGTGCCGGCGGTGCCGGGCCCGTGGCCGTCCGCCCACGCGGAGGTCCGTACGGTGCCCTACGTACCCGAGACCGACCGCTACGGCGGCCCGCGGGCGCTGCCGGTCGCCGAGGAGGTCTTCGTCGCCGCCACCCGGGCGGCGCTCGAAGCCCTGCGGGAGCAGCCCGGCGCGGGCGCGGCGCGGCGGCTGGCGGTCGCGGCGGACCTGGCGCACGCGACGGCGTACGCGCTCGGCATGGACGACCTGAGCGCGGCGCGCTGGCTGCGCCGTCACGCGGCGGGCTGGCGCTGGGTCACCGAGGTGCCGCTGCTGCCCGGCGCCGCGGTGCACACGCGGGTCAACTCCGTCTACGCGGCGCAGCGTACGGTGCTCGCCCGGCGCGCCGCGAACGTCCGGCAGCGGCTCGCCGAGGGCACCGCCGCGCCCTGGCTGGCACGGTGGACGGACCGGGTCCGTGAGGCCGACGCGTCGCTGCGCGGCGCCGGCGCCGGGGGCGCGCCCGAGGATCCGTGGACCTGGGTCTGGGCGTCGCAGCTCCACATGCTGTTCAACCGGCTCGGGGTCACCCCCGACGAGGAGCGGGCGGTGTGCCGGCTGGCCGCCCGGACCCTGCTGGAGACGGCGGAGGAGCCGCCTTCGTACTTCCCGTCGGGACGTACCGCGCCCGACTTCCGGTACCTGGAGCGGAGCAAGTTCCAGATCGGCCGGGGCGAGGACACGGCCCTGCGTCCGACGGCGCCGGCACCGGGGGCGCGGCACGCGTCCCGGCCGGTCCTCCCGCTTCCGGCGGGCCCGCTGCCGGACGTTTCGCTGCGCGCCGTGCTGGCGGACCGCTCCTCCCGGCGCGGGGCGCTCGGGGGGCCGCTCGACGCCGACGCCCTGGGCGCGTTGCTGTGGTACTCCCTGGCCGAGAGCGGCCGTTCCGCGCAGCGCCTGGCGGACGGCTCGACGCGTCCGCTGGCCCACCGCCCGTACCCAAGTGCGGGGGCCCTGTACACGGCACGGGTGCGGCTGCTGGTCCTCGACACGGCCGGTGTCCCGGCGGGGACGTACGAGTGCGTGCCCGAGTCGCGGTCGCTGCGCCACGTCGGGCCGGTGCCGCGGGTCGAGGAGATCAAGGCGCTGTCGACGTACCTGTCCCGGCCGGCGACGGACCCGGACTGGATCGGCATCGACGGTGCGCCGGTGGTGCTGGGCGTGTACGCGGACCTGGGGCTGCTGCGCCGCCGCTACGGTCTGCGCGCGCTGCGGCTGGCCCTGCTGGAGACCGGTCACCTGACGCAGACGCTGCTCCTCACGGCGTCGGCCCTGGGCCTGGGCGGCACCCCGCTGGGCGGCTTCCACGACGACCTGGCCCAGGAGCTGTTCGGGCTGGACGACCTCGAACAGCCCCTCCAGTACCTCCTGCCGCTCGGGCGGCGCGAGGAGGCCGGCGGGTAGCGGCCGCGATCGACATGCATGACCCGGTCTGCACCGAGGAAGGATCACGGCGATGTGAGCGCAATGGAGCCCAAGGGGAGCAATGCCCGTGACCGACCATTTCTTATGCCTATCCTCTGCCCTGACCGGATTCGGCACCGATGAGCTGCGCGGGACCGGTATGGCGGACACCTACCACCGGGTGGTGGTGCGGCACGCCGGGACGGGCCTGCTGCGGCGGCTCGGGAAGACCGTGACCGAGTCGGGGGCCGGCCCGCTGGCCATCGAGGACGAGTCGGAGCGCGAGCTGGCGCGCGCCCTCGCCCACCTGTGGTACCTCGGGACCTGGCCGGCCCCGGCCCTGCGGGCGGAGCCGGACCCGGACGAGGAGCAGCCCGCCGATGCTCCGTTCGTGGTGTCGTCGCGGGCCTACGCGCAGGGGCTGGTGTGGCGGGCCTTCGGCGGACACGCGCCGGGCTCCGCGGCCCAGGGATACGGCAGTTGGACCGAAGCCCCCTTCGCGGTGGGCGCGCGCGGCGCCGACCCCGTGGGCGAGCGGTGAGCGCGGCGGGGGCCCGGCGGTGGGACGTGATCGTGGTCGGCGCGGGGTTCGCCGGATCCCTGGTCGCCAAGGGCCTGGGGGACCGGGGCTGGCGGGTCCTGGTACTGGAGGCGGGACTCGGCCGTGCCGGGGACGACGACGGCGGGCACGGGGAACACGCGCGGGCGGTGGAGGCCTACCGGTCGGCGATGGCGAGGGTGCCCAACTCGCCCTACCGCCAGAGCGCCGCGGCCCCCTCGCCGGACGTGACCGACCTGCGCGGGACCGCGGACGGCGGCTACCTGGCCGACGGCTACCTGGTGCAGCGCGGCCCCCTGCCGTACGCCAGCGGGTACCTGAGGGCCAACGGCGGCACCGGACTGGCCTGGACGGGACTCGCGCCGCGCATGCACCCGGAGGACTTCCGTTCCGCGGACTTCGGACAGGGGCGGAACTGGCCGCTCGGCTACGCGGACCTGGAGCCGTACTACCGCGCCGCGGAACGCGAGATCGGGGTGGCGGGCGATGCGGACGAGCAGCGGGAGGCCGTCGGCCTGCCCTTCCCCGACGGCTACCGGTACCCCATGCGCGCGATCCCGCCCAGCTATCTGGACCGGGTGACGGCGCGGGCCCTGGACGGCAGGTACGTACGCGAACCCGGCGCGGGCTCTCCCACCCGGTTGCGGGTCGTGGCCACCCCGCACGCCCGCAACGGCCTGCCCGACCCCTCCTACGACAACGGCTCGGGCTACCGGCCCGCGGGCGCCCCCGGCCGGCCGGAGCGCGGGACACTGTGCGCGGGCCACGCCAGTTGTGTGCCGATCTGCCCGTCCCAGGCCAAGTACACGCCGCTCAAGACCCAGGCCCGGTGGGGGCCGTCGGTGACGCTCGCGACGCGGTCCGTGGTCACGCGCGTCCGGTTCGGCGGCAACGGCCGGGCCACGGGCGTCGAGTACCTGACCTACCGTGAGGGTACGGATCCCGCCCCGGAGTCCGGCCCCGACCGGACCGCGCTCGTCGCCGAGGCGGATCTCGTCGTACTGGCCGCGCACGCGATCGAGAACGCCAAGCTCCTCCTCGTTTCCGGGGCCGCCAACAGCAGTGACCAGGTCGGCCGCAACCTCATGGACCACCCGGTCCTGCTGACCTGGGGAACGATGCCCCGGCAGGTCGGTGCCTACCGCGGCCCGGGGTCGACCTCCGGGCTGGAGGGGTTCCGCTTCGGCGCGGCCCGCGCCCGCCGCGCCCCCTTCCGGATCGAGATCGGCAACTGGGGCTGGACCTGGGCGCTCGGGCCGCCGGACGGGCGCGTCGCGGAACTCCTGCGTACCGGAGGAGCGGACGGCCGGGGCCTGCTCGGCGCGGAGCTGCGCCGGACGCTCGGTGACCGCGTCGGGCGGGAGTTCGCGTTCCAGTTCGAGATGGAGCAGGAAGCCGACCCGTCGAACCGGGTCACCGTCGACCCCCGTCACCGGGACGCGCTGGGCAATCCGCGCCCGGTGCTGCACTACGGCCTGTCCGACTACGTCAAGCGGGGCATCGCCGCCGCGAAGGCGGTCTCCGACGAGTTGTTCGCCCTGCTGGGCGCGGCCGACCACACCCGCTTCGAGCCCGGTCCCGCCTGGCCCGGCTACTTCGAGTACGAGGGCCGCCCGTACGCCTACCGGGCGGCAGGGCACGGCGCCGGAACGCACATCATGGGCGACTCCCCCGCCGACTCCGTGGTCGATCAGTGGCAGCGCTGCTGGGACCACCCCAACCTGTACGCCGTCGGCTGCGGCAGCATGCCGACCGTCGCCACCTCCAACCCCTCGCTGACCATGGCCGCCCTGGCCCTGCGCAGCACCGAGGAGATCCACCGCGACCTGCTCGCCCACCGCCGCCCGGCCACCGTCCGGGGGACCGCCCCGGGCAGCGCGCCCGCACCCCGAGGAGCCGACCGACCGTGACCGCCGACCAGCACCTGCCCCTGCCCCCCGTCCCCGCTCCCTACCAGCTGCCGTTCCACTACGGGGCGCTGCACAACGTGGGCGTCGACTACCTGGTCGACCCCGCCCCCGCGCGGGACGTCCTCGCCGAGCACCATCCCGAGCTGCGAGCGGCCGACTTCGGGGGCCGGGCCTGCGTCTCGCTGAACTACCAGCTGTACTTCGCCCAGTACCCGAACGGTGGCGGAATCACCCAGGAGATCGAGGTCAACATCATCGCCCTCCCCGCCGTCGCCGCCGGCCGGCTGGCCGCTCTCGGCTACGACGAGTACGCCCGCGGGGTCGACCAGACCAAACTCCTGGGCATCGCGCGCATCCACGTCCTGTGCGACAACCCGCTCGCCATCGACGCCGGCCGCCGGCTCTACGCCGAACCGAAGTACCCCGGCTGGTTCGAGACCACGCTGCCTTCCCTCAACGGCCCGGCGGAGCAGTCGACCTGGTCGATCGCCTGCAAGCGGGCCGGCTTCAGCGCCGACCGCGACGGCATCGTCCGCGAGGACCACCCCTTGTTCTCCCTCGACGCCGACCTGGGGGGCCTGGCCGCGGAGAGCGTCAACAACACCCCGATCACCGGCTACGGCACCGACCCGCGGCACGGTCTGCTCGCCGGCCCGATGAACGTCTACCAGCCGTACCGGCACCACCCCCTGGACGAGACCACCGCCGGGCGGATCCGCCTCACCGTCCACGACACCGCGAGCGGCGTCGGCCGGCACCTCACCGACCTCATCGGCGGCGCTCCGGCCGTCGCCGCCTGGACCTACCAGTCGCCTCCCGTGGCCGCCCACAACCGCCCGTACTACATCCCGTCCAAGGCCTGACCCGCCGGGGCCGGCAGCGGGCCGCGCGAGCCCGACTCCGCCGGCCACCGGTACGTCCGCGGGCACGACCGTCCCGTGCCCGCGGACGCCTTCGCGGAGCCGGGCTGGTCGACACGGACCACAGGCCACGGCCCACGGCCCACATCCCACATCCCACATCCCACATCCCACGAACTGTTCCCCGATTCCCTTGCGCGGAGCGGGGCATGCGCGCGGAAGACCCTCCAGCCGAAAGGGACTTCCGTGATCGTCACCGCGTTCCTGGTTCCGCCGCTGCTCCTGTGTGCCGTACTGCTGCTCGGCCGGTACGAGGAGCACCTGTTGGACTCCCCCGCTGCCGCGGCCCCCGAAACGGCGCCTGCGGACGGCAGGCACCTGCGGGCCGTGCCCGACGTCGAGGCCCTGCCGGATCCGGCCCCCGCCCACCACGGGCGGCCGCGCCGCCGCCACGCCGCCTGAGAACCGGCCCGTACGGCCTGCCCGCGCGCCCCGGCCCGGAGCTTTGGGAGAATCGGCGGATGCTGAGCATCGGAACGATTGTCATGGGCGCGCAGGACGTGCGACGGGCCGCGGAGTTCTGGAGCCGGGCGCTGGGGTACGTCCCGCGCGACGGCGCTACGGCCGACGACTGGACCGTCCTGGTACCGGCAGCCGGTGACGGCCCCGGTCTGGCCCTCGGCCGCAGCACGACACCCGTGCAGGAGCGCCCCCGCGTCCACCTCGACCTGTACGCCGCGGACGCCGCCGAGCAGAAGGCGGAGATCGAGCGCCTCGTGGCGCTGGGTGCCCGGCACGTCGACTGGGACTCCTATCCCGCCGATCCGGACTTCGTGGTCCTGGCCGACACCGAGGGCAACCGCTTCTGCGTCATCGACGCCAGCCACGGCTGATCCCCCGCCCCGCCCGTACGGGCCGGCTTAACGCCTTCCCATCGCTTCCTTAAGTGGAACCTAAGACTCACCGCCGCCGCCCCGAATCGAACGATTGCCCGTTTCGGGGCGGCTAGCGTGCTGCCACACCAGACCCCCCAGAAACTCAGAGGCAGGCACGCGATGGGCAGTACGACCGGTCACCGGCGCACGGCGAGCAAGAAGGCGAAGGCCACCGGCGCGATCGCGGTGGCGGCGGTGATCGGTGGCGCCGCCTTCGCCTTCACGGGTACCGCGCAGGCCGCCTCCGTCGGAGCCGTGTACACGAAGTCCAGCTCCTGGAGCGGGGGTTACACCGGCCAGTACGTGATCACCAACAACACCGGGCAGGCGCAGCCGGGCTGGACCCTCCAGTTCGATCTGCCCGCCGGGACGAAGATCGACTCCCTGTGGAACGGCACGCACACCGTCGACGGCCGGCGCGTCACCGTGAAGCCGGCGGAATGGAACAGGGAACTGGCTGCGGGGGCCTCCGTCACCGTCGGCTTCGTGACGAGCGCCGGCGCCGATCCCGGCAATCCGACGGCCTGCCGGATCAACGGGGTGAAGTGCTCGGTGGACCAGGGTGCGACGCCCCCGCCGGGCGGCCGGCCCACCAGCGCCCCGACGGAGACCGCGAGCGCTCCCGCCACCTCTGCGCCCTCCACCCGGCCCAGCCCCACCCGGACGCCGACCGCGACCGCCACTCCCCCGCCGGCCACCGGCACCCCGACGGCCGGCGGAGCACGCTTCGCCCCGTACGTGGACACCTCCCTGTACCCGGCCTACGACCTGCTCGACACCGCCGCCAAGACCGGGGTGAAGGAGTTCCACCTGGCCTTCATCACCTCCGGCGGCGGCTGCGCGCCGCTGTGGGGCGGTGTCACCGACCTCGCGGGCGACAAGGTCGCCGGGCAGATCGGCGCGCTGCGGGCCAAGGGCGGCGACGTACGCGTGTCCTTCGGCGGCGCCGCCGGGCACGAGCTGGCACTGAACTGCGCGAGCGCCGACGAACTGGCCGCCGCGTACGGCAAGGTCATCGACCAGTACCGGCTGACCAAGGTCGACTTCGACATCGAGGGTGCGGCCCTGCCCGACACCGCTGCGAACACCCGCCGGGCCCAGGCCATCGCCAAGCTGCAGAAGTCGCACCCGGGCCTGGACGTGGCGTTCACCCTGCCCGTGATGCCGGAAGGTCTCACCCAGCCGGGCGTGGCCCTGCTGGCCGACGCCAAGCGGGCCGGGGTCCGCATCGACGGCGTCAACATCATGGCGATGGACTACGGGCCCGCGTACAGCGGTGACATGGGGCAGTACGCGATCCAGGCCGCCACGGCCACGCAGGCGCAGATCAAGGGGGTGCTCGGGCTCTCCGACGCGGCCGCGTGGAAGGCGGTCGCCGTCACTCCGATGATCGGCGTCAACGACGTCGCGAGTGAGATCTTCACCGTCTCCGACGCGACCCGGCTCGTGGACTTCGCGAGGTCGAAGGGGATCGGCCGGCTGGCGATGTGGTCCGCGACCCGTGACCAGCAGTGCGCGGCGGGCGCCGTGAACCACGCGGACCCGACGTGCAGTTCGATCCTCCAGCAGCCGCTGGCCTTCACCAAGGCGTTCGGCGCGCTCGGCTAGGGCTCCGTCATCCGTCGGGCCCTGCGGGCCCGACGGATGCCTATGATGCGGAGATGATCAAGCCGGTTGAACTCGTGATATTCGACTGCGACGGGGTGCTCGTCGACAGCGAGCGCATCGCCGCCCGCATCCAGGTCGCCCTGGGGGCCGAACTCGGCTGGGCCCTCACCGAGGCCGACGTCGTCGATCGTTTCATCGGGCGTTCCAGCGCCTCCATCCACGAACTGCTCGCCGCGCGGCTCGGGGAGCCGACGGCTGCCGTCTGGCGGGAACGGTTCGAGCTGCTCCACCGGGAGGCGGTGGACACCGCGCTGTCCCCGGTCGACGGGCTGCCCGAGGCACTCGACGCGATCGCCCTGCCGACCTGCGTCGCCTCCAGCGGCTCCCACGAAAAGATGCGCCACACGCTCGGCCGCACCGGCCTCTACGAGCGATTCGCGGGCCGCATCTACAGCGCCACCGAGGTTCCGCGCGGCAAGCCGGCCCCCGACCTGTTCCTGTACGCCGCACGGCGGATGGGCGTCGCACCCGAGTCGTGCGTGGTCGTCGAGGACAGCGAGCCCGGCGTCCGCGCGGCCCGCGCCGCCGGGATGCGTGCCCTCGGCTACGCGGGCGGACTGACACGGGCCGAGCGCCTCGAAGGGCCCGGTACGACCGTCTTCCACGACATGCGCAAGCTGCCCGGCCTCATCAGCGAACAGTGAGCGCCGCCGCTCGGCGGTGAGGCTGCGGCGATCCTTCGCCGCGCCGCGCGAGGATGGTTCCATGGCAGACACCTTCACCACACGGGCCATCGACGTCACGACCGGCTCCAGGGAGACCGTCCACGACCTCACCGCCGCCTGCGCGGAGTTCCTGCGGGAGGCCGCTCCCGGGCGCGACGGACTGCTCAACGTGTTCACTCCGCACGCGACGGCCGGGCTGGCCGTCATCGAGACGGGAGCCGGCAGCGACGACGACCTGCTGGAGGCACTGCGTACGCTGCTGCCGGCCGACGACCGCTGGCGCCACCGGCACGGCTCGCCCGGGCACGGCCGCGATCACGTACTGCCCGCCTTCGTGCCGCCGCACGCCACGCTGCCGGTGCTGCGGGGCGAGCTGGCGCTCGGGACCTGGCAGTCGGTGGTACTGGTGGACACCAACCGGGACAACCCCGAGCGCACGGTACGGCTCTCCTTCCTCGGCTGAACGCCCCGGACCCGGCGGGACTGCCCGTACGGGCAGTCCGGGCTGCACTCGGGTACCTGGCCGCGGAGCACACGCGCCTTGTATCCAGGGGTGGTTCCATCTCCGCGCGGAAGAGGCCCCATGCAAGCCCACGAGAATGCCAAAGAGCCGGCCGCCCAGAACGGCCGCATCCCGGCGCGCACCACCGCGGCCGACCCGGACACTCGGCTCCAGGGGCACCAGGGGCTCCTCGCCCTGCAAGGCAGCGCCGGGAACGCGGCCGTCGTCCAGATGCTCCGTCAGTCCGGTCACCCCTGGGCGCGGGAACAGCACCAGCACGGAGCGGGCTGCGGCCACCGGGACAGCGCCACCGCCGAGGCCCCCGCCACCACTCCCGGGGCGCCGGTGCAGCGCTCGACCGTCCACGACGTGCTGGCGGCTCCCGGCAAGCCGCTCGACGTCCCGCTCCGCGAGGAGATGGAGTCGAGGCTCGGCGCGGACTTCTCCGACGTCCGCGTCCACGACGACAGCACCGCCCGCGCCTCGGCCGCCGAAGTCGGGGCCCGCGCCTACACGTCCGGCAGCCATGTCGTCATCGGGGAGGGCGGCGGCGACAAGCACACCCTGGCCCACGAGCTCACGCACGTCATCCAGCAGCGCCAGGGGCCCGTCTCCGGCATGGACAACGGGGCCGGGCTGAAGCTCTCCGACCCTTCCGACCGTTTCGAACGCGAAGCCGAGGCGAACGCGACCCGGGTGATGTCCGGAGCGGTTCCCGCCCCGGCACCCTCGCTGGTGCGGACCGCTGAGCCGCAGGAAGCCCCAGCCGCCGGGGCCCCGTCGGCCGTCCAGCGGGTGATGGATCCGGCCACCTTCAAGCAGGAGACCTCCCTGCCCCTCAAGAACCGCGGCAAATCGTCCATCACCAGCGTCGACGAGCAGTTGGAGAAGTACGACACCATCGGCCGCGGCAAGCGGGACGAGCGGATCGCCGCCCTCGCCGAGCTCGTGGCCCGGTGCAAGTCGTACCTGGAGGGAGGCCACTCCAAGGGCCGTGCGGCAGGCGTGGGCAAACTGCGCGATCAGGCAGCCGCCGAGCAGGGCCTGCTGGAATCCGTCCCGCGGATGCCCTCCGAGGATCTGGAGCCCACCGCGCGGTTCCACCAGTTGCTGACCACCATGGACCAGGCGATGACGGAGCAGGGCAGGGACGAGGAGTTCGCCTATCAGATGAACCGGATGAACCTCCCCGGCGAGGCGCAGCAGACCGCCGGAAAGATCGACGTCGATGCGTTCGCCGCTCTGATGCAGGGCTGCGTACGGGAACTGGCGAGGATGGCGACCGAGTCCGACCTGCCGCCGGAGACCGCCGAGATGCTGCGCGAGGTCGTGGGGGTGGCGGACAAGGTCGACTTCGTCAAGGCGACCACCTCGCGCCCCGGCGTGACCCCGCGGCCGCCGTACATGAGCGGGGCCACCCCTGACCGGAGCTACACGTTCAACGTGGACACCCAGGTGCGCGGAGGCACCTCCTTCCTCCTCGGGCACGTGGCCCATGAGCTCACCCATGTCGCGGCGCACCAGGCCTACGACTCCACGGACGTGATGCTGCTGGTTCCCCACGGAGCCACCACGGACCAGGTCAGGGCGATCGCGGAGCAGCGGAAGCGGACACTGGGCGACCTGCACAGCGCGCTGAAGAGGGAACAGGACCTCTTCACCGGGAACCAGTACAGCCTCCTGGAGGAGAAGGTGAAGTACGGCAGCACCCCGAAAAGGGTCCTCCAGTACGCGACCTTGTTCAGGGACGCCGGCAAGCTGAGTGACGCGGACTTCGAGAGGCTGAAGGGCTGGGACGAGGCCTCCGGGGACGCTTCCGGGACCCTGGTCGAATACGACACCGTCCTCAACCAGATGCTGGTCTACCTCCACATGTGGAGGACCCCCACGGACAGCGTCTTCTACACCGAGCTGCGCGCCGCCGCCGCCACGGCCACCGCCGACCGGCGCGCGGCACGGGAGAGCCGGTCGGCCACCTGACGGATCCGGGCGGGCGGTCCGGGCTCGCCGCCCCGGTTTTCACGGTCGCCGCGCGCACCCTGGGGGTGTGGACGAGGACGCGATCGCCGAGGAACTGTACGCGCTGCCGCCGGCCCGGTTCACGGCCGCCCGCGACGAGTACGCCGCCCAGGCCCGCGGGGAAGGTGACCGGCAGGCGGCGAAGCGGATCGCGGGCCTGCGCAAACCGACGCTGGCGGCGTTCGCCGCGAACCTCCTGGTACGACGGCGGCCGGAGGAGGCCGCGCAGCTGGTCGCCCTCGGAGAGGCGCTGCGCGAGGCGCTCCAGGCCATGGACGGGGCGCAGCTGAAGGAGCTCTCCCACCAGCGGCACGTGGTGGTCGCAGCGCTCGCCCGGACCGCCGGGCAGCTCGCGGCCGAGGCGGGCCGGCCCGTCGGCGGGGGCATCCAGCTGGAGGTCGAGCAGACCCTTCACGCCGTCCTCGCCGACCCCGAGGCCGCGGCCCGATGGAGTACCGGCCGCCTCACCAACGCCCTCATCCCGCCCGTGGGCCTCACCGCCCTCGGGCCCGAGGACGGCAGCCCGCCACAGGCCGGGCCGGCCGAGAAGGCCAAGCCGAGCACGAAGGCCAAGGCGGCCAAGGCGGCCAAGGCGGCCAAGGCATCCAAGACTGCCGAGGCCGGCGAACGCCGAGCGCGCCTTGAGGAGGCCCGCCGGACGGCCAGGGAAACCCAGGCCGAGGCCCGGCAGCGGGACCGGGAACTCACACGCGCACGAGAGGCGCTCGCCCGGCAGGATCAGGCGCTGACCGAGGCCGAGGAGCGCCTCGCTGAGCTGGAAGAGCAGCTCCACACCGCCCTGGAGCGGCAGCGCACGGCCCGTCAGGACGCTGCCGAGGCCGAGGCGCGCGTCGGCCGCGCCGAACGCGCCTCGGACGAGGCGCAGCAGGCCGCGGACAGCGCCGCCCGCCGCCTGACCGACCTCACCGGGCCCGACGGCGACCACTAGGCCGTCCCTTTCGGATCTTGCCGGTGAAGCCCGCGTCGTCCGGCGCCGTCTCCCCCGAGGTTGCCCGGGCCTCGGCACCGGCGCACCGTGGAAATGGGGGTACAGCCCTCAGGAGACGGTCATGCGACAACGCCATCGGCGCGCTGCCTGGTGCACGGGACTGGTCACCGCTCTGACCCTGTTTTCTCCCACGGCCTTCGCGAGCACGGCCTTCGCGAGCACGGACGTCGCGGGCACGGACGCCGCGGGCACGCGTACGGCTGACCCGGGGCAGCCCGCGGCCACCGCCCCGCCGACGCCCTCCACGGACACCCCGGAGGGGCTGGCCCAGTACCTCGACACGGTGTTCGACAGCATCGACGGCTACTGGCGGGGCTACTTCCAGGCGCAGCACCTGACGGGCCCGTCCGTCTTCTACACCACTCCGGCTCCGGGAGACCGCGGCTACCGCAGCTCCTGCGCGGAGCGTCCCGTCGTACACGACACCCCCGGGTTCTTCTACTGCGAGTCCGACACCTACACGGACGACCAGGGCGACACCTACTCGGGCGGGATCCACTTCCCGGTCACCACGGCGAAGACGCTCAAGGACGCGACGGGCGACTTCGCCCTGGCGACGGTGATGGCCCACGAGTTCGGGCACGAGGTCCAGCAGGAGATCATGAAGCAGCTGAACCTTCAGGACATCGTCCAGATGAAGGACGGGGCGCCCGTCCTGGAGAACGGCGGCCCGGTCAGGGTGAAGGAGGCCGAGCTGATCGCCGACTGCTACAGCGGGAACTGGGCCAAGTACGCCTACCAGCACGGCCGGGTACCGGCCGCCAATCTCGCCCAGGCGGTGCGCGCCCTGCAGCTGGCGGGCGACGAGGAGATCGGATCCGACAATCCGCACGGGAGCAAGTACGAGCGGACGACCGCGTTCACCCTCGGCTACAACAGCGGCGACCCCCTCCAGTGCGCGCGCCAGTACTGGGTCACGGAGAACTGGAAGTAACCCGGTGACCAGGACATCCCACGGCGACTCCATGAACGCACTCCGCCGCCACCGCGCACCCGGGCCCCTCGGGTGTGCGGTCGGCCCTTGATCGTCCTATGGTGTTTTCGAGGGGACTCGGGCAGTAGACGGCCGGTCCTGGGCCGGCGGGAAGCGGGCTTCGATGGCTGAACGGCTTAAGAGGTCGGGGTTGATCGGCGAGCTGTCGGCCGAATTCGCGGGCACCATGATCCTCATCCTTTTCGGTTGCGGAGTGGTGGCCCAGGTGGTCGCCGGCGGAGGCCTGACGAATCCCCCCGGCGGCCTCGGAAATCACGACAGCATCGCCTGGGCATGGGGCCTCGGCGTCACTCTGGGCGTCTACGTCGCCGCGAGGCTGAGCGGCGCCCATCTCAATCCGGCGGTGACCGTGGCGCTGGCCGCCTTCAAGGGTTTCCCCTGGAGCAAGGTGGCCCCGTACGCGCTCGCCCAGACGGCGGGCGCCTTCGTGGCGGCGCTGCTGGTGCGCTGGAACTACAGCGAAGCGCTGTCGACGATCGACCCCACCCACACCACGACGCAGGGCGTGTTCTCCACGCTCCCCGCCAACGGCAATCCGAATCTGCCGGTGACGGAGTGGGGAGCGCTGCGTGACCAGATCATCGGCACGGCGATCCTGCTGCTGCTGATCCTGGCCATCACCGACCTGCTCAACACACCCCCTGGAGCCAACCTGGCGCCGTTCATCATCGGCCTGGTGGTCGTGGCGATCGGCATGGCCTGGGGCACGAACGCGGGATACGCGATCAACCCGGCCCGTGACTTCGGACCGCGGCTGGCCAGCTTCCTGACGGGCTACGGCGGAGCATGGCGAGATCAGTACGGGAACTTCTACTTCTGGGTTCCGATCGTCGGACCGCTGATCGGCGGCCTCGTCGGAGCGGCTCTGTACAAGTTCTTCATCGGCCGGTTCCTGCCGACCGCCGAGCCGGAGCCCCCCGGACGCGTTCCCGCCCCGGAAGGCTGACCCGCGCGCTGCCCCGGGCACCGACCGGGGCAGCGTGAGCCGCGACCCAGCCCATCCCACAGGAGAGGCGGCACCCCATGGCGGACTTCGTCGGCGCGGTGGACCAGGGAACCACCAGCACCCGTTTCATGATCTTCGACCACGCCGGAAACGAAGTGGCGAAGCACCAACTGGAGCACGGCCAGATACTCCCGCGCCCGGGGTGGGTCGAGCACGACCCCGTGGAGATCTGGGAACGCACCAACTCGGTGATACAGAACGCCCTGCGGCACGGGAACCTGACCCCGGCGGACCTGGCGGCGATCGGCATCACCAACCAGCGCGAGACGACCGTCGTATGGGACCGCCGCAACGGCCGTCCGTACTACAACGCCATCGTCTGGCAGGACACGCGCACCGACTCGATCGCCGCCGCGCTGGAGCGTTCGGGCCAGGGCGACGTCATCCGCCGCAAGGCGGGCCTGCCGCCGGCCACGTACTTCTCCGGCGGAAAGATCCAGTGGATCCTGGAGAACGTCGACGGCGTCCGCGCGGCGGCCGAGGAGGGCAACGCCATCTTCGGCAACACGGACTGCTGGGTGCTGTGGAACCTCACAGGAGGCCCGGACGGCGGCATCCACGCGACGGACGTGACCAACGCCAGCCGCACCATGCTGATGAACCTGGAAACCCTCGACTGGGACGACGAGTTGCTGGGCTTCTTCGACATCCCGCGGGCCATGCTGCCCTCGATCAATCCGTCCTCGCACTCCGAGGCGTACGGTGCGACCCGCACCTCGCGCCCCCTGCGCGCCGCGATCCCCATCACCGGGGTGCTCGGAGACCAGCAGGCGGCCACGGTCGGGCAGGTCTGCTACGCGCCCGGCGAGGCCAAGAACACCTACGGCACCGGTAACTTCCTGGTGCTCAACACCGGTACGGAACTGGTCCGTTCGCAGCACGGCCTGCTGACGACCGTGGCGTACCAGTTCGGCGACAGCCCTGCCGTCTACGCCCTGGAGGGCTCCATCGCGGTCACGGGCTCCGCCGTGCAGTGGCTGCGCGACCAGATGAAGATCATCGCCGATGCCGCCGAGAGCGAGCGCCTCGCGGCCACCGTCGAGGACAACGGCGGAATGTACTTCGTCCCCGCCTTCTCCGGTCTCTTCGCCCCGTACTGGCGTTCCGACGCCCGCGGCGCGATCGTCGGGCTGGCCCGGTTCAACACCAACGCCCATCTGGCACGGGCCACTCTGGAAGCCATCTGCTACCAGAGCCGCGATGTCGTGGAGGCCATGGAGCAGGACTCCGGCGTCCACCTGGACGTGCTCAAGGTCGACGGCGGCGTGACGGCCAACGACCTGTGCATGCAGATCCAGGCCGACGTCCTCGGCGTACCCGTCAGCCGTCCGGTGGTCGCCGAGACCACGGCGCTCGGCGCCGCCTACGCGGCCGGCCTGGCCACCGGCTTCTGGAGGGACACCGACGAGCTGCGCACGCACTGGCAGGAGTCCAAGCGCTGGGAGCCCGGATGGTCCGAGGACCAGCGGGCGGCAGGGTACGAGGGCTGGAAGAAGGCGGTGGAACGCACGCTGAACTGGGCCAAGGTCGAGTAGCCGGGGCCGAACAGCCGAGGTCGCATGGGCCCGGCCTCCGTCGGGGCGCCCGCCGCGGGCGCCCCGACGTACGTCCCGGTCCGGGCGCGACCCGGGCCGGGCGCGGCCCGCGCGTCCGGCCGGCTCAGGCGATTCCCACGGTGTACGCGGCGCGGTAGCCGTTGCCGTCCCGCGTGGGGGTGACGGTCAGCGCGCCCCCGGAGTCCCGGTAGCGCTTGTCCCGGTTGTTGGGGTGCTCCGGTGCCGGACGGCGGCCGTAGGGCTGCTGCCTGTACACCGGAACCAGGAACTCCTCGGGGAAGAAGAGCTGCGCCGTCGTCTCCTTGCGGGCTTCGGGGCGGACCTTGAAGTGGACGTGCGGGGCGAGGCCCGCGTACCAGCCCGGCACGATGGTGCGGAACTCGCACCGGCCGGCGCTGTCGGTGATCTGGGTGCCGCGCAGGAAGGTGGCTCCGTCCGCCGAGTAGTCCCCCTGGGCGTCCGCGTGCCACACGTCGATGGCGGCACCGGCCAGCGGGGCGCAGCCCGCCTTGGTCCCGACCACCGTGAACTCCAGCCGCAGCGGTACGCCCGCACGGCCCTCGGTGATGTCGGAGCGCACCCGGTCCAGATCGATGTAGTACGGCCCGGGGCCCCACTCCGTGGTCAGGACGCACCTCGGGGTGCCGGCTCCGGGAGGGAGCGCCGTCGCCTGCGGCGCCTTGGCGGGCGTGGCGCGGATCGCGCCGGAACAGGCACCGACGGCGGCGGCCAGCGCGGCCACGCCGGCTGTTCCGGCGGCCAGGAGGACCGTACGACGACGGGGTCCGGAGGTTTCGTTGTCGGTCACGCGCCACCACTCCCACCTGCTGCGGTGCCGTCGTGCGGGACGGCTGCCCGCACCCACCGTGCCGCACCGCCCCCGGCCGCGCGACGACCGACACGGCCGTTCCCGGGCCGCTGCGGCGCCTCAGGGCGCGGACGGCGGCTCGTCTTGGGCCAGGACGGCGTTGAACTGGGCGCCCGTGAGCAGGGCCAGGTTGGTGAACCAGAGCCAGACGAGGAACACCACGATCCCGGCCAGCGAACCGTAGAGCCGGCTGTAGGTGCCGAACTCGGTGTACAGCGTGAACAGCGCCGAGGCCGCCAGCCAGAGGAAGACCGCCAGGACGCCTCCCGGCAGACCGCGGCGGGTCCCCCTGGCCCGCGCCGGGCCGCTGCGGAAGAGGATCAGGATCAGGGACGTGGCGATCACCACCAGCACCGGCCAGCGCAGCACGGCCATGGTGTCCACGCCCTCGTAGCCCCCGGCCGCGGCGAGGCGGCGCAGGAAGGGGCCCGTCGCGACCAGGCTCGCCGCGCCGGTCACCAGCAGGCCCAGCAGCATGGCGGCGGTGAGGACGAGGATGTGGGCGGAGCGCAGGGGCGGCCTCGTGTCGGGGAGCCGGTGCATCGCGTGCAGGGCGCGGCGGAAGACCGCGAGGTAGCTGCAGGCCGACCACAGGGCGCTCAGGACTCCGCTGATGAGCAGCACCCACATGGAGGACGGCTTCGCGGTGAGGCCGTCCAGCACCTCACGGAGCGTGGCCGCGGACTGGGGCGGGGCGTAGGAGGTGAGGTCGAGGATCAGCCGGTCGCGGGTGCCCGGTCCGGCCAGGCCCACCAGGGAGACCGAGACCAGCAGGGCGGGCACCAGGGCGAGGACGGCGTAGTAGGTGAGGGCGGCGGCGTAGTCGGCGATGTTGTCGTTCCAGACGCGTACCGCGGTGCGGCGCAGCGCGGTACGCGTCCGCGCCGCGAGTGCGGGGGGACGGTCGTCCGGGGCTGCCGGGCCGGTGAGCAGGGTGTTCGATGCCACGGGCCGCTCTTGCCCGGCGCGGCGGGTCCTACACCGGGCAGGAGCGCGCCGGTCGGGTGACGCAGTACGGCCGGCCGGTGTTCTCCCGCTCTACGGGCGGGAGAACACCGGCCGGCGGACGCGGTGACGGACCGCTACGGCCTACGGCTATTCCATCGGGTCCATGCCGGGGATCTTGCCGCCGCTCTCCTTGCTCTGCTCCATCAGCCGGTCCGCCTTGTCCAGGAGGCGCTGACGCTCGTTCGGGTCGCTGATACCCTCGGCCGCCTTCCGCATCTCCTGCGCCTTGGCACGCATCTGCTCGGCACCGCGACCACCGGCAACACTCATGATCACTCCTGTTTTCCGTGGGGAGAGTGGACGTGATCAAGGCAATCAGCGCGTCCCGTCCCGCGCATCTCGGGGAGTCACTGCCCGTAATGCGCGCTGCTCCCCGCTGCCCGTCGCTGCTCCACGAGGGTCGCTCCGCCTCCTGCGCGCCCCGGCCGGCGCTCTACGGCGGGGACTCGGCCCAGCTCTCCGGGCCGGGCCCCCGCCATTCGACGAGTTCCGGGTCGGAGAGGTCGAGGTTCGCCGCGTCCTCCAGTCCGGCCGCCTCGAGGAACACCACGATGTCGGACGGGCGGTGGGCCACGCCGATGGCGACGCCGTTGTAGCTCACCCGCCTCCACCCGTGCTCGTCGGGCGGGTTGATGATCAGGTGCTTGTTCATGGCCTCAGCCTTGACCCGGCCCGGCCCGGCCGCACCCGGGACGCGTCCGAACAGCCGTGCTCATGATCAAGTCGCTGTCGCCCGTTCGGCGCCCTTAACATCGGATAGGCGCGATGCGATCACAGGGCGTGTCTTCGCGTCGCCGGGGGATCCTCCAAGACGGGAGTCCACCATGAGGGCCGTGCCCCGCAGCCGTTGCGCCCGCTGGGTCGCAGCAGGCGCCCTGTCCGTCGTCCTGATGACCACCGGCGCTGTCGCCACCTCCGCGTCCGCCGCGGCCCCGCCGAGTCCGTCCGCGTCCCAGGCGGCCGGCGACATCACCATCAGGGCGACCCCCGCCGATGTGAAGGTCGGCGAGAAGGTCACTTTCACCGGCCGTACGAAGGGCCTCCCGATCGGCAGCAAGGTCGTACTGCAGCACAAGTACGGCTCCAAGTGGACGACCCTGCACGCGAACACGACGGTCAAGCAGGGGTCCAGCTACTCGCTCGAGACGACGTTCAGGACCAAGGGCACCGAGCAGCTGCGGGTGATGTCCGGCACCACCGTCTCGCCCACCGTCAAGGTGACCGTGGGCGGCTGAGGCCGCCGCCCCCGTCGCCTGTCGCCCGGAAGGCGATCAGCGGGGCAGGCCCGCCTGTCGGCGGTGGGCCACGACGGCGTCCACCGTGGTGGTCGCCAGTGTGCCGTCGAGCGCGGCCGCGGCGATCCGGTCGCCGTCCGGGTCGGTGTCGAGCATCGCCTCGCACCACCACCGCCGCAGCACGGCCTCCGCCTGTTCGGGCGCGGCGGCGAGCAGCTGCCGCAGGAACTCCAGCCGGCGGGCGCCGTCGAGTGCCTCGGCGATCCCGTCGGCGTTCCTGGAGACCCGCTCTGGCACGTGCGGTCGGATCGGCTGGGCGCTCATGCGGGGCACTCCCTCGGTCGGCTGCTCCCCCGAGTCTGCCCTCTCACACCTGTCGCAGTCGACCACGGCTCCGGGCCGGCCGGCCCGGGCAGCTGCGGATGAGGCGCGGCCGGGGGCTTTCGTCGTACCATGTCACCGAAGCGACGACAGCTGATGCAGTCACCCCGAGGGCGACGTGATCCGTGCGAGGCGAGCATCATGAGCGCAGCCGATCAGCCCCTGCGGCCCCGAGAGCCGGCTTCCCGTCCGGGCCCGGCGTCCTTCCTGGCCGCCTCGGTGGCGCTGCGGAACATCGACCGGGCCGTACGAGCGGCCCAGGACGCCGAGCCGGCCGGCACGCCGGGCGACGACGGCCCCGATCAGGCACTCGCCGCGCTCCTGCTGCTCCGGCAGGTGCGCGAACGGCTCGCCGACTGGGAGACGGGCCTGATCGAGACCGCCCGCCAAGGGGGCGCCAGCTGGGCCGAGCTCGCCGGGCCCCTGGGGGTCGCCAGCCGGCAGGCCGCCGAGCGTCGCTATCTGCGGCTGAGCCCCGGCGCCGAGAACACCACCGGCGAACAGCGCGTCCAGGCCGTCCGCGACCGCCGGGCGGCGGACCGTACCGTCACCGCCTGGGCGCGCGCCAACGCGGCCGCACTGCGCCGGCTCGCGGGGCAGATCACCGCGCTCAGCGGCCTCCCCGCCACCGCCGACCGCTCGGTCGGCCACCTGAACGAGGCGCTCGCCCACAGTGACGCGGCGCGCCTGCTCGGGCCGCTCACCGACACCCGGCGACACCTGCGCCCCCAGGACGCGGAGCTCGCCGACCGCATCGACGCCATGACCCGCCATACCGACCGGCTCCGCCAGGACACCCGGGACCGGCGCGGGGCCGGCACCTGAGGCCGTCGCCCGGGAGCGGCCGACCCGCGACGTCACACCCGCCCGACCACGACAAGGAGTGACCGACCATGACCGTACCTTCTGCCCGGCAGCCCGGGACCGACGTCGCCGTGGTCGTCCTGGACGACTCCGTGGTGGTCCGGCCCACGGGCGAGATCGACATCGAACGGGCCGCGTCGCTGCGTGCCGCTCTCGCCGAGGCCGTCGCCCACGCCTCGCCGGAGAGGCCGGTGGTGGTCGACTGCGGCGGCCTCACCTTCTGCGACTCCGCCGGGCTCAACGCTCTCCTCGCGGCCCGCCTGGCGGCCGAGGAATCCGGGAGCACCGTCCGCGTGGCCCGTCCCGGAGAACAGCTCCGGCGCCTGTTCGAGCTCACGGGGACGCTGTCGCTCTTCCCCGTGGACGACGTCCCGCCCGCCTGACCCGGGGCCGGGGCGCAGCCGGGCGCAGCCGGGCGCAGGCGCGGACTTCAGCGGGACGCAGCGGGATTCAGCGGGATTCAGAGGAAGCGGCGGATGGGCAGTACCGCCGCCTCGCGGGCGCGCTGGCGCAGGGAGCGCCTCTTCCACCGACCGGCTCGGATGCGGTCGCTGACGTCCAGGTCCTGGTCGTAATGGGCGTCGAGTACGGCGGTGAACTCCGTGTCCATCACGGCGAGCATGACCTCCTCGTCGTGGTCGAGCGAGCGCCGGTTGAAGTTCGTCGAGCCGATCAGGGAGACCGCGCCGTCCATCGTCATGATCTTGGCGTGCATCATCGTCGGCCGGTACTGGAAGATCTCCACGCCCGCGGCCACGAGGGCCTCGTAGTGGTGCTGACCCGCCAGCTGGCAGACCCGCTTGTCCGTGTGGGCCCCCGGAAGCAGGATCTGGACCGCCACTCCCCTGCGGGCCGTCGCGCACAGCAGGTCCACGAAGTAGGTGTCGGGGGCGAAGTAGGCGGTGGCCAGTCGCACCCGCTCCTCCGCCGACTCCAGGACGACGCGGATCAGCGTCTGCATGTCCTGCCAGCCGACACTGGCCGAGCCCCGGACGACCTGCACGACCGCGTCGCCGGCCGGCGCGTGGCCGACGAACCGGTCACGGTCGTCGAAGAGCTCCTCGTGGCACTCGGCCCAGTTCTGGGCGAAGGCCGCGGCGATCCCGTCCACGGCCGGGCCCCGGACCTCCACGTGCGTATCGCGCCACTCCTGCGGGTTGCGCGCGTCGCCGCACCACTCCTCGGCGATGCCGACGCCGCCGGTGAACGCGACCTCCTCGTCCACCACCAGCACCTTGCGGTGGCAGCGGTGGTTCTGCTTCAGCGGCGAGAGGTAGAGCGGCTTGCGGAACCAGGCGACCTGGACGCCGGCAGCGCTCATCTCCTCCAGGAGTTCCCGCTCTATGAGGCGGCTCCCGAACCCGTCCAGCAGCAGCCGTACCCGCACGCCCTCGCGTGCGCGGTCCGCGAGGGCGCCGGCGAACCGGCGCGCGATGTCGCCCTGCCAGTAGACGAACGTCATCATGTCCACCGTGTGGCGGGCCGCGCCGATCCCCTCCAGCATCGCGGCGAAGATCTGGTCCCCGTTGCGGAGCGGGCGCAGGCTGTTGCCCTCGGTCGCGGCGATGCCGATCAGCCGCTCCAGGCGCCTGCGGATGCGCTGCATGCGCTCCTGTGCCAGGGCCGCCGAGCCCGCCTCGGTCTGCCTGCGGGGGCTCAGCTCCAACTCCCGTTCCATCATGTCCATGCTCCTCAGCGTCGCCCCAGTATGCGGGCACGGACGATGGCGGGGGCAGCCGGGTGGCAGTGGGAAGCCCCGGCTGGTCCGGGGGGGGGGTGACCAACCGGGGCGGCTCTGGGTGTGGCTGCGCGGCCACAACTGCATGAACGCTCAACCAACCATCCGCGTTCCACCGGCGGGGTATGACCCCCGTCACCCGGCGTGCGGGTCGGGCTGGTCGACGGGGTGGAAACACGCGGTGATCGCCTTGCCGCCGTGGAAGGCATGGACGTCCCACGTGTCGGCGAGTGCCTCGACGATGCCCAGGCCGCGCCCCGACGTCGCCCCGTCACCGGCCTCCCGGGGCTCGGGAAGGTACGGATCGGTATCGGCGACGCTCACGTGCAGGCAGTTGCCGTCCCAGGTGACGACCAGGTGCGCGGCGGCCGCCGCGTGCAGATGCGCGTTGGTCACCAGTTCGGAGACGGTGAGCAGGACGGAGTGCACCGTGTCCGGCGCGTCCCGGGACCACGCGAGGGTGGCGAGATGCGTGGCGGTCCACCGGCGCGCCGCCCGGACACCGGCCGCGACCGGGAACGAGCGTGCCCAGCCGACCGCTTTGATGACCAATGTCCCCACCCTCTCGCTCTCCGCCTCGTCCGGCACGGCGCTGTTACCCGCCGCCGCCCCGGGCATGCGGCGCCGCTCAGGCGGGACGGAAGGCGGTGGCGGTGACGGAGTTGCCGCAGAGGGCGAACTCGCCGCCGTCGTTCGGAGCCAGCTGGGTCCTCACACCGGCGATGCCCACCACCATCGTCGGCGCGACGGTCGGCTTGGCGCCGGACGCGCAGTAGCCGTCCGCCTCACCGAGGACCGGAGCGAAGGTGAGCCGGCTCGCCGCGCGGCCGCCGACCGCGAGCTGCACGGGGCGTGCGTCGCCCCGGCGGACGACGTTGAGCGGCTTGTTCCGGTCGGGTGAGCCCTGGCCCGCGAGGGCGACGGTGGGGAAGCCGGAGAGGACGCACGGCTTCGAGCCCTTGTTGACCACGGTGATCCGTACCTGGACGGAGCCGGCCGACGCACTCGCCGAGAGCTGGCCGCCCTTGCACTGCGCCGCGGGGGCCCGGTGCGCGCTCCCCTGGTCCACGGCTGCCGCCGGTCCCGCGCCGGCCCACGCGCCACCGGACAGCACGAGGGCCGCCAGGAGCGAGCAGCACGCCCGGACCCCGGCACTTTTCACGGTGTGTTCCATGGCTGTGCGTTCCATGCTCGTTCTCCCCTGGTCAGGGAATCCCGTGCGGGAGGGTGCCCGCTCTTTCATCCTCCCCCGCCCTCCCCGGCGTGTCGACCGGGGGTTGCGGCGTCGGTCGGCCCTGAGGTGCTGCTGCGCCCCGGCCGGGGCGCAGCGGCTCGACGACCAGGGTCCGGGTTGCGCAAACCGCCTTTGTCCAAGGGCGGGTTGTGGTGAAGTCGGATGGGCGCAGGGAATCGGACGGGGCGGAGGAGGGCTGGTCGTGGAGCCGAGCAGAGTGTCCGATCTCGGGGGTGCGCCGCGCGCCGGACGGGCGGAAACCGTGCGCGACACGCTGCTGTCGCACGGGTATGCCCGGCTGCCGGAGGTACTCGACGGAGCCCTCGTCGAGCGGGTGCGGCACGACGTCGGCACGCAGGCCCGCGCCAAACCCGGTGCCAGTGGCGACCGTACGCTGCTGGACGGCCATCCGCGCCTCGAAAGCCTGCGCCGGGTGGTCGGGACGGAGGAGGTACGCGCTCTCGCCCTGGCCGTCTGCGGTGAGGACGCGGTCCTGGACATGGTGAAGGGGGCGGTGCGCGTGGCCGGTGAGGGCGAGCTCGGCGCGCACACCGACACCGGCGCGCGCACCGGCTCACCGTTCTCCCGCCCCGCCCAGTTCTTCACCGTGCACGTGATCTGCGAGCCGATGCGGGCCGAGCAGGGCGCGACGTTCTTCGTTCCGGGCAGCCACCGCCTCCTGCGCGACCCCGCTCCCGCCGAAGCGGACGGCGCGGAGCGCGCCTGGCTCGACGCCGAACCGGGCGACCTCCTCTGCTGGTTGGGCGAGACCTGGCACGGCCGGCTGGCACGGACGGTTCCCGGAGCCCGGACCTCCCTCTTCCTGATGTTCACCGCGGCCGACCTCGCCCGAGGTGCGCGGCCCCGCCCCTGACAGCCGGCGCGGCCGCCGCGCGGACCTTCGCCCCAGCGCCCTCAGCGGTCCACGGCCCCGTCGGCCTTCACCACCTCGGTCAGTGACTCGACGATGCTCCGGGGTGTCCCTTCGATCAGCCAGGCCGGTGCGTCGCAGAGCCGGAAGGCCTGGTCGATCGTGCTCCGGGACAGCGCCGCGTCCCACGGGCTGGAAACGTGCTCGGTACGGTTGCCCACCATGCGGAAGACGGGGGCCTGGCTGGTGACGCACTCGAACACCTGCACCTCGGCCTCCCTGCGCGGCACGCGCCGACGTGCGGGCGGAGCGGCCCCCACCCGCGGGAACAGCAGGAGGTCGACCGCGCGGGGCGCGGACAGTGCGGGCAGCGGCACGATCAGGCTGTCGCCGTGGCGCCGGGTGCCGGCAGGCGGGCGGAGCCCGAACTTCTGTGCGGCGGCCTCGGCCACCGACAGCCCCGACTCCCCCAGCACCAGGCGGCCGTCGCCGACGAACCCGATCTCTCCGCAGTACACCTCGAAGCCCGCGGCGAGCGCGGCCACCGCGGTCGAGCTCTTCCCCGCACCGGAGTGCCCCGCGATGAGCACCCCGACTCCGCCGACGTCGACGAAGGCCGAGTGGACGGCGACCACGGAGCTCTTCAGCATCGCCGTCTGCAGGACCGTCAGGACGACGTTGAACGTGTCCGTCACGATGTCGTCCAGCCCGGCCCGGTAGGTGCGCGTGGACGCGTCGCCCGCGTACGACACCGCCCACCGGGCGCCGGACCCTGCGGCCCGCGTCTCCTCGGCGGCGGCGGGGACGGTCTCGACGTGGACCGTGCCGCACACCTGCGCGCCGCCGGGACCGGTCCCGACCGTCATGGCGGGCGCGGAGGCGACACCGCCCCCGGTGACCGCCTCCACCACCCGGTCGCGTACGAGCCGTTGCGAGAAGGTCAGCCGGACGGCGACGTCGAGGGGCGGGAAGCTCAGCAGGCAGTCTGGGGTGAGCAACTGGGCAGCCATGGCGGGGACTTCTTCCGTGGTACGGAGGGCGGGGACCGTTCGTGCGGAGCGGCTGGGCGCGGTCATACGTAAGGGTGCGGCGGCCCGGCCACCGGAGGATCCGGGGCGCAGGGCGCGTACAGGAAGGGGCGGCGCTCGTCGGTGTGCGGCAGCAGCAGCGAGGGGAGGACGACCCGTACGACGCGCGGGCCGTCGGCGCCGTACCCGGCCGGGGTGATGTCCAGCACCGCTCCCGGGTGGCCGTGCCGCTCCAGGAGCTCCGCGGTCCTCGCGGCCGCCTTGGCCGGCGCCACGGCCGGCGGATCGTCCGCGGTCGCGGCGCGCCACGGCGTCGGCGCGGAGTCCTGGAAGAGGCCGTCCGCGTCCGCCTGCGTACGCGCGGCCCACCAGAGCGCGCGCTCGGAGGGGGTACGTGGTACCGGGGGCGCGGACCGGCCGAGTTGGCGGAGCTGCCAGGCGAAGTGGAAGACCTGGACCGCTTCCATGACGGCGCTGGTCACGGCATCGGCCGCGGCCGTCCCGGCACCGCTGCCCACCGCCACCGACGGCCGCCCGGGCCCGGAGCCGGCCAGCGCGGACACGGCGACGCGCAGCCCGAACGCCACCGGCAGGAGCCCGACGAGGAGGCGGACCCCGGCGCGCTCCAGGAGCGCGGCGGTGGCCCGCAGCCCCGGATGGTCGTCGACCCGGACCCGGGCGGGGCGGAGGCCCCTGCGGTACGCGACGGCGATCTCGTGGCGCTCCACGCACTCGGCGAGCGCGCGCAGGAGGGCCTGGCCGGGGTCGGGGTGGGCGGCGGTCCCGGCCGAGCCGGCCGGCCGCAGCATCGGGGGCGCCGCGCGCCCCGGGCGGATGTGGACGAGGTCCGCCGGCACCAGTACCTCCTCGCCGGGGGCCGTCAGCCGGGTGCCCGTCAGCCAGGCGGTGGGCGTGCCGGGCGTCCACCGGTACCGCGCGAGCGCGGGATCCCTCAGTTGGCGCGGGGTGTAGCGCACCGCATCGTCCAGGCGTAGGGCCCGGTCGCCCAGTTCCGCGGCCGTGGCGACCGTGGGGCGAGGCGGCTCCTCCCCCGCGGCGGCGCCCTCCGGGGCGACCCGGCCCAAAGCGGCGCGGCCCAAAGCGGCTTGGCCCAAAGCGGCGCGCTCCAGCGCCTCGCCGACGGCCCGCCGCTTCGCCCGGTCCGCGGCGGTGTCCCAGGCGGTGCCGAGCACCCGGCCGTGCCGGAGGACGGACGCGCCGACGAGGCCTGCCGACAGCGGGCTGCGGTACGTGACGTGCCGGCAGCCGGCGAGAGCGGAGAGCCGCACCGGCTAGTCGTGGGGCGGGCGCTTGTGCCCGACCGTGACGGTGTAGAGGGGGTACTCCCGGGCCGCCAGGCCCAGCAGCGCGCCGAGGCGGCGGTCGTTGGTGGCCGGGGTGATCAGGCAGCCGAGGCCCAGGGCTTCGGCCGCGATGATCAGGTGCTGGCCCAGGCGGCCGACGTCGACGTAGAGCTCGCGCAGTGCCCGCTCGTACGGAAAGGCCCGCTGGCGCCCGTGCGTGTCGACCACCAGCACGAGCGTCACGGCCGCGGTGCGCGCCGCGGGCATGCCGCACATGAGGGCCGACATCTCCTCACGGAAGTCGCCGGCTGCGTCGCGGCCGACCGCGCGCCGGTCCGGGCGGACGCTCCACACTCCGTGGTCCAGGCCTTCGACGTCGTAGACCACCAGCCTCAGTCCGACCCCCGGGCCGAGGTCAAGGTCCGCGAGCGCGATGACGCCGGCCAGTTCGGCCGCGGTCACCGGCTTCGGGCCGAAGACCCGGACCGTGCGCCGGTCGACCAGCAGGCGGCCGGCGGTGAGGGCGGGCGGCGGGGGCGCCGGATCCGGCAGGCTCTGCCAGTCCTCGCGGCCCGGCGCGCGCGGACCGAGCGCTTCCGGGGCGCTCCCCCGCGCTTCGGCGCGCTCGGACCACAGGAGGTACTCCAGGCTGGGCCGCCACCCGTGCCCGGTCCAGTCCGCGACGGTGTCCTGCGGCGCTCCGGTCTCCGGCGCGGGGGCCGGGGCCGTCTCCAGGACCGCGCGCATGGCGGCTTCGGGGTCCAGCCTCCGCCGCGTACCGCTCAGGGCGTCCTCGAAGACGACCCGCCCGGTGGAGTCGGGGCGGACGACGGCGAGCCGGCCGTCCCCCTGGCGGGTCGGTCCGGGACGGGGCGGCGAGGGCGTCATCCGGAGCCTCCGAGCAGGCGCGTCGCGGCGATGGGGCATTCGGTCAGCGGGTCCAGGCCGAGGGCGGTCACGAAGGCTTCCGTGTCGAACCCTGCGGCGCCCCCGGCGCCGTCGAGGCGGCTGACCGGTGTCGCGCGCAGGCCCTGGGCGGCCGCCAGGAACTCGCACGTCCCCATCAGGTGCCCGACGTCCATGTGCACGGTGCGGAAGGTGCGCGGCTCCCGGTAGCGGTAGCGGTTGCGCGCGAAGACGGAGGTGTACAGGACCAGGGCCCACGGCTCGCCGGCCCCCGGTCCCGACGCCCCGTACCCGGCCGGAAGGTCCGTCTCGCCCGGGTCGGTGATCCGCTCCAGCTGCCGCTCCACCGCCGACACATGCCACCAGGCGTCCGGGAGGGAACCGACCCCGGCGGTGCGGACGTAGACCTCGGTGGGGTGGCGGCTGCCGCCGGAGGGGCTGGTCTTGCGCAGGGCGGGCGCCGCTCCGGGCCACGGCAGGGGCGACTCCCCGACCGGGCAGGCCAGGAGGGACAGCAGGCCCTTCAGGGCTTCGGCCGTCAGCGGCTGCCCGGAGGGACGGCGGGTGGTGAGCGGCGCCGGAGCCAGGGCCGGTTCGGGCGGTGGCAGTTCGCGGAGTTCGTGCGCCGCGCCGCCGTAGGAGGTGGCCCGGTCCGTGTCGCGCCGTTCGGCCGCGTAGCGGTGCATGCGGCGGGTGTCCTCGTCGCTGCTGCCGTCCGGCCGGTACGTCTCGAACTCGTAGCCGTACGTCTGGAAGTGGTACGCGGCGGCTGCCTCCCAGCCCGCGGCGCTCCACTCGGCGAGCTCGGTGCGCAGCACGTGGTGCGGCTCGTCCTCGGCGGGCGCCAGGAACTCCGCGTCGAGGAGCCGCCTGATGGTCCCGCGCACCCGCTGCTCGGTCGCGTGGCCGGCCAGCTCCCCGGCGAGTTCCTTGGGAGACACGGGCGTTGCGGCGCGTACGAGTACGGCGGCGGCCAGGGTGTCGACCCGGTAGCCGGTGCGATCGCCGGTGCGGGTCAGCAGCCACCCGTCCGCGGTCCGCTGGAGACGGACCAACGGATGGATGGACAACGGCAGTTCACCCGGAAGGTCCACCGGGAACTCGGCCGATGTCACCTCGGCGGCTACTCGTCCGGGGTCGGGTTGGCGCAGGAGCCCTGGATCAGGGCCGTTCCGAAGAGGTCGACCTCCTGGAACTCCGGCTCTTCGTCCACGAGGAGGGTCGTGCTCGCGTCGTCCATACCGGCGCGTTCCTGCACGGAGCGTTGGGTCATACGTGCCTCCCACAACAAAGGTGTGTTGGTGCAGAGTTGACGCGGCCCGACGTTAGCCACCTCCGGGGCGCCCGGCAATGGGGCCTCCCGAACGCTCCCGAGCCGGACCGTGATCGCCTTCCGCCCCTCGTGCGGCGGCGGAGACGATCCGGCCGCACTCCCGCGCGCGCTCCGCCAATCCGTCCTCCCGGGTGGCGAGTTCGGCGAGGTAGAGGCGCAGGTCCGTGAGGACGTCGTGGCCCGGGTCCGTCGCGAGGAAGCGCTCGGCGGCCTCAGCCACCCCACCGAGGCTGCCGGACACCAGAACCCGGAGCAGCTGGAAGGCGGCGTCGGCCAACGGGTTCCCCGGCGGGCGGTCCAGCAGTTCGGTCCACTGCTCCGCGCAGGCAGCGAGACCGGATTCGACCGTCTCGAGCATGGTCATCTCGAACATGAGGTCAAGGTCGTCGGGCTGGGCCGCGAGGGCCCGCGCGAGGTCCTCGCGGGCGCCCGCGAGGTCTCCCATCTGGCGTCGGGTGACACCGCGCTGGCCGAGGTACCAGGCGTCGTCGGGCTCCAGGTCGAGGGCGGCGGTGAAGTCGCCGACGGCCTGCTCGTAACGGCCCGTCTGACGGTGGGTCTCGCCGCGGCCCGAGAACGCCCACGCGTACGCGGGGTCCAGTTCCAGGGCGGCGGTGTAGTCACGTACGGCCTGCTCGTAGCGGCCCGTCTGACGGTGGACCTCTCCGCGGGAGCCCAGGGCCCAGGCGAGGGTGCCGTCGAGTTCCAGGGCGGCGGTGAGATCGGCGAGGGCCCGGTCGAAGTGGCCGGCCTGATGGTGGGCCTGCCCGCGGGAGCCCAGGGCCCACGCGTACGCCGGGTCGCGGTCCAGGACGGCATCGAAGTCGCTGATGGCCTGCTCGTACCGGCCGGCCAGCCGGTGGGCCTCTCCGCGTTCGGCATGCACCCAGGCGAGGTCCGGGTCGATGTCCAGGGCGGCCGTGAGGTCCGTGACGGCCCTGTCGAGGTGGCCGGCCTGCCGGTGGGCCTCCCCGCGTACCCCGAGGGCCCAGGCGAGGGCGGGGTCGATGTCCAGCGCCGCGGTGAGATCGGCGACGGCCTGGTCGAAGCGGCCGGCCGCGCGATGGGTCTCGCCGCGGGAGCCGAGGGCCCAGGCGAAGGTGGGGTCGAGTTCCAGGGCCGCGGTGTAGTCGCCGACCGCCTCGTCGTAGCGGCCGGCCTGGTGGTGGGTCGCTCCGCGGGAACCCAGGACCCAGGCGAGGGTCGGGTCGAGTTCCAGGGCCGCGGTGAGGTCCGCGACGGCCCGGTCCAGGTCGCCGGCGCCGCGGTGGGCCTGCCCGCGGGAGCCCAGGGCCCACGCGTAGGTCGGGTCACGTTCCAGGGAGGCGGTGAAGTCGCCGATCGCGTCCTCGAAGCGGCCCGCCTGATGGTGGGCTTCGCCGCGCTCGGCGAGGGCCCAGGCGTCCGTCGGATCGAGTTCGAGGGAGGCGTTGAGATCGGCCATGGCCTGGTCGTACCGGCCGGCCTGCTGGTGCGCTTCGCCGCGCCGGGCGAGGGCCCATGCGTAGGCCGGGTCCAGGTCGAGGGCGGCCGTGAGGTCGGCGACGGCCCGGTCGGTGTTTCCGAGCCAGCGGTAGGTGTTGCCCCGGAAGGCCCAGGCCCGGGAGTTCAGCGGGTCGGCCGCGACGGCCCGGTCGAGTTCGGCGCAGGCCTGCTCGTCGAGTTCGGCAAGGTAGAGGTGGCGGCCCCGGTAGGTGTGGGCCCAGGCCCGGGCGGTGGGGGCCAGGTGGCCGTGGCCGAGCAGCGCGGTGAGAGCGGCCAGGGCGGGCTCGTCGGCGGCCACGGCCTTCTGCAGCAGGTCGGCCCAGAGCAGCAGGGCCGGATCCGCGGTGTCACGGGCCGCTTGCTCCAAGGAGTCGGCCCACTGCCGCAGGACCGCCGTGTCCTGTCCGGCGGCGTGGACGGCCTGCTCCAGCGCGGCCGCCAGATGGGCCGAGGGCCGTGCGCAGAGCCGGTGGTACGTCTCGTCGAGGTGGTGCCGGCGCCACCGGGGATCGCCCCACCGCTTCGCGTCGGGCAGACCCTGCTCGGCGGCCGTCCGCCACGCGGCGTGGGAGTCGGCGAGCCTGTGGTGGGCGGCGGTCCAGCGCTGGGGGGAGCGGGTGCGCTGCTGTCGCACCATGCTCGCGCGCACCACCGCGTGGTACTGCTTGAAGTCGCCGTGGCCGGTGACGAACGGCTGCCCGCACAGCCACGGCCACAGGCCCAGTGCCTCCTGGGGTACTGCGGCGGCGAACACGTCCTCGTTCAGCTGCGGTGCCAGCGCGCACGCCAGTACGGCCTCGCGCTGCCCGCTGTCCGTGATCCACTGCACGAACCGCTCGACCGCCGCGTCCACCACGTCGCCGCCCGAGTCCACGTCCTCGGCGGCCCCGGGCTGGGCCAGCGCGAGGAGTTCCACCAGCAGGGGCAGCCCCATCGACAGCTGCCACACCGCCTCCGCGACCCCCGGCTGCGTCACTCCCCTGGCCGCCAGCAGCGTCCGGGTCTCCGCCTCGGTGAACTCCTCCAGCGGTACGTCGGCCACCAGGGGCCGCAGCGCCGCCCACTCCCGTTCCTCCAGTTCGTCGCGCCCGGCCAGCACCACCATGAGGTTGGCCGGCGCCGGCCCGAACGCGTCGTCCAGCAGGTCCCGCAGCCAGTCGCCCAGGTAGCGTTCGGTCTGCTCCCAGGTGTCGAGGAACAGCACGACCCACGGATGCCGGCCGCTCAGCCGGACCAGCTCGGAGACGAACGCCCGGCTCACACCCACGGCGTCGCCCGCCCGCGCCCGACGGCCCCGGCCCCGCGCCCCGGCCCGCAGCCGGTCCAGCCCCTGGGCCGCGGCGTCCGGGTTCGCCATCGCGGTCACCACTCCGGCTCCGGGGATCAGCGAGGCCGCGCCGAAAGCGGCCTGGGCCACCATCTGGCTCGACAGGGACGCCTGGCCCGCCGCCGCTGCGGCGCCCTCGGACGGCATCGGCGCGTCAGCGGCCTGCTGCTCGCGCCGGTACTGCTCGGCGGCCCGGTCGAACTCCTTGAGGGGGCTCGTCTGCTCCGCCAACTGCCGTGCCAGCTCGGTCAGGGCCTGGCGCACCCCGTGGACATCGCCCTCGTCCACCACCGCGGTCACCGCGCCCGCACGTCGCGCCGTCTCCTGCCACTGCCGCAGGAGGGTGGACTTGCCGACCCCGCCCACCCCGCGCACGTGGAACAGGAACTCGGCCGGGTCCTCCTCCCCCTCCGGGTCCTTCGCGAGGTTCTCCGCGAACAGCGACAACTGCGCCCGCCGGCCCACGAACTGCGCTTGCACCCGCCGACGGATCAGCTCACCGCGCGATCGGCGCGGACGTCCCGGCCCCGACATGCTCCCCACCCCCGCCTGCTCGGCCCGCCGCGCCGGCCCTCTGCGGCGGCGGCTCCCGCCAGCAGTATCCCCGCCCGCCGCGGCTCCCGGCCGGGGATCGCCACGGATTCCCGGCCGGGAGGTCGTCGGCGGCCTCGGCCGAGCCGGGTCGCCGGCGGCCTAGCCGCCGATGACCTTGTCGTAGCGCAGCGCCACGTAGCCGGAGGCGGCGTGGCCGGCGATCCGGGCGTCCGATCCGCCGTTGAGGTAGTCCTGGCCGCGCATCATGTCGTCGGAGGTGTTGGCCTCGTGGATGTAGGAGAACTTCCCGGCGCCCTTGTCGACCCACTTCTCGAAGAGCACGACGTGACCGTCCAGGGTGTTGAGGGCGTCCCCCGGCTGGAGGTCGGACTTGGAGATGACGGTGCCGGCGCTGTCGATGTCCCGGGTCGTGTAACTCCGGCCGGCGTGCCAGGCCATGGAGACGAAGCCGGAACAGTCGGTGCGGTAGCGGTGGTCCGCGTCGGGGTCGGTCGCCGTGGCGCCCTGGTTGTACGGGACGTCGCGGGCCAGCCAGTTCGCGGCGCGGCTCATGATCTCGCTGCGGGCGATCTGGCCGCCCTGGGTGGACGGCGTCGGGTTGGGCGGTGTCGGGGGCCGGTAGGTGCAGTCGTTGGCGAAGGCGGAGAGCAGGGTCTGGGTCCAGCCGCTGCTGTCGACCGGGTCGGCGGGGTGGTAGGCGATGTCGCTGCCCTTGCCGTCGGTGGGGTCGGCGTCGTGGTACCAGTACATGCCGCCGTTCGTACGGCCGTAGTAGAGGCCGCCACCGGGCGAGACGAGGCTGTCGACCGCAGACCAGCCGTCGCTCTTGAGTTCCGAACGCTCCCAGTCCCCCACGCCGTTGACCTGGTAGGAGAGCAGCTTGCCGTCGGCCGTGGAGGCGATGAGGACGTCGTCGCCCGCGGCGGCGAGCGTCTTGAGGGTGAAGCCCTCGTCGATCACCGCGTGCTTGGCGATGTGGGCGGGTCCGCTGGGCTTGGGCTGGGAGACGTTGTAGCGGTGGAGCTGGCCGGCGACCGTGCCGTAGAGGTGGCCGGCGCCGTCGTAGGTCATCTTGTCGAAGGTCCAGCCGCTCTCCCAGATCTTCGTGACGCCCGCCAGGGCCAGTGCGTTGTCGTTGGTCTGGATGTCGACGCGGTACAGCTCGCCGGCCGTCGAGGTCACGAGGACGGTGTTGAAGTTCAGGGTGGCCATGGCTTTGGGCGTGAAGCCGAGGGCGGGGCCGATCAGGGTCTTGACCCGGTCTCCGGTGTCGGGGGCTATCGCCGTGTACGTCAGGCGGCCGTCGGCGAGCGTGCCGTACACGGAGACGTCTCCGCCGCAGATGGCGGCGGCCTGGGCGGGAGCCGAGGTGAAGGTGACCAGGGCGAGGGTCGTGGCCCCGAAGGCGACGGTGGCGGCGGACCGGCGGAAGGCATGGCGAAGCTGCACGGATGGCTCCTGTGAAGGGGGGAGGACGGGGCGAGGCCGCCACGGGCTGTTTCTGCGGGGCCTGCTGCGCGTCGGGCCTCGACACGGGCCGGACCGGTCGGCCGTCCCGCTCATCGGCTGACGGCAAGAACCTAGGGGGGCCGGGAATCCCGGAGCTATCACGGCGCCCGTCGCGGCGCTATCACCGCTGCTGTCGCTGCTGCTGTCTCGGCCGCCTACGCCGTCACCGGCGCATGCCGTACGTCACACGGCTGTGCGCGGGCGCACGAAGAAGCCCCCTTCGCCGCATGGAAGGGGGCTGTCGTCGTCTGGGGGCCGCTGCCACCGGCCGGGGGAGGTCAGTCGGCCTTGAGCCGGTGCTCGGGGGTGAGGGCCGCGGCGATGCGTTCGGCGATGGTCTGGGCCGAGTTGGTCCCGGGGCTCTTGGGGCCCATCGTCGTACTGACGGCGATCGAGAGCTGCTCGCTCGGCAGGTAGGCCTGCATGGCCGCGTAGCCCGAGAACGACGGGTTCGTCAGGATCCAGTCATTGATGACGATGAGACCGAATCCGAAGTGCTGGGAGGCCTTGTTGGTCAGGCAGACGGTGGCCGGGCAGGCGGTCGTGGCGTGCCCCAGGCCGACCGTGCCCGGGTCGAGCTGGGTCTTGAAGGACTGCGGCGACAGCAGCTCGCCGGTGCCGATGGCACGGGCCGAGCGGGCCAGGTCGCAGATGTCCTGGGTCAGGACCGCGCCGGGAGCGGTGGTCCACGAGGGGTTCCAGTAGGTGGATTCCTCATAGGTGCCGCGCTCGGAGGTGAAGGCGTGGAGCACGGGCGCCGGGATCTGCGGGGTGTCCTGGTTGCTCGTCCGGCTCAGTCCGAGCGGTCCCATGACCTGCTCGGTGAGCAGCCGGTCCAGCGGGCGGCCGCTGATCTTCTCCAGGGCGGCGCCGAGGATCTGGAAGTTGGCGTGGGAGTAGCTCCAATTGGTGCCCGGCTTGTACCAGAGCGGGTGCGCGGTGGAGATCCCGATCACCTCGGCCGGGGTCCACTCGCGGAAGGGGGCGGCTTCGACGGCGTCCAGGAACTTCGGGTCCGTGACGTAGTCGTGGAGGCCGGACGTGGAGCTGCCCAGCATCCGCAGGGTGATCTCCGAGGCGTACGGCAGATCCGGCAGCCAGCGGGAGACCGGGTCGTCGAGCCGGGCCTTGCCCTGGTCGACGAGCCGGAGCAGCGTGGTCGCCATGTAGACGATGCCCACCGACCCCGTACGGAACCGCATCGACGGCTGGGCCGGGACACCGGTCATCGATTCACCGAGGGCGGTGGTGAGCACGTCCCGGGTCCCGGAGGTGACGCGCAGGACGACCGCGTTCAGGCCGAGCTCCCGCCGGGCCTGCTGGGCGATGGTGAGGATCCGGCGCGCCTCACCCTGCGCGGGGCCCTGGGTGCTCACACAGCTCGGCGCCTCGGTGGCGGCGGAGACGGGGGCGGCAGCGGTCCCGGCCGGGAGGATCGCGGCGATCAGACCGGCGACGCACAGCAAGGCCGTACGCGTACGACTCACCCCCACAGTCTGGGGGAGCGCGTGCGGGGCCGCACGCCGCGCCGGAACGGGCCAGGCCACAGCCCGCTCCCGACCGGAAGAGTCCCCCGCGACCACCCGCCGTGCTTGTCCTGTCAACCAAAAGGGTCCGCGCGGATCCGGACCGTGGGTGCGCAGCAGTGCTACAAATAGTTTGTGACCCATCCTTGCAACCCGTACCGGGGACGTCGGTGCGGTCACTGAGCCGGAATCGGCCCCGCAGCGTCGCCCGACAGGTATTCGTCCTTCAGGTGGCGATCGTGGTGCTGCTCGCCGCCGGAGCGGTCCTGGCGCTGGTGCTCCAGTCGCGCCACGACATCGACCGGGAGGCCCGTACCCGGTCGGTCGCGGTCGCCGAGACCTTCGCCCACTCGATCGGGCTGCATGCGGCCCTGCAGTCCCCCGATCCCTCGAAGCTCCTCCAGCCGCTCACCGAGGAGACGCGCAAGCAGGCCGGGGTCGACTTCATCGTCGTGATGGACACCAACGGCATCCGCTACACGCATCCCCTCCCCGACCGCATCGGCAAGCGGTTCGTGGGCACGATCGCGCCCTCGCTGGCCGGCAAGGTGCACACCGAGAGCGTGCAGGGCCCGCTGGGCAAGGAGATCCAGGCCGTGGTGCCGGTCTTCGCGCCCGACGGCCGGGTCGAGGCGCTGGTGTCGGCCGGTCTCACGGTGAAGAGCGTGACGGGCCTGGTGAACCGGCAGCTCCCCGTCATCCTCGGGGCCAGCGCGGCCGGCCTCGCCCTGGCCACGGCGGGGGCGTGGCTGATCAGCCGGCGCCTGCGCAGGCAGACGCACGGGCTCGGCCCCCTCGAGATGACGCGCATGTACGAGCATCACGACGCGGTGCTGCACGCCGTCCGCGAAGGGGTGCTGATCACCGATGGCAGCGGGCAGCTGCTGCTCGCGAACGACGAGGCGAAACGTCTGCTCAGGCTGCCGCCCGATGCCGAGGGGCAGAACGTCGGACAGCTGCCGGGGCTCGACCGGCCCCTCGCCGACCTCCTGCTCTCCCGCCGGGTGGCCACCGACGAGGTGCACGAGGCCGGGGAGCGGCTCCTGGTGATCAACCAGAGGCCGACACGCCCCGGCGGCGGACCCGAGGGGGCCGCGGTGACCATCCGCGACTCCACCGAGATGCGCATCCTCAGCACCCGGGCCGAGGCGGTCCGCCGACGGCTGAGGCTGCTGTACGACGCCGGCGTCGGGGTCGGCACCACCCTCGACGTGGAGCAGACCGCCCAGGAGCTGGCGGACGTGGCCGTACCCCGCTTCGCGGACTTCGCGACCGTGGAACTGGCCGAGGCCGTCCTGCACGGCGACGAGCCCACCAGCACCACGCCCGACCTGCTCCGCACCGGCTTCAGCGGCATCCGCGACGACGTCCCGCTCTACCCGCGCGGCAGGCTGATCGACTTCGTGCCCTCCACGCCTCAGGCGCGCGGCCTCAGCAGCGGCCGGGCCGAGCTGATCCCCGTCCTGGCCGATGCCCCGGGCTGGTACGCGCAGGACCCGGAGCGGGCGCGGGCCATCCTCGACTACGGCGTCCACTCCCTGATCACGGCGCCCCTCAAGGCCCGTGGTGTGGTGCTCGGCCTGGTCAACTTCTGGCGCTCGCAGAAGCCCGAACCCTTCGACGAAGAGGACCTGTCGCTGGCGGAGGAGCTCGTGGCCCGGGCCGGGATCACCATCGACAACGCGCGCCGCTACACCCGGGAGCACGCCCTGGCCGTGACGCTCCAGCGGAGCCTGCTGCCCCGTGACCTTCCCGAGCAGAACGCCGTCGAGGTCGCCCATTTCTACCTGCCCGCGCAGTCCGGCGTGGGCGGCGACTGGTTCGACGTGATCCCGCTCCCCGGCAGCCGGGTCGCGCTCGTCGTCGGCGACGTCGTCGGCCACGGCCTCCACGCGGCGGCGGCCATGGGCCGGCTGCGCACGGCCGTGCTCAACTTCTCGTCCCTGGACCTGCCTCCCGACGAGCTGCTGGCCCGTCTCGACGACCTCGTCCAGTACATCGACCAGGGCGGGGAGGGCGGCGCCGACGGCAGCCTGCTCGGGGCCACCTGCCTCTACGCGGTGTACGACTCGGTGACGCAGCGCTGCACGGTGGCGCGGGCCGGGCACATGCCACCGGCCGTCGTCCGGCCGGACGGCAGCGTGGAGATCCCGGAACTGCCCGCGGGAGCCCCGCTGGGGCTGGGCGGTTTCCCCTTCGAGTCGACGGAGCTGGACCTGAGCGAGGGCAGTCAGCTGGTGCTGTACACCGACGGGCTGATCGAGGACCGGGTCCGGGACATCGACGAGGGGCTCCGCCTGCTCCGCTCGGCCCTGGCCCACGCCGACCGCAAGCCCGAGGAGACCTGCCGGGCCGTCCTGGAGCAGCTGCTGCCGGTGCACCCGCGTGATGACGTGGCGCTGCTGGTCGCCCGGACATCGGCGCTGAGCCCGGATCGCCTCGCGGAGTGGGAGGTGCCCTTCGAACCGAGCGCGGTCGGGTCCCTGCGGTCCCTCGCCGTGGCGAAGCTGGAGGAGTGGGGCCTGTCCGAGCTCGCCTTCGGTACGGAGCTGGTACTGAGCGAGCTGATCACCAACGCCATCCGCCACGGCTCCGCGCCGGTCCGCGTGCGGCTCCTGTTCGACCAGGTGCTCACCTGCGAGGTCTTCGACGGGAGCAGCAGCTCACCGCGCCTGCACTACGCCACCACCACGGACGAGGGCGGCCGGGGGCTCTTCCTCGTGGCCCAGATCAGCCGCCGCTGGGGAGCCCGGTACACCCCCGAGGGCAAGGTCATCTGGTCGGAGCAGCTGCTGCCGGAGCCGGAAGGGGACTGACCGGCCCGGCCGCCGGGACCGGCCCGGCTCTGAGGCCGGGTCCGGCCCCGGCTGCTGAGCGCCTTCAGCCGGGCAGGGCGGCGAGCCAGTCGATGAGGATCCGGTCGACCTCTTCGGGGCGTTCCTGCTGGATCCAGTGGCCGCAGCCGTCGAGGATGTGGGAGGAGAGCAGGCCGGGCAGCGTGACGGGGTACGCCTTGATCGCGTCGGCCAGCCAGGTGGTGGAGGCGTCCATGCCGCCGCCGATGAACAGGGACGGCTGCTTGATGGGGGCGCCGTCGAAGTCGGCCAGGTCCTCCCAGTCCCGGTCCATGTTCCGGTACCGGTTGAGGCCCCCGCTCATGCCGGTGCGCTCGAACTCCCCCGCGTAGACGTCGAGGTCGCTCTCGCTGAGCCAGCCGGGCAGTCGCCCGGCGGGGAACCGGTCGCGCATCGCCGCGCCCCGGGCGATGAAGTGCGGGTCCGGGGCGCCGGGTGCGGCCATGGTGTCCGCGGACAGTGCGGCGTAGATGCCCGCGAGCCAGCCGCGTACGTCGGGCTCGATCTCGGCCTCGGCGCGTCCGGGCTGCTGGAAGTAGGAGACGTAGAACTCCTCGTCCCCGCCCATGCGCGCGAAGACCTCGCTGGGGCGCGGTCCGCCGCGCGGGCTGTAGGGAACGCTGAGCAGCCCCACCGCGTGGAACACGTCCGGCCTGACCAGCGCGGAGCCGGCCGCGATGTTCGCGCCCCAGTCGTGGCCGACGATCACCGCGGACCGCTCGCCCAGGGCGTGCACCACCGCCACGTTGTCCTCGACCAGGTCGAGCATCCGGTAGGCATCCGTACCGGCGGGCCTGGAGGAACGGCCGTAGCCGCGCACGTCGACGGCGACCGCGCGGTACCCGGCCGCGGCCAGCGCCGGGAGTTGATGGCGCCAGGAGTACCAGGTCTCGGGGAAGCCGTGCACCAGCAGCACCAGCGGCCCCGCTCCCTGTTCCACCAGGTGGATCCGGCCCGCGGGCGACGGGACGAGCCGATGGGTGGCGGCCGTGGACTGCTGCGACATCATGCCTCCAGGACGATCGATCGGTGATGCGCCGAGGCCCGTGTGCGTCGCCGCTCGCGGACCGCACCCCCGAGGCCGACTGCCAACAGTACGGTCAACGCGAGAGCGCTGACCACCAGTCCGGTGTTCAGCCCGGGGGTGCGGTACGAGCAGGAGACGCGGGATCCCCCGGATCCCAGGTCCACGGCGATGAGCCCGGCGAGCGTCCCCGGCGCCTTCGCCGCGCGTCCGTCCACCGAGCAGGACCAGCCGTCCACGGCGGGGACCGAGACCACGGCTGTACCGGTGGTGTGCGGCGGGAAGACGGCCGCGATCGAGTGACCGCCCGCCGTGATCCGGCGAGGACCGGTGGCCTTCAACCGGTCGATCGCGGCGTCGAGTTCGGCGGGGTCGAGGCAGGCGAGGGGAGCCGCGGGGATGTGCTGGCCGCGGGCCGGTGCCAGCTTCAGGGTGATCCTGCCGTCCGCCGGGACCGTCCCGAGCGGCATCATCCCGTTGGCGGTCGTGTCCCATGCGGCCAGCCGCTCGTACACGGCGTCGCGGGAGCGCAGGGAGCCGGAGAACCAGGGGGCGTACACGAATGCCGGGGAACCGGGCTTGCAGGTGGCGGTGTACGTGGTCCAGGTACGGCCGGGCAGCCGCCGGCGGCCGCCGGCTCCGTCGGGGGTGACCCAGGGGGCTTCGGGACGCTCCAGGGCGGGCACCGTGTAGACCCTGGCGCCGAGCACCCGCTCCTGGCGGGCGAAGACGGACTCGTGAGGTTCGGCTGCGGCGGGCGCGCCCTGACGGAGGGTGACCACCGGGGGCGCGGCCGCGGTCGCCCGGGTGAATCCGGTCGGGCCGTCCGCTTCGAGGTAGCTGCTGACACCCATGATCGCGCGGCCGACCGGGTCGGTGAAGCTGAGGGTGTGACGGCCCCTCATGTACCAGCCCGCGCCAAGCTGGTGCAGGGTGTCGGCGGTCCTCGCGGGCAGGTAACTGCTGTAGTAGGCGCCGCCCTGGCCGCCCAGCAGGAGCGGGTCGTTGTCGGCGAACTCGTGGGGGCCGGCGTCACTTCGGGTGACCGGCCAGCGCTCCTCGTCCCTGATCGCCCGGTACGCCGTCAGCGACTCGGCGTCGAGGGTCCGCTTCGGGCGCCACCAGTCGTCCTGGTCCCGCAGTTCGGTCACGGACAGGACGGTGGACACGGTGGCGGCGAACACCGTGCCGATCAGTGCGCCGGTGACGGCGGTCCGTGCGCCGGGGCCGCGTCGGCGGTGGAGGCGGCCCGGACGGTCGTGGCCGCCGGGGCGGTGGAGGCGGTGGAGCCACGCCAGGAGCGCCGCTGTCACGGCGCCTCCTGCCGCGGTGAGCGTCCACGTGGTGGGCGTGAGGTAGTCGCTGGCGCCGACGGAGAGGAGCAGCACGCCCAGCGTCCCGGCTCCGGCCAGCAGTTCCCGGGGGCGCGGCCGGGCGGCGAGGGCCAGCCAGGCCACGGCCACGAGCATGGCCGTGAGGGCGATGGAGGCGCGGTACGGGCCTCCGTTGGGCATGGCGAGGCCGTGCCAGAGCAGGATCGTCGGTGTCCAGACGTAGGAGAGGCCGACCAGGACGAGCAGGAGGCACCAGGCGGTCCGTTCCCTGCCCGGCACGCGCCGCATGAAGGGGTAGGTCAGGACCAGCAGCAGCGGCAGCACGCCGACGGAGATCAGGGGCCCGCTGGTGTGGAGGCCGCCGGGGAGCAGGTGGGCCAGGTAGTCGCCGAGTGCGGGCGGCAGGTAGGTGGCCTCCGGGGCCGGTTGGGACGCCTTGCTCGCGGTGAGGCTGACCGTGAGCGCGGGGGCGGTCAGCGCCGAGCCGACCGCCGTCATGGACAGGGCCCGCAGCAGGACGCGGCCCCGGTCGGCCGCGGGGCGTTCGTCGAGCAGGAGCCTGACCAGGAGGATCAGTCCCATGCCGAGGGTGGCCATGGCGGCGGTGTAGAAGTTTCCGGCCCAGGAGGCGAGGACGAGGAGGGTGCCGGGCACCCAGTGGCGGCGGCGCAGGCACCAGTCGTACGCGAAGCCGAGCAGCGGGAAGGCCACCAGCCCCCACATCCACATGGGGTCGGCGAAGCCCGTGGAGATCGTCCAGGCGCTGACTCCGTAGCCGACGGACAGCGCTGCGCGCAGCCAGGGCGAGCCGGGGCGCAGCCGGCCGAGGTAGAGCGTCATCAGGGCGGTGGCGAGACCGATGCAGAGCAGCGTGACGAGGAAGACCGGAATCTCGATCCGGTCCCGGGGGAAGAGCCCGACCAGCCAGGAGAACGGGTTCATCAGATAGGTGAAGAAGTCGGCCAGGAAGGGCACTCCGAAGCCGCTGCCCCAGTTGAAGGTCAAGTCCCCCTGGGCGTTGCCGTGCATCAGGTCCCACAGGTGGGCGTGGAAGGGGACGAACTGGTTTCCGAGGTCGTTGACCGCGCGCGAGCGGGCGCCGAAGGGGTAGGTGCCGTGCACGGCCATCGCGAGGCAGTAGGCACCCATGGAGACCGCGGCGGAGAGTGCGGCGGCCGGGCTCCGCGGGCCCTTCCGGGGCCGCGGGGGCAGGTCTGTGGTGGTGAGGCTTTCCGGGGGGATCGTCAGCAGCATGTCTTGCCGTTCGCTGTTCGTTCGGACATCAATCCGGCCTCGGCGGGGATCTGACTTCGTGACGGGTCCAGCCGCGCATCACCGTACGACACGGCCGGCTCCGCGCCGGGGAACGCACGGTCGCCGGGCGGCGTGCGGCGTGGGCGTGCGGTAGGGGGCGTGCGGTAGGGGGCGTGCGGCAGGGGGCGTGCGGTCGCGAACTCGCGCGCCGGACACCGGCGCTGAGGAACGGGGGACGGCATGGGAGCGGGCGCTGCGGCAGGGGGCGCTGGCCAACCTGCTCAGCCCGCACCCGTGGACGTTCTGGCTGACCACGGGTGCCCCGGTGCTGGTGGCGGCCTGGCGGCAGGGGCCGCCCGCCGCCGGCGGGTTCCTCCTCGGCTTCTACGCCCTGCTGGTGGGCAGCAAGGCCGTCCTCGCGGTCTCGGTGTCCCGGGCCCGGCGCCGCATCGGCACGCGGGGGTTCCGCCTCCTGCTCGGCGCGGCCGGTCTGCTGCTGGCCGCGTCCGTGCTGCTGCTCGCCGAGTTCGGCGCCGCCCTGCTCACCTGACCGCAGCGCCCGCGCCCGCCCCGCACGGCAGTTACGACGTCCAGGGCTGCGGGGCGTGTTCGACGTGTGCCCGGACCCGTTGCGGCCCCACGGTCCCCCGGTGGGTGGCGCGGCGGGGTTCCGCGATCGCCGCGAAGGTGAGGACCGCGCAGAGGGGGTACACGCAGGTCGCCACCGCGAGGGGCCAGGACATCGGCTGGGCCGCCACCTTGTGCAGGACGGGGACGATCCAGCAGGCCGTGGCCGCACTCCAGGCCACGGCGGCCGCCCGGGCGAGGGGGCGCCCGCGGGCGGGTCCGTAGCCGAGCCAGATCAGCGCGGGCAGCGCCCAGACCCAGTGGTGGCTCCAGGAGACCGGGCTGGCCAGGAGCCCGAAGAGCTGCACCGAGAGGAGCATCGCGAGGGTGTCGCCGCGACGCCGGGCCGCCCGCAGCGCCAGCCCGGCGACCGCGGCGGAGGCGAGCACGGCCAGCGGCCACCAGGGCCCGCCCTCACCCATGAGCCGGGCCAGGCAGCCGCGCAGGGACTGGTTCTCCACCGCGGCGGTCGGGCCGATGCGGCTGGTGTCGCCCATGACCTGGCCCCAGTAGCGGAGCGACTCCCGCAGCGCGACGGCGGCCGCCAGCGCCGCCGTGCCCAGGAAGACGAGCGCGGCCCACCCGGCGGTCGTCCACTTCCGGGCCGCGAGGAAGTACAGCGCGCAGACGGCCGGGGTGAGTTTGGCCCCGGCGCTCACCCCGATCCCGGCACCCGCCACCCAGGCCCTGCTGCGGGTGGCGGACCAGAGCGAGAGGGCGCCGAGGATCAGCCCGATCTGGCCGAGCCCGAGGCCGTGGCGCACCGGCTCCAGCCACAGGGCGACGGCCGTCCACAGCTGGACGTGCCGGGTGTCGTACGGGGCGCTGCCGGGCGGAAGCAGCCCCAGCGAGCCGCGGACCAGCACGACCGTCGCGGCGAGCGAGAGCGTGTGCCACAGCAGCACCGCCAGCCACCACGGAAGGCAGGACAGGGGCAGGAAGACCAGGGCCGCGAACGGCGGGTAGGTGAAGGGCAACCGCGGCGCGTCCGCGTCTGCCCGCAGGAGGCGGAAGTCGTAGAGGTGTCCGCTCAGCAGCTCGGGAGCCGCCTGGTAGTAGACGCGCAGGTCGAACATGTCCGTAGCCGTCACGGTGACCGTCATGTGCAGGACGGCGGAGCAGACCAGCACCGGCACGGAGCGCCGCACCAGCCGGCTCGTGACGGCTTCCACCGCGCCGCGGCCGGAGCGTTGCCGACCGGTGCCGGTCACGCGCGACCGGCCGTACGAGCGGGCCTCGGGGAGGCCGGGGGGCCCGGCAGCAGCTGCGCCCTCCCCGCGTGCGCCGGCCGTTGCGTACGGCACCAGATCCGGATCCGGCACCGGAGCCGGCCCGTTCTGCCCTGGCCGGCCACCGATGGCACGGCGGCGCGGCCGCACGCGCGCGCACCGTCGCGGGGCGCGGGCCGGGGCGCGGGTGGTGGCACGGGTCGGGTCGGGGGACGCGGCGCGCCGTCCGGCGCCGCGGCGCGTCCCGCCGGTCCGGCCCTCGACTCGTCGGAGACCTCCAGGGCGCGGACGGCCGCTCGGGCCGGCAGGACCTCGGCAGGGGGCGGGCAGAGGGGGAGCACGGCGAGGGCCATCGCGGCCGCCGCACGCATCACTGTGATCACCACGGGCTCGGTTCTAGCCCCGATACCACCCGCCCGACAGCCCGTCGGCCGGGCATCACCCTTTCGGATGCAACCGGTTCACCGCAGAAACGCCACGGCGGGGACGCCACGCGCGCCGTGGCGGGCGCGAAGGCCGCCGGCGCGGGAGCAGCGGCCCTGCCCGGGGTCAGCGGGTCCTGCCCGCTCCCCCGGCCGCGACGGTGTTGCCGGTGACCGTTCCGTCGCCGCCGGCCAGGGTGACCTTGTGCCGTACGCCGTCGGGACCGAGGACCACGGCCTGCCAGGCGCTCCCGCCGCCCTGCTGGGCGATCACGCGGAGCGACTCGACCTTGCCGCCGGGCACGGCGCCCGCCGCCTTTTCCACGGCCTGGTCGGCCGGGAGGGCCGGGAGGGGCACGGGGGCCGCGGCTCCGGCGGAATCACGGAGGGCCTCCCGTCGTCCGTCCAGGAGGCGTTCGCGCTTCGCGTCGGCGGGGGCTTCGCCCCTGAGCTTCTTGCCCATGGCCGGGCCGCCGTCCGCGAGCAAGGGCCCGTGGGGTCCTCGGCCCTCGGGGAAGTGCCCGATCGCGACGCGCTTCCCGTGGTGGTGCTCCGCCACCGCGACCGCCGCCGCACCGCCGCCGACCAGGACCACCAGTCCGAGGACCACCCATCGCGTGCGCCCGTTGCGGGTCAGCCGGACGAGCCGGCCACGGGTTCCCGTCGCCGTGCCGGTCGTCGTGCCGGTCGTCGTGCCGACGGTCTTCTCATCGGGGCCCACGGGGTGCTCGGGCGGCTGCGGGGTGGACTGGCTCATCTGGTTGCTCCTCGGATTCTCCGGGCCCTCCGCCCGGCAGGGCAGATCCTGCGCGCAGGAAGCTGAAGCTCCGCTGAAGCCACCTGAAGACCCCTTCAGCAAGCGGGCCGGGTGACCTGAGTACCTTGGCCCCATGCGCGTACTGGTGGTCGAGGACGAGCGGCGACTGGCCGCGGCTCTGCAACGCGGGCTGCAGGCCGAGGGCTTCTCGGTGGACGTCGCCCACGACGGCGACCAGGGGCTGTGGCTGGCCGCGGAGCACGACTACGACGCCATCGTGCTCGACATCATGCTGCCGGGCCTCAACGGCTACCGGGTCTGCGCCCGGCTGCGTGCCGCCGGCTGCGAGTCGGGCATCCTGATGCTCACCGCGAAGGACGGGGAGTACGACGAGGCGGAAGCGCTGGACACCGGCGCGGACGATTTCCTCTCCAAGCCCTTCTCGTACGTGGTCCTGGTGGCCAGGCTCCGCGCCCTGATCCGGCGCACCGGCCGCCGCAGCCCACAGGTCATGGAGTTCGGCGACCTGCTGATAGACCCGGCAGCGCAACGCTGCACCCGCGGTGGGGCCGAAGCCCGCCTGACCTCGCGGGAATTCGCGGTCCTGGTGTATCTGGCCCGCCGGGCGGGTGAAGTCGTACCCAAGCGGGAGATCCTGGACAACGTGTGGGACGCCGCCTACGACGGCGACCTGAACGTGGTCGAGGTCCACGTCAGCGCGCTGCGCCGGAAGATCGACGCGCCGTTCGGGCGGACCGCGGTGGAGACCATCCGCGGCGCGGGCTACCGGCTGGCGGCCGACGGTGGCTGACCGGCACGACGACGCTCACGACACGCACGACGCCCAGGATGCCCACGACCGGCCCGTTCGTCCCGCGGGGCCGGACCGCTCCGGGATCGGCTCGCGCGTCCTCGCCCGGCTGCGGGGCCGGGTCCTGGGCCCGGTCCTGGGCCCGGCCCGCGGGCTGCGGCCCCGGTCCGTACGCGCCCGGGCCACCCTCGGGGCGACGGCCGTGGTCGCGCTGGCGCTCGGGACCGTCTCCTTCGCGCTGCTCGGGCTGCTGGAGGGGAACCTGATGCGCAACGCCCAGGCCGACGCCGAGCGGCAGGCCGTGTCCACCGCCGCTCTGGCGGCAGCGGGCCGGCTCGACCCGCTGCTGGTACCGGGCCGGGGAACGGACTTCCTCCAGGTCGTCGACGCCGAGGGCCGCGTCATGGCGGCGAGCCCCAATCTGCTGGGCCGCCCCGCCGTCACGAGGAAGCGCCCCGGCGCACCCGGCACGGTCCGCGACACCTGGAACGGCAGGCCGGTACGGGAGGAGCACCGCCAGCGCGTCGTGCAGGTGACGACGGCCACCTCCCAAGGGCTCGTGACCGTCTACGTGGGCACCTCGTTGCGGCAGGCCGATGCGGCGGGCGACATGATCGTGGCCGCGCTGGCCGTCGTGGTGCCGCTGCTCGTCCTCACGGTGGCCCTCGTCACCTGGCGGGTGACGGGCTGGGCGCTGCGCCCGGTCGAGGCGATCCGCGCCGAGGTCGCCGGGATCAGCGACCGCGATCTGCACCGCCGCGTGCCCGTTCCGCCGAGCCAGGACGAGATAGCCCGGCTCGCCGTCACGATGAACGCCACCCTGGACCGGCTGGAGGCCGCCGGAAAGCGTCAGCGCCAGTTCATCGCCGACGCCTCGCACGAGCTGCGCAGCCCGATCACGGTGCTGCGCACCCAGCTGGAGGTCGCCCAGGCCCACCCCGACCCGGCTCTGTGGGGCGAGCTGGTCAGCGGCGCCCTGGAGGACACCGTACGGCTCCAGGACCTCGCGGCGGACCTGCTCCTGCTGGCCAGGCTCGACACCTCGGAACCGGCTCCCTCCGCCCCCGTCGACCTCGCGGAGGTGGCTCGGGAGGCGGCGCGGGCGCGCCGGCAGGACCGGATCCCCGTACGGGTGGAGATCGCCTCCGGGGCCATGGTGCGCGGCAGCACGCTCTGGCTCTCGCGGCTCGTCACCAATCTGCTGGACAACGCCCAGCGGCACGCCGATCGCCGGGTCCGGCTCGCCCTGCGCGTCGACGCGGCCGGCTCGGCGGTGGTGCTGGAGGTGTCGGACGACGGGCCGGGCATCCCGGTCGCGGAGCGCGAACGCGTCTTCGAGCGGTTCACCCGGCTCGACGACGCACGCAGCCGGGACCAGGGCGGTTCCGGCCTGGGCCTGGCCATCGCCCGCGACATCGCCACCCGCCTGGGAGGCTCCCTCGCGGTCCACGACTCGCCGGCCGGGGCCCTTCTGGTGGCCAGACTGCCGCGGGTCCGGGGCTGAGGGCTGTCCCGCACTCCGTCCGCCGGTCGGGGCTCACGTGGCTCGACGGCCCCGCTCGGTGGTCGTCTTGAGCACGGCTCCGGAGGGTGTTGTTCCCGGAGCCGCGCCGTCCTGGCCGGCGGTGACGAAGACGCTGTGCCAGCCGCTGGCGCCGTCTGGGACCGTCCGGGCGCGTTGCTCGGTCTGCAGCCGGCCGGTGCCGTCGGTGGCGCGGACGGTGAGGTGGTGCCCGCCCGGCGTGGTCTTCCAGGGGTAGCACCACTGGCGCCAGGTGTCGGTGCTGTCCTGTTCGGCGAGCTGGGCGTCCTCCCACGGCCCGTCGTCGACGCGGACCTCGACCCGCCGGATCCCCCGGTGCTGCGCCCAGGCGACTCCGGCGACCATGACGGTGCCCGCGGGGGTCTGGGCGAAGGGCTTCGGGGTGTCGATCCGGGCCTGGGTCTTGACCGGGGCCTTGCGCGCCCAGGCGCGGCGCACCCAGTACGGGTCGTACGCGTCGAAGGTGGTGAGCTCGATGTCCTGGATCCACTTGCAGGCGGAGACGTATCCGTAGAGGCCGGGGACGAGCATCCTGACGGGGAAGCCGTGGTCGAACGGGAGGGGTTCGCCGTTCATCCCGAGGGCGAGCATCGCGTCGCGGCCGTCCAGCACGTCCTCGACCGGGGCGCCGAGCGTCATGCCGTCCACCGAGCGGGCCACCAGCTGGTCGGCCGGTCCGCCCTTCGACGGCGCCTTGACACCCGCTTCGCCGAGGAGGTCGGCCAGGCGTACGCCGAGCCAGCGGGCGCTGCCCGCGTACGGGCCCCCCACCTCGTTCGACACGCACGTGAGCGTGATGTCCCGCTCGATCAGCGGCCGGCGGAGCAGGTCCTGGAAGGTGTGGGTGCGGGGGCGGGCGACGCCCTTGCCGTGGATGCGCAGCCGCCAGGTGTCGGCGTCGACCTTCGGGACGACCAGGGCGGTGTCGACCCGGTAGAAGTCCTTGTTCGGGGTGGTGAACGCGCTGATTCCGGGGATGCGCAGCTCGGCCCGGGCCGGGATCGCGCCCGCCGGTGAGGCGGGTGCGGGAAGCCGCACGGCGGCCCGCGAGGCGACGGCGCCCTGTCCGCGGCGCCCGGTCAGGGCCCGGCCGAGGGCGCCGGTTCCCGCGGCGGCCACGACGGTGGCGGCGGCCTTGATCAGGAAGCCGCGCCGGTTCCAGCCGGGCCCCTCACCGGCGGCGCCGGCGTCCGGGAGCGCGCCGGGACTGCTGGTCAGTGCGCCGGCCAGGGCGTACAGCACAGCGGATCCGGCGAGGGCGCCCAGCAGCGAGGGCAGCACGTCGGCGATGCCGGTGGAGTCCGGCCTGCCGAGCGCGGCGCCCGCGCCGACGACGCCGAACGCGAGCACGCCGGCCGAGCCCGTGCGGCGGCGCCTCAGGGCGAACAGGCCGAGCAGAGTGGCGAGTACGGCGATGGTGGCGAGGATCCCGATCCGGAGCACGGCCTTGTCGTCCTCGCCGAACGTACGGATCGCGTAGTCCTTGAGCCAGGCCGGGGTCCGGTCGATCGCCGATCCGCCGACGACGGTGACGGGGCCGGCCCGGGGGCGGACGAGCGATGCGCTCAGCTCGCCGGCCGCCAGTGCCGTGACACCGGCCAGCAGCCCGCTCGCGGCGGCAAATGCCTGGAGTTCCGAGGCCCTTCGGTTGATCCTCACAACCGGCATTCGTCGCGGCGGCCGGGCCGGATGGGTGTGCACCGAAGCTACTCATCGTGTTTATCCACTTCGTTTTCGGTAACAGGAAGTGATGACAGAAAGTCAGCACCTGACGGAAGGAAGGAACATGACCACAGTCATCTGGCTCATCTTCATCGCTGTCGCCGCCGCCATCGCCCTCCTCGTCTCGGCTCCCGGCATCAAGGCGCGACGCAACCCGTTCCCGGGCCGCACACCGGGCGGCAGCCCCCGAACCCGCCTGAGCACGATCCCCGAGCCCCGGCACGGCCGGCACCGCAGCAGCAGCTGACGGGCGTCCGGCGCGGCGACCGGCGGGCGGACGACTCTCGGACGGGGGCGTCCCGTGGCGACGGCCCGAGGGGTCGGCAGGGCACCATGGGTGAAGTGCTTGATCGAAGCCGTTCGTCGCGAGAAGGGGAAACGGCATGCTGAGGGCCTTCGCCAGCCTGTCCACGCCGCTCATGGCCGATGCCTGTGTCCGTACCGGTGTGCCGCTGCGCGTCGCGCCGCCCGGCATCGGCCCGGTCGTACCCGGGCACCGGGTAGCGGGGCGCGTGCTGCCGGTGCGCCACTACGGGAGCGTGGACGTCTTCCTGGAGGCGTTCGGCCAGGCCCAGCAGGATGACGTACTGGTCATCGACAACAGCGGCCGGTCGGACGAGGCGTGTGTGGGCGACCTGGCCGTACTGGAGGCCGGGACGGCCGGGGTGACGGGCCTGGTGGTGTGGGGGCTGCACCGCGACACACCGGAGCTGGCCGAGATCGGCCTCCCGGTGTTCAGCTACGGCAGCCACCCGCCCGGGCCGGTGCGGCTCGACGAGCGCGAACCGGAGGCACTGGTCACCGCACGGTTCGGGCCGCACCTGGTGGACGGCCGGGACTTCGTCTTCGGCGATGCGGACGGAGTGCTGTTCGTCGCCGCCGAACACGTCGAGGAGGTGCTGGCGGCGGCGCGCCGCATCCGGGCGACCGAGCGCGAGCAGGCCCGCCGGATCCGGTCGGGCGACACCCTGCGCCGCCAGACGGCCTTCGACGACTACCTGGTGCTGCGGGACGCCGACCCCTCCTACACCTTCCGCCGGCATCTGCGGCGCACCGGCGGAGCCATCGAGGAGTAGGCGGCCGTACGCACCCGCCGCGCGGGGATCGACCGTCCCTCAGGGCCCCGGCGGCGGGCGGGCGCGCCTCCGCTTGCACTTTGACAACAGTGTTGCCAAAGTGGCGCCCATGACTGGCACAGACCCCGAGAGCGAATCCGCCCGCCCCATCGGCCATACCCCCGCCCCCGACGTGGCCGACCTGGAGGCCCAGGAGGAACGGCTGACGCTGGCGCGCTTCACCCACGAGGACGCCTGGGAGCTGGGCTCGCTGCTCGTCTCCATGGCCCGTGAGCGGTCGGCTCCGGTCGCCGTCGACATCCGCCGCGGCTCCCAGCAGCTCTTCCACTGCGCGCTCCCCGGGTCCAGCGCCGACAACGACGTCTGGATCGAGCGCAAGCGCCGCGTCGTGGAGCGGTACGGCGCCTCCTCGCTCCTGGTCGGCACCCGCTTCCGGGCCCGGGGCAAGGACTTCGACACCGACTCCCGCCTGGACCCGGACCGGTACGCGGCCCACGGCGGCTCTTTCCCCCTGACCGTCGAGGGCGCGGGGGTCATCGGCGCCGTGACCGTGTCGGGACTGCCGCAGCTGGACGACCACGCCCTCGTCGTAGAGGCACTGGAGCGCTTCCGGCGCGGGCAGCACGCCGACCACCGGCTCACCTGACCGTCGCCCGGGACGTCGGGCACGGCCGACAGGCATGAGCGCTCCCGCGGCGGGCAGGGTTGTCATACCCGGCAGAACGTAGCATTACGTGATGTATCACCGCCCGGGAGCGGCGCCGCCGGCCGGCGCCGATACCGGGCTGTGGAGCGGCCGCGCCTCTCCGTGCGGCCCTCGGCCCGGGTCTACCGTGGATCGCGGGGCGCGAGAGAGAGGTCGGTGACGGTGTCGACGTCAAGCCACGAAGTGTTCGGCGCACCGTGCTGGGTCAGCCTGATGGCCCGCGACCTCGGCGCCGCTCAGGATTTCTACGGAGCCGTGCTCGGCTGGAAGTTCCGTCCCACCCGGCTCGGGGAGGGCTTCTCCATCGCCCTGCTCGACGGAGTGCCCGTGGCCGGCATCGGCGCCCTGGCCCTGCGGCTGGGCATCCCGGTGGCGTGGACCCCGTACTTTGCCGTCGACGACGCGGATGTGACCGCCTCGCGGGTGCGCGAGCGCGGGGCCACGATGGGCGTGGGCCCGCTGGCCTTCGGGACCGGGCGGGCCGCGCTCGCGGCCGACCCCGACGGGGCGGTCTTCGGGTTCTGGGAGGGGGAGGTCATCCCCGACTGGACGGCCCAGCGCGACGGCGCCGCCGTATGGCTCGAACTGCGCACCCGTGACGCCTTCGCCGCGGCCGTCTTCTACGGAGAGGTCCTCGACTGGGCCTGCGAACGGCCTGGCTGCTGCGACGTCTCCTACGAGCACGACCACGTGGTGGTCCGCCGCGGCCATGACACCGTCGCCCGGATCGACGGCGGAGCCGTCGAGGCCGCTCCCGACCCTCAGGTCCGACCGCGCTGGCACGTCCACTTCGAGGTGCCCGACCTGGAGGAGGCGGCGGAGGCCGCGGTCCGGCTCGGCGGCCGCACCGTGTCACCCGTCCGGACCACGACCGCCACCCGTCTCCTGACCCTGAGCGATCCCGACGGCGGCCTCTTCACCATCGTCTCCGCATCCTGACCCGACCGGGGTCCGGCCTGAACCCGGCCTGGACCCTGCCTCGATCCGGCATCCGCCCGGCGTCCATCCGGCGTCCATCCGGCCGACGGCCTCCGGGGCCGTACGGGTGGAAGCCGGATCAGGTGGCTCAGTACCGCGCTGTCCGGTCCGCCGCAGCGGGCATGGATCGCCCTGCCGTTCCCCCAGGGCTGAGGAGTGAGAATTTGCACGGGGACATGCTCGGGATCTATCTGAACGACCACCTGGCGGGATCCACCGCGGGCGTCGACCTCGCGCGCCGCGTCGCGCGCAGGAACCGGCGCACAGCACGCGGACCGGAGCTGGCGCGCCTGGCCGGCGAGATCGCCCAGGACCGCCACGACCTCCTGGCGATCATGCACGCGCTCGGCCACGCTCCGCGCCGCTACAAGATCGCCGCAGGCTGGGCCGGGGAGAAGGCCGGACGTCTGAAGCTCAACGGGCGCCTGCTGCGGCGATCGGGCCTGGGCACGCTGATCGAGCTGGAGGGACTGAGGCTCGGCGTCGAGGGCAAGGCCTGTCTGTGGGCCACCCTGCTCGTGATCGCGCCCGGGGAGTCCGCCTTGGACGAAGGCCGTTTGCAGGAGTTGCTGAACCGCGCGCAGACTCAGATCGACGCACTGGAGTCGATGCGCCTCACCGTCGCGGCCAGGGTGTTCGCCGGCACCCGCGCGCAGCCTTAGCCGGGCGGGCGGTGGTGCGGGCGGTCGTGCGGGCGTCGAAGGCGGGGGCCCGGACGGGGTGCACGTGACGCATACGTGCCGCATGCGCGGGCACCCGCGGGCACACAGGCCCACGCGTGCCACGAGGCATGACGTACCCGGCTCATGACTTGACAGGAGATCAGGCGTGAATCCCACATCGTCAGCTCCGTCCCACCCGCTCTTCGAAGAAGCACGCGCGTCCCTCCAGGACGTCAGTGACCCCTCGGCACGGGCGATCGTGCTGGCCGTCCTCGCGGCGGCCCGGGAACTGCAGGACCTCGCCGCGAGCACGCGGAGCCTGGATGCCCGGCTGGAGTCGGTCACCCAGTACCTCGGCGGGATCGCGAACAGGCCGTAGCCCGAGCGGCGGCCCGTGAGGGCCGCCCGTTCCCCGCTCAGGCGAGCCGCCGCCCGTTCAGCACGCCTTCACCGGCTGGAGGTTGTGCACGTAGCGGGCCGAGACCCAGCCGTCGACCCCGTGCAGCCGGTACCAGACCGGGTTGCCGTCCACCCACTTGCCGCGCTTCTGGCACTGGAGTCCGATCCGCTGCCGGGGCGAGAGCGTCTTGACCACCTTGGAAACGGTCGTGGGCTTGCTGCGCACGTTGACGGGCGCTTGCGCCACCACGACCCCGATGGTGTGAGCCGCCTGCGCCCCGGCCGGACGCGCCGCACCCGGGCCGGCGTGCCCCTCGGCCGCCCAGCCCTGCGTCCCCAGGGGGCCGAGCAGCAGGCCGGCCGCCATCACGCATGCCGCCGCGGTCTTCTTCGTCATCAGCAGTACTCCCGTCGCCGTACCTCGTCGCGGGCGGCCCCGGCGGGCCGCCGCACCGACTATCACCACGGCGCGAGCCGCCGGGGGTCCCGGACACGCCTGCCCGTCACCCGGTCGGCCCTGCGCCTGCGCCGACGGCGCGGACCGGGGAGAGGGTCAGGCGCCCCACCTCCACTCGGTGATCTCCGCCGGGTCCGCTCCGGTGTTGCGCAGCTCGGCGCGGAGCCGGTCGCGGTGGGCGGCGTACCGGCTGCCGAGGGCTTCGGCGTCGGGGTGCCGTTCCCGCAGGTGGTGGAGCGCGGTGATGGCGAGGTCGTGGCGGGACACGCCGTTGCTCGCGAGGAGGTCGTACGGGGTGGTCGTGGTGCCTTCCTCCACGTACCCGCGGACATGGAACCGGCCCGGGTCCGGCCGGCCGTGCAGGAGCTGGTGCACGGCCGCCGGATAGCCGTGGAAGTCGAAGACCACGGGGATGTCCCGGCCGAAGAGGGTGTGGAACTGTTCGTCCGGCATGCCGTCGGGGTGCCGGTCCCCGGGCGCGAGCGCGCACAGGTCGACGATGTTGACGACGCGGATGCGGGCGTCCGGCAGGTCCCTGTTCAGCAGGTCGGCGGCTGCCAGGGTTTCGACGGTGGGGATCCCGCCGGCGCAGGCGAGGACCAGTTCGGGGTCCGCTCCCCCGCCGTCGGACGCCCACGGCCACACGGAGGCTCCGGCGGCGCAGTGCGCCCGGGCCTCGTCCAGGCCCAGCCACTGGGCGGCCTCGTGTTTGCCGGACACCACCGCGTTGACCTTTCCCGTTTGGGCGAGGAGCCGTTCCATGGTGACGAGCAGGGTGTTGGCGTCGGGTGGCAGGTAGACGCCCGTGACCGTGGCCTTCTTCGTCAGGAGGTTGTCGATGAAGCCGGGGCCCTGGTGGCTGTAGCCGTTGTGCTCCTGGCGCCAGCCCTCGCTCGTGAGCAGGTACGTCAGGCTGCTGACCGGTGCCCGCCACGGCACCTCGGCGGACATCTTCAGCCATTTCGCGTACTGGTTGACCATGCTGTCCACGATGGACGCGAAGGCCTCGTAGGTGGGGAAGAGGCCGTGCCGGCCGGTCTGGAGGTATCCCTGGAGCCATCCCTGGCAGCTGTGTTCGGAGAGGATCTCCATGACCCGGCCGTCCCGGGACAGGTGTTCCGCGTACTCCTCCACCGGCCAGGTGCAGGCGCGTCCGGTCACCTCCAGTACGGCGTCCAGTTTGTTCGAGGCGAGTTCGTCGGGCGAGACGATGCGGAAGTCGCGGCGCTCCTCGCTCCGGCGCACGATGTCGGTCAGCCAGTCGCCGAGCACCTCGTTCGGTGAGGCCAGGGTCCGGCCCGGGCCCTTGTCGAGCGCGACGGCGTAGGGCTCCAGCGCGGGGAGGTCCAGCGGGCGGCGCAGTGTTCCGCCGTTGCTCGCGGCCCGCATGCCGATGCGCCGGTCTCCCTCGGGGCACCGGGCGGTGACCTCGGGGACGGGCCGGCCGTCGGCGTCGAAGAGTTCCTCCGGCCGGTAGGACCGCAGCCACGCCTCCAGGGCACGCAGCTGCTCCGGGTCTTCGTGGACGTCGGGCAGGGGTACCTGGTGGGCGTGGAAGGTGCCCTCGATGCGGGTTCCCGCCACCTCGGCGGGTGCGCCCTGGCCCTTGAGGCTGCGCAGCACGATCATCGGCCAGGCGGGGCGGGGCGCGGGGGGCTCGGCGGAGCGCGCCTGGCGCTGGATGGCGGTGATCGCGGTGTGTGCGTCGGCGACCGCGTCGACGAGCTGCGGCCCGTCCGGGTCCCGGGTCATGTCGACGATCCTCGGGTCCCAGCCGTAGCCGCGGAACAGGTCGGTCAGCTCGCCGTCGGACATGGTGGCGAACACGGTGGGCGAGGAGATCTTGTAGCCGTTGAGGTGCAGGAAGGGCAGTACGGCGCCGCTCGTGGCGGGGTCGAGGTACTTGGGCGAGTGCCATGCGGCGGCTGTCGGGCCCGTCTCGGCCTCGCCGTCCCCGACGATGCACGCCACCAGCCGGGCGGGGGCGTCGAGCGCGGCCCCGAAGGCGGTGGAGAGGGCGTAGCCGAGCTCGCCGCCCTCGTGGAGGGTGCCCGGCACGGCCGGCGACAGATGGCTCGGGAAGCCGTCCGGCGCGCAGTAGCGGCGGCTGAGCTCGCGCAGGCCGTCCGCGTCACGGCTCAGGTCCGGGTCGAATTCCGCGTGCGTGCCCTCCAGCCACAGGTTCGCGTGGATGGCGGGCGCCCCGTGCCCCGGTCCGGTCACCAGCAGCACCTCCGTGCCGCGCTCGCGGATCAGGGTGTCGAGGGCCGCGTAGACGAGGGTGATGCCGGGGCAGGAACCCCAGTGTCCGAGCAGGCGCGGTTTGAGGTGCTCGGGCCGGAGGGGCTCGTCGAGCAGCACGTTGTCCCGTAGGTGGATCATGGCCGCGGCCACGTAGTCCGCGGCCCGGCGGTAGGTGGCCAGGCCCTCGGCGGGGGCCTCTTGCCCGTCCGTGCGCCGTGTCGTGTTCACCGGTCCTCCTCGGCTGGCTGCGGGTGCCTCGCTTGCGCTGCGCGCCTGCCCCCGATGCGCGGGAGAACGCCGGCGACCGCCCGGACGCCGCCGGGCGCGGGCGTCCCCGGTCACCTCGGGGGCGGCCGGGGACGGCGGGAAAGGCCTGCGCGGCTCACGCGGCGGGAAAGGCCAGCGCGGCTCGCTGTGACCGGGCCGGGCGGGCCGGCGGGGCGTCAGCCCGCGAACTCCTTGACGAACGCCGCGCAGAAGGCGTCCAGGTCGTCCGGCTTGCGGCTGGTGATCAGTGTGGCGGGGGCGGCGTGGCAGACCCGGACCTCCTCGTCCACCCAGGTGCCGCCCGCGTTGCGGATGTCGGTCGCGAGGCTGGGCCACGAGGTCAGCGTGCGACCGCGCACGACATCGGCCTCGACCAGGGTCCAGGGAGCGTGGCAGATCGCGGCGACCGGCTTGCCCTCGTCGAAGAAGCTCCGGACGAAGCCCACCGCCCGCTTGTCCGTCCGCAGGGCATCGGGGTTCGCCACGCCGCCGGGCAGCACGAGCGCGTCGTAGGCGTCGGACGTGTCACCGGCGAGGACGTGGTCGACGGTGTACCTGCCCGCCTTGTCGAGGTGCTGGTACGCCTGCACCTGTCCCGCCTCCGTCGAGACCAGCTGCGGGTTCCAGCCGGCCTTCTCCGCTGCCTTCCAGGGTTCGGTGAGTTCGATTTCCTCGACGCCTTCGGGGGCCGTCAAAAAGGCGATGCGCACCGGGTCCACTTCCTTCGGTCGGGGGCTCCGGCCCGGTCCCCGCAGCAGGTGACGCGGTGGGGGACATCGGTCCGGAGCCGGTCTGGTTCTCGCGCACCCTGCGTCTGCCCGGCCGGACGCCTCCCAATCGACGCGGGCGGCGGGTCCGACCGTGGTGCTGATCGCCTCCCCCGGACCGGTCGAGCTCCTCGTCCGGGGCTGCGCGACGCCGATGGGCGTCCTGGTCCGGCCGGCCTCCGGCCGGCTGACCTGCGAGGCCGGCGGGTCAGCGCGCGCCGCCGTCCGGGGCCGGTGGGGACTGCTCGGGCCCGGGCTCGGGCCCGGCCCCTTCGGCGGGCGGTTCGTCCGGGTCCGGCAGCTCCGCGCCGGCGGCGTGGGCCCGGAGATGGCCGATGACCGTGTTGGCGACGGCGACCAGCGGTACGGCGACCACCGCTCCGCCGATCCCCGCGACGATGCCGCCGGTGGCGACGGCCAGGACCACCGCGAGGGGATGCACCCGCACGGCCCGGCCCAGGATGAAGGGCTGGAGCACGTGGCCCTCGATCTGCTGCACCAGGAGCACCACCAGCAGGGCCATGAGCGCGGTGAAGACGCCCTGGGTGACCAGCGCGACGACGACCGCGAGGGCTCCGGAGACCACGGCGCCGACCAGCGGCACGAACGAGGACAGGAAGATCACCACGCCGATGGGGACGGCGAGCGGCACACCGAGGAAGTAGATGCCCACGCCGATGAACACCGCGTCGATCATGGCGACGATCATCGTGCCGCGTACGTAGGCGGTGAGCGTCCGCCAGGCCCGCGGCCCGGCGCCGGCCACTCCCGGCCGGGCCTCGGCGGGGACCAGCTTCAGGGTCCACTGCCAGATGCGCTTCCCGTCGTACAGCAGGAAGAGCGTGGAGAACATGGCCAGCAGCATGCCGGTGATGACCTCCACCAGCACGGTCACCCCTTGGAGGCCCTTGGAGGTGATCTCGCTGGTGCTGGTGCCGATGGAGTCGCTGAGCTTGTCGGCGATGTCGTTGATCTGCTGCTCGGTCACGTGGAACGGGCTGTTCAGGAGCCACCGTTTGAGTTCCTCGATGCCTTCCTGGAGCCGCCCGGAGAGATTGTCCAGGTTTTCGAGCACCTGCCAGACCACGAACCAGCCGACCAGCCCGAGCACGATGAACCCGCAGATCGCGGTGAGAGCGGTGGCGAGCCCCCGGGACAGCCCGCTGCGGTGCAGCCGGGCGACCGTCGGCTGGAGCAGCGCGGTGACCAGGAGCGCGACGACGAAGGCGAGGACGACCAGCCGTACGGCGCCGATCACCCGCATCAGCACCCACAGGGTGGCGGCGAGCACCAGGAAGCGCCAGCCCGCCTCGGCCGCCACGCGTACGCCCCAGGGCACGGCCCCCGCCGGGTCCGGGGCGGCGCGGCGGCGCGCGCCCCGGACCCCGGGCGGAAGCTCTTCCTCGGTGTCCTGCGCGTACTCCGCGTCCCGGCGCGCCTGCGCCTGCGCACGGCGTTCGCCGAGCGTGGCGGCGCCTTCCTTCACTCGGTCGAGCCACTTGTGGATTCCGGGCATCCGGAACCTCCCTCCGTTTCGTCGCCCTTCTGCCCCGGTTGCGCCGTTTCAGCCGAGCGCGGCCCGTACGCGGTCCGGGGTGAGGGGCAGCTCGCGCAGGCGGCGCCCGGTGGCGTGGCAGACCGCGTTGCCGATCGCCGCCGCCGTCCCGACGATGCCGATCTCGCCGATTCCCTTGCTGCCCATCGGGTTGAGGTGCTTGTCGTGCTCATCGATCCAGTGCGCCTCGACGGCGGGGACGTCGGCGTTGACCGGTACGTGGTAGGCGGCCAGGTCGCTCTCGGCGAAGTCTCCGAAGGCCGGGTCGACGGTGCTGTGCTCGGTCAGTGCCATGCCCAGGCCCATGATCATGCCCCCGATGAGCTGGGAGCGGGCGGTCCGCGGGTTGAGGACGCGGCCGGCGGCGAAGACGCCGAGCAGGCGGCGCACGCGGACCTCCCCGGTGACCGTGTCGACCTGCACCTCGGCGAAATGGGCGCCGAAGGCGTGCCGGGCGTACGGGGACTTCTGCTTCACGGACCGGGTGGTGTCGGCCGAGGCGGACATGCCCTCGGGCGGCGGAGGACCGTGGTGGCGGGCCAGCCTGGCGGTGAGGGCGGTGCAGGCGTCGTGGACGGCCCACCCCCAGGAGGCCGTGCCGGCGGACCCGCCCGCGAGCGGCGCCCTGGGCAGACCGGTGTGGCCGATGGCCACCGTCACGGATCCGAGGGGGACTCCGAGGGCGTCCGCGGCCACTTGCGCCAGGACGGTACGGGCGCCGGTCCCGATGTCGGTGGCGTTGACCTCGACGTGGAAGCCGCCGTCGGGGCGGGCGTGGGCCCGGGCCGTGGACGGGACGATGAGCACGGGGTAGGTGGCGGCGGCCACTCCGGTCCCGACCAGGAGTGCCCCGTCCCGCCGCGGCGCGCGCTGCTCGGCCCAGCCGAAGCGGGCGGCGCCCTCCCGCAGGCATTCCACGAGGTGGCGGCTGCTGAAGGGGCGTCCGCTGTCGGGTTCGGCCGTCGGCTCGTTGCGTACGCGCAGCTCGACCGGGTCGATGCCGAGGGCGTCGGCCAGTTCGTCCATGGCCGATTCGAGGGCGTACATGCCCGGCGCCTCGCCCGGGGCCCTCATCCACGACGGAGTGGCCACGTCCAGCGCGACGGCGCGGTGGGTGGTGCGGCCGGCCGGTACGGCGTACATGACGCGGCCGGGGACGGCCGCCTGCTCCACGAACTCCCGGACCCGGGAGGTGTGGGTGGTCATCTCGTGCGACAGCGCGGTGAGGGTGCCGTCCCGGCGGGCTCCCAGCCGCACCCGGTGCAGGGTGGGCGCGCGGTGGCCGACGGTGGTGGGGAGGTGGCGCCTGGGCAGGGCCAGCTTCACCGGACGGCCGAGGTGGCGCGCGGCCAAGGCGGCGAGGACGACGTGGGGGCGCGGTGTGCCCTTGCAGCCGAATCCGCCGCCCACGTGCTCCGCGATCACGGTGACGTCGTCCTCCGGCAGCCCGAACAGCGAAGCCAGCGCGGTGCGGACCGCTCCGGCGCCCTGGCTGGAGTCGTGGACGGTCAGGTGACCGTGCTCGGCGTCCCAGTCGGCGGTCGCGGCGTGCGGTTCCATGGGGTGGTTGTGCAGCGGCGGCACCGCGTAGGAGCAGTCGACGGCTACCTCGGCCACGGCGAACGCAGCCTCCACGTCGCCCTGTTCGCGGTGGGCGGGGTGCCCGCCGTTGGCCAGCTCGGGGGTGTAGACGCCCGGGTGGTCGGCGCTGAGGAGGACGTCGTGCGGCTCGGTCTCGTACGCGACGCGCACCTCGGCCGCGGCGGCGCGGGCGCCTTCGAGGGTGTCGGCGACGGCCAGGGCCACGTACCAGCCCCGGTGCGGGACGCGGAGGTCCTGCAGCACCTGGAGGGTGGGGTCGTCGGACGGGCCCAGGCGCGGCGCGTTGTACGGGGTGAGGACGCCGAACACCCCGGGCCGGACCACGGCGGCACCGGCGTCGACGGAGGTGACGCGGCCGCGGGCGACGGTGGCGGGCACGGGCCAGGCGTACGCGCAGCCGGCCGGGGTGCGGTCGACGGCGTACCGGGCGAGGCCGGTGACCTTCTCCCCGCCCTCGGCCCGGACGGCGGGGGTCCCGATCGCGGTGTGGGGGCGCATGGCCGGCTCCTCTTCGTCAACGGCTGCGTCGGCTACGGATTGCGGGGGTGTCCGCCGAGGCGGCGCAGGAGCGTGCCGAGGGCGTCGCAGGCGAGCCTCCGGGCCAGATCGATCTTGAACGCGTTGTCGCGCAGGGGCCGGGCCTCGGCGAGCTCCGCGGCGACCGCGCGCCCGAACGCCTCGTCTCCCGGCTCGGCACCGGTCAGCAGCTGTTCGGCGAGGGTGGCCCGCCACGGCCGGTGCGCGAGGCCGCCGAAGGCCAGGGAGACCCTGCGCACGAGCCCGTCGTCGAGTTCGAGGACCGCGGCGACCGAGACCAGCGCGAAGGCGTACGAGGCCCGGTCCCGGGCCTTGCGGTACAGGGAGGCCGCGCCGGGCCCGGCGGCCGGCAGGACGACCGCGGTGACGAGTTCCCCCGGCTGGATGACGGTGTCCCGCTCGGGCCGGTCGCCGGGCAGCCGGTGGAAGGCGGTGGCCGCCACCGTGCGGGTGCCCCGTTCCCCGTACAGCTCGATGTCGGCGTCGAGCGCCGCGAGGGCCACCGCCATGTCGGAGGGGTGGGTGGCGATGCAGTGGCTGGAGTACCCGAGCACGGCGTGGTCGCGGTGCACTCCGTCGCGTGCGCCGCATCCGGAGCCCGGCTCGCGCTTGTTGCAGGGTTTGGAGACGTCCTGGAAGTAGCCGCACCGGGTGCGCTGGAGCAGATTGCCCCCGGTGGTGGCCACGTTGCGCAGCTGCCCCGAGGCGCCGGCGAGGAGCGCCTGGGCGAGCACGGGGTGGCGGCCGCGTACGAGGGGGTGCGCGGCCAGGTCGCTGTTGCGGACGGTGGCTCCGATGCGGAGCGCGCCCCCTGGCAGTTCCTCGATCCCGTCCAGCGGCAGCCGGGAGACGTCGACGAGGGTGCCGGGGGTCTCCACGCCCAGTTTCATGAGGTCGACGAGGTTCGTGCCGCCGGCCAGGTAGCGGGATCCGGGGTGGGCGGCGTGTGCGGCCGTCGCTTCCCGCAGGCTGGTGGCCCGTACGTAGCCGAAGGGCTTCACACGATCACGCCCTCTTCGGTGACCGCGGCGACGGCGGCGACGATCGCGGGGTAGGCGCCGCACCGGCACAGGTTGCCGCTCATCCGCTCCCGGATCTCCTCGGCCGTCAGCGCGACCGGGCCGGCCTCGGCCAGCGCTTCGGGCGCGGTGGCGTGCGAGGGGTGGCCGGCCGCGGCCTCCCGGACGGCTCCCACGGCGGAGCAGAGCTGGCCGGGGGTGCAGTAGCCGCACTGGAAGGCGTCCTGCTCCAGGAAGGCCCGCTGGAGCGGGTGCAGGGCGCCGTCGGAGGTGGCGAGGCCTTCCACGGTGGTGACCTCGGCGCCGTCCTGGGCGACGGCGAGGAGCAGGCAGCTGTTGGCCCGCCGCCCGTCGACCAGCACGGTGCAGGCGCCGCACTGGCCGTGGTCGCAGCCCTTCTTCGAGCCGGTCAGGTCCAGGTGCTCGCGCAGGGCGTCGAGGAGGGTGACACGGTGGTCCAGGGTCAGGACGTGTTCCGTACCGTTGACGTGCAGCGTCACCCCGGAGCGGGCCGCCGCCTCCGCGGAGGGCGACGGAGCGCGAACGCCGTCCGCGTCTTTCGAAACCTCGGTTCCGCTCGCCACTGCTGGCTCCCTCTGCGTTCCCGCTGTGTCCGGCGGAGGGGGCCGTCCCCTCGCGGGTCCAGCCTGGTCCATCCCCTGCGCTCCGGCATCCGCTGGCGCGGGGCATGATCCACTGCGGGGCGCAGGTTTCACGGGCGGGAGACCGGTAAGGCGCAGCGCATGGTGCGATTCGGATACACGATGATGACCGAGCAGGCCGGGCCCAGGGAGCTGGTGGAGCACGTGGTCGGCGCCGAGCGGGCGGGCTTCGACTTCTCCGTGACCTCCGACCACTACTTTCCGTGGCTGGAGGAGCAGGGCCACTCCCCCTACGCATGGAGCGTGCTGGGCGCCGCGGCGCAGGCCACCACGACGATCCCCCTGATGACGTACGTGACCTGCCCGACGATGCGCTACCACCCGACCGTCGTGGCGCAGAAGGCCGCCACGATGCAGTTGCTGTCCGAAGGCCGCTTCCGGCTGGGTCTGGGCTCCGGCGAGAACCTCAACGAGCACGTCGTCGGCCCCGGATGGCCCGCCGCACACGTCCGCCTGGACATGCTGGAGGAGGCCGTGGAGATCATCCGCGCGCTGTTCACCGGTGAATTCGTGAGTCACCACGGAACGTACTTCGACGTCGAGAACGCCAAGCTGTGGGACGTGCCCGACGAGCCGCCGCCGATCGGCATCGCGGTCTCCGGCGACCGGTCCTGCGAGCTGGCGGGCCGGCTCGCCGACCTGGTGATCGCCACCGAACCCGAGCGCCGGCTCCTGGAGTCCTTCGACCGTTCGGGTGGCACGGGGAAGGGCAGGATCGGCCAGTTGCCGGTCTGCTACGACACGGACCGCGACACTGCCGTCAAGCGCGCCCACGAGCAGTTCCGCTGGTCGGTGGGAGGATGGAAGGTCAATGCCGAGCTGCCCGGTCCCGCCGCCTTCGACCAGGCGTCGAGGTACGTCCGCCCGCAGGACATCGCCGAGTCGGTGCCCTGCGGGGACGACGTGGACGTGTTCGTCGACGCCGTACGGCCGTACGTGGACGCGGGCTTCACGGAGATCGCGCTGGTACAGGTGGGAGGCCGCCACCAGCAGCCCTTCCTCGACTGGGCCGAGACCACGCTGCTGCCCGCCCTGCGCGGGATGGGGGCGGGGGGCTCCTCCAGCTGACCGAACCGGTGAGGCCCGATGACCCCGTTCGTCCCGCAGGACCCGGAGACGCTCAAGCAGCTGATCTCCCGCGAGGTGACCACCTTGCGGGCCGCCGCCCGACGGGACGCGGGGGTACGCCAGGACGACAGCCGCACGGCGGACTCCGCGGAGGCGCCGCCGCGGACCTGCGCGTGCGGCGGCAGCGACGGTCCCGGCCACGCCTGTGGCGACGAGGGTGACGGGCACGACCCCTGGGCCTGCGTCTGCGCCACCCTGCCCGCCATCCCGGTATCCGCCGCGCTGCTCGTACCGGTGCGCGACGGCGAGGGCAGGACCGTCGACTTCCGGGTCAGGGCGGGCAATCACGTCCGCTCCGCCCAGTGGCTCGAGGCGCCCGACCGGCAGGTCGGGCGTCGTCTGCTGGACGTACAGCCCGGCGCCGCGTCCGGCGGGCTGCTCGACGCGCTGACCGGTGTGCTCGACACGGGGCGGGCCCTGCGCGGCCACGCCGTCGACTACACCGAGCAGCGCGGAGACGGGCTGCACCGCACCAAGCTGCTGTACGACGCCGCCTCGTGCGGGGACCGGGTGCTGGCCACGTGGCGGCCCGCCCACAACCGTACGGAGCTGCTCTCGCTCGACGCCCAGTACATCGCGTCCATGGGCTGGGGCACCTGGGACCTCCTGTCCGGGGTCGTCACCTGGTCGGAGGGGCTGTCCGCGATCTTCCGTACGGACCCGGGACGGCCGCCCACCCTCGCCGAACTGAGCGACACCGTGCTCCTGGACGACATCCCGCGCTTCGGCCGGATGCTGATGGCGCTGCTCGACGGGGAGGAGCCCCCGGGGACCGAGGTCCGCTTCAGCGTCCTCGGTGAGGTGCGCACCCTGCACCTGGTGGGCCACCCCGTCATCGCCACGGACGGGCTGCCCTGGGCACTGCACCTGATCGCGCGCGACCTGACCCCGGAGGTGCGCAGCCGGCAACGGCTCGCGGCGACCCGGCGGCAGACCGAGCGGCTGCGCGAGGAGGCCGCCGCCGAACGGCGGGTCGCCGCAGCGCTGCGGGAGGCGCTGCTGCCCACCCATTCGGCGGAGCTCGCCCAGCTGGGGATCTCGGTGGCGGCGGCGTACATGCCGGTCGAGGAGGAGGCGGCGGTGGGCGGCGACTGGTACAAGTGCCGGCTGCTGCCGGACGGCCGGATCCTGCTCGCCATCGGTGACGCCTGCGGCCACGGGCTGAGCGCGGTCGCCCGGATGGCCCAGCAGCGGCACGCCCTCGCGGGCCTGGCGCACGCCCCCCGCACCCACGCGGGCCAGCTCACCACCTGGCTGAACGAGCTGGTGTGCGGTGATCCCGCCGCCGAGACGGCGACCGCGATCATCGGGCACATCGACGCCGAGCGGAACCTGCGCTGGGCCTGCGCCGGGCATCCGGCGCCGTTGCTGCTGCGCGACGCCGTGGCCTCGGAGCTGGACACGGAACACCGGGGCCCGCTGTTCGGGCTGTTGCCCGGGCACGAGTACGCGACGGCGACCGTCGCGCTCAGATCCGGCGACCTCGTCCTGCTCTACACCGACGGCATGGTCGAGCGGCGCGGCGAGGACATCGGGCACAGCATCGACGTGCTGCGCGGGACGCTGGCTGCCTGCGGCGGGCTCACGGCCCAGCAGGCCCTCGACCGCATCACGGCCGCGTACGCACCGCAGGCGCGCGAGGACGACACCTGTCTGGTCGCGCTGCGCCTCGACTGAACCTCGGCCGGGCCGGCCATCGCGTCAGCCTCGGCCGGTCCGGCTTTCGCGCCGCCTCAGGCCGCCAGGGGGACGGTGTCCATGCCCGCGCCCTCGCGCAGGCCGGCCAGGAACTCCTGGACGGCCTCGACCGCCGTGTACCGGGGCTGCCAGGCCAGCTCGTCACGGGCCCGGGAGGAGTCCATCAGCGGCAGGCGCAGCACCGCGTCGAGGAGGTCGGGGGAAGCGGGCACGAGGTGCAGCCGCCATGCCGTGGCGAGGGCCGCCCGTACCGGCCCGGCCGGCACCCGCAGCGGCCGGGCGTCGAGGATGCCGGCCAGCGCGGCGGAGTCGATGACCGGTCCGGCGGCGAGGTTGAAGGCTCCGCGCACGGGCCGGACCACGGCCGCCCGGTAGGCCGCCGCCGCGTCGTCGGAGTGCAGGGCCTGGAAGCGCAGGCCGGGCAGATCCGGCACGACGGGGATCAGGCCGGGCCGGACGAGCCGGCCCGGGAGCAGGCGTCCCGCGAAGATCCGGCGCTGCTCGGAGGCGGAGGCCTTCTTGAACAGGAACCCGGGGCGCATCCGCACCACCCGGGTGTCGGGGTGGGCGCCCTCGTAGATGTCCAGGAGCCGCTCCACGTACGCCTTCTCCCGGGTGTACGCGGCCTGCGGCCAGCCGTGCGTGGGCCAGGACTCGTCGACCTCGCCGTCCTTCGGACCGGGCGAGTACGCGCCGACCGAGGAGGCCTGGACGAGGGCGGGTACGCCCGCAGCGGTCACGGCGTCGAGGACGCGGACGGTTCCGAGGACGTTCGTCTGCCAGGTCTCGGCGGGGTGGTGGGAGGGCTGGAACTTCCAGGCCAGGTGGATCACCGCGTCGGCGCCGGTGAAGAGCGGCGCGAGATCGCTCCCGCCGGGCGCGATGTCAGCGGCGTGCCAGCTGGTCTTCGCCGGCCGCCACTGCGGGAGCCGGCGGGCCAGGCCCACGACGGACTCCACCGCGGGGTCCTCGGCCAGGGCCTGGACCACGCTGGTGCCGACGTTGCCCGTGGCGCCGACCACGACCACGCGAAGGCCTGCTCCACGCGGCTCGGCGGGTGCGGGGGGTGTGAGGGGCGTGGTGGGTGTCATCGGGCGGGCTCCCTTCCGGGGAGGGGACATATGCCGCACCTACCCGCTTCCCGTACCCGCATTCCGGCCCTCCCGGGTCCGGCCCGGGGTCGCCGCCGCATACTGACCCCCGCCCCGGGGTTTCGGCGCCGCCGATCCGGCAAGGCGCAGCCCATGACGCCAGAGCGAAGCGGACCGGTACAGCACCCGGAGGAACGCGCCGCCGTCCGGCACGCCACGGAGCCGGACGGACCCGAGCTGCTCGAAGGGCCCGTGGAGCGGGCCCGCCGGGACGGTTCGATCGCCCGGTCCGACCGGCCGGTGGTGGCGGTGTGCACCTGCCGCCGCAGCCGGATCTACCCCTGGTGCGACACCAGCCACCGCGAGCGGGTGGCTCAGCCTACGGAGCCGCCGCCGCTGCCCGACCGGGACGGCGCACGAGCCGGCGGGGTGCGGGAACTTCGGCGCGAGCGGTGAGTCGGGTCCGGGGCGGGGTAGTCCTCACGTAGGAACGAGGTGCACCGGTGGAGATGAGTTTCGACGTCCCGCGTGTGCAGGTCATGCTCGACGAGGCGGGAGTGCGCGTCGTCGTGCTGTCGGGCGAGTTCGACACGGACAGCGTCGAGCCTCTGCGGGAGGTACTGGCCGCCGCCGCGAGCGAGGGCGTACGACGTGTGGTCGACATCGCCAGGGTGACGTTCGCGGACTCCTCGCTGCTCGGCGTACTCCTCGCGGGCCACCGGGAGGACCCCCTGGTGCTGGCGGGCCCGGTGCCCGCCGAGTTCGCGATGCTGTTGCGCATGACGGGTACCGAGACCGCCCTGCCCGTCGAGCCGAGCGTGGCGGACGCCCGCGCACGGCTCACTTCCTGAGCTTTCCCGAGCCTTCCCGACCCCCCGATCACGGGGTCGGCCGTTCGCCCTCCGGAGCGTCCGGCGGTACGTGGATGTCCAGGACGCAGACGTCGTCGCGCCGCGCGGGGTGCAGCGCGGCCAGGAGCCTGGGCAGCGGGTCGGGCCGATGACCCGCCACGGCCTGGAGCGCGGCTTCGGTCAGCCGGTCCAGGCCCCGGTCGATGCTCTCCCCGGGTTCCTCGATGAGCCCGTCGGTGTACAGCAGGAGATGGTCGCCGGGTTCCAGTTCGAGTGTGGCCGTCGCGTAGCCGCTGTCGAAGCCGGCTCCCAGAAGGGGTCCTTCGGGCAGCGGGAGGTAGGTCGCCACACCGCGGCGGATCAGCAGGGGCGGCAGGTGTCCGGCGCGCACCCACGTCAGGCGCCGCGCCGAGGGCCAGTAGCGGGCCATGATCATGGTGGCCGTACTGGCGTGGTTGTCGGTGGAGGTGTGGAGCAGGAGGGCGTTCAGCCGCCGCAGGACGTCGGCCAGGGGGGAGCCGGTGACGGCCATGCCCTTGGCGGTGAATCGCAGCTGGGCCATGGTTCCGACGGCGTTGAGCCCGTGGCCGGCGACGTCCCCGACGACGAAGAGGGCGCTCTTGTCGGGCAGCCCGATGGCGCTGTACCAGTCGCCGCCGACGTTCAGTCCGCTGTCGGAGGGAATGTAGGCGACGTCCACGCGCAGGCCGGCGAGCTCCATCGACCGTTCGGGGGTGGGCAGCAGGGCGTGCTGGAGCCGCGCGGCGAGCATGCGCTCTGCCTGGAGCATGCCGCGCTCGACGAGTACCGCGCGTTCGCTCTCCAGCAGTGCGAGCTCCGCGCCCCGCTGGGCGGTGAGGTCCTGGAAGAGGCCGTGGACCTCCACCGGGGTGCCGTCGGCGTCCGTCGCGGCCTCGGCGACGATCCGCAGATGCCGTACGCCGTGTGCGGTGACGAGGCGGAACGGCCGGTCGAGCACCGTCGCGTCGCCGCGCAGCATGCGCTGGATGTCCGCCCCGAGCGTCGCCAGGTCGTCCGGGAACAGGTGCCGGTCCAGCTCTTCCAGTGTCAGGGGACCCTTTTCCGGATCGCGGCCGAATATGGCGTAGACCTGATCGGACCAGTTGACGGTGTCCGTGGTCAGGTTCCAGTCGGCCCACCCCAGGTTCCCGAGCCGCTGCATGGTGGCCAGGCGCCGGGTTTCGCGGTCCGTGGCGTCGTGGCGGATCCACGCGACGACCAGCCGGTCCCCCAGCCGGGTGGCGCGCACCGAGTACGTGGACTGCTCCGGTACCCCGGCGATGACCTCCTGGTAGGTGAAGGGCTCGCTGTCGTAGGCCGTTCCGGTGGTGAGGGCGTCCAGGTAGCCCTGCCAGAGGGCCGATCCCACCACGGTCGGGTAGGTCTCCAGGACCCTCCTTCCCACGAGCTCCTTGCCGCGCCGCCCGGCGATGTCCTCCGACTGCGGCGAGGCGGCGTCGATCCGGTAGTCCTCCACCTCGCCCTCCAGCGAGCGCAGGGGTGAGAGGAGGATCGCCGGGCCGGTCAGCGCGTCGAGGACCGCCTGGATCTTCGCGACGTCCTCGTCCGGTGGCCGGGCGTGGTTCTGGCGGGCGCGAAGGGGTCCGCGGCACAGCCGCACGGCTTCCTGCAGCCGGTGCCTCGCCTCGCGGTCGAACGGGCCGGCCAGCGTCCGGAAGAAGCCGACGACCGTGTCCGCGGGACCGGATCCGGCGGACACGGGGATCCATACGCGCGAGGGCCACCGGTCCGAAGGACCGCCGACGAGCTGGTACCGCTCGGCGTCCTTCACCGGGTCCTCCAGCCATATGGCCCGGTTGCCGTCGACCGCCTCGCGCGGCGCGAAGCCGTTCATCGGCGGAACGTCCCGCCACTGGGCGGCCAGCGCCCCGCCGATGCCCGCGTGGCCCGTCAGCTCCAGCCTCCCCGCCGGCGTCACCGTGTAGACCATCACCCCGTCCACGCCCATGGCGTCGGACAGGGCCTCACGCAGCAGTTCGGCCGCGTCACCGGGGGTGCGCGCGTCGGCCAGGGCGTCGGCGAGGTCGGCCAGGAGCCGGCGCGGCCCGGCGGCGCCACCGGTGTGGGTGAACTCCTGGCGGGACCCGAGGAGCGGTCCGCCCGCTCCCTCGGCCGCGGCGGCGACCACCGCGGGCGCCGGGATCCGCGGATGCCGGGCGGTCTGCGCCGCTCCGGCCTCACCGAGCGTGATCCAGCATTCCTCCATCAGGGTCCGGCCCTGCTGTTCGGCCGTCCGCACCAGCACCTGGTACGCCTCTTCGGCGGATACTCCCGCCCGCGCCATCACCATGCCCTTGGCCCGCTCCACCACCGCCGCGACCGAGGCCAGTCCCTGCAGATCCGTCACTTCGGCCCGCAGCCGGGCCACGACTTTGGCCAGCGCGAGCACCTCGGGGGCCGCGCCGTCACCGGGAACCGTAAATTCGCCCTCCACACCTTGAGCATGGCACGTACCCGCCGCTCAGGCCCTCCCCAGCACAACAAGTGAGGGAGCGCAAGACGGGACCCGTCGGCCTCCGTCCCAGCCCTCTCACCGGCCACGGGCCACTCCGGCCGGCGAAGGGGGCGTGCGCGGGCTCCAGTCTGGGGAGGCGCAGAGGACAGCAGCCCTTTCCTCCAGGGAGGCAGGACGATGCGCGCACTGACGTGGCAGGGCACTCGGGACGTCCGGGTGGAGACCGTGCCGGATCCCGTCGTACGAGAACCGGCCGACATCGTCGTGAAGGTGACGTCGACCGGCATCTGTGGCTCCGACCTGCACCTGTACACGGTGATGGGGCCCTATCTCGACCCCGGGGACATCCTGGGCCACGAGGCGATGGGGGTGGTCGAGGAGGTCGGCCCGGAAGTCGCCACCCTCAGGCACGGCGACCGCGTCGTCGTGCCGTTCAACATCTCCTGCGGCCGTTGCTTCATGTGCGACCAGGGCCTGCACTCCCAGTGCGAGACCACCCAGGTCCGCGGCCAGGGCAAGGGGGCGGCCCTCTTCGGCTACACCAAGCTCTACGGGCAGGTACCGGGCGGGCAGGCCCAGTACCTGCGGGTGCCGTTCGGCGACACCCTGCCGGTCAAGGTGCCCAAGGGGCCGCCCGACGAGCGGTTCGTGTACCTGTCCGACGTACTGCCGACCGCGTGGCAGGCCGTCGAGTACGCGGACGTCCCGCCCGGCGGAACCCTCACCGTCCTGGGCCTCGGCCCGATCGGTCAGATGGCCGCGCGGATCGCCCTGTACCGGGGGGCGCGCCTGGTGGTCGGCGTGGACCTGGTCGCCGCCCGGCTGGAGCGGGCGCGGGCGTACGGGGTGCACACCATGGACCTCGGGCGGTACGGGGCCCGGCTCGCCGGGGCGGTCCGGGATCTGACCGACGGCCGGGGCACGGACGCGGTCATCGACGCCGTGGGCATGGAGGCGCACGGGGCTCCGCTGGTCGCGGCGGCGCAGCGCCTCACGGCCCGGCTTCCGGACGCCCTCGCGAAGCCGCTGATGGAACGCGTGGGGGTCGACCGGCTGGCCGCCCTGCGCACGGCCGTCGACGTGGTGCGGCGCGGCGGCACCGTCTCCGTGTCGGGCGTCTACGGCGGAGCGGCGGATCCGCTGCCGCTCGCGACGATGTTCGACAAGCAGATCCAGCTGCGGATGGGTCAGGCGAACGTACGGGCCTGGGTGGGCGACATCCTGCCGTTGCTGACCGATTCCGATCCCCTGGGCGTGGAAGGTTTCGCCACGCACACGATGCCGCTGGAGGCCGCCCCGAAGGCCTACGCGATGTTCCACGCCAAGGCGGACGGCATGATCAAAACACTGCTCAGGCCGTGACTGCGGGGCTGCGGCGCCTGGGGCCCCGTGGTCCCTGTGGTCCGCACAGAGCCGCACGGTGGGATCGGGCCCACCGTGCGGCTCTCTATCGGGGCATCGGGGCGTTCTCGCCCCCGGCGCGTTCCCTCAGGTGCTGAGGAGGCGGTTGAAGAAGGAGCGGTAGCGCTGCAGCGCGAGCCTGAGGTCCTCCGTGGCCACTTGCTCGCCGCGGTCCCACTGGCCTTCCAGCTCCTGCTTGTGGGTGGAGAAGGTACGGGCGAGCTCCTGCATGACCTCCGCGACGAGCGTGTCCGCGGACCTCACGGCTTCCTGCGGGTCGTCCACGAACCGGCCCTGGATCTCGCCCCACTGCTTGCGGAAGCTCTCCGTGTCGGCGCCCGCGAGCAGCGGCTCGTCGACCTCGCCCCGGTCGCTACCGGTCGGCTGGTCGGCTACGGCTCCGCCTCGTGCGTCGTCGGCTCGGACGTCGTCTGCTCGGGCGTCGTCGGTCCGTACGTCTTCGCTGCGTGCGTCGTCGTCCTGCCGTACGTCATCGCCTACGGCTTCGTCTTCGTCCCATACGGCGGTGGCCTCGCCCGGGTAGACGGCCTGGCCGCCTTCCTTGCCGTTGTCCTCGCCCGGGTGGGCGAGGCTCTCCGTGGTCAGGCGGCCGTCGTCGGGCCGACCGGCCGTGTCTGCGCGATCCTGCATGTCATCGGCCTCCTTGGGTCGTCAGCAGCTCCTCGAACAGGGCGCGGTAGTGCACCATCGCCCCGCGGAGCTCTTCGGTCGTCGCCTCTCCCCCGCCGCTGCGCACGTTGACCTCGTGGGCGGCGCGGTAGTGCTCCAGCGTGCGGCCGTGCTCGACGGACAGGTCCCGCACCTGCCCGCTGTATCCGTCCGCCGGGTAGCCGCGTTCTCGCATCAGCCGCGCGACCAGCTCGTCGGCCTGGGCGACCGATCCTTCCGGGCGGTCCACGAAGCGTTCCTGTACGCCGCGCCATTCGTCGGCGTACTCCGCCCGGCGTTCGGCGGGCAGTTCCTTGATGTCGAGCGAGTCGTGGCGCTGCTCGCGTGCCCGCAGTTCGCGGTCGGCCGCGAGCCGGCCGCCTTCGGTCTCGACCGTGCGGTCGTACTCCGGGCCGAACTGCTGCTGCAGGTGTCGGCGACGCGTGAACATCCACACCCCGACGGCGATGGCGATCAGCACCAGCACAGCCGGAACGATGATGGCGATAAGCGTGCTCGTTGACATGGGGGCCTCCATTCCGGGGCCTCGTCTCATCGGTTTTGTAGCGGCTGCCCGCAACCTCCGGGTGCAAACCCGCCGAGGGCCGGAGCGGTCGGCGGGCGTGCGAGCGGGGTGTCGGAGAGCTCAGGCCGAGCCGACCAGGACCCGGACCTCCTTCTCCTGGTCGCCCGCGGCCGTTCCCGCCGTGCCGACCGGGAAGGCGTCCGCCAGCGCGGCCAGCACCTGGTCGACCGCCCAGTAGCCGCCTTGGAGGCCGACGCTCACGGTTCCGTCCACATGCGCCGGCTCTGTCGGCACAGGCGGGTCGGTCACGCCGAGCGTGGTCGTCCAGACGGTCGGGGTGCCCGCACCGGTCGGGGCCGGCGTGATGCCGACGTCCTGGTCGGCGGGGGCCGGGAAGGCGTGTTCCAGGAGTTCCAGGACGGTGCGGCCGGCCTCTTCCGAGCAGTCGCTGACCGCGATCACCACTTCGTTGTTCACGGGGCTCTCCTCCTCCGTCGGCGGGGGACCGTTTCATCCCGCTCGCCCCTGGTGGGCCGGTATGTCCTGCGTCTGCCCGGGACGGCGCGCCCCAAGCCCCGCGAAGGCGACGGACTGGTCCGCCGACAGTCGCCCGCCTTCCGGCTACCTGGACTTGGGGCCCCGGTCAGCCGGCCCGGGCGCCCGCGGGCACGCGTCGGTCCCGGCCCGTACGACGGCCATGCCCGCGGCGAGCCAGGTCAGGGCGTAGAGCCAGCCGCCGAGGACGTCGGTGGGCCAGTGGACGCCGACGTAGACGCGGCTCAGGCCCACGGCGGCGGCCCAGCTCGCGAGGAGCACGTATCCGGCGAGGGCTGCGGCGGGCCGGGCCCGGCGGGACAGCGCCCAGGCGAGCACCCCGGCCGCCAGCACGGAGGTGGTGGTGTGGCCGGAGGGGAAGGCCAGGCCGGTGGCGTGCGTGGCCCAGTCCGTGACGGAGGGGCGGGGCCGCCGGACGGCGTACATGACCGCGTACCGGGTGACTTGGGCGAGCAGGAGGAACCCGAGGGCGCCGACCGCCGTCAGGAGGCGGCTGCGGGTGTCGTGGCCGGCGATGAGTCCGGCGGCCACGACACACGCGTACGGAACGGCGCCGCTGCCGGTCCGGGTGATCGCGCGGGCGATGTCGAGGGCGACGTCGGAGCGGTGCCGTACGGACCACAGGTGCAGGCTCCGGTCTACGGGGTACGGAGCGCCGTGGCGTACACAGACGAGCGTGGTGAGCAGGGCGAAGAGCACGGCGCACAGCGCGGCGGCCGTCAGCCACGGCGCCGCGCGCCGCCACCCGGCGGCCCCCGTCATCGCGAGGTGGCGGAGACGGGACCGTCCACCCGGGCCGGTGCCCGCCGGGCGGGGCCGACGGGCCGGGCGCACGGGTCGGCGTCGGCGTCGGCGGTCGGTCCGTCCGGGGCGAGCAGGCTCAATGCGAGCCTCCGTTCGAGGTGGGGCAGGTGGGCCGGCGGTTCTTTCCGACCGCCCATCGTCCCCGCCACCGGCGCCGGCGCGCCGCCGCCGCGCTGGGGCGGCCGCTCACTCCGCTCGCCGCGGGCCGCTCAGAAGCGGAAGACCGCGCCCGTCGCCGAGTCCAGCAGACAGGGATTGATGAACGTCCTCTGCCAGGAGACCGCCCGCCCGTCCCAGGTTCCGCGCGCGGTCGCGGTGACCGGCTCGGGCACATCGGAGCAGCGCTGCGGACCCCCGGGGACCCGGTCCAGGTTCCCCCGGGCCTGGACCAGCGCCGCGCAGGCCCCGGCCGCGTCGGGGTGGCGGGCATCGCCGCGCGGCGGGCACGACAGCGGCAGGGCGCGGACCCAGCCCTTGTCCACGCCCTGCACGGTGAGGACCAGGCTCCGCTCGGGCAGGGACCCCGCCTGCGCCGTGGTGGCGGGCCAGGCCGCGAGGGCCAGCGCCAGTGCGGCCACCGCGCCCGTCGCGGCCGCCGGACGCCGTACGGCCGAAGCGGTCACCTCCCCGCGGGGCGTCCCCGGCCGGCGGTCCGACCTCCGGGTCCGCCCTCGCTCCCGGCGACTGCGCACCCCACCGGGAACGTCCTTCGGACCGACGATCGCTTCAGGCATTCGCTGCTCCCTCTCCTGGCTCCGGCAGCCGCGCGCCGCGGCCCCCGAGGGAACGTAGCGGTCCCGGCACGCGCCGTTCGCCCGCCTTCCGGGGAGGTGGCCTGATACGTCGGTCCCGCGTGCGGACGCCGTGCGCGGCGTGGCGGCAGGCCCGGGCGGGCCCGTACGGGTCCGGCGTCTCGTCCGGTCAGAGCGCGGAGCGCAGGTGGGCAGCGGCTGATTCCGCCTCCCGTACGACGTGTTCGGTGTCGACGTCGACCAGACGCCCGTCGAGTTTGAGCGGCCGCCCGTCCACGAAGACGGCGTGGACGTTCTCCGGACGGCCGTTGAAGACGATCTGGTTGACCCAGTCGAACCGAGGCGCGAAATTGAGCGTGGCGGGGTTGATCACGATGACATCGGCCCGTTTGCCGGGGGTCAGTGAACCGATCCTGTCGGCCATGCCGATCGCTTCGGCACCGCCGAGCGTCGCGAGCCGCAGCACGTCGTGGACCCGGGGGAACACCTCGGCGTTCAGCGCCCGCGCCCGCTGGAGGCCGATCGCGCTCTTCATGAGGGCGAAGAAGTCGGAGGTGTCGTTGGTGCCGCCGTCCTGGCCCAGCCCCACCGTGACCCCGCGCCGGCCCAGGTCCGGCAGCCGCATGACGCCCGAGGCGAGCCGCATGTTGCTCAACGGGCAGTGCACGGCCCGTACGTCGTGGGCGGCGACGGCCGCGACCTCGTCGTCGGCCAGGTGTATCGCGTGGTTCATCAGCAGCCGCGGACCGAGCGCGCCCATGTCGGCGAGTACGCCGATCGGGTCGTCCTGGCGCTGCTCGACGCGCTCCAGGACGTGGCTGTTGAGCATGACGCCGAGGTCCTGGGCGATCTCCCAGTGGAGGTGGTTGAGGCCCTGGATGGCCCGTGCCGCATGGGTGGCGATCTGGGCCGAGGCCAGCGGCTCCGGGTCGAGGAGTTCTCTCTTGACCCGGGGCAGGAGCGCGGACTGCGCCTCGGCCTGGAACATGGCGTAGACGAAACGCACCCGGGTGTCGGTCAGGGCCCGTACGTACTGGACGGTGGTGTCGTAGGGGATCGCGTCCACCCAGTCGACGAGCGTGGTGACTCCGGACTGTACGGAGTCGAGGGCGGCCAGGCGGACGAAGCGGTACATGTCGGCGGCCGCGATCCGGGAGAACGTCCCCCGGTTGCAGTCGGCCAGCCATCCGAACAGATCCCGGTCCGCGCATCCCCCGCGCATCGAGGACTGCCAGAGGTGGGTGTGGACGTCGACGAATCCCGGCATCACCACCTTGCCGGAGGCGTCCATGACGTACGCGCCGGGCGGCGCCGTGAGCCGTGTGCCGACGGCCGTGATGAGGCCGCCCCGCATCAGGACGTCGGCCTGTTCGACGACGCCCAGGGGGCCGCTCCCGACGGTGGCGTCCATGGTGAGGACCAGGGCGGCGTTCCGCAGGAGGGTGCTCCGGGCGGCCGGGGCGCCCGCGCCCGGCGGACGGTGTTCGGGCCGGGTCCGCCCGGCGCCGAGGAGGAACGGTGCGGCCGCGGCCATACCCAGGCCGGCCAGTACGCCGCGGCGGCCGGGCGCTCCGGCCGCCGCGGGCGGTAACGGGGAAGGGGGTGGAACCGGTGCTGGGGCGGTGCCGGGACAGTCGCTGAGCGGGTCCATGTCGTGTTACCTCCCGACGGGCACGGGCCGGATCACATCACGCCCCCGGGTCTGGCGATACGTCAGGTGAACGCGGGGGGTATACGGATCGTGCGCCGGTGAACGGCATTCCCGATAGAGGTACGTCAACATTTTGTTTCAAGCGCGCCTCGTCGCCCCTCGTCGCGCCTCGTCGCGGCGGGCCGCCGCGAGTCGACGCCCTGCCCCTACCGGCCGTTCCTGGCCAGGTTGTAGATCAGTACGAGCAGAGCCGCGGCCATCACGGCCAGGTGGACCCAGACCGGCCCGGCCGCCGTGGTCCAGTTCATCGCGCACCCCCTGTCGACCGGCGCCGCAGCAGCGACGCGAGTACCGCCCGCTGGAACGGCGGCAACACGGGTCCCATCAGGCGATCGAGCTCCTCTAATGTCCGGCGCTTCTTTGCTGTCATGCTCCGCGTGTGCCCGCGTGCGGGGAGGTGACACGCCCCGGCCCCGCGGACGGTCCGGCCGGCTCACGCGCCGTGCGCGGCAGCCCAGTTGAGGCGCCCCAGATGGATCAGCCGGAGCTGGCGGCGAGCGGTGTCCGTGACCTCGGCCCACTCGTTGTCCTCCAGCGCCGCGGCCAGATAGGCGGAAGCCGTCATCACCATGTGGTCCACGTAGAGCCTGGCGAGCATCAGGAGGTCCGCCGGACTCCAGTCGGCGCTGAGGGGATCCGCCCCGAGACTTTCGGCCACTTCCCGGGCGAAGGCGTCGAGCTGACCGGCGACCGCCTCGCGCACCCTGCGCACGCCGCCGTGCCGTTCCCGGACGATGAAACGCAGGTGCGCGGGGTACGCGCGCACCAGTTCCGCCATCAGGTCCACTGCCTCGTCGATGCGCCGAGCAGCGATGCCGGAAGTGCCGAGGATCGAGCGGATGCCGCCGTGCAGGTTCTCCAGCGCCTCGTCCACCAGGGCGATCCCCAGCTCCTCGATGTCCGGGAAATGCCGGTAGAAGGCCGTCGGCGCCACTCCTGCGGTACGGGCCACCTCGCGCAGACCGAGGCTGCCCAGGCTCTGCTCCTCCAGCAGCGAGAGGGCGGCGTCCAACAAGGCCCGGCGGGTTCGGAGGCGTTGGGCCTGACGGGCCCCGAGGGTCTGACTCATGACGGAAAGTAAACCCCGATCCGCCGGAGGCCGCATGCCATCATTTAGACTGGGTAGTCAGTGAACAACTGTCACCCATTTTTTGGAGGAAGCACGATGCTCTTCCTCGTTGCGGCCCTCATGCTGATGGGGGTTCTGCTGGGAACCGTGGCCCACGTTCCGCCTTCCGTCACCCTCGCGGGCACCGTCGCCATCGCCACCTGGCTCCTGGTGTTCGCCGTACGGGAACGGACCACGCGCCACCACCGCCGTACCAGCCGTCAGGAGGGATCCTCATGACAGCCCACAGCACCACCGTCCACCGCACCACTACCGACCGCACCACTACCGACCGCACCACTACCGACCGTACGACGTCCGACGACACGACGTCCGACCAGCTCACCGAGCGCGAGACCGCCGTGCACGAGACCGCCGAGCGGAAGGACGCGGCCACCGAGCGGCCCGCCCCCTCCAGCCGGTCCGCCCCCGTCCGCGAGGCCGACGGCATGGCCGTCATCTCGTTCCTGTCCGGCCTGTTGGGGCTGCTGGCGATGAACCTCGTCCTCGGACCCATCGCCATCACCCTCGCCACCTTGGCGCTGCTCCGTCACACGAGCCGCCCCGGCCGCGCCCGCCTCGGCCTCGTGCTCGGCGTCGCCGACCTCGTGGTCCTGGCCTGCCTGGTCAGCGCCGACGGCACCTGGTCGTGGAGCCTCGGCTGAGCCCCGCCACCGGGTCCGCCGGCTCAGGGCAGGCGAACACCGCGCGCCGTGAGCCACAGCTGGTACCACTCCTCGTGCGTGAGCTCCGGGTCCCGGCGCACGGCGTCGCCGCAGGCCCGGATGCGCTCCGGACGGCCGCTCCCCACCACGGGGACGATCCCCGCGGGATGGCGGCGCAGCCACCACAGCAGAATCGTTTCGGGCGTGGTGTCCTTCTCCCGGGCGAGCGCGTCCACGAGTCGCGCCGTCGCGTGTTCCTCGGGGGTCTGCTGCCGTCCGGTGAACCGGCCCTGCGCGAGGGCTCCCCAGGCCTGCAGGCGGACGCCGTTCGTGAGGCAGTACTCGACCGTCCCGGCCGGGAAGCCGCTCGCCGCCGCCCCGGGCGTGTTCACGAGCACGCCGTCCTCCAGCCAGTCCCGCCGGTCCAGGCTCATCTCCAACTGGTTCGCGACCAGCGGGAAGTCGAGACGGGCCTGGAGCCGGGCGATCTGCGGGGCGCTCATGTTCGACACCCCGAACCGCCGGACCATCCCCTGCGCGTGCAGTGAGGTGAGGGCTCCGGCGACCTCCTCCGGGTCGGCCAGCGGGTCGGGCCGGTGCAGGAGCAGGACGTCGATGACGTCCGTGCGCAGTCGGCCGAGGCTCTCCTCGACGCAGCGCGTGATGCTGGGGCCGCGCAGGTCGTAGATGCCGGGGCGGTCGCCCTCGGCCGGCCGGATCCCGCACTTGGTCTGGAGCGTGATGCGCTCGCGCAGTCCGGGCGTACGGGCGAGGACCTCGCCGAAGACGGCCTCGGCCTTGCCGTTCCGGTAGATGTCGGCGTGGTCGAAGCCGGTGATGCCGCTGTCGAGTGCCGCCTCGATCGCCGCTTCGGCGGCATCGATGTCGCCGGCCTCGTACGACCGCGTCTCCCAACTGCCGCCGAGCGCCATGCATCCGTACAGCAGCCGGTCTTCGTCCGCCTTGTCCCGCGCCGTGATCTCCATGGCGCCCAGCCTAAGGGCTGTCCCAAGCCGTCCCCGATGGACGATACGCCGCCGGCCCCGGCTCCGGGCGGTGCCGAAGTCGGGGCCGGAGCCGAGCCGGGGCTGGGGCCGGGGAGCCGGGGCCGGTGGCCTGTCCGGCGGGGCCCGCCGAGGCCGGCGGTGCGGCCGGGGTCTCAGCCGAGGAAGCCGCCGTAGTAGCCGCCGATCCGGCTGTAGTAGTCCGTGTCCCCGAGGTGCTGCTCACTGACGAACTCGGGCGCCGCCTTGATCTGCTCCTTGGTCCGGTCCACGTAGATCATCTCCTCGCCCGCGTCGACATGGATGACCGTGCCCGCCGGGAGGAGGACCTCCCGCCCGAAGATCCAGGGCCCCGTGTCGACCACGACGTAGGAAGATCCGGCCTCGTCGGAATGCTTGCTCACCTTGCCGATGCTGCCGTCGACCGCCTCGACCTTGTATCCGGTCAGGTCGAGCGCTTCCAGACGGCCCGAAGTCTCGCGGTAGCCCCACACGTTCACGTTCACGAGCTGCTCCTTCGTCCGTGGATCACCGCGTCCGCGCTCCCCCGGTCTGCTCGATCGGGGCCGCGGACGCCTTCGGGCACCGCCTGCCCCGACGCTCCGCTCTCACACGTGGACCGCCCCCGCGCCGGTGGGCGCGGGGGCGGTCAGGACGGTCGCAGTGGCGGATCAGCAGTGGCCGACACCGGTCTGGGCCGCTACCAGGGAGGAGTGGACGTAGCCCGTGCCGACGGCGCTGGAGACCCGGAACCAGCGGTTGGAGGCGTAGTTCGAGCTCGGCGGGTAGACCCACTGGTTGTCGAGCCAGCACTGCATGGTGACGCCGCTTCCGTTGCCGAGGTAGCCGAGCGAACCGCAGCCCGTGCTGGCGCAGGTCCGTACGTTGGCCCCGCCGCTGTTCGACGAGATGTAGCTGCCCGCGGCCTCGGCTCCGCCGGCGCCGGCGACCAGAGCGGTCAGGGCCAGGGTGCCCGCGGCGGCCGCGACGGCGGCGCGGGAGCGGAGGGTGGTCGTCGTCCTACGCATGTTCGTGCTCCTTCGATGGGACTGCGGGGGTGTGCCGCGCCCCGGCGGATCCGGTGGCGCTCCACCAGAGAGCCAGCCCGGATCCGGTCAGCGGAAGGGCATCCGCCCAGCTCGGACGGGTCCGTACGGGGGTCCGTACAACTCCGTACAGCGGCAGGGGCCGTCATCAACGGCAGGGCGGGGCGTACGGCAGCCCCGGTACGAGGTGCGCCCACTCGGCACGGGTGATCGCCGAGCCGGCCCGCGCACAGAGGCTCCTGGCGATCTCCTCCTCGTCCCGGGTCCACAGGAGTGCGGCCGGGCCCGAGCCGCCGGCCGCCAGCGTGCGTCCGTCCGGGCTGTGGGCGATGGCGTAGCCCTTGCCGCCGAGACCGCTGAGCACGGCGTGGGGTGTGGGGCGGCCGGGACGGGTGGTGTCCCAGAGCCAGACGGTGCCGTCGGTGCTCGCGGCGGCGAGGCTGTCGCCCTCGGGGCCGAACGACAGCGCGTAGACGTAGCTGCTCGGCCCGGTCAGCGCCGGACCGGCGGCGACCGGCCGGTCCCCGCTGACGTCCCACAGCCAGATGTCCCGGTCGGCGGTGCCGGCGGCCAGGGTCCGGCTGTCCGGGCTGAAGGCGACGGACATGACGTAGCTGCCGGGTCCGCGCAGGGTCGCCTCCAGCGCGGGACCGCCTCCGGCCGTCGGCAGCTTCCACACCAGTACCTGTTTGTCGACGGTCCCGGCCGCGAGCCGCCGTCCGTCCGGGCTGAAGGCGACCGAGTAGACGTAGTTGGTGGGCTCGGTGAGCTCGGCCGTGAGCTTCGGACGGGACGGGTCCGCGGTGTCCCAGAGGCGGACCGACTTGCCCTCGCTGCCGACCGCGAGGATGCGGCCGGTCCGGTCGAAGACGGCGGACTGGATGGTTCCGCTGCCGCCGGGCAGGGGTTCCCCGTACGCGACGGCCCCCGTCGGCCGGGTGATGTCCCACAGCCACACCTTGCCCTCCCGGCCACCCACGGCGAGCGTGCGGCTGTCGGGGGTGAAGGAGACCGTGCCCGAATACCCGGTGGGGTTGGTCAGCGGCGCACCGACGGGCCGCGGGGTCCACGGGTCCCGTACGTCCCACAGCTGTACGTCCCGCCCCGCGACGGCGAGCAGCCGGCTGTCCGGGCTGAACCCGATGGCGTTGACGGTTCCCTGGAAGCCGCGCACCGGCCGGGGCGGCAGCCGCCACAGCCGGACGGTGCCGTCGGCCGCGCCGCTCGCCAGGCCCTGCCCGCCCGGGAGGAAGGAGAGCGCCGTGACGGGTCCCGGGTGCGGGAACACCCCGGCCGGCGTGCGGGTGCGGGCGTCGTAGAGGCGCACCTGGTTGTCGGCGCTGCCGGTCGCGAGCCACTGGCCGTCCGGGCTGTACGCGACGGCGTTGACGTAGCTGGCCGGGCCCTCGGGAGCGGCCGGGGCTCCACCGATGACCTCCGGTGCGGGCGGGGCGTCACCGGCTCCCGGGACGTTCCAGACCCGGGTCGTCCGGTCCTGGCTGGCGGCGGCGAGCCGGGCCCCGTCCGCGGTGAAGGCCAGCCCGAACACCGGGCCCGCGGCCCCGGCGAGCGGGGCGCCGTACGGGTCCGGGCGGGCGGGTGCGGAGGTGTCCCAGAGCCGTACCGATCCGTCGGCGCCGCCCGCCGCGAGCGTGTTCCCGCCGGGGCGGTACGCCACCGCGTGGACGGGGCCGGTGAACCCGGTGAGGCGCTGCGGGGTTTCGGCCTCAGCCGGGTCGGGGCCGTCCCTCCATACGTACACCGCTCCGTCGGCGCCCGCGGCCGCCAGGGTCCGTCCGTCGGGGGCGAACGCGACCCCGTACACCGCCGATTCGGGTCCCTTGAGCTGTCGGACCCCGGCGGATCCCGAGGGCTCCCACACCCGTACCGTCCCGTCCCCGGCGCCTGCCGCGAGCCGCCTCCCGTCGGGGCTGAAGGCCAGCGCGTACACCGTGTCCCCGAAGGTGACCGGGGCGGTGCCGAGCGCCCTGGGGTTCTCGGGATCGCGTACGTCCCACAGTGCGACCTGCCGGTCCAGCCCGCCCGCCGCGAGGGTGTGCCCGTCCGGGCTGAGGGCGACCGTCTGCACGACACCGCGGAAGGCCAGGATCCGGGTGACGGCCGGAAGGGCGGAGGCGTCCATCAGGGCGGAGCGGGCCTCGGCCGTGGGCTCCGTACGGTAGGCCACCAGGCTGAGCTGGGCGGCCAGGGCCAGATCGCTGCCGCGCAGCCGTTCCGTCCGTGCGGCCACCAGCCGCGACAGGGCCACCGCCCGCTGCTTCTGCGCGTCGCGGCGCTGGACCACCGCGACCGCGGTGAGCAGGCCCGAGAGCACCACGAGTGCCGACAGCACGCCGAGCAGCTGGCGCAGCCGCCGGGTGCGGCGCCGTTCGCGCCTGATCCGCAGCTCTTCGGCCCTCCGGCTCTCGCCGAGGAAGGCGGCCTCCCCCACGGTGAGTTCGTAGGCCCGGCCGCTCTGCTCGGCCCAGCCGGAGGCGATCGCCAGCCGCGCGCCCCGGTAGAGGAGGGAGGGCTCGCGGTCCTGGGCCTGCCAGCGGTCCGCGTCCCGGGTCAGGTCCTGCCGGACCAGGTGGCCCGCCCGGTCGGTGTCGATCCAGCGCTGGAGCCGGGGCCAGGCGCTGAGCAGCGCCTCGTGCGTGATCCGGGCGCCGTCGGCGTCGAGGGTGACGAGGCGCCGGTCGACGAACCGCTCCAGTACCTCGTACACCTGCGCGGCCCGACCGGACGGCTCCCCCGGGCCGGCCGCCTCGGGTGCGCCCGCCTCGGGTGCGCCCGCCTCGGGTGCGCCCGCCGTCCCGGCTGCCGTGGCCGTCTCGGGGAGGGGCAGCAGCCGACGGGTGTCGGGGACTCCGTCGCCCACGGCGACCATGCGCAGGAACAGCTCCCGGGCCAAGGGCCGGCGTGCTTCGGGCAGGGCTTCGTACGCCTCCTCCGCGGTCGCGGAGACGGCCGCGGACATGCCCCCGCCGGCCCGGTAGTCGGCGATGGTGAGCGCCGTGCCCTTGCCGCGCTCCCAGGTCGACAGCAGCGCGTGCGAGAGCAGCGGGAGCGCGCCGGGGCCGGCGTCCCGCAGATCCGCGAGCAGCACGTCGACGAACCCCTCGTCCACCGCGATCCCCGCCTTGGCGGCGGGTCCGGTGACCACGGAGCGGATCTCGTCCTCCGTCAGCGCGCCGACGACGGTCTGGCCGCCTTGCAGCGCGGCGGCCAGCATCGGCCGGCCGAGCGCCTGGGCGTAGAAGTCGGCGCGCAGGCAGCCGATGACATGGACCTCGGGTGAGGGAAGGAGAGCGAGGCAGCGCAGGAAGTCCACGCGCTCGGACTCCTCCTGGCAGGCCGTGAACACCTCCTCGAACTGGTCGACGGCCACCACGACGCGTACGGACTCCCGCGCGGCGAAGGCCTGGACGCGGGCTGCGAGGGCGCGCGGGCCCAGGGGCAGCGGGCCCGGGGGAAGCGGGCCCAGGGGAAGCGGGCCCAGGGGCAGCGGGCCCGGGGGCAGGGGTTCGGGGCCGGGCTCCGGTCGGGGCGCCGCTTCGCCCGCTCGGTGCGGCCCGGCCAAGGCGCCGAGCCCGGCCACGGCGGAAGCCAGGGCGGTGAGCGGGTTCCGGCCGGGGCTCAGCAGGCAGGGCGCGCAGCCGTGGACGGTGCGCAGCACGGGCAGGACGGCGGCCCTCAGCAGCGAGGACTTGCCGGATCCGGAGGCTCCGACGAGGAGTTGGGGTACGGCCGCGCCGTCCGCAAGGAGCCGCTCCACGACGGTGTCGCGCAGCCGGTCGCGGCCGAAGAACCAGTCGGCGTGCCGTTCCTCGAAGCCCGCCAGGCCCCGGTAGGGCAGGGCGCCGCGCAGCGGGCGGGGCGTACGGGAGCGTCTGAGCTCGGCCAGGCGCTCCAGCCAGCGTGCGGTCTCGGCCGGCTCGGTCACCCCGCAGACCCCGAGCACCTGCCGGAAGAGCGGAAGGGAACCGATCGACGGCAGGTTCTGGCCGGCGAACCAGCCTCCGATCGTGCTGTGGGCGCCCGGGGCGCCGACGCGTGCCGCTACGGCCCGGACGGTCAGGTCGGCCTTCTCGCGCAGGCGGGTCAGTTCGGCCGCGAACTCCTCGCGGGGGGAAGGTGGTAAGGCGGGGATCGGCGTACGGTCCATCGGGCCTCCGGGGTCCGGTTCCGCTGGGCGGCGGTGCGGACACACCCTCCCCCCGGCCGCGCCGTCGGAAGGCCGGAACTCGTCGATCCGGCGTCCGGCAGCCCGTTGTGGGGCGTACTTCCGGCCAGACCCCGGCTCCTCTCCCCTCCCACGTGCCCCGCGCGGCCGGTTCGCGACGGCTCCGGGTGCGGTAATCCGGCGTGGGGCGGCGCGGCGCCGACCGGCTACCTGGCGCGGCAGTTGTCCTGAAGCGGACCCCCTTCCCCGCGCCACGGCACACTGCGGCCGGCCCCCTGCCGACCCCTTGCCGACCCCTTCCGGACAGCGTCAGGGGCCGGACCGTCGTGCGTGGTGGTCCGGCCCCTGCCGGGTGCGCGTCGAAGTGCGCGCAGTGGGTTCACGAGTCACTTCACGAGCAAGTCATCACCCGCGAAGCCTCGAAACCCGCAAAGTCAGTCCTTGAGGGTGTCCTTGATCTTCTCCTTGGCCTGTCGGGCATCGCCCTTGGCCTTTTCGGCCCGGCCTTCGGCGGTCATGCGCTCGTTCCCCACCGTACGGCCCGCGACTTCCTTGATCTTGCCCTTGGCCTGCTCGGTCTTGGCCTGGGCCTTCTGCTCACCGGACACAGTGATCACTCCCATGCGGTAGACAACGCTTGCCTCAAGGCGCCTGACCAGAAATTCCGTCCCCAAACCCCCCCAGCCCCGTTTCACCGGAATCCAGTCGCACGGGACCCGAGCGGGCGCACATGCCCGGCTGCGGAGATAAGAAACAGGTAAGAAAGAGGGAATGCCGAACGGACGACCGGGCAGACGGCTTTCCGGAGGTTGATAATCATGGTCCCGCTTCTTCTCGTGCTCCTGCTCGTACTGATCCTTTTCGGTGCGGGTTTCGCAATCAAGATCCTGTGGTGGATCGCGATCGCCGTTCTGGTCATTTGGCTGATCGGATTCATCGCCCGACCCAAGAGCGGCAGCGGACGCTGGTATCGCTGGTGACGCCGCAACCGGCGCAGACATGACGGTGGGCCCGCCCCGAGTTCGGGGCGGGCCCACCGTCATGTCCCGTCAGGGCTGTCCCGCAACTGGCCTCCGAGGGACTCCGAGTCGCTGCTGACCGTCCGCCGACAGCACGATCAAAGGCGGCTCCCCCGCACGGGGGAGCGTGATCGTTCGCGAGGGCGACGCTCTGTTGTGGAAGTTCAGCAACGGTGGAGTGGTGACGATCAAGCATTCTTCGGACGACGCCGTGCATCCGCCCCTGAGCTGGGCGCTCCACCTCCGTCTGGGCACGTGGCCTGGGTTCACCGTTGCGGCATGGGGGTTCCTGTTCGCGGTACCCAGCTTCGTCTGGGCGTTGGGAGGCACCTTCGGTGTGCAGGCGACGGTGGCTCCGCCGCTGGTGAAGCTTGCTCATGACCGGGTGACGTGGTTCCTGGCGGTCTTGTGGGTGACCGGTTTCCTGAAGCTCTTCGGAGCGTTGATCGGTATCGGTCTGACGCGCCGCCGCGGCACGTGGACCGGTCGTTTGCTGGTGCTCTGTGGCGGCGGTGCGACAGTGCTGCTCGTCTGGCACGGATGTCAGTTCGTGATCCAAGGTGTGCTCGTCGAGGCCGGGACGCGCGCTGTGTCGCCTGATCTGGTCGGGTTGACCCGCTGGTACCTCTACCTGTGGGGGCCCTGGTTCATTGCCGGCGGCCTGGCCTTTGCCGCCGCCACCATGCGCTATGTCCGCCGGCACGACGGCCGACGTGAGGTGAGGCTTTACGGCTCTGCGGGGGCGCTGGGCGCATTGCTCCTGTCTGCGGCCTCGGTAGTCACCGGGATGGGCTGACGGCCCCCACGCAGCTGGCGGTCGCACCCGGCAATGCGACTCGAAGATCATTTACGGGCCCCTTGGCCTCACTCGGCTGCGTCCTCGCCAGAAGCACCCGAACGGCCCGGGTCGGTAGCATTCGACGCATGGCCATCAAACTTGAGAACGTCGGCATCGCTGTTCGCGACCTCGAAGCAACGATCGCCTTTTTCACCGACCTCGGCCTCACGGTCGTCGGCCGTGACACGGTCAGTGGGGAGTGGACCGACACCGCCGTCGGCCTTGACGGCAATCACGCCAACATCGCGATGCTCCAGACGCCAGACGGTCACGGCCGCCTTGAGCTCTTCGAGTACATCCATCCCGAAGCGATCGAGACGAACCCCACTCGTCCCAACGAGATCGGCATGCATCGCGTCGCCTTCTCAGTCGACGACATCGACAAAGCCCTTGAGGCAGCCGCGAAGCACGGATGCCATCCGCTTCGCGGTGTGGCGACCTATGAGGACGTCTACAAGCTCACGTACGTCCGCGGTCCCAGCGGCATCCTCGTGATGCTCGCCGAGGAGCTGAAGAAGAACTGACGGCCGATCGGGTCATAAGGACAAGCTCAATGGTGGCGGCGGTAGAGCCTGAGGGTGGTGAAGACCGCCACGCCGAGGGTGATGTGCATGAGGGACAGGGCTGCGACGGTGCCGCCGTCGGCGTCGGACGACAGCGGGCCGGCAACCGACAACAGTGCCAGCCCACTGCCAACGTACTGCGCGATCCGCAGGAAGACCGGCTTCCACAGGGCCAGCAAGAGGGCAGCGCCCGTCCCGACGACCAGCGGGACGACGGAGGAGCCGATGACGCCCCCGACCGTGATCGGGTGCTCTTCGTTGCCGTCGACGACGATGAGCGAGGCACCGGCCAGCTTGGCGACGGCAAGAACGATCAGATTGACTACGGCCGCGCCGACCGCGCCGGCGACCAGCACCTTCCACCAGGTGAGGCCGGAACGGTGCACCGAGGGTGCGGCGGGCACAGCGGGGCCGGATTCCGGAACGGCACTGCTCGACATGAGACTTCCTCCAACGTGTGAATTGCTGCGCTGCCGAACGGCAAGCGGCATACGAAGAAGCCTCCAACCTGAACCTCACTTGAGGTCAAGCCTTGTTCCCGCCCTGCGGGGTCGGATCGTGAAGCGGCGATGCGCGGTGGCGGGCGACGTGCCGAAGGTCGGCGACAACGGGGCGGCCGGCTCGCAGAGTTCATCAGGAACCAGACGCTTTCTATCGAGCAGCACCCACGACCGGCACCATGCCGCACGTCACGTCACGTCACGTGAGACAACCCCTAAGCCCTGATCGGTGCGGCCGACCTGGCGGCATGCCGGATGGACTCGCCGAGGACATGGACCATGATGGCGAACAGGTTCGTGTCGGCGTAAGGAGTCCTGCCACCGGGGCAGCGGTTCCGGGGAAAGGGCGGCCGCAGACCTCGCCGAAGTACCTGGCCTCGACGCTGGCCACGTGCTTGACCAGGCCGAGGAGGTTGGTCCCGGTCGCTGTCAAAGGCCGGCGGGCGTCGTATTCGGACAAGCCGTCGAGTTTCCAGAGCAGCGCCTTGCGGTCCCGCCGCAGGCTCCCGTGCAGGTTGTCTTTCGCGAAGTCATCGATCACGCGGCATGAGCCTGCCACGGGCGGCTCGCGGTCTCAAGATCCCCTACGTGGTCCGCAACGACCGGCAGAGCCGAGGCCTGGCCATGGCCGCCGCCCTGACCGGCTACAAGAAGCTCACTGCGGAATGCTTGCCGGTGGAGAAAATTCGGTGCGTGCCGGCACCACGCCGGTCAGACTCGCTGACATGGCTGAGAAGATCACCCGCATCAACCCCGAGCAGCTTCACGAGACACCCGGCTACCATCACATCACCGTGGTGGAGGCAGGCCGTACCGCCTATCTGGCGGGGCAGTGCCCGCTTGATCGCAATGGTGACCTCGTCGGTTCCGGTTCCCTCGAGACGCAGGTCGACCAGGTTGTCGCGAACGCGCTCACTGCCCTGGCAGCGGTGAGTGCCCAGCCTGCACATGTGGTGCGGTCAGTGATCTACGTGCGGAGCAATGAGAGGGACATTCTCGGAGCCGCATGGCGTCGGCTCACCGAGTCTGCCCTGGGTCCGGCGTTCACCACCGCCAGCACGCTCTTGGGCGTCGCCCAGCTGGGCTTTCCGGGACAGCTCGTCGAGGTGGATCTCACCGTGGCGCTGCCTGACTGACTTCGAACGGTGTATCGAACTGGGTAGCCCAGCTGGGCATTCGCGGGACGCTGGGGCGGCCTTCGTCTGATCATGTGCTCCGACCAAGGTGCACCGATCAAGACGCGACGGCCGACGCCCTCGCTCAAGGAGTACGCCCTGGCCTACCCCCAGGGCGGGCGACCGCCGAAGCACGGCAAGGAGTTCCGCTTCGCCAAGCCGGACACCTGGGGTGAGCCGGACGCGGCCACGACGCAGGTCACCGACCGATACGGCACCACCCGCGCGATGGCCTGGGACCGTATCCACCCGCGCCTGACCACCCGTTCCGCCTGGATCGAGCACACCGGCGAACTCCCCATCATTGAGGGCACACTGATCCGCCTCCAGGTCGACCGTCTGCCCGGCGGAGGAGACCCGCTGCCGCTCTGGCTGTGGTCGTCCGCCACCGGCCTGAACTGCGAGAACGTCGACGTGCGCTGGCAGGCATTCCTGAGGCGCTTCGACCTGGAGCACACCTTCCGGCTGATGAACCAGACCCTCGGATGGACGCGCCCGAAGCTGCGAACCCCCAAGGAGAACAAGCTAAGGGATGAGGGCCGCCGCGTCCGCTCGGGCCTGTTCCAGCGCTGCCTGGTACTTGGCCGGATCGACTTGGACCAGCCGTTCGTAGACCTTTACCTGCCGGTGCATGAACTGAACGCCCGCGGCGAGATCCCCGGCCTTCTTGTGGACGAGTGCCATGTTGTAGAGCGCACCGGTCAGGTCGTGCCAGTCCCAGAACTCGTTGGGAGTGAACGGCATCAGGTTGTCGTAGTCCACCGGTGCCGTCGAACTGGCCGGCCGCAGGCCCGCCAGGATCTCCTGCTCCCGCAGCCCTCGCTCGCCCAGGGCCTGCGCCGAAGATGTGTCCAGGCCTGTGCTGTAGTTCCAGAGCAGGGTGAAGATGCCCTCGGCCAGCCTCGGGCGGTACTTGGCCGGGTCTGCCTCGAAGAGGCGCTCCCAGACCCGGATCTCCTTGGACTTCCACACAGCCGCACCCGCATGATCCCCAGCCCTCTGCGCAGCGAGCGCAAGACCGAACAGAGTCCCCGGAAGCTGGGGCCAATCCCAGAACCCGTTCGGCGCGAACGGCGCGAGATTGTCGTAATCCACCGGCGCGGCCATGCCGTTGTTCTGGTGGTTGATGTTCGCCTGCACCCGCCTGAACGGGGCAACGCGATGTCCTCTGGTGCTGGATACGGCGAACTTGGTCATCGTGTAGTCGAGCAGGATCTGCGCAGCGGTCCCGATGCGCTCCTCCCTGGCGAACTCGTACAGGTTCAGGAGGGAGTGCAGTGAAAGTCCGTGCTCAAGAGGTCCCCGTAGCGGCAGATGATGGTCATCAGACCCTTGAGTCCCATGTCGTAGTCCTCGCCCGTACCCACCAGTCCGTTGCCCGCGGTGAGTCTCGGCAGGATTTCGTGAACGAGCTCCAGGCTCGGCCTTCCGTTGACGGCAAACGCCGGATCCTCGGCCGCGGCGTGCAAATGGGCCATGAGCCAGATCGTCTCGTCCTCACCCACCACGCGGAAGAACGGAGCGGCGATCGATTCGAGCGGATGCAGATGGGCGAAGTACCGGGCGATGCCGTTCGCCCTTTCCCGGTGGCTCGCAAACGCCTGCGCGGGCGAGTTGCCGAGGGCTACGGGGTCGAGGAATTCCTCGGGGATCGACATGGGTGAGACTCCTCCCACCGGGCCGCGCCTCGGCCCGGGGAGGCCGCGTGTGCCCAACTGGAGGCTGGTGTGGGTTCCGTGGGGTCTCTTTCACCCTCGCACGGCACACCGGGCCCTGCCACTGCTGCCCCGGCCTCCGGCAGGTGCGCGAGGGTCCCGAGGCCGGTGACGGACGGTCGTCGACGCCGGCGCGGCGATCGCGAGCTGTCCGGCGGGGACGACCGCGAGCGGCGGCGGCTCCCCTCGGGCTGCCCGCCCCGGCCCTCCAGCCAGGACGGGGCCGGCAGCAAGGGCCGCACCGCCACCGCTTCCGCGGCCGATCACACCTTCGGCAGCGAAAAGCGGCGGACCACCTCGAAACTGAGGTTGCCGTACGTGGTGAAGAAGGGGGCCGCGGCGAGCTCCGTGACACCGTCCTGGTCCCGGGCCAGGATCCGGGGACGGCGCGCCGTCCGGTCCAGCTCCGGGGCGTGCCGGCGGCCGAGCCGGACCGTGCGCGTGATCCCGTCGGCCCGTACGTTCAGGAAGCAGTCCCAGGTGCCGGGCGGGATCGGAGCTCCCCCGGCCACGGTGGCCAGGTCCAGCTCCGCCTGGAAGCCGGCCATGTTCGGCTGCGGATCCTGCGCGGTGAGCTCCGGTGCGGGGCGGGGCCGTACGGGTACGACGTGCTCTGCGCCCGTCTCCCGCTCGCGCAGCACGACCTCGCTCTCCATCCGGCCCGTCCCGAGCGTCGGGATGTACGCGTGCCCGGCCAGCCGGACCCGGCTGCCCTGCCACGACATCGAGGCCAGCAGGTGCTGCGCCTTCAACTGCCCGGTCACGTCGAAGAGCACGTCCGGCAGCCCCGCGTCCGGGTCCCGGAAGAGGGGGTAGCAGCGGTACAGGCGGCCGTTGTCGACGATCTCCCGCGGCGCCGGCTCCTTCGCCGGGTCGTACTCGACCAGCAGCTCGAAGGCGGTCAGCGGGCCGCAGGCGAACGCGTACAGGCGGATCCAGTCGATCCGGGGCAGTTCGCCGCCCATGTCCGGCGTCCAGTACGACTGCACCATCAGCCGCGCCCGCCCGTAGACCTCCGCAGTGAAGGCGGGGTCCTCGTGGCGCGCCAGCACGGCCGGCCGCAGTGCCGTACGCAGCAGGCTGCGGAAGTGCCGGCCGAGCATCCGGCGCCGGCCCACCGGGTCCTGCACCCGCTCGGACACCAGCGCCATGACGCGCTCGATGTGCGCCACCGTCTCGTTCGCCGTACGGACGCGCGAGGTGATGTTCTGCCCGTCGTCGCGGCGGCGCAGGAAGTAGCAGTCGTAGTCGCCGACCACCGATATCTTCCCGGCGGCGAGGAAGACGCCCGTGACGAAGATCTGGTCCTCGCCGTACCAGAGGTCTTCGGGATAGCGCAGGCGGCTCTCCTCGATGATCCGGCGGCGTACCAGCTTGGCCGAGTGCAGCGAGCGGTAGACCTCCGAGGTGTAGAGGTCCGCTTCCTCCGCGTGCCGGTGCGCCTTCTCCGAGACGGTCCGGCCGAGGCCGACCTGCCGGGCGAGCACGAGATCGCTGCCCTGGGTCTCGGCCATCGCCAGCAGCCGTTCCAGCGCCTCGGGGCCGAGGTAGTCGTCGGCGTCGAGGACGAAGACGTACCGTCCGCGGGCCAGGTCGAGCGCGCGGTTGCGCGGACCGCCCGGGCCGCCGGAGTTCGCCTGGTGCACCACGCGCAGCTGCGGGTACCGGGCGGCGTAGCGGTCCAGCTCGGCGCCGCTGCCGTCCGTGGAGCCGTCGTCGACGGCGATGATCTCCAGGCGCTCGACACCCAGGGTCTGCCCCACGACGGACTCGAGGCAGTCGCTCAGGTAGGGCATCGCGTTGTAGACGGCGATGATCACGGATATGTCGGGCGCAGACGCGTGGTGCATGAGCTGAGCATAAAGTTCCGCTTCTGTGGCGCCGACGGCGCAGGTCCGTCTTCCGCTGGCGCGCCCCGGTACCGCGCGGTGCGACTCAGGTCGTATGACCGCCGCGACCCGAGAGGGACGCCGCGGCGCGCGTACGCCCGGACCATGAGCAGGTGAACGAAATGACCGCGGGACCGTGGCTGTCCCCCTTGGAACTCCTCCTGGTCGCCGGTGCCTTCGCGCTGGTGCTGTCGCGGTGGCTTCCCCCCGCCCCCAGGCGGCCCGTCACGGTCGGCGCTCTGGCCGTCGCCCTGCTGTCCGGGGCGGTGCTCGGCGTGGTCGGACTCCGCTGGCAGATGGTGCCCGTACTGGTCGCCACGGCCGCCGTGCTCCCCTTCGCCGTGTCCCCGCTCCTGCCGCGGCGGGCCGGACGGCTGCCGCGCCGGGCCCGGTGGTGGACCGCACTGCCCGGATCGCTGGTGTGTCTGGCTCTGGTGGCTTCCGGCCCGGCCGCGGCCTGGGCCCTTCCGACTCCGGTGTTCCCCGAGCCGTCGGGCCCGTTCGCGGTCGGCACGAGCGTCCTGGAGCTGACCGATCCGGAGCGCCCGGAGGCCGCCACCGCCGCCCCCGACGACCGCCGGACCGTGGTCGTCCAGCTCTGGTACCCCGCGCCGAAGGACTCCGCGAGCGGCCGGCGCGCCCGGTACCTCGGTCGTACGGAGAGCGAAGCGCGCATCGTCTCCGACGCCCTGGCGGGCTACGCCGGCCTGCCCGGGTTCCTGCTGGACGGCCTTCCGCGCGCCCGGACGTGGTCGGAGTCCGACCTGCCGGTGGCCGGCTCGGGCGAACGCTTCCCCGTCGTGGTGTTCTCTCCCGGGCTGGGAGGGGTGCGTACGCAGAACACGGCCTGGGCCGAGGAGCTCGCCGGCCGCGGCTACGTCGTCGCGGGCCTCGACCACCCGTACGACTCCGCCGCCGTCGTGCTCGCCGACGGCAGGACGGTCCGTACGAAGGTCTCCGCCACGGGCGACGCGGCCGAGGACGAGAGGCGGGCCGCCGACTGGACGGCGACCCGGGCCGCCGACCTCAGCTTCGTCCTCACCCAGCTGGGCCGCATCGAGAAGGGGGAGGTCCGGGCCCCGCTGACCGGACGGCTCGACACCGCCCGGGCTGTGGCGGCCGGCCACTCCCTGGGCGGCGCCGCGGCCCTCCAGGCGGCGCGGCAGGATCCCCGGTTCGCCGCCGTCATCGACCTCGACGGCTTCCCGCACGGTCCGGCCCCGGGGCCCTTCCACCAGCCGGTGCTCGCCCTCACCCAGGCCATCGGCCCGGAAACCGACCCCGACTACATACCCCGCCTCGACGCGGTCCTGGACCTCGGCACCGCCACGAACTACCGCCTCACCGTCCCCGGAGCGGCGCACCTCACCTTCACCGACGCCGGCCTCTACCTGCCGCCGCTCCCCTCGCTCGTCGGCACCCTGGACCGCGCCGCGGGCCCGCGCCTCACCGCTGCCGCGAGCATCGCCTTCCTCGACACCGCGCTGCTCGGCAGGCCCGGCAGCCCGGTCGGCGCCCTGTCCGCCTACGGAGACCTCACCGTCCACCACCCGGACGCCGGCCGCTGACCCGGCGACGGCGGGGACGGCGGCGAAGGTGCCTCCCCGGGAATTGGGCCGCGGCTTTCTACTGCGGCTTGAACGAGCGGATCTGATAGCTGCCCTGGAGGTTTCCGCTGCCTCCGGACGGCGTCGAACCGACACGGTTGTTGTAGTTGGTTCCCGTGTAGTACTGCTTTCGCTGACCGGTGCTGTTGGCGACGGACCGCACGTTCTGGCCGTTGCGGATGAAGCTGCAGTCGTCGGCGGTGTTCGCGCGCTGGGCGCTCTGCCACTGACAGCGCGTTCCGGTGCCGTCCCAGCCGCTGTAGATACAGAACCAGCCGGTGGAACAGTTGTACGCCGGCGCCGGCGCGGCGGGAGCCGCAGTGGCGGCGGGGGCCGTTCCGATGGCGGCCACCAGGGCCATGGACGCGATCACGAGAGGACGGGCGATACGCATGAGAATGATCCCGCTTCCATTCGGTAGGGAATTGTCTGTGGCGCGCCGTCAGTATGTGGGCGCCCGTATCGCATGCCCAGGGCGCATTTCAGGAAGACGAAGAGATCGCGCCGCCCTTGCGACTTGCCGATAATGCCGGGACCTGCCCCCATGACCGTCTCGGCCATTCAGTTCGCGTCCAAAAACCTCTCCGCCGTTCGGCCCTTGAATCCGAGCCCGTGTGCCCGACCGTGCAGCCCTGCGCAGGGCTTCGGGACCGACAGGCCGACTCGGGAACGACAACTCCCGGCCATGCGTGTGCTGTTCGCGCTCCAGAGCGTCTGGTGGGGGTGGAGGTGGCTATGTAATGTCACATCGCATGATGCTCTTAAGGCGAGTCGCGTCCGCCGCGGCCCTCCTCGCCACCCTCCTCCCCATCGCCGTCGCCGCTCCCGCGCACGCGGCCGACGGAACCTCCTGCCGCGCCGCAGCCCCGGTACCGCTCGACGCCGAGCAGGCACGGCTCTCGGACACGCGCACCACCGCGCTCGTCGAGCGGGCGGGCTTCGGCGAGTTCGTACGGCGCTTCCCCGCCGCGCTGTGCAGCGCCCACGGCGCCGGCGAGGCCGCCCGGCTCCTCGACGACTGGGGCGGGGCCCTCTGGCAGGCAGGCGTACGACGCGCCCAGGGGCAGCGGCCCGGCGGCGATCTCCCGGCCGGGGACGACCGGCCCCTGTACTGGGCGCGACTGGCGATGACCGCCGCGCTCGCCCGCTGGGAACCGGGATTCCCCGCCGACCGCCCCGCGCTCCGCGCCCGCTTCGAGGACGCCTCGCGCGGCCTGACGGACAACGGCTTCCGGGCCGCGCCCGGCGTGCGACGCGTGTTCATCAGCGGCTTCGACCCCTTCGGACTCGACGCCGAGCTCCGCCGGGCCAACCCCTCCGGCTCCGCGGCCCTCCAGCTCAACGGCCGGCGCATCACCCTCGCCGACGGCAGCCGCGCCGAGATCCGCGCGGTCGTCCTGCCCGTGCGGTACGCCGACTTCGACTCCGGCATCGTGGAGCGCGCCTTCACCCCGCACCTGGCCGCCGGTCCCGGCCGGGCGGACATCATCACCACCGTCAGCCAGGGATACCCCGGCATCTTCACCCTGGAGGCCTGGGCGGGCCGCTCCCGTTCGGCGGACCCCTACCCCGACAACACCGGAACCCTCTCGGGGGGCACCCGGGAGCACCCCGTGACCGCCCCGGGCCTGGGCCCCGGGCCGGAGTTCATCCGTACCACCCTGCCCGCGGGGGCCGTGACGTCCGCGGTCCAGACGCCGTATCCGGTGCTCCTCAACACCGCCGTCACCGAGATACCGGCAGGCGGCACCGCGCCGGTGGACCGGGCCGACGGCCCGACGCCGGGATCGCGCGCCGTGGAGGGCGGCGGAGGCGGCTACCTGTCCAACGAGGTGGCGTACCGATCCAACCGGCTGCGGGGCGAACTGGCACCCCGCCTGCCCGGCGGGCATCTGCACACCCCGGTGCTCACCGGCCTGCCCGCCGACCCGCAACTGCTGACCGGACCCGAGTTCGAGCGCAACGAGAGCGCGATCACCTCGGAGGTCCGCGCCGTCCTGGAACACGCCGCCGTCCGGCCGTAACGCGCGACGGCGGACCCCGACGGTGGGGGCACTGGCCGAAAACGCGGGGTGGCAGCGGCAGCCGTACGCCAGGAGGATGCTCCCCGGCCGGCAGGGCCGACCAGGAAGGCGGAGAGCAGATGGAGTTACGACAGCGGGGGTCGCGGGCCGGCCGGTTCGGGGCCCTGGTCCGCGGCGCGGTGGCGCTGGCGCTCGCGTGTGCCGGGGCCGCCGTGGGCCCTGCGGTGTCCGAGGCGGCGGCGGTCCCTTCGGGCGCGCCCAGCGGTCCGCGGCTGGAGGTGAACCGCACCGCCGGCCTCCTGGACGGCGACATCGTCACGTTCGGGATCAAGGGCGGCCCGCCCAAGGCCTACGTGTGGGTCAAACAGTGCGGTCCGTCCGCGTCCGCGGCCACCTGCGACGACGACACCGGCCGCCAGTTCCGCGTGTACCCGGACGGCACCTACCAGCTCTCGCCGAAGAAGCTGTACGCCGAACTCAGCACCGGTTCAGGGAACTTCGACTGCCGAACGGCCTCCGCCGACCACCCCTGCTCCCTGGCCCTCACCGACAACAGCGGGGCTCTGCTCACCACCGTCCCGCTGCGCTTCGCCCCTCACGGCCGCCCGGAGGCGCCACCCACGCTTCTGGTGACCCCGGACAAGGGGCTGGTGGAGGGCCAGTCGGTGCGCGCGACGGGCAAGGGCTACGAGCCGCAGTTCCACCCCCTGGTCGTGCAGTGTGCCGCCGGCTCCACCGACACCCTCGGCTGCCGCCCCCGCAGCAGGCCGCCAGGCACCAGTGACAGCGGCCGGATCGACGAGACGATCACCCTCTCGGCGACGTTCACCAGCATCGGCGGCCGGACCGTCGACTGCCGCACCGAGGGCGCCTGCGAGCTGGTCGCCTTCGGCACCCGGGTCCGCGGGCCGGAGTCGGTACGCCGTCCGCTGAGCTTCACACCCGCGACCGCACCGGCCGGTTGAGGACGCAGACCCCGTAACCGGACGGTCGGCCCGTCGTTGAACTGGACGGTCAGCGAAGTGCACCGCGTGAGGTCCCGGGAGCCGAAAGCTCCCGGGACCTCATGCTGTGCGGCCCCCTACATCGCGCTCCGGGCCGGCTCACCGACTTCGACCCGGCCGTACGCGCCGCTGCGGCCCCGGGAGTGACCAGGCGCCCCCCGTCCCGGCCCGTGATCCCTGTGGGCCCCGTGAACCCTGTGGGCAGTGTCACCCGGGACAACGGCCTCCCGGGATAGCCACGTCCGCCGCATCGGGACACCATCGCAGTCACAGCAGCACCTACCGAGAGGAAAGCGATCGTGGGCCGATCCCCAGCCGTGGGCGACGTAGTGGGCGACTTCTCCCTGCCCGGAGGCGAACTCACCGCAGACACCTTCGTCCGCGGCGACTACGAACTGGGCAAGCATCGCGGCAGCCCCGTGGTCCTCGCGTTCTACCCGGGCGACAACACCCCCGTGTGCACGACCCAGCTGTGCTCCTATTCCGACGGCCTCGAAACCCTGGGCGCGGGCGGGGTCGAGGTGTGGGGCATCAGCCCGCAGAGCGTGGACAGCCACGAGGACTTCGCCCGCTCCCGGGGACTGCGCCTGCCGCTGCTGTCCGACGCCGACCGGAGCGTGAGCCGGGCGTTCGGGGTCACCGCCCCGCTCATCGGACTGCGCCGCTCCGTCTTCATCATCGCCTCCGACGGAACCCTCCACTGGAAGCACGTCACCGCCGTCGGGGCCACGTTCCCCTCCGCCGAGGTGATCGCCGGTCAGCTCGCCCGCCTGAAGCCCGCCTGACCCGATCCGGCGCCGAGCAGGGCGCCGGCCGGGGCGCGGGACACCGCGCGGGCCGCCACCTCCCAGGCGGCCGTGACGGCGTGCCGGGCGTGCGCGGTGGCCTCGCCGGTGTCGGCGGGCAGGCGGCGCAGCGGCGTGCCGATGTGGACGTGCAGGCGGGGTCGGCGCACCGGCGCGGTCAGCAGCCCGGCCAGCTGCTTGCCGGTACTGCCGGACGTGATGCGCCGGGCACCGGCCTGGCCGAGCGGGACGAGCGGCACGCCGGCGGCGCTCGCCAGGCGGGCCGGGCCGCTGCGGAAGTCCTCCGGCGGGGCTTCCCCCGCGTCCGGCCGCTGCGGAAGGCGGCCCTCGGCGTAGACGAGGACGTGCCGGCCCGAACGGAGCGCCTCGGCCGCCACCTCCAGCGCCTCCGCCGCCCGCGCGGTGTTGCGGCGCACGGGTACGTGTCCCTCGCGCGTCAGGGACCGGCCGAGCAGCGGGATCCGCCACAGGCCCGCCGTCGCCATGACGACCGGTTCGGTGCCCATGCGGCGGAGGGCGGCGAGGACCACCGCGGGGTCGGCCAGGCTGGTGTGGTTGGCCACGATGACCGCGCCGCCGGCGGGGAGCTCCGGAACGTCCGCCGTGACGGTCAGGCGCCCGAACGCGGGCACGACGGCGGAGGCGATGCGACTGAGCACGGGGGGCCTTTCGTACGGGACTTCCTGGGGCGCTCCCATCGTCGGGGCGGGCGTGGGCGCCGGTCGTGAGCGCGGGTACTCATCTCCGCCTGAGCACTCCCCGCTTCGGCCCCCACGTACCCAAAGGGATGCTTATGCATACAGGGCATTGCTATGGTGCCACTTATGGACAGGGTCACGATGAAGACGATCGGCTTGCTCGGCGGGATGAGCTGGGAGTCGACGGCCGAGTACTACCGGCTGCTGAACGAGCTCACCCGCGACCGGCTCGGCGGCCTGCATTCGGCGCGCTGCGTTCTGTACTCGGTGGACTTCGCGGAGATCGAACAGCTCCAGGCACAGGGCCGGTGGACCGAGGCCGGCGAGGTCCTGGCGGCCGCCGCCCGGTCCCTGGAGGCCGCGGGCGCGGATCTCGTACTCCTGTGCACGAACACCATGCACAAGGTCGCCGACCAGGTGCAGGCGGGCATCTCGGTGCCGCTGCTCCACCTCGCCGACGCGACCGCGGACGCCGTGCGGGCGGAGGGCCTGCGCCGGGTCGGCCTGTTGGGCACCGCGTTCACCATGGAGCAGGACTTCTACCGCGGCCGCCTCGCCGCGGGCGGGCTGGAGGTGCTGGTCCCGGACGCCGCCGGGCGCGCCCTGGTGCACCGGGTGATCTACGAGGAGCTGTGCCTGGGTGTCGTACGGGAGGAATCCCGCGCCTCCTACCAGGAGGTCATCGGGAGTCTCGTGGCCGCCGGCGCCGAGGGGATCGTCCTCGGCTGCACCGAGATCGAGCTGCTCGTCGGCGCCGGGGACAGCCCCGTGCCGGTCTTCCCCACGGCCCGGATCCACGCCGAGGCGGCCGTTCGCGCGGCGCTGTCGGAGCCGGGGGCGCGCCCCCGATGAGGCACCAGGCAGGGAGGGGCGGCCACGACACCACAGCAGCGCGGGCCACCACCCGGCGGGCCCGTCCGCCCGGATGCGGCGCTGCCCCGAACGGGTGACCGTTTTCCCCCGCACCGGGGATCCGGGCCTCCAGGAGGGGTGAACGAGCGGTGGAAGGCGTTGCCCCCACCGGGGGTCGGGCCGTTGTCGGGGACGTGAGTACAGCAACGAGCAGCCCGATACTGACCCACACCACCCAGCACGAAACGGGCACCGACAGCGTGCCCTGCGCCATAACGGTCCACTCCCACGGAAACGTCCTGACCATCGCGCTGGCGGGCGAGATCGACCACCACACCGCCCGCCCCCTGCGCGTGACCCTCACCCTGGCCGCCGCGCACGGCTACACCGGACTGGTACTGGACACCTCCGCCGTCACCTTCGCCGACTCCGCCCTCCTGCGGGTCCTCGACTCCTGGCCCAGGCTGGGACGCCGCCTGCGGATGGTGAACCAGTCCCGGCCCGTACAACGCCTCCTGGCCGCGGCGGCGGCAGCGACGGCGCCTCCTCCGCCCGGTCCTCGCGCACACGGCGGGCTCCGCCCGAGGCCGGCTCCGGGCGCGGAAGGCGCGGAAGGTTCGGAAGGTGCGGCGCCGCCCGAGTCCCCGCCCGAATCCCCACCCGGACCGGCGCCATCGGGGGAAGCGCCACCGCGGTGACGTTCATACTCCTGACCGTCACCCCGATACTCCTCGCCGTCCTCCTCCTGAAGTGGGAGCCTGACCGGCCGCGCCGGCGCCAGGCGGAACTCCCGCGCCGATCCGCCCGGGCACCGTCCCCCCACAAGCACCACCGTCCCGCGATGACCTGACCCTCCGACACGGTCCGCCCGCCCCCGCACACCACGGGGACGGGCGGACCGCTCCGGCGCGCCCGGGCCTATCCGTCGCTCCGGACGCTGATCAGGTACGCGGCCTCCTCGGACAGCCGCGCACGCCGCTCGGCCGTGGCGGCCCGTTCGAGCTCTCCTCTCAGCGCCAGCTCGGTACGCAGAACCGTCGCCCGGGGAACCGGGATGCGCTGTCCGGGCTTCTCCGTGAACGGCGCGAGCTCCGTGGCCAACGCCTGTGCGTCCTGCGAGGAGGCGCGGCGCAGCGAGAGGAACACCCGGGCCAGCCAGTCGGCCGGGATCTTCACCATGAGGTCTGTCATGTAGGGGCAACGAACGGCGGCCCACGGCGTGACACCCCCTCCCCCACCCGGACCAACGCATCCCGGTCAGGAGCACCGGGCCTGTGGTGCGGACACTGGCCCGCCGGTCACCCGACCGTGCCCTCGGGGTCGGACGCGTCGGGGTGTCCCGCGCGGAGGGTGGCGAGGACCGCCGCCGCCTTGGCCGCCTCGGGGAGGCGGAGTACTCCGAGGAGTTCCACGGCCTGCTCCAGCCGGGCCACGGCCCGGTCGTGTTCGCCCGCCGCCGCGAGCGCGGTGCCCAGCAGGCGCAGCGCACGGGCTTGCGCGGGGCGCCAGCCGACCCGCCGGGCAGCGGACAGGGCGCGCTCGCCGCAGGCCACGGCGTCCCGGGGCCGATCGCCCGCGAGGTGGGCCGCGGTCTCCGAGACCAGGTTCATCACCTCGAAGGCCGGGTAGCCCCGGCGGATGCCCACGGCGGCGCTCTCCCGGTGCCGGGCGACGGCCTCGTCCGTGTTGCCGGTGTGCCGGGCGACGATGCCCAGGCTGTACAGGGCGTGGGCCTCGCCGTAGTGGTCCGCGTCGGCACGGGCGGTGTTCAGGCTGGTCCGGCCGGCTTCGGCGGCCTCGGCGTACCGGTGCAGGTTCAGGAGCGTGGTGGCGCGGTTCGACCGTGCGTGGGTGGTGCCCCAAGTGTTGCCGCAGGCCTTGCCCGAGGCGATCGCCTCCCGGTAGAGCTCGTCGGCGCGTTCCCAGTCGCCGCCTGCCTGGTGGACCAGGGCCCGGCAGGTCAGGATGTCGGTCCGGACGGCCTGGTCGGCGGCCTCGCGCGCCGCGTGGTCGGCCGCCCGGAGGATGTCCGCCGCCTCGTCGAGGCGGCCCAGCCTGGTCAGCGCGACGCCCAGCATGTAGCCGGTGCGGCCGGCGGCCCGTACGTGCTCCTGCTCCTCGGCGGCGCGCAGGATGCGCTGGGCCGGGGCGATGAGGGCGGCCCAGAGGAACGAGCCGTCGAGCAGCGGGTCGAGGGCGAGTACCGCATCGGCGATCAGGCCGACGGCCGAGGGCGTCGCCTCCAGGGTCTGCGCGGCGACGGCGAGGACGGCCTCGTGGGGGAAGCCGAGCGCCGGGCGCCCGGCGCTCCCCGGGAGGGCACGGCCCTCGGAGGCGGTGGGGGTGAGCAGGTCCGCGACGGGATGGCCGGGGCGCTCGACGGCGTAGGCCTCGCGGGCGCAGGCCAGGATGTGGTCGACGAGGCGGAGCAGGGCCGCGGTGCGTTCGGGCGGGGTCTCGTGTTCCCGGGAGCGGGCGGCGGCGAACTCCCGCAGCAGATCGTGGAACCGGTAGGTGTGGGGCGCGGGGGACTCCAGGAGGCCGAGCCCGGTGACCCGTTCCAGGTACTGCTCCGCCTGACGCGGCTCCAGCCCGGCCAGGGCCGCCGCCCCGGCGAGGTCGACCGTGGCGAGCCGGGGAACCGCCAGGAGCCGGAACAGCCGGGCCTCCGGCTCGCCGAGCAGCTCGTAGCTGAGGCGGAAGCAGGCCTCGACCCCGTCCTCCCCGCCGCCGGGGGCGCCGAGTCCGGGGCCGCGGCCGTCGAGCAGCCGGACGAAGTCGGCCAGTTGCCAGCCGGGCCGCGTCGCCAGCCGGGACCCGGCGATGCGCAGGGCGAGCGGCAGCCCTGCGCAGCGCTCGGCCAGGGCCTCGGCCGCGGCGGGCTCCGCCGCGATCCGGGCCTCGCCGACGATCCGGCCGAGCAGGGCCAGTGCCTCCGCCGTGGAGAGGACGTCCAGCCGGATCCGCAGGGCGGCGGGCAGTTCGGGCAGGGTGCTGCGGCTGGTGACCAGGACCGCGCAGGTGGACGAGCCGGGCAGCAGCGGCTCGATCTGGGCGAAGTCGCGGGCGTCGTCGAGCACGAGCAGGATCCGCCGGCCGGCCAGCCGGGTCCGGTAGAGGGCCGCGCGTTCCTCCGGTGCGTCGGGGACGGCGGGGTCCGCCACCCCGAGCGCGCGCAGGAACCCGGCCAGTACCGGGCCCGGTTCCGCCGGATCCTCCCGCACGCCGCGCAGGTTGGCGTACAGCTGGCCGTCCGGGAACCGCTCCCTGAGGCGCTGGGCGGTGTGCACGGCGAGCGCGGTCTTGCCGACCCCGCCGATTCCGCCGACCGCGGAGATGACCACCGTCTCGGAGGCCGCCGGTGCCAGGGTGTCGAGGAGGGCGCGCACCGCATCGGCCCGCCCGGTGAAATCGGTCGGTACGTAGGGCAGTTGCGCGGGGCGCGGCAGCTCGGGTGCGCGGGTCCGCGGGCCCGGGGTCCCGGACGGTTCCGCCGGGATCGCCCGGCCGGGTCCCGTGTGTGCCAGCGCGGCGTCGCGGAGGGTGCGCAGCCGGTCGTTGAGGGGATGTTCCGAGCACAGGCCGGTCAGTTCGGCGACGAGCCGTGCGTGGCGCCCCAGCTCCAGGTCGAGCTCGACGCGCTCGACCAGTACGGACAGGCGCAGCTCGGTGAGCCGTTCTCGCTGGATGCGGGCCTGCGGGCCGGGCAGCCCCGCCAGCGCGGTGCCCCGCCACATGCCCAGGGCCCGCGCCAGCAGGTCTCCGGCCGTGAGCGGGTCGTCGGCCGCGGCGGCCCTGCGGGCGCGGGTGACGAGGGACTCGAAACGGGCCAGGTCCAGCTCGTCCTGCCCCACTTGGAGGGTGTATCCCTGGCCATGGGTGGCGAGCCGGTGGCCCAGCGTGCGGCGCAGCCGGTACACGTAGGACCGGATGGTGCCCACCGCCGTGGGCGGTGGCTCCTCGCCCCAGAGGCCGTCGACGAGTTCGTCGAGGCCGACCACCGCGTTGCGCCGGTACAGGAGCAGGGCGAGGAGCGCGCGCTGCTGCGGCGGACCCAGGGGGAGGGGGGTTTCGCCCTGGTGGGCCTGGAGCGGGCCGAGCAGGGAGAAGTACGGTGCGGGCCGCATGCCCCCGCTCACACCTGTCACCGCCGACCCCCGTACGTCCAGGGGCACTTTGCGTGTATCAGCCACCCGGTGGAACTCTACCAAGCGTGCGCGGAGCGGGACGAAGCGTGAGCAACTCGTCCGGAAGTGGCGGGTGTCCGTCCGAATCCACCGCCCGGGGACGGCCGCGCCATGGCCTGATCGCAGCGGAAGACCCCCTTCCCCTGCGAAGATCATCCCGATTCGGACAGCGGGACACGCACTGAGGGAAACAGGGGGACTCCTTGAGCGATCCGTCCATACCGCCCGTACCGCGCTTCTCCCTGCTCGGGCCGGTGCAGGCCTGGCAGGGTGATGCCGTCCTGGCGCTCGGGCCGCCGCAGCAGCGGCTGCTGTTGGCGATGCTGCTGGTCCGGCGGCCGGGGGTCGGCGGGCTGGACGAGCTCATCGACGGGATCTGGGGCGAGGACAGCCCCCGGACCGCAGCGGGCACGGTGCGCTCGTACGTGTACCGGCTGCGGCGGGTACTGGGCCCCTGCCTGGTCACGGAGGGCCAGGGGTACGCGCTCGAAGTGCCGGACAGCGCGGTGGATCTGGCCAACTTCGAGGCCGAGGTGGCCCGGGCCCGGGAGCGGGTGGCGGCCGGCGACCTGGGCAGCGCCGCGCGGCTGTTCGAGACGGCCCTGTACAAGTGGCGGGGGGTGCCCCTGGCGGGCCTGCCCGGGCCGTTCGCCCGGATCCAGCGTGAGCGGCTGTCGGAACTGCGGCTCTCGGTGCTGCTGGAGCGGGTGGAACTGGACCTGGCGCTGGACCGGCACGCGCGACTGGTCCCGGAGCTGACGGCCCTGTGCGCCGAACACCCGCTGAACGAGCGGCTGAAGGCACTGCTGGCCACGGCACTGGAGCGGGGCGGCCGGCCCGGCGAGGCCCGGGCGGTGGTGCCCGGCGCGGCGGGGACGGCGCCGCCGGGCACCGGTCCGTCCACGGCTCCCCCGCCGCCTGCCCCGCCGTCCCTGCCTCCGTTGCCGCCGCCCGCCCAGCTCCCCTACGCCACGGGAGACTTCACCGGACGGGAACGGTACGCGCGCGAGCTCCTCGGCGCCCTGGCCCCGAGCGGGGCCGAGACCGTGGTGGTCTCCGCCCTCGGCGGGATCGGCGGTGTCGGCAAGACCGCGCTCGCCTTGCACGCGGCCCACCGGCTGCGCGAGCACTTCCGCGACGGCCAGCTGTACGCCAACCTGCGGGGTGTCCGGGAGGATCCGGCCGAACCGGGTGCGGTGCTGGCCGGCTTCCTGCGCGCCCTCGGGGTGGCGGACTCCGCGATCCCGGAGGGGTTGGAGGAGCGCGCGAGCCTGTACCGGTCCCGGCTGGCCGGGCAGCGCGTCCTGCTCGTGCTCGACGACGCCCGGGACATCGCGCAGATCGAGCCGCTGCTGCCGGGCTCCTCCGCCTGCGCCGTCCTGGTCACCAGCCGCAGCACCCTGCCCGAGCTGCCCGCCGCCCTGCGGATCCGGCTCGACGTGCTCTCGGTGGCGGACGCCGTGACCCTGCTCGGCCGCATCGTCGGCGAGACCCGGATCGCGGCGGAGCCCGCCGAGGCCGCCGCCCTGGCCGAGCTGTGCGGCGGACTGCCGCTCGCCCTGCGCATCGCCGGGTCCCGGCTCGCGACGCGGCCGGGCTGGTCGGTCGCGGCGTTCCTGGCGCTGCTGGAAGGCCGGCGCTCGCCCTTCTCCGCCACGGCCGGCGGGGAGGACGGGGTCGAGGCGTGCTTCCAGCTGAGCTACGAGCTGCTCGACGAGCCGGAGGCCCGGCTGTTCCGGCTGCTGGCACTGCCCGACCAGGACGACGCGGATGTCGCGGGCGCGGCGGCGCTGGCCGGACTGGACCCGGCGCACGCCGAGGAGTTCCTGGAGCGGATGACGGGGCTCGGACTGCTGGAATCGCCCGCTCCGGACCGGTACCGGTACCACGACCTGCTCCGTGCCTTCGCCCGCGCCCGGTCGGCGGAGGAGGACGGTGCGGCGGGCCGCGCGGCGGCGCTTGCGCGGCTGACCGACCACCACCTCGCCTCGGCCCGCAACGCGTACGCCGTCGAGCGCCGGGACCACCCGGTGGCCGGTCTGCTCACCCCGACGGTCTCGCCGGGCATCGCGGTGACGGCACCGGGACAGGGCCCGCGCATGTTCACCGCCCGGCACACCTCCGTCCTCGCCGTCGCGGTGCAGACCGTACTGGCCGACCCCTCGGCCGTGGGGCTCGCGGCCGACCTCGTGCTGGCCCTCGATCCGGTGCTCGACGGGTCCTTCCTGTGGGCGGCGATGGTCGGGCCCGCGCGTCTCATGCTGCGGATCGCCCAGGAGCGGGGACAGCCGCGCGCGAGGGGCCGGCTGGGCTACATGCTGGGCGGGGCGCTCTACCAGCTCGCCGAACTGGACGAGGCGGAGCGGGTCCTGCGGGAGGCCGAACTCGACGCGCGGGAGGCGGGTGACGAGGCCGTACTGACGGAGATCCAGACCTGCCAGGGGCTCGTGTGGTGGGGCCGGTCGGACTTCGAGCGGGCGCTGACCTTCCAGCACCGGGCCATCGCCACCGGCGAGGGCTGCGGGAACCTGTGGGGGGCCGCGAACGCCCGCTCGTGCACGGCCATCGCGCTCACCGCCCTGGGCCGGTTCGAGGAGGCGGCCGGGGCGGCGCGGACGGCGCTCGCCTGGGCGCGGTCGGCCGGCGACGCCTCGGTGCAGATCTACGCCCTGTACGTGCTGGGCGGGATCGCCTCCAAGCAGGGCCGGCCCGACGAGGGGATCGCGGGCCTGCGGGAGGGCACCGAACTGGCCGCGCGCCACGGCTTCGCGAACTTCGAGGTGTTCAACCAGCTGGAGGAGACGTCCTGCCACCTCGCCGCCGGCCGGCCCGGCGAGGCCCTCGTATGCGGGGAGCGGGTGCTGCAACTGAGCCGCGCCAAGGGCTGGCTGTTCGCGGAGGCACGGGCGCTGCGGCTGGTCGGCACCGCCTGGGCGGCCCTCGGCAAGACCGGCCTGGCACGGGAACGGCTGACGGAGGCGATCGCCCTGCTCGGCCCGCTCCGCCCGGCCGAGACGGCGCAGGCACACGCCGTACTGGACACCCTCTGACCTCGCCGGTGGCCGTCCGCCGACAGCCCTTGGGCGGCCACCCGCCGGGGCCGGGCGTACGGGGCATCCATCGATCGTCGACAGGCTGTTGATCCATCTCCGCCACCGTGTGCTCGTCATGACCGCTTTGGGGGAAAGGACCACACAGATGCCGGTGTCGACCGACCGCATCACCGTGACGATCCACGCCACCGATCCACTCGGCCGGGCCGGGGTCGTCAGCCATCTGCAGCGTCAGCCGTACCTGGAGATCGTGCCCCGGGCCCGGGAGCGCGACGGGCTCGTGCCCGCCGCCACCGTGGCCGTGATGCTGATCGACCGGATCGACGAGGAGACCTCGGCCGAACTGCGCCGCGTCCTGCGCGGCGGTGAACAGCGCGTCGTCCTCGTCGCCCGCGAGCTGCGCGAACCGGAGCTGCTCACGGTCGTCGAGTACGGCGTACGGGCCATCGTCTGGCGGCACCAGGCCACCGAGGACAGCCTGGTCAAGGCCGTACGGCAGGCCGCGCACGGCGAAGGGGTGCTGCCTCCGGACCTGATCAGCCGGGTCCTCGGCCAGGTGGGCCGGCTGCGCCGCTCGGAGACGGCCACGGCCTGCGCGGGCGCGGTCAACGCACCGCTGTTCGGCATGGCGCCGCGCGAGACGGATGTGCTGCGGCTCATCGCGGAGGGGCTGGACACCCGGCAGATCTCCGGCAAGCTCGCCTACTCCGAACGGACCGTCAAGAACATCTTGCACGCGCTGATGACCCGGTTCCAGCTCACCAACCGGGCACACGCCGTGGCCTACGCACTGCGCGAGGGCTACATCTGAGCGGCCCCGCAACGCCCGGCCGCGGTACGGCGCACGACGACGCCCCCGCGCGACCGCGACAGCCCACCACACCGGAACCGCGCGACCGCGGCATCGCACCGGCGCGCCACCCGATGGCCGGATCCAGCGGATCCGCTCGCACCGAGGACACCCCATCACATGATCCACGAGATCGACGAGGCGCTGCGGCGCCTCCTGCGCCGAGGCGCGCTGCCGGAAGGGACGGGCGACATCGCCCTCGAGGCTCCCACCCGGGAGTGGGCGGCGCGGCGCAACTCCCCCACCGTCAACGCGTACCTGTACGACATCCGCGAGGAGGTCTCCCGCAGGGAGCGCGGCGCGTACGCGGAACGGGACGACCGGGGCGTCGTACTGCACCGGCGGCAGCCGCCCCGCTGGTTCCGGCTCTCGTACCTGCTCACCGCGTGGACCGCGCGGCCCGAGGACGAGCACCGGATGCTGGCCGGGGCGCTGGCCGCGCTGCTGCCCTACGAGGCGCTGCCGGAGGAGGACGTACCGCAGTCCCTGCGGACGCACCGGGCGGCGATCTCGCTGTCCGTGGGGGTACCGCCCGCCGAGTCCCGTTCGCTGGCCGAGATCTGGTCCGCGCTCGGTGGCGAGCTCAAACCGTCGCTGGACGTCGTGATCACCGTTCCGTTCCCGGTCACGCCGGTCTACCCGGTGGGTCCGCCGGTCACCGAGGGTGCGGTGGTCACCGTACGCGGCAGGAACGGCGTCCCGGCCGACGTGCGGCCCCGCATGCTGCGCACTCCGCTGCCCGGGAGGTCCGGTGAGTGAGGCGGCGCAGGCCCTGTTGCGGCGGCTGACGGCCCTGCGCGCCACGGTGACGGGTCTGGTCGCCGCCCGCTCGGCGGACGACCCGACGGCGCACGATCCGCTGCGAGGGCTGTACGTCACCCCGGACACGGCACTGCGCGCCGGGACCGGCGGCACGGCTGCGGACGCGGCCACCGGGGCCGAGGCGGAGGAGACGGACGGGGCGGACGGGGCCGACGAGGCCGACTGGGCAGGCGGGTCGGACGGGGCAGGCGGGTCGGACGGGCCGGACCAGGCGGCGGAGGGCCCGGGACGGGCTGACCGGATCGGTCCGCTCGTACGGGACTTCGGGCTCTCCGCGCTGGATCTGCGGATCCTGCTCGCGGCCCTGGCCCCGGACGTGGACCGCCGCTTCGAGCCGCTCTACGGCTACCTCAACGACGACGTCGGCCGACGGCGGGCCTCGGTCGCGCTGGCCCTGGAGCTGGCCGGTACCGGACCGCACCTCCCCCGCCCCCGGGGCCGCTTCCACCCCTCGGCGCCCCTGATCGCGGGCGGTCTGCTCGTCCTGGAGGACGAGGAACGCCCGCTGCCCGGGAGGGCGTTGCGGGTTCCGGAGCGTGTGGTGGCCCATCTGCTCGGCGACGACGGCCTCGACGGGCAGTTGCTCCGGGCCGGGGTCGCGCTGCTGGAGCCCACCGGTGAACCGCCGGCCGCGTGGCCCGATGCCGTGGACACCGCCGATCCGGCCGCCCTGCTGGCGCGCTCGCGGCGGCCGGTCACCGTCCACCTGCACGAGCGGCGCGGCGAGGCCGGGGCCGCCTCGGTCATCGCGGCGCTTCGGGCCGCGGGGCGGACGGTCCTGGTCCACCGGTCGCGCTGCCCGGAGGAGCACGGGACCGGACCGCTCCTGCGCCGCGAGGCCCGGCTGCGCGGCCCCGGGACGGCGGTGGTGGTCACGGCCCTGCCGGCGGATCCCGGCCCGCTGATCGCATCGGTCGCCGCCCCGGACACCACCTCGGTCTTCGCCGGGAACGACCCCTACGACCCGGGCTGGGCGGTGGGACTCCCCCTGATTCCGCTGGAGGCGGCACGGTACTCGGCCGCCGCCGGACCGCCCGCCCGCAGCGGCGAAGCCGCCGCGCTCGGAGTGCCGCTGGCCGAGGCGGTCCGCTCGTACCGGCTGAGCGGGGAGCAACTGGAGGAGGTCGCCCGGGCGGCCCGGGAGCTCGCCTCCCTGGAGGGGGTGGAGCTCGCGCCGCGGCACGTGCGGCTGACCGCCCGACGGCTGTCGGCGCCGATGCTCGGACGGCTGGCCCGGCGGGTACGGCCCGCGGTGGGCTTCGCCGACCTGGTGCTGCCGCCCGAGCCGCGGGCCCAGCTCGCGGAGCTGGTCGGGCGGGCCCGCCACCGGGACGAGGTGCTCGGCGGCTGGCGGCTGCGGACGGGCGGGGGGCGCGGGCGGGGGGTCGTGGCGCTGTTCGCCGGGGCGTCCGGCACCGGGAAGACCCTGGCCGCCGAGGTCGTGGCGGGTGAACTGGGCCTGGACCTCTACGTGGTGGACCTGTCGTCCGTGGTCGACAAGTACGTCGGGGAGACCGAGAAGAACCTGGAGCGGATCTTCGTCGAGGCGGACCGCACCGATGCCGTGCTGCTCTTCGACGAGGCGGACGCGGTGTTCGGCAAACGCTCCGAGGTGCGGGGCTCGCACGACCGGTACGCGAATCTGGAGAGCGCGTACCTGCTCCAGCGGCTGGAGTCCTTCGACGGCATCGCCGTCCTCACCACCAACCTGCGGGCCAATGTGGACGAGGCCTTCACCCGCCGCCTGGACGTGGTCGTCGACTTCCCGTTCCCCGACGCCTCGCTCCGGGCGAGCCTGTGGCGAGGGGCTCTCGCGGGGGCGCCGACCGGGCCCGACGTGGCGGCGGAACTCGACCGCTGCGCCGCGGAGTTCGAGCTGGCGGGGGGCTCGATCCGGTCCGCCGCCCTCACCGCGTGCTACGCGGCGCGCGTGCGGGGCGACGGACCGGTGACGGCCGGGGACGTACGGGAGGGCGCGCGCCGGGAGTACGTCAAGGCGGGCCGGCTGGTGCCGGGCAGCGCCGCGCCCTGGAGTCCGTAGGGCACGGGCGCGGCCCGGCAGGCCTTGAGCGGGGGCGGGGGCGGGGGCGGGGGCGGGGGCGGGGGCTGCGGGCTGCGGGCTGCGGGCTGCGGGCTGCCCAGGGGCGCCGACCGGGTGCGGTCGGCGCCGACCGGTCGGCGCCGTCGTCAGCGGCCCGGGCGGCCCGGGCCGTTGACGGAGCCGCCCAGCAGGGTGTTGAGGGTCTTCGTGTCGATGACGCCCGTCACCGGGAGCTGGACGGACTGCTGGTACTCCCGCACCCGGTCGCGCATCTTGTTGTCGTAGGTGCTCGGGGCTCCGTTGCGGCCGCCGGCCTTGTAGTAGTTGACGCCGAGCTGCGCGAAGGACCGGTCCGCCTGGAGGTCGTTGTCCGAGATGCTGGCCTGGGTGGCCCATCGCAGGGCCGCGTCGAGCCGGGTGACCTCGAAGTTCTTCGCTCCGGCTGTCAGCTCGCCCACCCCGACCCCTTGCAGCCAGAGGGAGGTGAGGGTGGCCCGCCCGAGGGTGCCCAGCGGGTCGGTGGCCGTGAGCGCGCGGCTCGTCTTCTCGTCGGCCATGACGGCACGCTGGTAGCAGTTCAGCGCGGCCTCGGTCGGCGCGTCGATCACGCCTTCCTTCCACTGGCCCTTGAGGGTGCAGGGGTTGTTGCCGAGGGTCGACAGCCTGCGCTGCGCGAAGTGCACCACCACGTCGGACTGGTAGCCGGCCCGCCAGGGCGGGCCCTGCTTCGCCGCGCCGGGCGCGTTCCCGCCCGGCGGGGGCGGCGCCGCTCCCCCGCCGCCCCCACCGCCCCCACCGCCGGATCCCCCGCCGCCCCCGCCCGGGACGCTCCCGCCACCGGCGCCTCCCGCACCACCCTGGAGGGGATCGCCGCCGCCCGGCACTCCGCCGACGGGGGCTGCCGGGTCCGTGGGCGGCGCGGGGGCGGCGGGCAGCGGGCTCTGGCCGCCGAGCGGGTTGGGCAGGACCGCGCCCGCCTCGGCCTTCGCCTCTCCGGCGGCCGAGTTCACCTTCGGCGAGAACCCGAACCAGAACACCGCGAAGGCCACCCCGGCCGTGACCAGAAGTCCGCCCGCGATCAGCAGCCAGCCCGGCAGTACGGGCCGCTGCTCGAAGTCGCCGGTCAGCTCCAGGGGCGCGGCGTCGCCGGACCTGCGTACCGTCACCGTCGTGCGGTGCGTCTCGGCCTGCCCGGTCCAGCGGATCCGCTGGGGACGGATCTCCAGCTCGGCGAAGGCCGCCCTGCCCGGGGCGACTTGGACGGATCCCGGGCGGATGTCGTAGGTGAGCCGGCCGGACTCGTCGCGGGCGGTGAGCGAGGCGGTGAGGGGGGTGTTGCCGAGGTTGTCGACGGCGATGCCGGCCCGGCCCCGGAACCGGGAGACCAGGCTCGGCGGCACCAGTTCGGCGCGCAGCTCCGTGAACGGCGCGACGGTGACCCGGCCCTCCAGGACGTCGCGCAGCTCCGGGTGCTCGCGCGGTTCCACGCGGACCCCGTACGAGGCGGGGCCGGCCGGGGCGTCGGGGGAACGGGGCGGGGCGAACGAGATCTCCGCGGACCCCTCGCTGCCCGGGTAGAGGCGCAGGGTCCCGGGTTCGATCCGGCACCATCCGGCGGGGTCGCCCACGATCGAGAGCCGGTATTCCTCCACCGTGTCACCGGTGTTGCGTACCCGCAGGCGCGCCGTGGCCTGCCCGCCGGGGTCGACGGCCACGGCGGCCGGATCGAGAGTGGTCCACATCGTCATGCGGAAAGGCTAGGCGGCGGGCGTACCCCGGCCGGTGCCCGAAAGTACCCGCCCGGGGGCACTCCTGACTGCCCGTCCGTACGGGGCTCAGTCCGCCGGGGATCCCAGCCCCTGGCGGGCGTAATCCCGGACCAGCGGGTGGCAGCGGTAGCGGCCCGGGGCGCCGGGCCGCAGGAGTCCGGAGTCGACGAGTTCCTCCATCGTGTCGGCGGCCTCGGCCTCGGTGACGCCCAGCAGTGCGGCGGCCTCGGCCGGGCCGAAGCCGCCGGGTGCGGTATCCGTGGCGGTGGCGGTGACGCGCAGCGCCCGTACCGCCTCTGCCGGGAGCGTCGCGCAGCGGCGGCGGAACCCGTCCTCGACGGTCCGGCCGTCCGCCCTCAGCCGCGCCAGGAGTCCGGTCCCGCCGCGCGACGCCAGGGCGGCTGCCGACAGTTCCGGTTCCGTCCGCAGCCGTCGCCCGGCGAGGTGCAGCGCGAGCGGCAACCCGGCGCACCGGTTTGCGAGTTCGCGCAGCGCTGCGGGCTCCTCCCGGGTTCGCCGGGCGCCGACGAGGGCACCGAGCAACCCCAGGGCGCTCTCGTCGTCGAGTTCCGGTACGTCGATCAGCCGCGCCCCCGGTACGACGAGCCCGCGCCCGGCCGCGGTGACGAGCGCCGCGCAGCCGGGGGTCCCCGGCAGCAGCGGCAGGAGCCCGGCCGTGTCGCGGGCGTCGTCGAGCAGCACGAGGACGCGCCGCCCGGCGAGGAGGGAGCGGTAGAGCGCCGCCCTGGCCTCGATCCCGTCGGGCACCGCCGTCTCCGGAACGCCCAGGGCCCGTACCAGCCCGGCAAGGGGGGCGGCGCTGCCGGCGCCGAGGCGGGCCCGGAGCACCCCGTCCGGGAAGTACGGCCTGACCTGCTCGGCCAGCCGGGCGGCCAGGGCGGTCTTCCCGATACCCGGCATACCCGTCAGCACCCCGACGGGCACACCCGCCGACGCGCCGGTCAGCAGCTCGCCGAGCAGAGCCATCTCGGCGTCCCGGCCCACGAAGGGCACCCCCGCCGCAGGCCCGGCCGCCGTCTGCCCCCTGCCCGAAGGCCCCGCCTCCCCACCCCGGCGGACGTCCGCGGCCCGACGGGGGTCCGCGGCCTGACGGGGGTCCGGGCTCCGGCGGGCGCCCGGGGTGCGGCGGGCATCCGGGGTCAGGCGGGCGTCCGGGGTCAGGCGGGCGTCCTGACCACGTCCGGCGCCCGGGCTCCGGCGGACGTCCGGGGCGCGGCGGGCGTCCGCGGCCTGGCGGGGATCCGCGGCCTGGCGGGGATCCGCGGCCTGGCGGGGATCCGCGGCCTGACGGGGGTCCTGACCACGTCCGGCGTCCGGGGCGCGGCGGGCAGCCGGGGTCAGGCGGGGCGGCGCCGAGGGCAGGCCGGCGTCCGGCGTGCGGCGGGGGTCCAGAGTGAGGCCGGAATCTGGGACGCAGCCGGCGTCCGGGGCCAAGCCGACGTCCGGGGCCAAGCCGACGTCCGGGGCCAGGCCTGACCCTGCGGTGAAGCCGGGGCCCGGGGTGAAGCGGGCGTCCCCGGTAAGCCGGCGGTCCAGGGTGAAGCCGGCGTCCGGGGCCAGGCCGGTACCCGGGGTCAGGCCGACGTCCGGCGTGCAGCGGGGGTCCGGGGCGCAGCCGGCGTCCGGGGCCAGGGCAGGGCCCGGGGTCAGGCCGACGTCCGGGGTCAGGCCGAGTGCACGGTCGTAGTCGGCGCCCGCGGGCGAGCCTAGGTCCGCGTTCAGACCGACGCCCGGGGCGCGGCCGACGTCTGGGGCGCAGCCGGCGTCCGGCATGCATCGGAGGTCCGGGCTCAGGCCCGGGTCCGAGGTGAAGCTGCGGCCAGGGGCAGAGCCAACGCCCGGCATAGGGTCGGGGACTTGGACGAAACCGGCATCCGGCAAACGGCCAGGGTCCTGGACGAGCCCGTCGTCCCGCATACGGCCCAGGTCCGGACCCAGACCCGAGTCCGAGGTGAAGCTGCGGCCAGGGGCAGAGCCAACGCCCGGCATGGGGGCGGGGACTTGGGCGAAGCCGGCCTCCGGCCAGCGGCCCAGGTCCCGGGCGAAGCCGGCGTCCGGCAGGCGGCCCGGGTCCCGGGCGAAGCCCTCCACCGGCAGGCGGCTCGGCTCCGGGGCGCGGGCCGCACGGGAGCGCAGCCTGCGGTGGAGGGCGGTCAGTTCCGCGCCGGGGGCGGTGCCGAGTTCCAGGCTGAGGGTCTCGCGGGTGGCCTCGTACACCGCCAGCGCCTCGCCCGACCGGCCTGCCCGGTGCAGGGCCAGCATGAGCAGCGCCTGGGCCCGTTCGCGCAGCGGGTGCTCGGCCGCGAAGGCGCGCAGGTCGGCGACGGCCGCCGTATCGCGGTCCAGCCCGAGTTCGAGCGCCCCGTGGAAGTGGTCCTCGCGGGCGGTGAGCCACATCCCGGTGAGCCGGTCGCGCTGGGCTTCGGCGTACGGGCCGGGCAGCCCTGCGAGCGGGGTGCCCGCCCAGAGCGCCAGGGCCTCGCCGAGCGTGCGGTACGCCTCCCTGGTGGCTCCGGAGGCGCGCAGCCGGGCGGCGTCGGCGAGCCCGCGCTCGAACTGCTCGATGTCGACGACGGGGTCGGACAGCCGCAGGGCGTACCCGTCGGGCGCGGACACCAGCAGCCGGGCAGGGGCACGGGCGGGGCGCTCCGGTTCGAACAGGGCGCGCAGCCGGGACACGTACGTCCGCAGCGTGCCCACGGCCCGCGGCGGCACCCGCTCGCCCCAGAGCGCGTCGCACAGTTCGGCCATCGGCGCCGTCCGGCCGCCCCGCAGCAGCAGTACGGCGAGCAGTGCCCGCTGCTGGTTCGGTCCCAGGGCGATCGGGGACCCGTCGGCCGCCCGCGCGTTCATCGGCCCGAGCATCCGGAACCGCAGCCCGGCCGAGCCGCCCGCCGCGCGCTCGTTCGTTCCCACGCGCCGCCTCCGCTCTTCGCGTACACCGCCCAGGAGGAACGTTACTTCGGACGCTCCCCGGGTGTACGGGCGGGCAGCCCGAGCTGCCCCCGACGGCGTCCGCCCGGACCTGCCCCGAGAGCGCCCGCGTGGGCGAAGGTCAGTTCGACCAGTGGAAATCCGGCCTGGGCTCATCGCCGCGGCCCGTCGCCGCCCGTCGCGGCCCCCGACCGCCCGATCAGCAGCAAGGAGCAGCACCCCGTGCCGAACTACCTGTCTCCCGGCGTCTACGTAGAGGAAGTCGCCGGCGGGTCCCGGCCCATCGAGGGGGTGGGGACCTCGGTCGCCGCCTTCGTGGGGCTGGCTCCCTTCGGGCCGCTGAACGAACCCACGCTGGTGACCAACTGGTCCCAGTACGTGGCGGAGTTCGGCGACTTCACGGACGGCTGCTACCTCGCGCACTCCGTGTACGGGTTCTTCAACAACGGCGGGACAGCGGCCTACGTCGTACGGGTCGGCGGGGCGCTCGCCGGTGCGTCCGCCGCGCCTGCGGGGACTCCGGCCGCGGCCGCGCCCGTACAGCCGGCGGTCACGACCGGCGAGGCGGTCGCGCTCGGCTCGTTCAAGGTCGCGGCCCTCACGGCCGGGCGGGCGAACGGCGGCTCCCTCACCGTCGAGGTGCAGGACGTCGAGGCCGAGGGCAGCGGCGACCGGTTCAAGCTGCTCGTCAAGGACGGCGACAGCCTCGTCGAGGAGTTCGACGTCAGCGCCAGGAAGTCGGCGCGGAACTACGTCGTGACCCAGGTCCGGCAGCGCTCCAAGACCATCGCGGTCGAGGAGGCCACCCCGGGCGTCGCACCGGCCCGCCCCGAGGCCCAGTCGCTGGCCCTGGCCCCGCCCGCCGCGGCGGCGCCCGTCGTCCCGGCCGCCACCGCACCGGCGGCGGACCCGGCGGTCAGGCTGGAGACCGCGCAGTTCATCGGCGACTCCGCCGACCGGACCGGCTTCGGCGGCCTGGAGGCCCTCGACGAGATCAACATGGTCTCCGCGCCCGACCTGATGGCCGCCTACCAGCAGGGCCTGATAGACCTGGAGCAGGTCAAAGCGGTCCAGCTGGGCATGGTCGCGCACTGCGAGATGATGGGCGACCGGATGGCCGTCCTCGACCCGCCGCCCGGCCTGAACGCCCGCGACATCCGCAAGTGGCGCATGGAAGTGGCCGGTTACGACTCCCGCTACGCCGCCCTGTACTACCCGTGGATCAAGGTCTTCGACCCGTCGAGCGGCCAGACCAAGGTGGTGCCGCCTTCCGGACACATGGCCGGTGTGTGGGCCCGCAACGACGCCGAGCGGGGAGTGCACAAGGCCCCGGCGAACGAGATCGTGCGCGGCGCCGTCGATCTGGAGCTCCAGATCACCCGCGGCGAGCAGGACCTGCTCAATCCGGTCGGCGTGAACTGCATCCGGGCCTTCCCGGGCCGCGGCATCCGCGTCTGGGGTGCGCGCACCCTCGCCTCCGACCCGGCCTGGCGGTACCTGAACGTACGCCGCTACTTCAACTACCTGGAGGAGTCGATCCTGATCGGCACCCAGTGGGTGGTGTTCGAGCCGAACGACCAGGCGCTGTGGGCGCGGATCCGCCGCAACATCTCCGCGTTCCTCGTCAACGAGTGGCGTTCGGGCGCCCTCTTCGGGCAGCGGCCCGAGGACGCGTTCTACGTGAAGTGCGACGCGGAGACCAACCCCGTCGAGTCGGTCGACCTGGGCCGGGTGGTGTGCGAGATCGGGATCGCGCCGGTGAAGCCGGCCGAGTTCGTGGTGTTCCGGCTGGCCCAGTTCTCGGGCGGGGGCGGGGAGTTGGAGGAATAGCCCGCCCGCATCGACTCGGGGGCCGCAGCCCTGAGGCCCGGCCACGACGGCTGCCGCGGCTTCCGTACCGGTACTGGTACCGGTACCCGTCCCCCGCCCCGCCCTCTTCCCCACCGCGGCACGTCCGCGCGTGCACACGTACAAGGAGCAGCGACGTATGTCCCTTCAGCCCGGTGACGCCCTCACCTCACACAATTTCGGCTTGCAGATCGACGGTGTCATGGTCGAGTTCCTCCAGGAGGTCAGCAGCCTCTCCATGGAGCAGGACGTCATCGAGTACCAGCAGGTCTCGGCGGACGGCCGGCCCGTCATCAAGAAGCTGCCGGGTGTGAAGAAGGCCGGTCAGTGCTCGGTGACGCGCGGGGCCACCCAGTCCAGCGCGTTCACCGAATGGATCAAGGCCTCGATCAGCGGTGACATGGGCTCTGCCCGCAAGAACGCCACGATCATGATGATGGACTACCAGGACAACCCGGTCCGCCGGTACAACCTCCGCAACGCCTGGTGCTCGAAGGTGGAGGTCAGCTCGGTGAAGGCGGGTGCCTCCTCCGCGCTCACCGAGCAGGTCACGATCACCTTCGAAGAGCTGGTCATCGAGTAATGCGGCGCCAGGGTCCGGGCATTGCGATGGACGCGGCGCCGGCGGCGGCCGGTACCGGTGCGGTGGGTTCCGCGGGGGTACGGGAGCCGTTGCGCACGGAGTTCGAGTTCGAGCTGCCGCGGGGGTTCGTGGACGAGGCGGGGACGGTGCACCGCGTCGGTGCGATGCGGCTGGCCACGGCCCGCGACGAGCTGGTCCCGCTGCGGGACGTCCGGGTGCGGGAGAACCCGGCGTACCTGTCGGTGGTCCTGCTGGGCCGGGTGATCACCCGGCTGGGCACGATGGCGGTGGTGCACGACGGGACGGTGGAGAACATGTTCGCCTCCGACCTCGCCTTCCTCCAGGACTTCTACCGGCGGATCAACGCGGAGGGCCACACCCGCGCGGCGGTCTCCTGCCCGCACTGCGAGGGGGCGTTCGAGGTCGAACTGGCCGGGAGCCGCCTGGGGGAATCGTGACGTACGCGGCCGACCTGGTCGAGGAGGAGACCGCGTACCTGGCCTACCACTTCCACTGGGACCTGGACGCGATCCTCGACCTGGAACACGCGGATCGGCGGGCGTACGTACGGAGGGCGGCGGGTCTGGTGGATCCGGCGCCGTAGCGGGGGAACGAGGAGAGGAAGGGGCAGGGCATGGGGCTGTTCAAGAGGCGTCGGCGGGAGCCGGCGGTGGCGGCCGGGCCGGACGAGGCGCCGAGCGTGCACGCCGCGGAGGCGGACAGCGGCTGGTCCGCGGTCCCGGAGCCGGTCCAGCGGGTGCTGGGGCCTGCGCGGCTCACGGCCGAGCGGGACTTCGCCGCCACGCTGGCGACGCAGCAGAGCCTGGCCTTCACGGGTGCGTTGGGGCACGCGGTGGCCGCCTCGGCCCCCTCGGGGCTGCTGCGCGACGCGCTCACCCCGGTCGCCCCGGGCCCGAACCCGCGCCCCCTCCCCACCCACCGTCTCCCGCCGGCCGGAACGGCCGCAGCCGCCGCGCCCGAGCCGAAGCCGGCCCCGACTCCCCCGCCGGCGCCTGCGCAGCGCACCCCCACTGCACCGCCATCCCCCGCCGCCGCGAGCCGGCCGCAGCCCACACCCGCCCCGGCAGCCGCCGAGCCGGCCCCGCGCATCCAGCGCACCTCGCGCGGCGCGGGACCCGCGCCCGTGGACACCTCACCAACCCCCGCCTCCACGGCGCCCGTTCTGCACCCCGCACCTGGTGCGCCCACCGCAACGACCACCCCGGGGGCACACCCCGGCGCGCCCGCCGCACCCGCGCCGCACCCCCGGCAAGCGGAACCCGCCCCGAACGTCCAGCGCACCTCGCGCGGCGCGGGACCCGCGTCCCAGCAGGCATCACCGGCTCCCGTATCCAACGGGCCCGTTCAGCGTCCCCGTCCGGGCACAACTACCACCCCGGCAACACGCGGTGCCGAGCCCGGACCGAGCCCCCGGCACACGGCAGCGCCCGCCGCAGCCACCTCGGCTACCGCCGAAACAGCCCCGCACGTCCAGCGAACCCCGCGCGCAGCGGGACCCGAGGCCCGGGAGAACGCCCCAACCCCCGGGCACAACGATCCTGTTCAGCGCGCTCGTCCCGAAGCACCCACCGCAGCAGTGGCCCCAGCTCAACACAACGCCGAGCCCGCCCCGCACCTCCGGCGCGCGGAAGCCCCCGCCACCACGCCTGCTGCCATCGAGACGGCCCCACACGTCCAGCGCACCCCGCGTCGCACGGGACCCACGCCCCAGCAGGCCTCACCGGCTCCCCTGCCCAACGGGCCGGTACAGCGGCCGCCCCATCCCGGCGCGCCCACCACCCCGGCAACACACGGCGCCGAGCCCGCACCGAGGCCCCGGCACACCCCAGCCCCCGCTGTCGACGGCCTCCCGACTCCCCCGGAGATCCAACGCTCCACCGGGCACGGACCGGCCGCGGCCCCCGTGGCATCCGCCGGGGAAACCCCGCGAGCGGCGGGCCCGCAGCCGAGTGCGGGCGCGTCCGCGACCCCGGCAGCGGCGGCGAACGCAACTCCGAAGGTCGTGACGCCCGCACCCGCCCCGGCACCCGCACGGCAGTCCCCCGGCGCAGCCGTGCAGCGGCCGGCAGGCAAGGCCCCGGCACGCCCGACGGACATCCCGGCTACGCCCGTCGCACCGCAATCCCCCGGCGCAACCCTGCAGCGATCCGCAGGTCCAGCCCCGGCACACCCGACGGACATCCCGGCTACGCCCGTCGCACCGCAATCCCCCGGCGCAGCCGTCCAGCGATCCGCAGGTCCCGCCCCGGCGCGCCCCGCGGACATCCCGGCTGCGCCCGTCGAGCCGGTTCGGCCCGCCGCGTTGCCCGCAAGCCCCCGCGTCACGACGCCCCCCGCCGCCGGGACCAGTGCCTTCGGGACCGCCCCGCGAGCCATGGAAGCTGCCGCCCCTCAGCCGCACCCCGGCCGGCCGGACCCGTACGCCACCACGCCCCCCGCCCCCGCCGCGCCGCAAGGGGCCTCGGCTCCGCCGCGTCAGGCGGCCTCCGGAGCGCGTGGCGGGCAGGGGGTCGCGGAGTCCGTGCCGGGTTCGCGTGGTCCTGCCGAGGGCAGTCCGGCCGCTGCGTCACCCCGTCCCGTGCAACGGTCCGCCGGGAGCCCGCGCGGCGCCGCGCCCGTGCCCGTCGTACGGGCCCGGGCCGCAGTGGAGCCCGCCGCAGGCGGCCCCGCTCCCGCGCTGCTCTCCGCGCCCCGTCCGCCGGTGCCCGAGCGGCAGATCTGGCCCGTCGGGGCAATCGCTCCCGTTCCGGGACCCACAGACGTCCCCGTACCCACTGTTCCCCCAACGGTGGGTACGGGGACCCAGCGCCCGCTCGTCCGCCGGGTCCAGCGGGCCGCGTCCGCGCAGCCGCCGGCCAGGGGGCGGCGCCCGTTGATCGGTGCTCCGATCACCCCTGCTCCGGCTCCGGTGGCGGCCCCCTCGCCGCCGGAGCCGGTCACGACGCCCCCGCCTCCGCCCCCGCCTGCGCCCAAACTCGTTGCCGCGCCGGCACAGCCGCTGCCTTCCGTACGGATCCCCGCGCCCCGGGTCCAGCGGGCAGCGGCCCTGGCTCCGGCCGCACCGGTCCCGCTGGCGTCCGGACGGGCGCTCACCCCCGCGGGTCCGGCGCCGGATGCCGCCGGCGCGGCTCCTCTCTCCGGCCCGGCCGTGCTGCGGCGGGCCTCGACCGGGCCGACCGGGTCCGAGCCGCTTCCGGTGGCCCGCCTCGGCCGACAGGCGCCGCCCGCGCCCGCGTCCGTACCGGCTCCGCCGATGTCCCGGCCCTCGCCGACGCCAACTCCGACGCCGACGCCAACGCCCCTGCCGGTGCAGCGGGCCGCGCCCACACCCGCGCCCACACCCCCGGCGCAGGTGCCACTCCCCGCCCCCGTCCCCGTGCAGCCGGCCCCGGCCAACCCGCCGCCCGCGCCCCTGACCACCCCGACCCCCGCTCCCCAGGCCGAGATCGACGCCCTCGCCCGGCGGCTGGTGGCTCCGCTCTCCCGCCTGCTCCGCGCGGAACTCCGCGGGGACCGCGAACGCATCGGCCGCCTCCGCGACCGCTGACCGACCCGCCCCCCGAAATCCGCCCCCGCACCCGCGCCGCCCCCGCACCCGGCCCGCCGCCCCGAACAGAGAGTCCCGCATGCCCACGCCCCCCGACCCCGGCTCCACCGTCTTCTTCAAGCTCAGCATCGACGGCCAGAACCTCGGGCTGTTCAACGGCTGCGACGGGCTCTCCTCCCAGGTCGAGATCGAGCAGCACCAGGAGGGCGGCAACAACGGCTTCGTCTGGCAGCTGCCCACCCGCGTCACCTTCTCCACCATCCGTCTCACCCGCCCCCTCACCGCCGACACCGCCCGGGTCGCCGCCTGGATCTCCTCCCTCTCCACGGGCATCACCCGCCCCACCGCCCAGATCGCCGCCCTGCGCGCCGACGGCTCCGTGGTCGCCCAGTGGGGCCTGGTCGAGGTGCTCCCGGTGCGCTGGACTGGGCCGACGCTGAACCCGGCCAGCCCCTCCGTCGCCACCGAGACCCTGGAGATCGCGCACCACGGGTTCACCGACGCCGGAGGTGTCTGAGATGCCGGCTCCCACGGGCGGCCGGGCCGCGGCCGGGCTGTCGCGGGCCTCGCTCGCCGTCCACCAGCCGCCGACCCGGCTCGGCGGCGCGATCGGCGGGCTGATCGGCGAGGCCCGGTTCCAGTTCAACCCCCGGCAGTTGCAGCTGTCCCGCTCCGCGCAGTGGATCTCCGAGCCGGCCGTCGCGTACAACCGGGGCACCCCGCCGAAGTTCACCGGCGCGGATCCGGCGCGGCTGCACGTCGACGTGTTCCTCGACGCCTCGGGCACACCCGGCGCGAACACCGTGCAGACGCAGGTCGAACTCCTGCTGTCCTGCTGCGAGGTGACCGAACAGAGCGTCGCCTCGCAGGCCCCGTCGCCGCCTTGGGTGAGGTTCTCGTGGGGATCGTTCAGCACCGTGCAGCTCACGGCGTACGTGACGAGCGCGAACGCGACCTACACCCTGTTCAGCCCGAACGGCACCCCGCTGCGCGCCACGTGCTCGCTCTCCCTGACCGAGATACCGAGCGAGACCAAGCGCCAGAACCCGACCTCGGGCGCCCTCTCCGCGCGGCGCGTCCACCGCACGGTGGCCGGTGACACCCTCGCGTCGCTGGCCTGGCGGGAGTACGGGGATCCGACCCGCTGGCGGGTGATCGCCGAGGCGAACGGCATCGACGACCCGATGCGGTTGCGTCCCGGCACCGAACTCCTGCTGCCCGCCGGGTCGGAGCGTGCGGCATGAGCGAGAACACCTTCACCACCCTCCTGCACGTGCAGCTGGGCGGCTCCGTGCTCCCCGATCCGCTCGCCCTGCGGCTCACGGAGGGGTGGGTGGACGCGAGCGTGAACGTACCGTCCGCCTTCCAGCTGACCTTCCACGACGCCGACGGCACCCTCACCCGGATGTATCCGCAGCTCGCCGTCGGCTCGAAGGCGGTGCTCAGCCCCTTCGCCGACGGAATCCGCGGCGAGCCGCTGATCACCGGGGAGGTCACCGCGCTGGAGGTGGACGCCGAACCGGGCGCGGGCCGCCATCTGGTGCTGCGCGGCTACGATCCCGGCCACCGGCTGCTGCGCAACCGCAGGGTCGCGGGATATCCGCAGATGACGGCCTCGGACATCGTGCGCCGGCTGGCGGGGCAGTGCGGGCTCGCGCTGGGGCGCGTCGACGCCACGCCCACGGTGTACGAGCTGGCGACGCAGCCCGGGATCACCGACTGGGACTACCTGTCCCGGCTGGCGGCGGAGAACGACGTCCGGCTCTCCTTCGACGCCGAGGGCAGGCTCGACTTCGCGGCGCTGGCACCGGCTTCGGGCGCCCCCTCCGACACCACCCCGGCGCTGCAGAGCCCGTACGTCCTGGAGTTCGGGCACAACACCCTGCAGAGCCGGATCGCGCTGACCTCCGCCGGGCAGGTGCGGCAGGTGACCGTGCGCGGCTGGGACATGCTCACCAAGCGGCCGCTGGCCACCCCGGCGCCGGCCGGCAGCAGCCCGGACATCCTGGCCGACCTCTCGCCGGACCGGCTCTCCGCGCCGTTCGGGGCTTCGGACCTGGACGCGACCCGGGTTCCGTACACGACGCCCTCGGAGGTCACCCATGCCGCGCGGGCCCTCGCCGACGATGTGGCGGGGTCCTTCGCGGAGCTGGAGGTGGCGGTCACCGGCAATCCCGGGCTGGCCCCGGGCCGGCCGGTGGCGGTGAAGGGGGCGGGGTTCCCGTTCGAGGGCAAGTACACGGCGACCGGGGTCCGGCACGTCTTCGCGTCGGGGCGGCCGTACACCACCTGGCTGACCGTGTCGGGGCGGCAGTTCCGCTCCCTGTACGGTCTGGCCTCGGGCGGTGGCGGCGGCGCCGAGCCCGCGGCTCCGCTGCCGGGTGTGGCGGTGGCACTGGTGACCAACGTCAAGGATCCGCTGGGCCTGGGCCGGGTGCGGCTGCGCTTCCCCTGGCTCTCGGACACGTACGAGAGCGGCTGGTGCCGGGTCGCGCAGTTCGGCGGTGTCGGGGGTGGCGGGCTGCTGCTGCCGGACGTCAACGACGAGGTGCTGTGCGCCTTCGACCGGGGCTCCCTGGAGCATCCGTACGTACTGGCCGGGCTCTACAACGGGGTCGACAAGGCGACCCGCGAGCCCGACGGGATCGCGGCGGTCGACCCGACGGGCGGGAAGGTCAACTGGCGTGCGCTGACGGCGCGCAGCGGCCACACGGTGGAGTTCCTGGAACGGTCGGGGGCGGCCCGCGCGGCCAGCGGCATCCGGCTGCGCACCGGGGACGGGGCGTTGACCGTGCAGCTGGACGAGGCGCGGACGACCCTGACCATCACCAGTGACGGCAAGGTCACCATCCACGGGGCCCGAGGGGTGACGGTGGATTCCGGGGGTGATCTGACGCTGTCGGCGACCGGTGCGCTGAATCTGAGCGCGGGCGCCGGACTGCATCTCAAGGCGGGTCTGGGGATGGATGTGAAGGCGCGGCTCGGCGTGGACCTGGAGACCACCGGACGGGTCGGCATCCAGGCGCTCGGCAATGTCGGGATCACGGCCGCGACGGTGTCGCTGATGGGTGTCACGACCCGCAACGGGCTGCCCTTCTGACCGGACCGGCTCCCCGGACGTACCGCCGGACCGGCGGACCGGCGGTACGACGCCGGCAGGGGCGGTCCACCGAGGAACTGTGAGGGATTCAAAAGGTGAGCGAGCACTTCGTCGGGGCGGGCTGGGCCTTCCCCATGCGGATCGATCCGGGCGGTTCCATCGCGCTGGCCCGCCGCGACCGCGAGGTCGAGGAGGCCATGCGCCTGGTCCTGGCGACGGCTCCCGGCGAGCGCCCGATGCGGCCCGAATTCGGCTGCGCGGTGCACGACCTGGTCTTCGCGCCGGCCAACGACGCGACGGCCGGGCGGATCCGCTACGAGGTGCGCAGCGCGCTCGACCGCTGGGAGCCGCGCATCGAGGTGCGCGAGGTGACGGTGACGCCGGCCCCGGACGACCCGGCGGTGCTGCACATCGACGTGCGGTACTCGGTGCGCGGCACCAGCAATCCGCGCAGCCTCGTCTTCCCCTTCTACGTGATTCCCGCCGAGGTCTCCGAGGCTGACCCGCCCGGCGGACCCGCTTCCAGCGAAAGCGAACGACACTGATGGCCCTGCCCGCACCCCGGCTCGACGACCGGCACTTCCAGCAGTTCGTCGACGACGCCAAGCGCTACATCCAGCAGCGCTGCCCCGAATGGAGCGACCACAACGTCTCCGATCCCGGGGTCACCCTGATCGAGGCCGTGGCGCACATGGCCGATCAGCTCGTCTACCGCCTCAACCGGGTCCCGGAGAAGAACCAGCTGGCCTTCCTCGACCTGCTGGGCATCACCCTCTTCCCGCCGTCGGCGGCGCGCGCGCCCGTGACCTTCTGGCTGGCGGCGCCCCAGCCGGAGCCGGTGGCCCTGCCGGCCGGGACCGAGGTGGCGACCGGCCGTACGGAGACCGACGAGGCGGTGGTGTTCGCCACGGAGCGGGATCTGACGCTGGTGCCGTGCGAGCTCTCGCACCTGCTCAGCCAGGGCTCCGGGGGTGCGCCCGTCGACCGTTCGCAGGAGGTGCGTGCCGGGGTGGACGTGCCGGTGTTCGCCGCGCTTCCGCAGCCGGGGGACCTGCTGTTGTTCGGTCTGTCGGCGGCCGTTCCCGGCTGCGCGGTGGTGTTGCGCGTGGACAGCAGGGTCGACGGGGTGGGCGTGGACCCGAGGCAGCCGCCGCTGGTGTGGGAGGCGTGGACCCCGGACGGCTGGACGCGCTGCGAGGTGTCCCGCGACTCCACGGGCGGGCTGAACCGGCCGGGCGAGGTCGTGCTGCACCTGCCCGGCGGGCACCTCGTGTCCCGGCTGGGCGGGCTGGAGGCGGGCTGGGTGCGCTGCCGGGTGACGGCGGCGCTGCCCGGGCAGCCGTTCTACGCCTCGTCGCCGACGGTCCGGGACGCCGAGGCGTTCACCATCGGCGGTACGGTCACCGCCGCGCACGCCGAATTCGTACGGGACGAGCCGCTGGGCGAGGCCGAGGGCGTACCGGGGCACCGGGTGCGGCTGTCGCACGTACCGGTGGTGGGCGAGGTACTGCTGGACGTGTCGGAGGTCTCGGACGGCGAGGGCTGGCAGCGGTGGCGGAGCGTGCCGGACTTCTCGGCGTCCGGTCCCGGGGACCGGCACTTCACGCTGGACGCGACGACCGGGGAGATCGCCTTCGGCCCGGCGGTACGGGAACCGGACGGCTCGCTGCGTCAGTTCGGGGCCGTGCCCGCGAAGGGCGCGGCGGTACGGGCGGCCCGGTACGGGGTGGGCGGCGGCCGCGGTGGGAACGTCGCCCGGGGCGCGATCCAGGTGCTGCGCAGCTCCATCCCGTACATCGCCCGGGTCGAGAACCGCGAGGCGGCCCGGGGCGGGGTGGACGGGGAAACGGTGGACGAGGCCCGGGTGCGGGCGCCGATCGCGCTGCGGGCGCAGGAGCGGGCGGTGACGGCGCGGGACTACGAGGAACTGACCCGGCGGGCCGCGCCTGAGGCGGCCCGGATCCAGTGTCTGGCCGCCGGTGCGGACGCGGCGGACGGCGAGAACGCGGTACGGGTGCTGGTGGTCCCGCAGGCGGTGACGGACCGGGGCGGCCGGCTGCGGTTCGAGCAGCTGGTTCCGGGTGACGAACTCCTGGCCCGGATCACCGGGTTCCTCGACGAGCGGCGGCCGCTGGGCACCCGTCTGGCCGTCGGGCCGCCGTTCTACCAGGGCGTGACGGTGGTGGCCACCGTGCACTGCTACCGCGCGGCGACCGCGGAGCGGGTGAGGGAGGAGGCGCTGGACGCGCTGTACTCGTACCTGGATCCGCTGACGGGCGGGGCCCACGGGCAGGGCTGGCCGTTCGGCCGGTCGCTGCGGTCGGGCGAGGTGTTCGCGGCGCTCCAGCGGGTGCCGGGGGTGGAGCTGGTCGACGAGGTCCTGCTGCACCCGGCCGACCCGCTGACCGGGAGGCGCGGGGACTCGACGGACCGGGTCGATCTGGGGCCGTCCGCCCTGCTGTTCCCCTTCGACCACCGTGTGCGCGTCATCGAGGCCCGGTGAGCGGCGCCGCTGCGGGCGCCCGGGGTGCGCTGGAGGGGCTGGGGTCCTCGCACCCGCTGGGTGCGGCGCTGCCCGCCGTGTACGCGGACGACGACCTCGCGCAGCGCTTCGTCACCGGGCTCGACGCGATGCTGGCGCCGGTCTTCAACGTGCTCGACTGCCTGGAGGCGTACTTCGACCCGGCGCTGGCCCCGGCCGACTTCGTCGACTGGCTCGCCGGCTGGGTGGGCGCGGAACTCTCCGGCGGGGAACCGCTGGAGGTGCGCCGTCACGCGGTGGCGACCGCTGCGGCGCTGCACCGGTTGCGCGGTACGCGCGGCGGGCTGTCCGAGGCGGTGCGGCTCTCCTTCGGAGTACCGCCGGAGATCAGCGAGAGCGGCGGCGCCGCCTGGTCGGCGAAGCCGCTCGGGCCGTTCCCCGGCGCACCGCGCGCCGCGCTGCACGTCCGCGTACGGCTGCGCGGTCCGGGCCCGGCGGACGCGCACCGGTTGCACGCCGTGGTCGCGGCGGCGCGGCCCGCGCATCTGCCGTTCACGGCCGAGGTCGTCGCCGACGGCCCCGCCGACTCCTCCCGCTTCTCCGTTCCGGAAGGGAACTGACCACCATGCCCGAAACCGGGACCGCTCCCTGCCCCGAGTGCGCCGCGCCCTCGCGTACGACGGGCCAGTCCTTCTGCGATTCGTGCGGTGCCTTCCTGCGCTGGGAGGTGAGCAGCACCGCGCGCGACGCCCCGGATCCGGCCGAGGCGGCCACCGCGCCACTGCCGGTGGTGCCGGGCGGGCAACCCGAAGCCGGGGCCCGTCAGAGCACGGATGCGGCGGACACGGGCACGGCCGACACCGAAGCGGACACCGAATCCGACGGCGGCAGCGCTGCCGTCGGGGCGGACGCCTCGGGACCCGGCGCCTCGGGGCCCGACGCCTCCGCTGCCGCCCGCGCCCTGTTGGTACCGGTCCCGGCCGCGGCCGACTCCCCGCCGGAGCCCGGCGGCCACCCCGGTACCGTCCTGCCCGGCCGGCCCGAGGCCGCCCGCCCGCGGGTGCGCGCTCCGCAGCCGGCCGCGGCCGTGCCGCAGGGGCCGCCCTGCCCGGCGTGCGGCGCCCCGAACCCGCCGCGGCGGGTGTTCTGCCGCGACTGCGCCACGGCGCTGACGGACCGGCGCGCGGAGCCCGGGGCGGCCCCGTTCGCGGGGCAGCGGCCGGCGCTGCGCCGGGAACGGCGGCGGTGGATCGTACGGGCCGTGGTGGTGTCGGGGCTGGTCCTGGTGGCCGTGGGCGGGGTGATCGGCGGGCCGCCGGCCGCCCGGGCGGTCCAGGACCACTTCGCCAAACGGGTCTCGGTCCGGCCGACCGGCTGGAGCGCCTCGCACTCCGCCGAGGGGCACGGTCCCGAGCTGGCCTTCGACAACTACTCCAACACCTGGTGGGGCACGGGGTACGCGGGCGACTCCGGCGGCCAGCACCTCCAGGCCGATTTCGCCCAGCCCACCGACCTCCTGGCGGTACTCGTCACGCCGGGCACCTCCAAGCGCCCCGGCCAGGCCGCCGACCAGGCGCGCCCGCAGGAAATCGACCTCCTCGTCACCGACTCGGCCGGCCGCGCCCGCACGGTGCGCAGGACCCTCGACGACGGCGGGGTCCAGCGCATCGACATCCGCAACCGGGACACGGTGTCCGTACGGATCGTCCTGCGCTCGGCCTACGGGAGCGGCCCGGACCGCCAGGTCGCGGTGGCGGAGGTCGAGTTCTTCGGCCGCTCCCGCAGCTGAGCCCCCGCGCCCGGCACGCCGTACGGGCGGTCAGTTCCAGGTGAACGGGAAGAAGGTGCCGGGGGCCGCCGTGTAAGTGGGGACGACGTCCGACGAGTGCACCTTGCATTCATTGCAGAGTCGTGAACATGACCTTTCATAGCCAGATGAAGACGCGCTAACGATCTACGATCCAGAGGAATCCTCATCCAATCCCTTTCTTCTGGTTACGGAACCCGCCATGTTCTCTGCACTGCCCCGCCGGCGCACCGCGATCGCCGCCGCCTCCACCGCCACCGCCCTCGCACTCCTCCTCTCGGGCTGCGGACTCGGCGATTCCGACGGGAAGCGGATCCGCGTGGGCGTCTCCGGCGACTCCCCGGAGTGGGACGTCCTCGCCAAGGAGGCCGAGAAGGAGGGGCTCACCGTGGAGACGGTCGTCTTCGACGACTACTCGCTGCCCAACAAGGCGCTCAGCGCCGGTGACATCGAACTCAACGCCTTCCAGCACCTGGTCTTCCTCGCCCAGTCGAACACCGAGAACAAGACCGACATCGCCCCCATCGCCGCGACCACCGTGGTCCCGCTCGGCCTGTACTCCAGCAAGCACAAGCAGCTCTCCGACCTCCCCGACCGCGCCGAGATCGCGCTGCCCAACGACCCCGCCAACCAGGGCCGCGGCCTGCGCGTGCTGGAGCAGGCCAAGGTCATCGAACTCCGCAAGGAAGCGGGGCTCTTCGCCACCCCGGACGACATCACCGCCAATCCGAAGCACATCAAGATCACCCCGGTGAACGCCCAGCAGACCCCCCGCACCCTCAAGGACGCCGACGCCGCGATCATCAACGACGGGGTCGCCGAACTCGCCGGGATCGACGCCAAGACCGCGCTGTTCAAGGACGACCCGACCAGCCCCCAGTCCGTCCCGTACCTCAACGTCATCGCCGCACGCGCGGACCGGAAGGACGACGCGGACTACCAGAAGATCATCAAGCTGTACGGCTCGCAGGCCGTACAGGACGAGGTGCGCCGCACCAGCAACGGCACCGCGCACCACGTCGAGCTGCCCGCCGCCGACCTGCAGGCCGAGGTGGCCCGGATCCAGAAGCAGCTGGGGCGATGACCGCCACCGTCGAACTGCGCGACGTACACAAGGAGTTCCCCGGCGGTTCGCGTGCCGTCGACGGCGTCAGCCTGTCCGTGGAGGCGGGCACGGTCTTCGGGGTGGTCGGCCACAGCGGCGCGGGGAAGTCCACCCTGCTGCGCCTGGTCAACGGCCTGGAGGAGCCCACCGCCGGCAGCGTGCTCGTCGACGGCCACGACCTCGCCACCCTCGGCGAGCGTCAACTGCGCCCCATCCGGCGGGAGATCGGCATGATCTTCCAGCAGTTCAACCTCTTCCGCTCGCGCACCGTACTCGGCAACGTGCTCTACCCGCTGCGCCTCGCGGGCATGGACCGCGCCGCCGCCCGGCAGCGCGCCGAGGAGACCCTGGACTTCGTCGGCCTCGCGGGACACGGCAAGCGCTACCCCGAGCAGCTCTCCGGCGGTCAGCGCCAGCGCGTCGGCATCGCCCGCGCTCTGGCCACCCGCCCGAAGGTCCTGCTGTGCGACGAGGCGACCTCCGCACTCGATCCCCAGACGACCGGCGAGGTGCTCGCGCTGCTGCGCCGCGTCAACCGCGAACTGGGCGTCACCACCCTCCTGATCACCCACGAGATGGAGGTCGTACGCACCCTGTGCGACCGCGTCGCCGTCATGGAGGACGGCAAGGTCGTCGAGAGCGGCGAGGTGTACGAGGTCTTCGCGCGCCCGAGCCACCCGACCACGGCCGCCTTCGTGCGTTCCGCCCTCTACGCCGAGCCCGACGCCGCGCTCCTGGAACGGCTCGGCGCCCGCCACCCGGGCCGTCTGGTGACCGTCCCGGTCGTGGACGGCGCCCCCGTCATGGACGGACTCTCGGCGCTCCTGCGCGACCACGGCGTCGACTTCACGCTCGTCCACGGCGGTGTCGCAGAGGTGCGGGGCCGCCCACTGGGAAGCGTGACCCTCGAACTACGGGGACCCGACCGGGCGGTCGAGGCCGTGGCGGCCGCACTCCTCGGCCCGGCGCGCACGGAAGCGGGTGCCCGATGAAGGCCGACTGGAGCACGTTCTGGCCCAAGGTCGTCGACGCGACCGGCGAGACGGTCTACATGGTCCTGATCACGCTGGCGCTCTCCACGGTGAGCGGCCTCGCGGTGGGCCTCGCCCTGTACGCGACGCGCAAGGGCGGCGTACTGCCCAACCGCGTCGTGCACGCGGTCCTGGGGGCGTTCATCAACGTCATCCGGCCCGTCCCGTTCATCATCGCGATCGTCGCCCTCGCGCCCGTCACGCGCGGTGTCGTCGGCACGATGATCGGAACGAACGCGGCGATCTTCCCGATGACGGTCGTCGCGACCTTCGGAGTCGCCCGGATCGTGGAGTCCAATCTGCTCTCCGTCGAGCCGGGCGTGATCGAAGCGGCCCGGTCGATGGGTGCGAGCCCGCTGCGCATCCTGCTCACGGTCCTCGTGCCCGAGGCCCTGGGGCCGCTCGTCCTCGGTCTGACCTTCATGCTCGTCGCCCTGATCGACTTCTCGGCGGTGGCCGGGACCGTCGGTGGCGGCGGCGTGGGCAACCTGGCGATGACGTACGGCTATCTGCGCTTCGACACCTCGGTGATGGTGGTGACGGTGCTGATCCTGATCGTCCTCGTCCAGGCGGCGCAGTTGCTCGGCAACCTGCTGTCCCGCAAGGTGCTGCGGCGCTGACGCGGTCGCGGGTCCCGCCGGCGAGGTCACAGGGTCCGGCTGAACTCCAGCCGGTCCGCGAAGTTCTCGAATCCGGCGTTCCGGAAGGCCTTGACCATCGCGGTGTTGCCCGCGTCGCAGTCGCCCCGGATCTCCCGGGCGCCGTGGGCCGCGAGGATCCGCGTGCCACGGACGACGACCGAGGCGGCGTACCCCTTGCCCCGGTGGGCCGGCGCGACCCCGACGAAGCCGATCACGGGCACGCTGGGATTCTCCGCGGGCAGGCTGATGACGGCCGGGGTGCCGTCGGCGTCGTAGCCGATCTCCCACCAGCCGGGCTCGTGCCGCAGTTCGGCCGTCTCCTCGAACAGCTCCTCGGCCGCGCGCCGCGGCCCGAGCCGTCGTACGTCCTCGGCGAGGCGGGCGTCCGCGGTGTCCGCGAGGAGTTCTTCCAGGAGCTCTACGAACGGGCCCGGCCCGAGGTCGGCGAGCGAGCGGAAGGTGAGCCGCGGGTCGTCGGCGGGCAGTTGCGCGGGGACCTGGAGGCTGAAGCGACGCCCGTCGCGGACCGCCTGGAAGCCTGCCCGCCGCAACAGCTCGCCCCGGCGCTCCGGGTCGCGCTGGAACTGCGGGGCCTGGGCAGGTGAGTCGACGACGTGCTCCAGCTCGGACGCGCCGAGCGCGCGGGCCCGCTCGGCGGCGGCGTCCAGCAGGGCGGTTGCGGTGTCGGGCGAGTCCGCGGGGGCCTCGTACAGCACCACGGCCAGGGGCACCTCGTGGCCGGGCAGGGTCCACAGCACGGCGCTGCCGGTCAGGAGCCCGTCCTCGTCCTCGGCGACCAGGCACCACTCGGGGCGGGTGCATCGCGTGGTGAGGAGCCGGTCCAGGTACTCCCGGGTGCCGGCGTTGCGCACGGCGTCATCGGGATGCTCGACCAGGGCCGGCAGCTCGTCCGGACGGGCGGCGCGGATCACTGTCAACGAAGAACCTCGTCGGTCGCAGGGGGTGGTGGGCAACGACGGCGAACCTACGCCCGCGGGCTGCGCGCGGACCAGTTACCGCGCCACCGTCCGTCAGGTCCGGGCCCGCGCCGGGCGACCGCACGCGGGGGCCGGGGCCGGGACAGCCGACGTCCGCGTCGTGCGAGTGGCACCCGGCCTGCGGCGTGATCGTAGGCAAGGATGATCCCCGGGCCTGCTTGCACGGCGCACCCGGGAAGGCCCGTCCGGACACGCGGCAGCGCGCCCGGACGGGGTGGAGAGCGGCCACGAGGTCCGCGCGGGAACGGCGCGGCTTCCTGACCAGGCGGCCCCGCCAGCGGCCGCACGAGGGAAACGGTGAGATCGGCAATGACCCGCGAACAGCAGCTCGCCGAGGCGTTCGTCAGCCTCACCGACACCCTTGCCGACGATGTCGACCCCCTGACCCTGCTGGACCGGCTCGCCGACATCTGCGTCACGCTCACCTCGGCCGATGCCGCGTGCGTCATGCTCGCCACCGTGCGCGGCCGCCTGCGCGCGGCGGCCCTCACCGACGACCGGCCCGAGGCCGCGGAGATGTTCCAGGCGGCCTCGGGCGAGGGTCCGTACAGCGACAGCTTCCGCCTGGGCGAGGCGGTGCACGCTCCCGACCTCGCCGCCCGTACCGATACCTGGCCGGAATTCGCCGCACTCGCCCGGGCGGCGGGCTATCAGGGTGCTCACGCCCTGCCGCTGCGCATCCGGCACCAGAAGGTCGGCTCGCTGAGCCTGCTCACCCGCACCGGCACCCCGCTGACCGGGCCGGAGGCCGCCCTGGCGCAGTGCCTGGCCGACGTGACGATCAAGGAACTGGTCTCCTGGAGGGCCGACCCGCCCCGGCCGGCCGACATCGTCACCCACACCCAGGCCGCCCTCGCCGCGAAGGCCGCCGTCGACACCGCGACCGGGATGCTGGCCACCATCGGATCCCTCGCACCCCGCGAAGCCCGCCGGGCCATGCACACCTACGGCAGCCTGCACAGGCAGGGGCTCAGCCGGGTGGCGCACGCCCTGATCCTGCGCGATCTGGACCCGCACACCGTCCTCGACGCCGTCCTCGACACCGCCCCGGCACCGGAACCCTGCTGACCGGCACCTGAACGGCAGGACGGGACTCGGCCCCGGTTGACCTCGGGGATCAGCCCCGGTTGCCCTCGACGACCCGTCTGGCCGCTTCGCTCTCGGCCGCGGGCGGGGACAGCTCGGACAGGATGTCGAGCTGGTGGTCGTCGCGCAGCTCGGTCTCCCAGGCGGCCGCCAGCTTCCGCTGCCGCTCGGTCGGCTGCTGCCGGACCTCTTCGCGGCGGTCCGGGCTCAGCGCCCTCAGGAACCGCGAGACCTCGTCGTTCTCCATCGCGTCGCCTCCCTCGTCGGGACCTACACCCAGCATCCCTCGGGCGGGCCGCGTGCGCGTGCTCCGCGGGCGCCCGGTGTCAGCGCGCGCCGTGGCCCCCGTAGGGGCTGTGCATCGTCAGGAAGCGGATCTCCAGGTCGGACCGGAGGTACTCCATCCGCCGCTCCCAGAAGTCGCGCATGTGCGGCAGGGCGAGGTGGGCGTCGAGATCGGCTTCGGAGCGCCAGGCCTCGTAGAAGACGAACACGCCCGGCTCGTCGCGCGCCTCGTGGAAGTGGTACTCCAGGCAGCCGGGCTCGGCGCGGGTCGGTTCGACGAAGGACAGCAGCAGTTCCTTCAGCTCGCCCGCGCGCTCGGGCTTGGGCCGGGCGGTGCCCACGAGGGTGAAGGGCTGGGTCGGTGCGGGCTCGGGCATGGGAGTTCCTCCGGTCGTGTCGGGCAGCAGCGCCCTAGGTACGGGATTTCTCGTACCTAGGGGACGCTAGCAACCCCGGGAGGTATGATGCAAGCCGTACCTGAGAGGAGTTGCCCGGATGCCGGACAGCGAAGGTCATCCCGCCGTCGAGGAAATGCAGCTCGGGCCGGTGCTCGCCGCACTGGCCGACCCCTCGCGCCGCCGCGTCGTACGCGAGCTCGCCGCCGCACCGGACGGGACGGCCCGCACGTGCAGCTCGTTCGGCCTGCCGGTGTCCAAGGCCACCCTCACGCACCACTTCCGGGCGCTGCGCGAGGCGGGCCTGATCCGGCAGGTCGACCGGGGCAACAGCCGGATGGCCACGCTGCGGCGCGCCGACCTCGAACAGCGCTTCCCCGGGCTCCTCGCCCTCGTCACCGCCGCGCCCGATGAGACGGACCCGCCCCGAGCGCAGCCCCGGTGACGGGCGAGGGGGTCAGGAGGCCTGCCCGGCCGCCCGCCCCTGCGGAGCGAGCACCGACCGGATCTCCTCGTGGTGGCGCCGGCCCCGGGGCCGGATCTGAGTACATGATCTGAGTAGGGAAGCGGAGGCGGCGCGGCCCGCGGATACGTTCAATGGCCCCATGAACGACGCTCCCGCCGACGAGGCCACCGTCTGGACGCCCATATGGGCGACGGTCCTCGCGGTCCTCCTGCTCCCCGTCGCGATGCTCTTCGGCGGCCTCGCACCGATGGCCGCCGACAGCTGCGGCCCCGACCACTGCTCCCGCGCCCTGGACAGCGCCCTCGCGATCGTCAGCGTGGGCCTGTTCGCGAGCTTCACGCTCACCCCCGTGCTGCTCTTCCTCGGCTGGCTCCTCCCGCATCACCCGCGGTACGTCAAGGCGCGCCGGATCGGGGCCTGGTGCGCGCTGCTGCCGCCCGCGGCCGTGATCCTCACGGTCCTCGGTCTGCCGGAGTAGGCGGGTCCGGGCGGGCCGGCGCGGCGCCGCGGCGGGGGTGCCGCTGTGGCGCCGCGCCGGGGTGGTGTCAGCGCCGCTCCGGCAGGTCCGCCTCGGCCGGGGCCACCGCGGCGCCGCGCGCCTTCGCCGCCGGGGCCGTCGCGGGCTTACCGCAGAAGGCGGCTTCGAGCGTTCCGCCCAGGGCCGTGTTGGCGCCGCCCCGGTTCGAGGTGTTGGCCATGGCGGAGAGGCTGCGGCTGCCGTCACGGGTGGTGAAGGTGTAGGTGTAGAAGCCCTGCACCGTGCCGGTGTGGCCGTACACCGACGTCCCGCAGGAGAGGTCGTACCGGCGCAGGCCCAGCCCGTAGAACCGGGTGTTCGTGGTGTCGGTGGGGGTCACGGTGGTCATGGCGTTCAGCTGGGTCGCGCTCAGCAGCCTGCCGCGGAGCAGCGCGGACATGAAGGTGCTCAGGTCGGCCTGGGTCGAGATCATCGCACCGGCGGACTGGGCCCAGGACACCGTCTGCTCGGTGGAGTCGACCAGCGGGGCGCCCTCCTGGTCCGGGTGGAGGTAGCCGTTGACGTGCGGGCCCTTGATGGCCGTCGAGGGGTGTACGTACGAGGTGTTGCGCAGCCCCAGCGGCTTGATGATGCGGCGCTCGTACTCCTTGGCGACGGGACGGCCGGTCATCTTCTCGATGAGCATCCCGACCACGACGAAGTTCGTGTTGGAGTAGCTGTACGCGGCGCCCGGCTGGGTCGTCCGCGGTTCGGCGAGGGAGAGGTTGAGGAGCTCCTGGTAGCTGAACACCTTGTTGCGCACGGCCTCGAAGCCCGGCACGGTGTCCGCGAACATGGCGTTCGTGTAGTCCGACAGCCCGCTGCGGTGGCTGAGCAGGTGGCGCACCGTGATGCGGTCGTCGGGCAGCAGGCCGGGCAGGTAGCGGTTGACCGGGGCGTCCAGGCTGATCTTGCCCTCGTCCACCAGCTGGAGCAGGACGACGCTGGAGAACGTCTTGGTGACACTGCCGATCCGGAACCGGGCGTTGGGGTCCATCGCCGCGCCCGTGGTCCTGTCCTGGACGCCCGCCACCCTGGTCTCGACCCCGCCCGGGCCGGTGAAGCGGGCCATGGCGCCGGGCGCGCCGGCGGCCAGGGTCTTCTGCAGCACCTGCGACAGGCCCTCCAGGTCGGGCGCCACCTGCTGGGCGGCCGGGGCGGCGGGCGCAGTCGCCGGCGCGGCGTAGGCCGTGGCGGCAGGTGCGAGACCTGCCACCACGGCGAGCAGCGCGGCACTGACGGTCAGGCGTCGTTCAACGGACAGGCGCACGGATTCCTCGAATCGATCGTTGCGGTAAAGAGGGCAGCACAAGGGAACTTGCCGTCGGAGGTGGTCAACCCCGCGGACGGACAGCGGCTCTGAGCCTACGAAAGATCTTGAGGCGAGATGCACACGATCGGTTCCCACGCGGATCGGCCCACCGGCGATTTCCGGCCAGATGCCCCTCGTCGCGGCTGATCCGCGCCGAACGGAGCGGGGCCGCTCGCGACGCGGGGCGGACGGCTCGACGCCTTGGGGTGACGGGCCGTTCGGCGCAGCCCGGCTTGCGCCGTACGGGTTCTCTTGGGCGCCCGTTCGGCCGCATCAGCCTGAGTCATGATCATCATCCTGCCTTGAAATCGTTCTGATGCTGCCATCCGGCCGTGGCGATCTGGGAGGGCCGCATGAGGAAGTCATCGACACACCGTGCACGAAGGCGACGAGTGAACAAGGTGTGGAGTGCCGTCGGCGCGGTGGTCGGGACGGCTCTCGTGGCCGCCGCGGCGCCGGCCACCGCGCACCACACCGACGACAGCCCCGAAGCCTCCGTGACGCTGGTGGTGAGCAGGGTCCTGGACACCGGGGGCTCGGAGGACGGCGCGGAGGACGGCGCGGAGGACGGCGCCGGCGGCCCCTGCGCGGTGGAGACCTTCCGGGCCGGTCCCTGCGGCGGATTGCGGCAGCAGCGCGTCCTGGCCACGACGCGCGGCGCCGGTGCGGTGGTGCGCGACTCCTCGGCCCGGGACTCCGTACGAGAGGCGCAGGCGGTCGCGCTGCCCACGGATGCCGGCGGCCCCCTCGAACTCGCCCTCGCCGACCCGGGCCGGCTCACCCACGTGACCGTCCAGGACGGGCACGGGCGTTACGTGGGCGGCGCGCTGGGCGCCGTCGACCACCGCTGGACCAACACCGAACCGCTGCGGGCCGGTGAGCTGTACACCGTCCGCGTCGCCGCCCAGGACGCCGCCGGGACCCCGGTCGGGGTGACCATGGCCTTCCGGACCGCGCCGCCCGGGGAACACGGCCGGCTCACGGTGGAGTTCGGGCCGGAGCCCGGGATCTACGGGGCGGGCCAGATCGTGACGGCCTCCCTCAGCCAGCCGGTCCCGGCCGAGGACCGGACGGCCAGGGCCCGGCTGGAACGCGCGCTGCAGGTGACCTCCGAGCCGGCGGTCGAGGGCTCGTGGCACTGGGTGGACGACTCCACCCTGCACTACCGCCCGCGCGCCTACTGGCCGGCGCACACCGTGGTGCACGTGAGCAGCGGACTCGACGGGGTGGAGCTCGGCGACCACACGTACGGCGGCCCGTCGAGTCCGCTGGAACTCACCATCGGGGACAGGGTCGAGGCGGTGACCGACTCCGCCGCCCACGAGATGACGGTCCGCCGCAACGGCCGGGTCCTGCGTACGATCCCGGTCACCACCGGGAAGGCCGGGTTCCTGACCCGCAGCGGGGTCAAGGTCGTACTGGGCAAGGAGGCCAAGGTCCGGATGCGCGGGGACACCGTCGGCATCAAGCGCGGCACGACCGAGTTCTACGACCTGCCGGTGCTCTACGCGACCCGCGTGACGTGGAGCGGCGAGTACGTGCACGCCGCCCCCTGGTCGGTCGACGCGCAGGGCGAGGAGAACGTCAGCCACGGCTGTACGGGGATGAGCACCGCGGACGCCGCCTGGTTCTTCGACACGGTGCGCAAGGGCGACCTCGTGGAGGTGGTCAACAGCGGCGGCGAGCCGATGACTCCGTTCGACAACGGCTTCGGCGACTGGAACCTCGACTGGCAGGCGTGGCAGGCGGGCAGCGCGCTGGTCCCGGCCACCGAACCCGCCCTGACCCCGGCCCGCGCCTCGACGCCCTCGCGCACCCCGTCCCGGCTGCGGCCCCTGACGTGAGGACGCCGGCCCGCGGGAATCAGCCGGCGGGGCGAGCCCGAGCGCCCTGGGGAGTGTCCGGGTCGGACGCGGTGCCCGCCCCGGCCTGCGCGAGTTCCACCCCGGTCCGGTACAGCTCGACCAGCAGCGGCCACAACCCCGCACCGGCGGTGGTGAGTCCGTAACGGGTGCGTACGGGAAAGCCGGGCAGTCGCTACCGGCCGGCGAGGCCCTGCCCCTCCAGCGTCCGGAGGCGCCCACTGTCGTCCTGACCGCCGACACGAGGGCCCGGAACTGAGGGGCCGACCGGCCCGTGGCATCGTGGCGGTGAGGGTCCGTCATCGGCAGGACCACCAGCAGGAGGAGCGGAACAGGTATGACGATTCACCGACCGGGGCTGCCGGGAGACCTGCCGGCGCCGGAGCTGCTGTGGGCGCGGTGGGCCCTGGTCGCCACGCTGGAGGCGACCACGGCGGCCGAGAGCCGGGGCGTCCACCGCACCGGGCACTGGATCGAGGAGGACACGCTCCGCCTCGACGACTGCGGCTGCACCTGGTGGGCCCTGTCCCGGCTGGGCCGGGGCCACTACGTGCTCTACGGCGAGGACGAGTCGAGCCAGGTCAAGTGGCACGAGCCCGGCGTCGACATGCTGGCGCAGGGCCCGGACTGGCTGCCGTACGAGACGCTCCGCGAGCTGCTCGAGGGCTGGGAGCTGGGCTGCGTCTACTGGTACGAGAACGGCTCCTGGGCCCGCGCGCCGTACCCCGAGGACCTGGACGACGACGGGCTCGACTGCGGGATGAGCCGCTTCGCGGAACGCGATGAGGTGCTCGGACTCCTGGCCGGCCACGGCCGGGCCGCGGCGGAGCTGCTGGACGCGGCGGAGGGCTACCGGCTGGAGCCCGGGGCCCTGGAGGCCCTGGTCGCGGAGGCCGGTGAGGATGCCGGGGACCACGAGCGGGACCTGCCCGCGATGCTGCGCGCGCTGCGCAGCGCCGGGCTGAGCGCGGAGTCCGTGCCGACCGCGTAAGCGCGGAGCCCGAGGCGGCCCGGCCCGGCCCCGCCCCGCCCGGCCCGGCCCGGCACCGTACGGAAATCCCGGGTGGCGCGCCCGTCCCCGCGGCTACCATCGGCCGGTGCACGCCGAACCCCTCCCCTGGTCCCCGTACCCGAAGATCCCCGCCGGCCGCAGGCTGGGCGAAGCCGGCGGGCGGGACTGGGTCGCCCAGGAGAAGGTCCACGGTGCCAACTTCGCCGTGGTCTGCGACGGGACGGGGACGCACCCCGCCAAGCGCCGCGAACTCCTCGGGGACGGCGGCCTGGACGAGTTCTTCGGCGTCGGCCGGGTCTGGCCGGCCCTGGCCGTGGCCGCGGGCCGCTGCGCCGCCCTGCTGCGCGAGCACTGCGGGGCCGGGGCCTCGGCCGTCGTGACCGTCTACGGCGAACTCGCGGGCGGCCGTTACCCGCACCCGGACGTACCTCCGGCTCCGGGGGCCGAACCCGTGCAGACCGGTGTCTGGTACGCGCCGGAGCTGCTGTGGCTGCCGTTCGACGCGACCGTCGCCACGGACGACGGCCTGTGCTGGGTGTCCGACCGGGCGCTACGGGCCGCTGCGGGCGCGGCGGGGCTGCACTGCGCGCCGCTGCTGGCCCGGGGCAGCCTGGCCCGCGTCGGGCAGCTGCCCGTGGTCTTCCCCACCCGGCTGCCCGCGCTGCTCGGGCTGCCCGCGCTGGAGGACAACCTGGCCGAGGGCCTGGTGGTCAAACCGGCCGGTGACTCCTGGGCGGCCGTCCCGCCGATGGCCAAGCTCAAGCAGCCCGCGTTCGCGGAGGACGAGCGGTTCGCCGGTTCGCGCCCGTTCCGGGTACCGGACGGGGGCGCGGCCGGAGTGCCCGGCTGGCTGCTCGGCCATGCCGCCGGGCTGCTCACCCCCGCTCGGGCCGCGGCGGCGGTGGGCAAGCTGGGGCCCCGTACCCCGGAGGCCGAGGTGGCCGGCGAGATCGCCCGGGACGCGGCCGACGAGTGCGAGGCGGCGCTGGGCGGGCTGGACGGGGCCACCCGTCGCGCGCTGGAGCAGGCACTGCGCCCGGGCGCGCTGTCGCTGGCCCGCTTCGACGCGGCCGACCGGCATGTGGCGGCCAGGCCCGCGCACCCGGCCTGATTCCTTCGACCGCGGCCCCGAGCCGCGCGCCGTCGCCTCGGGCGGTCAGCGCTGGAGGGAGTCCGCGACGGCTCGGGTCCACCGCTCGGCCACTGCCGCCTCCGCCGGGTCCGCCTCGGCCGCCGGCCGGACCACGACCGGCATCCGTACCCCGTCCGAGGGCGGACGGACGCCATCGGCCGTCGCGCGGGCGGAGGTGTTCGGCGGGCCCGTCATCTCGGAGGCGGCGCCCACGCCCACCGCTCCCAGGGCGATGGCGGACGCGGCCAGCGCCACCGTGCGCTTCCTCATGGTCATCCCCACAGCGTCTGCCGGTCGTCTTCGGCCCCTGCGCCGGACCGCCTGGGGAGGATCTCCGAGGCCGTCCGTACGCACACCAGGAAAACGGTAGGCCATTCCCGCCCCGGGCCAATCGTTTCAGCAGCCCATCGCGCCGAAAGAGGGCCGGGCGGCGGGAGTTGGGGCCGGTCTCAGCCGAGGGCCGCGGCCACCAGGGCGGCGGTCTTCTCGACCAGCTTGTTGTCGGCCGGGGCGTCGGGCTCGGGCCGGGTCGTCAGGACGGTCAGGACCACCGGCGGGCGGCCCGGCGGCCAGGCGATGCCCGCGTCGTTGTTGGTGCCGTACAGGCCGCCGCCCGTCTTGTCCGCGAGGACCCAGTCGGCGGGCAGGCCGGCCCGGAACCTCTCGCCGCTGGTGGTGTTGGCCAGCAGCCAGCCGGTCAGCCGCTCGCTGTCCCGGGGGGTGAGGGCGCCGCCGAGGGCCAGGCGCCCGTACGTCCGGGCGATGGCGCGGGGGCTGGTGGTGTCGGTGAGGCGCGTCGGTTCGGCCGAGTTCAGTTCCGGCTCCCAGCGGTCGAGGCGGGTCGTACCGTCCCCGATCGAGCGGCAGAACCGGGTGATCGCGGTCGGCCCGCCCAGCTCGCGCAGCAGGAGGTTCGCGGCCGCGTTGTCGCTGTAGGAGATCGCGGCGGCGCACAGTTCCCCGACCGTCATGCCGTTGGCGAGGTTCTCGGGCTTGGCGGTGATCGGCGTGTGGCCGGCGGCCTCGACGTCCTTGGCGGTGTACCGGATGCGCTCGGCCAGGAACTCGCCGTCCCGGTCGAGATCGCGCAGGACGGCCGCGGCGGCGAGCGTCTTGAAGACGGAACACATCGGGAAGCGCTCGTCCGCCCGGTATCCGATCGTGCGCCCCGTGCCCGTGTCGTACGCGAACACGCCCAGGCGGGCGGAGTGCTGCCGTTCCAGCTCCCTCAACCGGTCCGTCGTCCCGGCGCCGTTCGGCGTCGAGGCGTGTGCGGTCCCGCTCAGGGGCACGGCAGCGGCCAGGGCCGCCGCGCCCAGTGCGAGGACGGTTCGCCGGGACCTGCGCGATGGGGTGGTGTACAAGATCATCTCTCCCGCCACAAAGGAAATGTCCCCCGGGAAAACGCGGGAATGGCCCGGTTGGTTCCAATTCCCGGCCGGGCGCTCCGTCGGCGTGGGTCCCCACGCCGACGGCTCTGCCCCCTGGTCACGGGGCAGAGCCGTCGCGGTGTGGCTGTATCGGGTGGCGTGGAGCCCGGGCGGCGCTACCGGCCGCCCGAACGCTCCCAGCGGTAGAACTGCTGGGCCATGGCGTCCTTCGGACTCCGCCAGGTCTGCGGGTCGTGCGGACTGATGAAGGCGGAGAGCCGGTCGCTGAGGTCGCGGAACTCCGGGTGGTCGGTCACCTGGGCGATGGCCGGGCCCGGGGGCTCGTCCGACTCGATCAGGTGGAGGTACACCTCCCCGAACTGGAAGAGGCTGCGGCTCCTGACCCCGACGAGGTGGGGCAGTTCGCCCGCGTCCGAGGCGGCGAAGAGCCTGGCGACGTCGGGGGCGGAACCGGGGGCCATGCGGGCCACGATGAGGGCCTGGTGCATCTGGCTGTTGCCTTTCGTCCGTCAGCGCTGACTGGTCACGGGCTCGCGGCTCTCCCGCTCGCGCTGTTCGATCTTGTCCCGGATGAGTGCCATCTGGACGCGGGAGTTGCGGTTGATGTTGTCCGTCATCCAGACGTCGTCGACGGGCGCGTCGGGCTTCATCGCGAAGTCCTGGACCCAGCGCATCCGGGTGCCTCCGCCGGGCACCGGGTGGTACTCCCAGTGGATGTTCATGTGGTCGAACGGGCCGGTCTCCACCCGGCGCGCCTTGACCTTGAGGCCTTCGCGGTCGACGGTGCGTTCCGACACCCAGCTCCACACCACGCCGTTCTCGTCGGGGTGCATGGCCAGCCGGAACTTGGTGGTGTCGCCGACGCGGTCGAGGATCTCGATCGACGCGTACTCGCTGAAGAGCTGGGGCCAGTTCTGGATGTCGTTGGTCACCTCCCACACCACGTCGACGGGCGCGTTGACGGTGATCTCGTTGTCGGTGTGGCCGGGCATTTCAGGCTCCTGTCATGAGGCTGTTGTTGACGAGGTCGAGGAACTCGCGCGGGCTCGCGCAGCGGTCGGCGTCGGTGGGCAGGGCCCGGCCGCGCCGGTTCTCCAGTTCGCCGACGATGCCGAGCAGACCGAGCGAGTCGAGTCCGTACTCGTCGAACCGCGATTCCGGGCGGCTCGTCAGCTCGGCGGGGTCGACGGTGATGCCGGCGTTCTTCATCAGGGACGCCAGCTCTTCCATGGTGAGGCGGTCGGACATGGTCTCTTCTCTCTTCCTACGAGGGCGCGTGAGCCGGGGGGTCCCCGGCGCGGCCCGCCCTAGACGGCGGATTCCGGTCCTCTGCGGAGGACGAGGGCCGAGTTCGAGCCCATCTGGCCCCGGCTCAGCACGAGCGCGGTCCGCACGTCCGCGGACCGTGCCCCACCGGTGACCACATCGAGGTCGTGGCAGACCTCGAAGACGTTCGGCGTCGGCGGTACGACGCCGTGTTCCAGTGCCATGACGGCGGCGGCCACGTCGAGGGTGCCGGCGGCGCAATAGGCCCGTCCGATCCCGGTCTTGGGCGCCGTGACCGGCACCCTGCGCCCGCGGCCGCCGAGGGCGTCCGCGATCGCCCACGCCTCGGCGGCGTCGGCGCGGGGGGTTCCGAACGCGTCGGCGAAGACGACGTCGATCTCCTCGGGGCCGCAGCCGGCCTCGCGGAGCGCGCCGCGGATGGCACGGGACAGGCCCTCGCCCGACTCCTCCCAGCGCTGCGGGCCGGTGAAGGTCGCGCAGTGCCCGGCCACCACGGCCCGTACGGTCGCGCCGCGCCGCAGGGCTGCGGCGCCGTCCTCGACGACGAACATCGCGCCGCCCTCGGCCGGTACGAAGCCCGAGGCCTTCTCGGTGAAGGGCCGGTAGGCCCGTTCGGGGTCGTCGTCGGTGCTCAGGCCCTCGTAGCCCAGCTGGCAGACGACGGAGTAGGGCGCGAGCGGGGCTTCCGTCGCGCCGACCAGCATGGCGCGGCTGCCCTGGCGGATCGCCCGGGCCGCGTGGGCGAAGGCGTCGAGTCCGCCCGCCTCGTCCCCGCAGACCACTCCGCAGGGGCCCTTGAGCCCGCGCCGGATGGAGATCTGGCCGGTGCTGGCGGCGTAGAACCACGCGATCGACTGGTACGGACCGACGTAGCGGGGGCCCTGCCCCCACAGCCGTTGCAGCTCGCGCTGCCCGAACTCGCCGCCGCCCGATCCGGCCGCGGTGACCACCCCGACCGAGAACGGGTCGTCCGCGTAGTCGGCCTGCGCCAGGCGGGCGTCCTGCAGCGCGAGGTCGGCCGCGCCCAGGGCGTAGTGGCTGAAGCGGTCGGTCTGCACGAGGAAGCGGTCCTCGACGAGCGTGCCGGGGTCGAAGCCCCGTACCTCTCCCGCGATCCGCAGCGGGAGGTGCTCGCACCCCTCGCGCGTCACCCGGGCCAGGACGCTGTCGCCCGACTGGGTCGCCTTCCAGAAGGCGTCGGCGCCGATCCCGTTGGGTGCCACCACCCCGATGCCGGTGATGACCGATGCCCCTTCCGAGCGACTGTTCACGCGCCCACCTCCTTCGGCTGGGTCATGACGACGGCGGACTGGAATCCGCCGAAGCCGCTGCCGACGGAGAGCACGCTGCGCAGGGTGTGGCTGCGGGCCGTCTTCGGCACGTAGTCCAGGTCGCACTCGGGGTCGGGCGTCTCGTAGTTCGCGGTCGGCGGCACCACGTGGTGGGTCATCGCGAGCACGCAGGCGGCGAGCTCGATGGCCCCGATGGCGCCGAGGGAGTGACCGACCATCGACTTGATGGAGGTCATCGGGGTCCGGTAGGCGTGGTCGCCCAGGACCCGCTTGACCGCCGCGGTCTCGTGCCGGTCGTTCTGCTTGGTCCCGGAGCCGTGCGCGTTGACGTAGTCGATCTCCGCGGCGTTGACCCGGGCCTGCCCGAGGGCGGTTTCTATGGACCGGGCCATCTCCAGCCCCTCCGTGGTCAGTCCCGTCATGTGGTGGGCGTTGCCGAAGGTGGCGTACCCGCCGATCTCGCAGTAGACGGTCGCGCCGCGGGCCCGGGCGTGCTCCAGGTCCTCCAGTACGAGGACGGCGCCGCCCTCGCCGAGGACGAATCCGTCGCGGTCCGCGTCGAAGGGCCTGGACGCGTGGGCGGGGTCGTCGTTGTTCGGCGAGGTGGCCTTGATGGCGTCGAAGCAGGCCACGGTGATCGGGGAGACGGGTGAGTCCGAGGCCCCGGCGATGCACACGTCCATCCGGCCCTCCTGGATGGCGTGGACGGCGTACCCGATGGCGTCGAGCCCGGAGGTGCAGCCCGTCGAGACGGTCTGTACGGGCCCGCGGGCGCCCGTCTGCTCCGCGACGGCGGAGGCGAGGGTCGCGGGGGTGAACGCCCGGTGCAGGTGGGGCGAGGCGAGCCGGTGGTCCACGTCCCACCAGGCGCCCTTCTCGCTGACGGCCACGTAGTCGTGCTCCAGCCGAGTGGTTCCGCCGACCGCGGTGCCCAGGGAGACTCCCGTCCGCCAGGCCGTGTCGGAGTCCAGCTCGAGGCCGGCGTCGGCCACCGCTTCGCGCGCGGCGACCAGGGCGAACTGGATGTACCGGTCGTGCCGGTCCGCCTCGCCCGGGTCGAATCCGTGCTCCGCGGGGTCGAAGTCGACCTCCGCGGCTATCCGGGAGCGGAACCCGGTCGGGTCGAAGAGGGTGATGCCGCGCGTCGCCGTACGCCCGTTGGACAGCAGGTCCCAGAAGGCGCGGGCGCCGATGCCGCCGGGGGCGACGACGCCGACCCCGGTCACGGCCACCCGTCGGCGGGTCATGCGACCACTCCTGTGTGCTCGGGTGGCCGCTGGTCCCAGGCGGACTCGTGCGGGTGCGGAGCCTCTTCGGTGTCGACGTGGCCGAGCTCCGGCCGGGGGGCGAGCGGGCCGAGGTGGAAGACCATCCGGGCCTCGGTGTCGCCGACGTTGCGGAACCGGTGGCGCACGTTCAGCGGCACCAGCAGCCCCTGGTCCGTGCGCAGCGGGTGGGCCTCGCCGTCGAGGTCGACTTCCAGACTGCCGGCGACCACGTACACGAACTCCTCGGAGTACGGGTGGTAGTGCTCGGCGATCGACTCGCCCGGAGCCATGATGGCCAGACCCATGAACCCGCTGGTCGAACCGGCCGAGGTCGGGGTGAGCACCGCTCTCAGGTCGCCTCCGCGCCTGCGGTTGGGCTGGGTCTCGCTGAGGTCGACGATGCGTGGGCGATGTGTGCTCATGACTGACTTCCTCCAGGCGTACGGGTTGGCTCGGTACGGGCGCGTGCGGATGGGTGGCGGTGGCCCGGGCGGGCCGCGTGAACCCGTCGGGTTCCTCAGGACCGGGCGGGGGCCCGGCGGTCGGTGACGGGGGTCATGGGGTGGGGTCCGGCCGGGCCGGTGCCGGCCGGCTCGGCGAGCAGCCGTTCGAGGGTCTGCGCGGCGCGGGTGCCCTCGATGCGCAGGGCCTTCGCGGGGTCGGCGCCCGCGGGGAGAGCCAGGTCGAGGAGGCGGACGACGATGTCGTCGCGCTGGAAGACGGTGCTGCTGCGCAGGGGGCTGTCCGGGCGCTGGGCGGCCTTCTCGTCCTGCTGCGACAGGAACTCGGCGAGTTCCGAGCCCTTGCCCTCGCGCGCCGGGTAGAACAGCGCGTGCCGGGTGACATCGTCGCTCTCCGCGCCGTGGTCGGCGATGTGGTGGACGGCCGGGAGGCCCGCCTTCATGAAGAACATCCGGGCGGACTCGGGGTCGGCCAGGTCGCGGTCCTGTTCGAGGTGCTGGTTGATGGCCTGCTCGACGGCGCGGACCTCGGGCTGCTCGGACACGTGGCGCAGCGCCGTCGTGAGGTCTCCCTCGACCTCCACGGCGCGTACGACCCGGTTGCCGTGCATGAAGAGGGAGGTGCGGCAGAGGCGGGTGTGCGCGTCCACCTCGGCCGTCGGGGAGGCGTACGAGGAGAGGAGCTCGGCGACGGCCTTCTCGCTGCCCGGCTTGACGGTGAAGGTCAGAGCGTGGCGCACGATGCCGGCGCCGAGGCGGGGGGTGGGCTGGAGCCGGGGCGTGGGGCTCAGCGCCGGCTGGTCGTAGCGCTTGCCCGTCTCCCGCAGCACCGTGAACTTGAGCGGGCGCATGCTGCGGGCGCAGGCGCCCAGCGGCCGGACCTGCTCGGCGTGGTGCTCGCTGTTGACCCAGGCGAGGTACTGGGGCGCGCTCTCCCACTCGCTGGTGATGAGCCATTGGGAGGGGTTCTCGAACGACTGGCACAGCTGGTCGCCGAGGTGCCCGGGAACCGAGGCGATGTCGTGGCGGAGCTGCTCGTAGGCGTCGAAGAACTGCTGTTGGACTCCCTCGTGCAGGTCCATCAGCAGGACGACGCGGAGCATCGATCCGTCGAAGGCCGACTGGGACACCCTTTCGGACAGGGTGGTCGTCATCTGCTCACTCCTTCGTGAGGGCGGGGGCCCCACCCGTGAACGCGTTGGAATCCCGCGCCCGTCTTCCGCTGGAACCTCCAGCGCCTGAAGCCGCCTCGATCGGGCGGACAGGACGGGGCATATGCGCGGATCCGCTGTCGCTCATCGTCATCCAGCAGGGCGCAGAACGCCATATCTCGGGATCGTCCGGGTGAGAAGTGGCGAATCACCCCGGTCCACTGGCTGATCGGGGAATAGGAAAGTCCACCGCCCCGCACAGAAACAGGAGCTATCAGTTGATGGAAGACACCGCCGATGTTCGTGTACCGGTCCTCGTCGTGGGCGGCTCACTCGTGGGCCTGTCCACCTCGCTGTTCCTGAGCCGCCACGGCATCAGGCACATGGTGGTCGAGAAGCACGCCGGTACGTCCGACCACCCGCGCGGCCGTGGTATCAACGCGCGCACGATGGAGCTGTTCCGTACGGCGGGGGCCGAGCCGGCCATCCGCCGGGCGGCAGCCGCACTGGAGGAGCACCACGGCATCCTGCAGGCGCAGTCCCTGGTCGACGGGAAGTTCAACTGGCTGGTCAGGGGCGTTGACCCGTCCGGGGCACTGGCCCGCTTCAGTCCCACCGGCTGGTGCCTGTGCAGCCAGAACAACATCGAGCCGGAGCTCGCCACCCAGAGCCGTGCGCAAGGCGCCGACGTGCGGTTCTCCACCGAGCTCATGAGCTTCGACCAGGACGACGAAGGCGTCACCGCCGTGGTGAAGAACCGGCAGACCGGTGAGCACATCACCGTGCGCGCCGACTTCCTGATCGCCGCGGACGGCCCGCGCAGCCCCGTCCGGGAGGCGCTGCGCATCCCCCAGACGGGCAGCGGCGAGCTGTTCCACAACGTGAGCATCACGTTCCGCTCGGAGCGGCTCATCGAGGTGCTCGGCGAGACCCGGTTCATCGTCTGCTACCTGATGCGCCCGGGCGCGGACGGGGCGCTGCTGCCGGTCGACAACGACACCCAGTGGGTCTTCCACGCCCCGTGGCACCCCGAGACCGGCGAAACGCTGGAGGACTTCACGGACGAGCGCTGCACGGCGCAGATCCGGGCGGCGATCGGCGTGCCCGACCTGGACGTGGAGATCGGGGGCCGGGCGCCCTGGCACGCCGCCGAACGAGTGGCGGAGTGGTATTCGTCCGGCCGCGCCTTCCTGGTCGGTGACGCGGCCCACGAGATGTCCCCGACCGGGGCGTTCGGTTCCAACACGGGCATCCAGGACGCGCACAACCTCGCCTGGAAGGTCGCGGCGGTGCTGAACGGCTCGGCCGGCATGGAGCTGCTCGACACCTACGAGGCCGAGCGGCTGCCCGTGGCGCGGGCCACGAGCCTGCGGGCTTCGGCCCGTTCGGCGGAACACAGCCACCCGGGGTACACGCCGCCGCCGACCATGGGCGGTGGCCCCGGCAGCGGGGTCCTCACCACGGCGATGGGGTACTGCTACCCGCAGGGCGCGGTGGTGGGCGGCGACCCCGACCGTCCGGTCATCCCCGAGGAGTTGCGCCTGAAGGGTGACGTCGGTACCCGGGCACCGCACATGTGGGTGACCAGGGCCGGCGAGCGGATCTCCACGCTCGACCTCTACGAGCGGTCCTTCGTGCTGCTGAGCAGCCCGGGAACGCCCTGGCAGCAGGCGGCGGCGAAGGTCGCCGAACAGCTGTCGGTGCGCCTGGACGGCTACACCATCGGCTCCGGGCCGGACGCCGACCTGGTCCCGGAGGGTGGGACCGACTGGACGCAGGCCCACGAGGTGGGCGCCGGGGGCGCGGTGCTCGTACGCCCCGACGGGTTCGTGGCCTGGCGCTCCGAGGACGCGGCGGCCGACCCGCGGGCGGCGCTGCAGGCGGCCTTGAAGGCCGTACTCAGGCGCGACTGAGGTTGACACGGCCTCCGGGGGTCACCGGCAGGCCCAGCACCCCGCCCAGCATCCGTGTCCCCCGGGCCGCGGATGCCGGCGGCGGTGCACGGTCTCGGCGGGCCCGCGCGCCCCGTGGGCGACGCGGCCGGCCAGGCAGGCGACCACCACGGCTATCGCGGCCAGTTCCTCGGGCTCGGCGGAGCCCCGGTGCACCCGCAGCAGGCTGCTCTCACAGCTGTCGTCCGGCATCGGCATGCCCTCTCATCAGGAGAGTTCGCCTCTCGGGGCACTGGGCCCCCTGATGCCGACGACGCTACGAGCACGGTGCGGGCCTGTCGTGTCCGGCGGGTTCGTCCACAGCCGTCCGAGCGACACCGGCCGGGCCGGCCGGGTCGTTCCGGCGGAGCGGGCGCAGCCGCTGCGCCGGGCCGGCGAACCGGTCGGGGCAGGGGTCGTGGACGCGGGCACCCGGCGGACGGGTTTCCACCGGCGCCGATGGGCCGTTCGGGCTACGCCCGCTCGGGCTCCGTCCGCGCGGGGTCCGTCCGCGCGGGGTCCGTCCGCTCGGGCTCCGTCCGCGCGGGGTCCGTCCGCGCGGGGTCCGTCCGCTCGGGCTCCGTCCGCGCGGGGTCCGTCCGCGCGGACAGCGGAGCGGCGATCGATTCCAGGGACCTGCCCTCCGCGGCGACCGCGAAGAAGACCGCCACCAGGCCCGCCGCCACCATCAGCGCGGCGCCCACGCAGAACGCGATCACGGCGTCGGCGACCACACCGCTGGAGGTGAGGCCGGCGAAGAGCAGCGGACCGGAGATGCCGCCGGCGGCGGTGCCGACGGCGTAGAAGAAGGCGATGGCCATCGCCCGCGTCTCCATCGGGAAGATCTCGCTGACCGTCAGGTACGCCGAACTCGCCCCGGCGGAGGCGAAGAAGAGCACCACGCACCAGCAGGCGGTCATCGTCAGGGCGGTGAGCCGGCCGGCGCCGAAGAGCCAGGCCGTGCCGAAGAGCAGCAGGCCGGACACGATGTAGGTGCCCGCGATCATCGGCCGGCGGCCGACCGTGTCGAAGAGCCGCCCCAGCAGCAGCGGTCCGAGGAAGTTGCCGAAGGCGATCACCGCGAAGTAGTAGCCCGTGACTCCGCTGGACACGTCGAAGAACTGCACGAGGATGGTGCCGAAGCCGAAGGTGATCGCGTTGTAGAGGAAGGCCTGGCCGACGAAGAGCGACAGGCCGAGGGCGGCCCGCCGCGGGTACGAGCGGAAGATCGTCCTCGCGATCTCCCCGAAGCCTGTGCTGTGGCGCTGGGTGACGGTGATGGCCTCGTCCGGCTCGGGCAGCCGCTCGCCCTTCTCCTGTTCCACCCGGCGCTCGACTCCGGTGACGAGGTCTTCCGCCTCTGCGGCCTTCCCGTGGATGAACATCCACCGGGGGCTCTCGGGCACGTGGCGGCGTACGAGCAGGATCACCAGGCCCAGTACGACGCCCAGCGCGAAGGTCAGCCGCCAGCCCAGCCAGGCCGGGAAGACGTCCGTGTCGAGCGCGACGACGGACAGCAGCGCTCCGGCGACCGCGCCCAGCCAGAAACTGCCGTTGATGATCAGGTCGACGCGCCCGCGGTACTTGCTGGGGATCAGTTCGTCGATGGCGGAGTTGATGGCCGCGTACTCGCCGCCGATGCCGAAACCGGTGAGGAAGCGGAACAGGAAGAACCACCAGGCCGAGAAGGACACCGCCGTCAGTGCGGTCGCCGCCAGGTAGACGCCGAGGGTGATCAGGAAGAGCTTCTTGCGCCCGAACAGGTCGGTCAGGCGCCCGAAGACCAGCGCCCCCGAACAGGCTCCGGCCACGTACAGGGCGGCCGCGACACCGGTGACCTGGGCGTCCGTGATGCTCAGTCCGCTGCCGTCCTCGGAGAGCCGGCTGGCGATGTTCCCGACGATCGTGACTTCCAGACCGTCGAGGATCCATACGGTCCCCAGCCCGATCACGATCATCCAGTGCCACCGCGACCAGGGCAGCCGGTCCAGCCGCGCGGGGACCTTCGTCGTGATGGTCGCCCGCTCCTCGTGTTCCCGACCTGCGCGCTCAGACATGCCCGAGCGTGTGCCCGACCCCCTCGGGGAGCAAACGCGCGCGGGCGAAACGGAGTCATTCGCCGGTTCCTTCGGGCGAATGTGGCCTCGGGCCCGCGGGGTCCGCGGCGTGCCGTGATACCTCGTTGGGGAACACTTCCGGGAAATGGGGCACCGCCATGGCCAGGCGATCCGCAGCGCGGTCGGCACGTCGCTCGGGCGGCCCGCGTACGCCGGTCCGCCCCGGGTCGCGCCGGCCCGCGGTCAGGATGCCGCCGGCCAGGCCGTACGCGGGGCAGGTGTCCCCGCTGCTGCGCACGGTCGCCGGGTACTGCTGGAGGCTGCTGGCCGTCGGAGCCGTGGCCTACGCGGTCTTCGTCGCCCTGGGGCGCTTCCACGAGGTCGGCGTGGCCGTGTTCCTCGGCCTGGTCATCGCGGCGATGCTCCGTCCGGTGGCCGACCTGCTGGACCGCTGGATCCCGCGCTCGCTCGCCGTGGCCTGTGCGCTGATCGGCAGCATCGTCCTGCTGCTCGGCGCCCTGGCGTTCGTCGGGGAGACGGTGGCGGCCGAGTGGGACGAGCTGCTGGCGGAGTTCCGGGACGGACTGGACCGCATCCGGCGCTGGCTGGAGGAGCCTCCGCTGCGCCTCAGTCCGCATGCGCTGGACGATGCGCAGGCGAAGATCGGCTCGTACCTGTCGAGCCACCGGTCCGCGTTGCTCAGTACGGCTCTGAGCGGCGCCAGCCGGCTCGTGGAGGTCCTCACCGTCCTCGCCCTGGCACTGTTCTGCTCGGTCTTCTTCATCCACTCGGGCGACCGGCAGTGGCGCTGGTTCTGCGCCCAGCTCCCGATGGGCGCGCAGGACCGGATGGCGGTCGCCGGGCAGGCGGCGTGGCGGACGTTCACCGGGTACACCCACGGCATCGTGCTGGTGGCCGGGACCAACGCCATCCTCGTCGGCGTCGCACTGTTCGCCCTGGGCGTGCCGCTGGCGGTGCCCCTGGCACTCCTGGAGTTCCTCGCCGCGTTCATCCCGCTCATCGGCTCCCCGGTGGCCCTCGCGGTGGCCGCCGTCATCGCGCTGGCGGCCAAGGGGCCGCTGGTGGCCGCCATCGTGGTCGCGCTGATCGTGGTCATCGGGCAGATCGAGGGCCATCTGCTGCACCCGCTGGTGATGAGCTGGGCGGTGCGGCTGCACCCGGTGGTCGTGGCCCTCTCGGTGGTCGCCGGGGCCATCGCGGCGGGGGTGGTCGGGGCGGTGGTGGCGGTGCCGATGGTGTCGGTGTTCTGGGCGGTCCGCCAGTCGTTGCGCGTCACACCGCCCCCGGCGTGAACCGCCCGGCGGCTCGGCCGTCCGGTCGACGCACGGCATGCGCGCGCGGGGCGCGGGGCTGAAGCTGGGAACCGGCACGTGCCGTTCGCACCGCACGAGCACATCTCACGTCTCACGCCTCGCATCCCACGCCCCACCCGCCCCACGCCACGGAAGGGTCTCTCCCCATGGACATCGCCCAGCGCAAGGACCTCGGACTGCTCGCCCTGCGGCTGGGAGCGGGTGGGGTCCTGATGGCCCACGGCGCCCAGAAGCTCTTCGGCTGGTTCGGCGGCGGCGGTATCGAGGGCACGGCCAGGGCGATGGAGCACATGGGCTTCAGCCCCGGGAAGCCGAGCGCCGTCGCGGCCGGACTCGGCGAGGCGGGCGGCGGCGCGCTGCTCGCGCTGGGGCTCGCCACCCCGGCGGCCGGCGCCGCCGCGGCCGGAGCCATGGCGGGGGCCGTTTCGGTGCACGCCCCAGCGGGGTTCTTCGCCCAGGGCGGCGGGTTCGAGTACCCCGCCTTCCTCGGCTACGTGGCGGCCGCGCTCGGGGTCTGCGGGCCCGGACGCTACTCGGCCGACCACTTCACCCGCCACCGGCTGGACCGGCCGGCCGTCCTGCTGCTGGCGTTCGCGCTCAGCGCGGCCGGAGCGACCTACGTCGTCGGCCGCCGCAGCGCGGCCATGTCCGCCGAGGCCGGGGCCGACTCCGGCGACGGCCCGGACGCGGCCCGGACTACTGGCGGTCCTCCATCCTGATGGCCTTCTCCAAATTCTCGTAGGCCTCCCCCGGCCGGCCCGAGTGGTCTTCCAGCAGGGCGGCCGCGATCGCGTCGAGCTTGCGCTGGATGGCGTGCTCCGTGCGCCGTTCGGAGTTCTTCAGCAGGGCCAGCAGGAGCAGGGCCACCGAGGACACCGCGTCGCCCGCCAGGTGCTGCCAGCTCTCGGACAGGTGGAGGAAGTGCACGACCACGACGTTGGCCACCAGGGCCACGCACAGCATGAAGAAGACCGCCGAGCTCGTGAAGTTGGAGGCGAGCTCGGCGAACCTCTCGAACCGGCCGACCTCCCCCTCCTCGCTCTTCTCGGCGGGATGCTCGAACGTCATACGGGCACCTGCTCCTTCCGACGCGGGCCCAACGGGATGAGCGGCATCAGCAGATCCGCGGCAGCTGCTCCCCGATCGGCAGGTCCACGACGCGTGTGCCCCCCAGGCCCGTACGGGCGACGACGAGCCCGGGGTGGGCCTCCACCGCTTCGCCGATCACGGCCGCCCGGCGGCCCAGCGGGTGGGCGCGCATCGCGTCGAGGACGGCGTCGGCGTGCTCGCGCGGTACGAAGGCGACCAGCTTGCCCTCGTTCGCCACGTACAGGGGGTCGAGGCCGAGGATCGCGCAGGCGTTGCCGACCGCGTCGGGGACGGGGACCCTGCCCTCCTGGATGACCACGCCCGTTCCGGAGGCGGCCGCGATCTCGTTGAGCGCGGCGGCCAGTCCACCGCGGGTGGGGTCGCGCAGCACGTGGAGGTCGGGGGTGACCGCGAGCATGGTGTCCACGAGGCCGCCGAGCGCCGCGCAGTCGCTCTCGACGTCCACCCCGAACTCCAGGCCCTCGCGCACGCTCATGATGGCCACGCCGTGCAGCCCGATCTCACCGCTGACGATCACGACGTCACCGGGTACGACGCGCTGCGGGCGCAGGTCGACGCCGTCCGGGATGAGGCCGATGCCCGCCGTGTTGACGTAGATGCCGTCGCCGTGACCGGACTCGACGACCTTGGTGTCGCCGGTCGCCACCTCGACGCCCGCCGCGCGTGCGGCCGCGCCGAGGGCCTGTGCCACCCGCGCCACCACGGACACCTCGACGCCCTCTTCGAGGATGAAGCCGCAGGAGAGGTAGGCGGCCCGGGCGCCGCTCATCGCCAGGTCGTTGACGGTGCCGTTGACCGCGAGGTCGCCGATGCTGCCGCCGGGGAAGAACAGCGGCCGCACCACGTAGGAGTCGGTGGAGAAGGCGAGTCGGGCGCCGCCGAGCGAGACGGCGGCGGAGTCGCCCAGCTGGGCCAGTACCTCGCCGCCGAACGCGGGGGCGAAGACGTGCTGGACCAGTTCGGCGGAGAGCGCGCCCCCGCCGCCGTGGCCCATCACCACGCGGGGGCGGTCCCGCAGGGGGGCCGGGCAGGTCCAGCCGGCGACGTCCAGGGTGGTGGGCTCAGGCAACGGGGCTCGCCTCCAGCGGCGCGGTCTGTGCGGTGGGTACGGTACGGGCCGGCGTGAGTTCGAGCCGCCGGTAGAGGTAGTACGCGGCGCACGCGCCCTCGCTGGAGACCATGGTCGCTCCGAGCGGGTTGCGCGGCGTACAGGTGGTGCCGAAGGCCTCGCACTCGTTCGGCTTGAGCAGGCCCTGGAGGACCTCGCCGCTGCGGCACTCGGCCGGCTCGCGGGTGGTGATGCCGGTGACCGCGAAGCGGTGTTCGGCGTCGAAGTCGCGGTAGCGGGCGGACAGGCGCCAGCCGCTGTCGGGGATGACGCCGATACCGCGCCAGGCCCGGTCGGTGACCTCGAAGACGTCCTCCAGCATGGCGAGGGCGGCCGGATTGCCTTCGGGCCGGACGGCGCGCGCGTAGGCGTTGTCGACGGTGTGCTCACCGCGTTCCAGCTGCCGTACGGTGCGCCGTACGCCTTCCAGGATGTCCAGCGGCTCGAAGCCGGTCACCACGATCGGGACGCGGTACTTCGCGGCCAGTTCCGGGTACTCCCCCATGCCCATCACGCTGCACACGTGCCCGGCGGCGAGGAACGCCTGGACCCGGCAGCTCGGCGACTGCATGATCGCCTCGATCGCCGGGGGGACCCGTACGTGGGAGACGAGCAGGCTGAAGTTGGGGATGCCGTGCTTCTTCGCCTGGTGCACCGTCATGGCGTTGGGCGGTGCGGTGGTCTCGAAGCCGATCCCGAAGAAGACGACCTCCTTCCGCGGGTTCTGCCGGGCGATCTTGAGGGCGTCGAGCGGGGAGTAGACGACCCGTACGTCACCGCCCTCGCTGCGGACCTGGAAGAGGTCCCGGCCGGTGCCCGGGACGCGGAGCATGTCCCCGAAGGAGCAGAAGATCACGTCGGGGCGGGAGGCGATCTCCAGGGCCTTGTCGATGACCTCCAGCGGGGTGACGCACACGGGGCAGCCCGGGCCGTGGATCAACTCGACCTGTTCGGGGAGGAGTTGGTCGATGCCGTGCCGGATGATGGTGTGGGTCTGGCCGCCGCACACCTCCATCAGCGCCCAGGGGCGGGTGACGGTGGAGTGGATGTCGTCGAGGATCCGGCGGGCGAGTGCGGGGTCCTGGAACTCGTCGATGTACTTCACTGGCCCGCCTCCTGCGGTACGTGCTCGCCGGCGGCCTGGTCCGCGGTCGCCGGTGTCTCCTCTTCGAAGGGCCAGGGCGCTCCGCCCGCCTCCGCCGCCTGCTCCCAGGGGTCGCCGAACTCCTCCTGGAGCATGCCCAGTTGCGCGAAGAGTTCGAGGGTCTGCTTGGCCGACTCCTCGTCCAGGCGCTGGAGCGCGAAGCCGACGTGCACGATGGCGTACTCGCCCACCTGGAGGTCCGGCAGGTACTCCAGGCACACCTCCTTGACGACTCCGCCGAAGTCGACGGTCGCCATGCGGGTGCCGTTCTCCTCCGCGATCTCAAGCACTCTGCCGGGTACCGCCAGGCACATGGGCTTCTCCTCGCTGTGGGTGTTCGGTGGCGCGGGCTGCCGCCACCATGAGCTGTCCTAGTGCCAGCCCCCCGTCGTTCGGGGGGACCCGGCGGTGCCGCAGTACCGTGAAGCCGTACGCCCGCAGCTTCGCGGCGCAGGCCGAGGAGAGCAGGGTGTTGGCGAACACCCCGCCCGTGAGGGCGACGGTGTCCAGGTCGTGCCGCTCCCGCGCCGCGGCGCACACCTCGGCCACCAGGTCGGCGACGGCGGCGTGGAAGCGGAGGGCGATCAGCGAGGGCGCCGCTCCCGCGCGTACGTCGGCCACGACGGCCGCGAGCAGCGGGCCCGGGTCGGCGGCGACCGGGGCGTCCGGCCCCCCGCCCTCCGCGGGGCGCAGGGCGAAGGCGTACGCGCCGGCCGGGACGGGTCCGGTGGCGGTGTGGGCGGCGGCCTCCAGCTCGATGGCGGCCTGGGCCTCGTAGCCGGCGTGGTGGCAGACGCCGGCCAGGGAGGACACCGCGTCGAAGAGGCGGCCCATGCTGGAGGTGGGGACGCAGTTCAGGTTCTTGCGCAACTGGGCTTCCAGCACACGCAGTTCATCGGGCGGGCAGGCCGCCGTGCAGGGCAGGTCCGGGGACGGTTCGAGGCCCGCGGCCCACAGGTGGGACAGGGCCATCCGGTACGGGCGCCGCACCGCGGCGTCACCGCCCGGCAGCGGGACGTACCCGAGGTGCGCGAACCGGGTGTGGCCCGCGTAGCCTGCGATGAGGAACTCCCCGCCCCACACCGCACCGTCGTCGCCGTAGCCGGTGCCGTCGAACGCGACGCCGATCACCCGGCGGTCGCCGGCGAGGCCGTGTTCGGCCATGGCGGCCGCGACGTGCGCGTGGTGGTGCTGGACGCGGACCAGCGGGCGGGACCCGGCGTTGCGCACGGCCCACCGGCCGGAGCGGTAGCCGGGGTGCCGGTCGGCCGCGAGCAGGGCGGGGGTGACTCCGGTGATGCTCTGCAACTGCTCCACGGCGCCCTCGAAGGCGAACTGCGTGGCGAGGTCGTCCATGTCCCCGATGTGGGCGGACAGCCAGGCCCGGCGGCCCTCGCCCAGGCAGAAGGCGTTCTTCAGGTCTCCCCCGACGGCCAGCGCCGCGGGTACCGGCAGCGGGAGTTCCAGCGGCAGCGGCGCGTAGCCGCGCGAGCGCCGTACGGTCAGCTGCTCGCCGTCGCAGACCCGCACCACGGAGTCGTCGCACGGTACGTGGATGGGCCGGTCGTGCGTGAGCCAGGCGTCGGCCAGGCGGCCGAGCCGCTGCAGGGCCTCGGCGTCGTCGGTGACGATGGGCTCGCCCGACAGGTTGCCGCTGGTCATGACGAGCAGCCGCGGTCCGGGAGGGTCGCCCGGCAGGCCGAGCAGCAGATGGTGCACGGGGGTGTACGGGAGCATCACGCCGAGGTCGGGGCTGCCGGGGGCGACGCCGTGCGGCCCGGAGGCCGCGGTGCGGCGGCGCAGCAGGACGATGGGGCGGACGGCGCCGGTGAGCAGGCCGCGCTCCTCGGGGCCGGCATGGACCAGGGGTGCGATGTCGTCGAGGTCCCGGGCCATCACGGCGAAGGGCTTGTCCCCGCGGGCCTTGCGGCGGCGCAGCTCGGCCACCGCCGCGGCGTTCTCGGCGTCGCAGGCGAGGTGGTAGCCGCCCAGGCCCTTCACCGCGAGGATCGCCCCGGCCGCCAGGAGCCGGCGGGCCTCGGCCACCGGGTCGGTGTCCGTCACCTCCCCGGGCGGGGTTCCGGCGAGCAGCCGCAGCCGGGGTCCGCAGGCGGGGCAGGCGACGGGCTGGGCGTGGAAGCGGCGGTCGGCGGGGTCGGTGTACTCCCGGGCGCAGTCCGGGCACATCGGGAAGGGGGCCATCGTGGTGTGGGCCCGGTCGTACGGCAGCCCGGTGACGATGGTGAAGCGGGGCCCGCAGTGCGTACAGGTGATGAAGGGGTGGCGGTGGCGCCGGTCGGCCGGGTCGGCGAGCTCGCGGAGGCAGTCGGCGCAGGTGGCCACGTCCGGGGAGACGAGCGTACGGGCGGGACCCCCGTTCCTGGAGGCGACGATGGTGAACCCGGTGCCGCCCGCGAGGGGGACCTCGCAGTGGTCGACGGCGTCGACGACGGCCAGCGGCGGGGCGCAGGCGGCCAGCCGTTCGCAGAACTCCGAGACCGCCGCCGATGCGCCCTCCACTTCCGCGACCACGCCTTCGGAGGTGTTGGTGACATGCCCGGCCAGGCCGAGCGCGGTGGCCCGGGTGTAGACGTACGGGCGGAATCCGACGCCCTGGACGACACCCCGGACGGTCACCCGGCGGCGCTGCACCGCCTCCATCAGCGGGACCGGCCCAGGGCGGCGTCGGCGTGCGGCTGCGGACGCACGTGGTCGTGGTCGTGACCATGCTCGTGGTCGTGGTCGTGGTCGTGGTCGTGACCATGCTCGTGATCGTGGTCGTCGTGCGGGCCGTGGTGGTGGCCGTGGTCCTGCCCCGCCATGACCGGGGTGTGCACCGCCGCACCCGCCCCGACCGCCATGGCCCGGTCGAGCAGGGCGCCCACGCCCTCGCCCGCGCGGGCGGACGTGAGGACCACTTCCACCCCGGGGTTGACCTGCTGGACGTGCGCCCGGAAGGCGTCCTCGTCGAACTCGACGGCCTGCGCGATATCGGTCTTGGTGACCACCACCAGGTGGGCGAGCCCGAAGGCGGTCGGGTACTTCAGGGGCTTGTCCTCGCCCTCGGTCACGGATGCGAGGACCACCCTCAGCGACTCGCCGAGGTCGTAGGAGGCCGGGCAGACCAGATTGCCGACGTTCTCCACGAAGAGCAGCCGGGTGTCCTGCGGCATCCATCCGTCCAGGTGCCGGCTCAGCATCCGGGCCTCCAGGTGGCACAGCCCGTCCGTCAGCACCTGCTTGACGGGTACGCCGGAACGGGCCAGCCGTACCGCGTCGTTCTCGGTGGCCAGGTCGGCGGTCAGGGCAGCGACGGGTACTCCGCGCTCCCGGGCGAGGACCAGCTCGCGTTCCAGCAGCGCGGTCTTGCCGCTTCCCGGGCTGGAGAGCAGGTTGACGACCGTGGTGCCGCGTGCGGTGAGCTCGGCGCGCAGGGTGTGCGCGGCCGCGTCGTTCTTGGCCAGGACGGCTTGCTTCAGGTCGACGACTCGGCACATGGTTCAGTGCTCCTCGGAGATCGGTTGGCGGTTGCGCGCGGGGGCGGGGCCGTCCTCCCAGTTCACGCTGAGGATCTGCAGCTCGCGGCCCGTGGTCAGCTCGACGTCGGTGGCCTTGCCGCACCCGGGGCAGCACAGCGCGGGCGGCATGCCGACCGCCCAGTCGTCCGTACAGGAACGGCAGTGCGCGCGGGCCGCCACGGACTCGGTGACGAGCTCGGCGCCTTCGAGGACGGTCCCGGCGCAGGCCAGTTCGAAACAGAAGGCGAGTGCGTCGGGCACCACTCCGGCCAGCTGACCGACCTGGAGCCGGACCGAGGTCACCACCCTCGCCCCGCCGGCCTCGGCCGCCTCTTCCACCTGGCTCACCACGGCCATGGCGATCGACATCTCGTGCATCGGACTCCGTCCTGCCGGGCCTCATTAGACCTGCAGGCGGGGTGCGGCGCGGTCGGGCACGCCGACGCGCCGCACGCCCCGTAGCCCATTCGGGCGCCGGGGCGTGCGGGGTGCGGTCCGGGATCCGGGATCCGGTCCGGGGTGGTGTCACATCCTGCGCATGTGGAGGTAGCGCCTGACGTCGGGGGCCACGAGCGCGGCCACCGAGAGCAGGGCGGCGACGAACACACCGCAGAGGGCTGCCTTCTTCATGGGGTTCTCTCCTCCGTTGTCACCAGGTCTTCCCGTGCCAGTCCCACGAGCATCCGTACGGCTTCGGGTACCGCGGCGGCCACCGGCGCGCTGAGGCCCATGCCCTCCTCGACGGAGGCGGGTTCGCAGCCGAGGACCAGGACGCGCCGGGGCGGGGTGCCGCCCGTCCCGGCACACAGGGTGCCCAGCAGGGCCAGCACCGCGTCGGGGGACATGTGGTGCCCGTCGAGCACGGCGTTCCCGGCCGGGCCGCTCCCGTCGGGCTCGATGAGGTACAGCGTGCCCGGGGCGCCCCCGCGGGCGGTGGCGTCGACCAGGACCAGCGTGTCGTAGCCGTCGAGCAGCTGGTAGGCGAGGTGGACTCCGCGTACTCCGAAGTCCACCACCTCGACGTGGTCGGGCAGTCGGTGCGCGGCCAGGGCGCGCACCGCCTCCACGCCGAAGCCGTCGTCACCGAGGAAGACGTTGCCGATCCCCGCGATCAGTGTTCCGCCGGTCACGGGTCCTCCAGCGGGGCGACCTCGTCGGGCTGGAAGTAGAGGAACCTGCCCTGTTCGCGCCGGATGTCGGCGCCCGGGTCCCCCTCCACCGTGACGGCGAGGTGCACGCCCCCGTCGACGTCGTGCAGGACGGCCTCGACCTCGGCGGCGCGGCCGTGGAGGAACAGGTCCTGGGCGTCGGTGCGCCGCAGGCCCGGCCGCAGCAGGACGCGGCTGCCCGCGCCGACCGGGACGCCGTCGACGAGGACGCGGTCCCGGGCGGGGTCGACGGGGTCCGCGTGCGCGGGGTCCCACCAGGGCGTGTCCGGCTTGAACACGGCCTGGCCGTCGAAGGGTTCCAGCCCGGTCGGGGCGTCGGGCGGGGTGCCCGGGTCGGTGATCTCGCGCAGCGCCCGTACCGCTCCGTGGAGGCGTTCGAGCACCTCGGGGGGCATCGTGTCGGCCAGGTCGATCACGGCGGCGGCCCGCGGGTCGGTGCCGCGTGCCTCGCGCTTCTCCTGGTCGGTCAGGGCCGCGGTGCGCAGCGCGAGGATCTCGTCGATCTCGGTGGCGTCGTACATCGCCCCGATGCTCTCGGGGGCGATGCCGGGGTGGTCCTCCAGGATGATCGGGGAGGAGAGCACCACGTCGGTCCGGCCGGGTTCGCCTGCCAGCACGGGCCAGGTGTGCCGGTTGACGCAGGAGGCGACCGCGCCCTTGGCCCACTCGGGCGGGTCGGTCATGGACAGGAAGGAGCCGGCGCTGAGGCCGAGCAGGAGGTGCGCGGCGACGAGCGAGCGGGGCAGGGCGGCGTCGCGGTCGGCGTCCGTGCCGGGGGTCCATCCGCTGGTGTTCTCCACCACCGCGGTGAGCTTCCACGCCCGGTAGGCGCAGTCGAGTTCGCTCGCGCGCAGCCGGACGGCTCCGCTGATCTCCTCGGTGCGCCGCAGCAGGCGGCCGACGGTGCGGCCGTCGGCGTCGTGGACGTCCTCGGTCTCCTCGCGGGCGGGCCGGGTGAAGGGGAGGGAGATGCCCTCGCCCGCCAGCTCGGCGACGTCGACGGTCAGTTCGACGCGTTCCTCGGCGCCCTCGTCCCAGGGGACGAGCACGCGGTCGTCGAGGTGCAGTTCGGCGACCTCGGTGAACGACCCGTTGTCCAGGGCCTGTTGGACGGTCCGCCGCTGGGCGTGCAGGAAGCGCAGCTCGACGGCGAGCGATGCCCGCCCCTTGGGCTCCATCAGGATCTCGGTCTGCTGGAGGCAGTGCTCCTCGTGGGCGGGGCCCCAGGCGGGCGGCACGAGGACGCCGAACTGCCAGCGCAGCCGGTTCTTGGCGGCCGAGGCCCGGTAGGGGTAGAGGACGTACCCCTCGAAGAGGACGGCGTCGGCCACCTGCCGGGCGGCCTCGAAGCGGGCTGCGAGCGCGGCCTGCGCCGTCGTCGCGGTGGTCGCCGTCGTCGCGGTCATACCTGTGGTCATGGCGCCGCCGTCCTCTCCGGGGCGGTGCGCGGCGGTACGGCGCCTGCCCGGAAGCGCTCCTGCGGTGAGGGTTTCGCGTCCGGGACCACGGCCGGGACCGCCGCCGCGTCGAGCAGGGCGCGCACGGTCGCCTCCCAGGAGGCCAGGGCGTGCCGGGAGCGGTAGGCGAGCAGTTCGTCCATGGTGTCGCGGGGCAGCCGGAGCCAGCCGCAGCCCGGGAAGTGCTGCTCGACCATCTCGTGCCAGACGGCCGCCGGCATCCGGTACGAGGCTTCGCGGTCCCACGGGACGGGCTCGACGTGGAAGCCGCCGGAGCCGGTGAAGGCCGTGCCGGAGAACAGCATGAGCAGGGGTGCCTCGCCGTCCTTCAGGGCGCTGAGGTAGCGGCTCGCGGCGATGTCCATGTCGTAGGTGCAGGGCACGACCAGGTCGATCTCGGTGGATCCGGTGAAGCTGGGCACCATGAGCGCGACCTGCGCGAACTGCACCGGCAGGAGGGTGTTGCCCCACCGGGAGCGTTCCCCGAACAGGTCGGCCAGGCCCTCGGCTTCGGTGGGCCCGTAGCCGCGCCGGGCCGGTTCGATGCGGATCTGGCAGCGGAGCGCGAGCGCGTGCACCCGGGTCGGGGCGGCCTCGGTGCCCGCGGTGATGGCCAGCCGGAAGACGAGCGTGGGCCCGGCGGCGTACGGGTCCGCCCGTACGCCGGTGCAGGTGAAGCCGAAGTCCGTCACGGGCGCCCCTCCCCCGCCGGGACCTTGGCGCGCCGCTCGACCTGTTCGAAGAAGGTCCGCAGGGCGGCGCGCGCCTCGGCCCCGCCGTCGAAGCCCTGCCACAACAGCCGCATGCGTCCCACCAGTTCGTAGCAGATGTCGATCGGCACCAGGTAGCAGTCGGTGCGTCCCTCGGCCCGCCTGAGCAGCAGCGCCTCGACGTCCGGTTCGAGCAGGCCGGCGAGGCTGCTCCCGCCGAGGGCGCTCTGCCAGGTGGCGGGGTCGAGTTCGCTCTCGGTGGCTCCGGCCGGGCTGGGGTAGAGCGCGACGAGCCGGTCGAGGGCGGCGTTGCGGAAGAAGAACGCGACGCTGACCGGGATCTGGAGGAGCTCCCAGGCCGCGTCGTCGATCCGGTGGCCGGGGTCGCGGAGGTAGCGGTCCGGGACCGCGCGGTACCGCCCGGTCGCCGTGCCCGGGCGGTCGAACAGCAGGGCGCACGCGGTGCAGGCGCAGACCAGGGCCCGCTTCTGCGTCTCGACCAGGTGGCGGTGCCCCTCTTCGGCCACGGCCACCCCGCACAGTTCGCAGGCCTCCGGGCGGGGGGCCCGCGGTCCGGTGAACCGGCGCAGGCCGCGCGGCCCGCCCGTGCGCGCCGCGGGCGGCGCCCAGCCCCGGGGCGCGCTCACGAGACCTGCGCCGGGGTGTGCGGGCGGACGCCGATCTGGAGCAGGGGCTGCTGCGGGGCCGGGGCGGGCTCCAGGACGACCGAGGTGACCTCGGGCGCGAAGGAGGCCAGCGCGTCCTCGACGGCCGCGCGGCCGCCGTCCTGGGTGCTGCCGCAGCCGCAGCCGCCGCTCGCGGTGGAGCGGAGCCGGAGCGTGCCGGTGGCCTCGTCGAAGCCGAGCAGTTCCACGGGTTCCCGTACGGCGGCCAGGGCGCGGGCGATCCGGGCGTGTACGTCCTCGGGGTGCAGGTCGTGCAGGGCGAGCAGGCTCGACACGAGCCCGTCGTCGAGCAGTCCCGCGAGCGCCTCGTCGTCGAGCCGTGCGGTGATGCCCGCGAGGCCGGCGCCGTAGAAGTCCATGAGTACGCGCACCAGTTCCTCGGCGGCGGCGCACACCTCCCGGTCGCCGGTGGCGGCCAGCCGGTCGAGGACCTCCTCGACCCGCCGGCCCGCCTCCCGGGCGTCGGCGGTGGGGGCGGTGGGGGCGGTGGGGGCGCTCATCCGCCCAGTCCGCTCAGGCCCGTGGGGACGTGCATCTGCTTGACCGTCTGGCCGCCGCCGACGTACATGTGGACGCCGCAGGGCAGACAGGGGTCGAAGCTGCGCACCGCGCGCATGATGTCGATGCCCTTGAAGTTCTCCGGGGTGTTCTCCTCGAAGATGGGCGTGTTCTGCACCGCGTCCTCGTACGGGCCGGGCGTGCCGAAGGTGTCGCGGGTGCTGGCGTTCCACGGGGTCGGCGGGTACGGGTGGTAGTTGGCGATCTTGCCGTCGCGGATCACCATGTGGTGCGACAGGACGCCGCGGACCGCCTCGGTGAAGCCGACGCCCAGGCCCTCGTCCGGAACCTCGAACTTCTCCCAGGTCTGGGTGCGTCCGGCGCGGACCTCGGCCAGGCCCTTCTCCGCGCAGTGCAGCGCGATGGCGGCGGCGTACGCCTGGAAGTACGTGCGGGCGCGGTTGCGCTCCAGCGCGTTGCTCCACTTCGGGATCTTCCACTCGAAGCGGGTCTCGGGCTTGGTCATCGTGCGCGGCAGGGTGATGACCACGCTGTGGCCGGTGGCCTGGACGTAGTCGGTGTGGACCAGCCCGGACAGGGCGGTGGACCACAGGCGGGCGATGGGGCCGCCGCCGGTGTCGAGCGCGAGGTGGTCCTTGCCGTCGAACCAGCGCGGGGACATCACCCAGCTGTACTTGTCGTCGAAGTTGCGCTTCTGCGGGGCCGGGATGGTGTGCTGGTTCCACGGGTGGCGGGGGTCGACCGGGTTGCCCAGCGGGTCCTGCCGGACGAACTGCTCCTGGCCCTGCCAGTCGTCGTAGTACGAGCTGCCGAGCAGGATCCGGATGCCGAGGTTGATCTCGGTGAGGTCGTTGGTGACCAGCTTGCCGTCCACCACCACGCCGGGGGTGACGAACATCTTCCGTCCCCAGTCGGTCATGTTGGCGTACGTGAAGTCGCAGTACTCGGGGTCGTTGAGCGCGCCCCAGCAGCCGAGCAGGACGCGCCGGCGGCCGACCTCCTCGTACCCGGGCAGGGCCTCGTAGAAGAAGTCGAAGAGGTCGTCGTGGAGCGGCACGACGCGCTTCATGAACTCGCAGTACCGCATGAGGCGGCTCATGTAGTCCGTGAAGAGCTGGACGGAGGCGATCGTGCCGACGCCCCCCGGGTAGAGGGTGGAGGGGTGCACGTGGCGTCCCTCCATCAGGCAGAACATCTCCCGGGTGTAGCGGCTGACCTGGAGGGCCTCGCGGTAGAACTCGCCCTCGATGGGGTTGAGCGAGCGCATGATGTCGGCGATGGTCTTGTAGCCGTGTTCCCCGGCGTGCGGGGACGGTGTGCGCTCGGCCAGTTCCAGGACGCCGGGGTTGGTCTCGCGGACCATCTTCTCGCAGTAGTCGACCCCGACCAGGTTCTCCTGGAAGATGTTGTGGTCGAACATGTACTCCGCCGACTCGCCCAGGTTGATGATCCACTCGGCGAGGTGCGGGGGCTTCACGCCGTAGGCCATGTTCTGGGCGTAGACGGAACAGGTGGCGTGGTTGTCGCCGCAGATCCCGCAGATGCGGCTGGTGATGAAGTGCGCGTCGCGGGGGTCCTTGCCGCGCATGAAGACGCTGTAGCCGCGGAAGACCGACGAGGTGCTGTAGCACTCCGCCACGCGCTTCTGCTTGAAGTCGATCTTCGTGTGGATGCCGAGGCTGCCCACGATCCGGGTGATCGGATCCCAGGCCATCTCCACCAGGCCGCTGCCGTCTCCGGCCGCCTTCGTCTTCGGTGCCATCGTGTCTGCCGTGACCCTTCTTCGGTGCGGGGGCTGAGGGGGTGCTGCGGGTTTCGGTCCTACGCGCGTGCGGCCCGGCGGACCCGCGCGCGGGGCGCGTGGAGGCCGGTCACCACGGGGGGCGGTAGCCGGTGGTGAGGCTTCCGCCGGTGTGGCGCCACTTGGGCTCCTGGTCCACGGTGTGTCCCGTGACCGCCCGGAGCTTGCGGATCACCGCGCCGTAGATCCCGCTGGCGGTGGCCGACACCTTGGCGCCGGGAGGCTCGTCCATGAAGGGCATGAACTTGTCGGGGAAGCCCGGCATGGTGCACGCGATGCAGATGCCGCCGACGTTGGGGCAGCCGCCGATGCCGTTCATCCAGCCGCGCTTGGGGACGTTGCACTTGACCACGGGCCCCCAGCAGCCCAGCTTGACCAGGCACTTCGGGGAGTCGTACGTCTCCGCGAACTGGCCCTGCTCGTAGTAGCCGGCCCGGTCGCAGCCCTCGTGGACGGTGGCGCCGAACAGCCAGGTGGGGCGCAGCTTGTCGTCGAGCGGGATCATCGGGGCCGAGCCGGCGGCCTGGTAGAGCAGGTAGGTGAGGGTCTCGGAGAAGTTGTCCGGCTGGATCGGGCAGCCCGGCACGCACACGATGGGGATGCCGGCGTGGGACTTCCAGTCCCAGCCCAGGTAATCGGGCACGCCCATGGCGCCGGTCGGATTGCCCTCCATGGCGTGGATGCCGCCGTACGTGGCGCAGGTGCCGATGGCCACGACGGCCAGGGCCTTGGGCGCCAGCCGGTCGATCCACTCGCTGGTGGTGATGGGCTGGCCGGTCTCCGGGTCGTCGCCGAAGCCGCACCAGTAGCCCTCGGGCTTGATCTTCTCGTTCGGGATCGATCCCTCGACGACCAGCACGAAGGGGTCGATCTCGCCGCGCTCGCCCTTGAAGAACCACTCGATGAACGTGTCCGCGCCGCCGACGGGACCGCACTCGAAGTCGATGAGCGGCCAGTGCACGGCGATCTTGGGCAGGCCGGGCAGTACGCCCATCACGATCTCTTCGATGCTGGGCTGCATCGCTGCCGTCAGTGACACCGAGTCGCCGTCGCAGCTCAGCCCCGCGTTGATCCAGAGGATGTGGATCGGGGGGTCCTCTACCTTGGTCGGCGTTGCTGCATCCATGAGGATGCCTCCTTGGGGAGGTGTGCGGGGAGGTGTGGGGGGAGCGAGGCTGCCGGTGCCGGCAGGTGTGCCCTCACCCTTCTTGGTAACAGGGCTCCGACCCGGGTGCGCTGTCATGTGCGGCCAGTCCAGTGACCTCCTCCCCCCGGTGGGCCGTGTGCGGGCCCTGCCGGTTCGCCGCGGGCCGGGCGAGGTGGGGCGGGGTGCCGGTGGCGGGTTCCTTGCGTACGAAGGCCCTGCGCAGGGCGTGGTAGGGGGCGTCCGGGTCGCGGAACGTGGCCCGCATCAGGGCCAGCTCCTCCTCCCGGTAGGCGGCGAGCGGCTTGAGGGCCTCGTCACGGTCCCGCCGCGCCTTCTTCCCGGCGATCCGGGTCTGCGTGCCGGGCGAGGACGCCAGCCGGCCCGCGAGCCGGGCCGTCTCGGCGGCGAAGTCCCCCGGGGCGCGGTCCACCGTACGGTCGACCAGGCCCAGCCCCTCGGCGGCGGCGGCGCTCAGCGGCAGGGCGTCGGTGGTGAGGCGTTCCGCGACGGCGGCGCCGACCCGGCGGGGCAGCGTGTAGGTCCAGTACTCCGAGCCGTGCAGGCCCATCAGGCGGTAGTGCGGGTTCAGGACGGTGCCGGCCCGGCACCAGACCTCGTCGGCGGCGAGGGCGAGCATCGCCCCGCCGGCCGCGGCGTTGCCGCCGAGGGCGGCGACGACGAGGCGGTCGGTGGTGGTGAGGACGGCTTCGACGAGGTCGTCCATGGCCTGGATGTTGGCCCAGGACTCCGCGGCGGGATCGGCGGCCGCCTCGATCACCCCGAGGTGGATGCCGTTGGAGAAGAAGTCCCGGCCGCCGCCGAGCACCAGCACGGAGGTGGGGCGGGCGCAGGCGGCCCGGTAGGCGGCGAGCAGGCGGCGGCACCGGTCGGTGCTCATCGCGCCGCCGGGGAAGGAGAACGACAGGAAGCCGGCCTGCCCCTCCTCCCGGTACCCGATGTCGCTCCAGGTCCGGCGGCCGCCGTCGGCGGGCGCGGGCGCGGCGACGGCCGGGGCGGGGACTTCCGGCAGGGGCGGCAGCCGGTCGGCCAGCGCCACGGTGGCGGGCAGCTTCACCGGGGTGGGCTCCCCGGGCGCCCGCCGGGCCCGCAGCTCGGGGATCCAGACGGCGCCGTCGGCCGTCGCCCGGCAGATCGCGCCGGCGCGGGTGGCCAGCAGTTCTCCGGGGCGGCCGCGCAGGAGGTCCTCGGGGTGGCCGCCGTGCAGGAACCACTCGCCGCCGAGCAGGTCGCCCAGTACGCCCGGCTGCGAGTCGGCCGCGCGCAGCGTGCGCAGGACGTGCTCGGTGGGGTCCGTCTCCCAGTCGATCCGGCGGTGCTCCTGGCGGAGGTAGGGCCGGGTGCGGTGGCTGGTCTGGGGCTGAGGGGTGTACATGCCGGAGGCGAAGCGCTCGACGGCCGCCAGGACGGCCCGGAGCGCGGCGTCCGCGATCTCGCCCCGGTAGAGGTCGCTCTTGGCCACCTCGGGCAGATCGCAGTCGGCGTGCGCCCAGACGTCCCCGGCGTCCATCTCCTCGGCGGCTTGCAGGACGGTGACGCCCCAGCGGGTGGCGTGTTCCTGGACGGCCCGGTCGAGGGAGGAGGGGCCGCGGTCGCCCACGGGTCCCGGGTGGACGATCAGGCAGGTGCGGGTGGACCACACCTCGCGGGGCACGGCCGTCTTGAGCATCGGCGCGAGGATCAGGTCGGGATCGTGGCGGCGCACCGCGTCGGCCAGCCGGGCACCGGGCACCGCCAGCTCCACGGCGAGGCTGTGGCCGTGGTCCCGCAGTTCCGCGTGGACGCGTTGCGTCAGGCTGTTGAACGCGCTCGCAACCAGCAGGATGTGCACACCGTCTCCCAGCGACCAGCCGCCTCGGCGGACCGTGGCCGGGGCTTGTCCGGCCGCCTGCGATCGTGGGGCACCTGCCGCGCCGGGAAGCGGAACGAAGCGGGACGAAGCGCTGGCATCACTCGAAAGCGGACACCCTGGGCGGCCAGCTGGCGGTGCGCGGTCCGGGCCGCGGTACCGGTGTCGTCCGGGTCCGGCCAGGGATCTCCGGGCGGATCACGGGCGGCCCCCGGGGGGATCGCGGACGGCCCGCGGGCGGATCACGGCCCGCGGGTGGATCACGGGCAGTCCTCGGTGTGGCCGCACACCCACGCCAGGGCGTCGTGCACCCCCTGGGCGTAGTCGCGCGGCAGGGTCCGCTGCGGCCCGGCCTCCAGCTGCACCGTGGCGGCGTCCACCTCGGCCGTCAGCAGGGCCATGTCCGGGGTGCTGTGGGCCACGGCGCCGGTGACGGGAGCCCCGTCGCCGCGGCCGAGGGCCCACAGGTAGCCGGTGAGGGCGCCCCGGGACAGCTGTGTCTGCCGGTCGGGGCCGGCGTGGCTCGCCTCCAGCTCCGCGTAGCGCCGCTCGACGTCCCCGCGGGGGCGGGTCCCGATGAGGCCTGGATCGAACTGGTCCGTTCGTTGCGTAGTCATACCACTACGTCTGTCCGCCGGGCAGCCATTGATGTGCCTTCGTGCACACCACACGCACCGGCGGGGGCACGGGGACGCGCGGGGTCACGCCAGCAGGGGCCGGTCCTGGGCGGCCACCGGGGCCGGAAGGGCCGTCGAGCCGGTCAGGTAGCGGTCCACGGCCGCGGCCGCCGAGCGGCCCTCCGCGATCGCCCAGACCACCAGGGACTGGCCGCGCCCGGCGTCGCCCGCCACGAACACCCCGTCCGGCGGCCGTCCCGGTCCGCCGGCGGCCGCGAAGGCCGGGTCCCGCGCGAAGTTGCCCCGCTCGTCGCGGGTGAGCCCGAGCTGCTCGCCCAGGCCGCAGGCCCGCTCGGGGCCCGAGAAGCCGAGGGCCAGCAGGACCAGCTCCGCCCGGATGACCCGCTCGGTCCCCGGGAGGGCCGTGCGGTGCGCCGGTTCCACGTCCGTGAGGTGCAGCGCCCGCACCCGGCCCGCCCGATCCCCTTCGAAGTGCAGCGTGGCCGAGGCGAAGGCCCGGGGGTCGCGGCCGTCGCGGCCGCGGGCCTCCTCGTGGGCGTGGGAGACCCGGTAGACCTTCGGGTACACCGGCCAGGGCTGGGCGTCGGGCCGGGTGGGGCCCGGCTCCGGGTTGATGTCGAGCTGGACCACCGACAGGGCCCGCTGTCGCAGGGCCGTGCCCAGGCAGTCGGAGCCGGTGTCCCCGCCGCCGACGATCACCACGTGCCGGCCCTCGGCGGTCACCTCCGGCGCCGCGATGTCCCCCTCCCCGACCCGGTTGGCGCCGGTGAGGTAGTCCATGGCCTGGTGGATGCCCCGCAGCTCGCGGCCCGGCACGGGCAGCTCCCTGGGTTCCGTGGCCCCGACGGCGACGACGACCGCGTCGTGCCGTCGGCGCAGGTCGGCCGCGCCTACGAGGCCGCCGACGTCCGTGCCGGTACGGAACACGGTGCCCTCGGCCCGCATCTGGGCGACGCGGCGGTCCAGGTGCGACTTCTCCATCTTGAACGCCGGGATGCCGTAGCGGAGCAGTCCGCCGATCCGGTCGGCCCGCTCGTAGACGACGACGGTGTGCCCGGCGCGGGTCAGCTGCTGGGCGGCGGCGAGCCCGGCCGGGCCGGAGCCTATGACGGCGACGGTCTTCCCGCTGAGCCTCTCGGGCGGCGCCGGGGCGGTGTACCCCAGTTCCCAGGCCTGGTCGGCGATGGCCTGCTCGACGTTCTTGATGGTCACCGGGTCGGCATTGATCGTCAGGACGCAGGCGTCCTCGCAGGGTGCCGGGCAGAGCCGGCCGGTGAACTCGGGGAAGTTGTTGGTCGCGTGCAGCCGGTCGGACGCGGCCCGCCAGTCGGCGTGGGCGGCGTACGCGTTCCACTCGGGGATGAGGTTGCCCAGCGGGCAGCCGGCGTGGCAGAAGGGGATGCCGCAGTCCATGCAGCGGTTCGCCTGTTCGGACACCAGGGGCAGCAGCACCTGCCCGGCGTGGACCTCCCGCCAGTCGGCGAGCCGCTCGTCCATGGGGCGCGCCGGGACGGGGCGCCGGGGCGTCCTGAGGAAGCCGAACGGATCGGTCATGTCCCGCCTCCATGGCTCACGGGCGGATACGGCGGTCCGATCAGGCTACGCCGCATTTGTCATGGTTTCCCAGCGCTCCCCGTCACGGTTCTCCAGCCCCCGTGACCGGGCGCGGAGCCGCCCTCCGAGGGGCCCGGAAAGGGCCGGGACGCGAGTGACACCGGTCACTTCGAGCGGCCCGGGGGACATGACCTCCGCAGGTCCGGGCAAGCGCGCCCCATTGCGCCATCACCGCGGGTCCGCCGCGGTGCGGAAACCGGAGGTACAGCGCGTCGTGTCGGAGCAGCAGAGCATTCACACAGCCGGAAGGTGGCGGTCCGCGGCCACGGGGGCCACCAGGGAGATCCTGGACCCGGCCGACGGCACCGTGCTCGCGGTGGTCGCGGAAGGCAGCGCCGCCGACGTGGACGCGGCCGTCGGTGCGGCCCGCGCCGCCTTCGACGGCGGGGAGTGGCCGCAGACTCCGGTGGCCGAGCGCGCCGCGCTGCTGCGCCGTACGGCCGTCCTGCTCCAGCGCGACCGTGAGCGGATCGCCCTCCTGGAGAGCCTGGACGCGGGCAAGACCCTGGAAGAGGGCCGGGTCGACGTGGACTGCGTCAGCGACGCCTTCCGCTACTTCGCCGACCTCGTCAGCGCCGAGAGCGGCGGCCGGGTCGTCGACGCGGGCTCCCCCGACATCCACAGCGTGGTCGTCCACGAGCCGGTCGGGGTCTGCGCCCTGATCACGCCGTGGAACTACCCGCTGCTCCAGGCGAGCTGGAAGGTGGCCCCGGCGCTGGCCGCGGGCAACACCTTCGTGCTCAAGCCGAGCGAGATCACCCCGCTGTCCACGATCGCCCTCGTCGAGCTGCTGGTGGAGGCCGGGCTGCCGGCCGGCGTCGCCAATCTGGTGACCGGCGCCGGCGATCCCGTCGGCGCCCGCCTCTGCGCCCACCCCGACGTCGACCTCGTCTCCTTCACCGGCGGCCTCGTCAGCGGTACGAAGGTCGCGCACGCGGCGGCCGACACGGTCAAGAAGGTGGCCCTGGAACTCGGCGGCAAGAACCCCAACGTCGTCTTCGCCGACGCCTGCGCCACCGAGGCGGGCTTCGACACCGCCGTCGACCAGGCCCTGAACGCTGCCTTCATGCACAGCGGCCAGGTCTGCTCGGCCGGATCCCGGCTGATCATCGAGGAGTCGGTGCGCGGCCGGTTCGTCACCGAACTCGCCCGCCGCGCCGAGCGGATCCGCCTCGGCCGGGGCACCGACCCCGGCGTCGAGTGCGGTCCGATGGTCTCCGCGGCCCAGCGCGAGCGGACCGAATCGTACGTCGCCTCCGCCCTCTCCGAGGGCGCCGTGCTGCGCGCGGGCGGCGAACGCCCCGAGGGCCCCGGCTTCTTCTACCGGCCGACCGTCCTCGACCGCTGCGACCGCCGGATGCGCGTCGTCCGGGAGGAGGTCTTCGGACCGGTCCTGACCGTCGAGACGTTCCGTACCGAGGACGAGGCCGTGGAGCTCGCCAACGACACCGAGTACGGGCTCGCGGGCGCCGTGTGGACGGCCGACCAGGGCCGTGCCCGCCGCGTGGCCGGCCGGCTGCGCCACGGCACGGTCTGGATCAACGACTTCCACCCCTACCTGCCGCAGGCGGAGTGGGGCGGTTTCGGGAAGTCCGGCGTCGGGCGCGAGCTCGGACCGTCCGGTCTCGCCGAGTACCGCGAGGCCAAGCACGTCTACCAGAACCTCGCTCCGCGCCCCGTGCGCTGGTTCGCGGGCTGAAAGGAAACATCGTCATGACGACGCACACGGACCGCAGCACGCGCACCGCCGAAGACTCCGCCGACTTCGCGCAGGAATACGACTACGTCATCGTGGGCGGCGGCACCGCCGGCTCGGTGATCGCCTCCCGGCTGACCGAGGACCCCGAGGTCACGGTCGCCGTCATCGAGGGCGGCCCGAGCGATGTCGACCGGCCCGACGTGCTGACCCTGCGGCGCTGGATGGGCCTGCTCGGCGGTGAACTCGACTACGACTACCCCACCACCGAGCAGCCGCGCGGCAACTCGCACATCCGGCACAGCCGCGCCCGCGTCCTCGGCGGCTGCTCGTCGCACAACACCCTCATCGCGTTCAAGCCGCTGCCGTCCGACTGGGACGAGTGGGCGGCCGCGGGAGCCGAGGGCTGGCACGCCGCGGCCATGGACCCGTACTTCGACAAGCTGCTCAACAACATCGTCCCCGTCGGCGAGGCCGACCGGAACGCCATCGCCCGCGACTTCGTGGACGCGGCCGAGCAGGCGCTGGGCGTGCCCCGCGTCGAGGGCTTCAACCGGAAGCCGTTCCACGAGGGCGCCGGGTTCTTCGACCTCGCCTACCACCCGGAGACCAACAAGCGCTCCTCCGCCTCGGTGGCGTACCTGCACCCGGTCATGGAGGAGCGGCCGAACCTCAGCCTGCTGCTGGAGACCTGGGCGTACCGCCTGGAGCTGGACGGGACGCGGGCGCGCGGGGTGCACGTCCGGTCCCAGGACGGCACCCGGTCGCTGATCGGCGCCCGCCGCGAGGTGATCGTGTGCGCGGGAGCGGTCGACACCCCGCGTCTGCTGCTGCACTCCGGCATAGGCCCGCGCGAGGACCTCGAAGCCCTCGGGATTCCCCCGGTCCACGACCTGCCCGGGGTCGGCGAGAACCTCCTCGACCACCCGGAGTCGGTGATCGTGTGGGAGACGGACGGCCCCATCCCGGAGAACTCTGCGATGGACAGCGACGCCGGGCTGTTCGTCCGCCGCGACCCCGAATCCCCGGGGCCGGACCTGATGTTCCACTTCTACCAGGTCCCCTTCACCGACAACCCGGAGCGCATCGGCTACGAACGCCCGGCGCACGGGGTGTCGTTGACCCCGAACATCCCCAAGCCCCGCAGCCGCGGCCGGCTCTACCTCACCAGTGCGGACCCCGAGGTGAAGCCCGCCCTCGACTTCCGGTACTTCACGGACGAGGAGGACTACGACGCCCGCACCCTGGTCGACGGCATCCGGATCGCCCGCGAGATCGCCGCAACGCAGCCGCTGGCCGGCTGGCTCAAGCGCGAGGTGTGTCCCGGCCCCGCCGTCACGGGTGACGAGGAGCTCAGCGCGTACGCCCGGTCCGTCGCGCACACCGTCTACCACCCGGCGGGCACCTGCCGGATGGGCGCCGCCGACGACCGCGGGGCCGTGGTGGGACCGGACCTGAAGGTCCGGGGCCTGGACGGGATCCGGATCGCGGACGCCTCGGTCTTCCCGACGATGCCCGCGGTCAATCCGATGATCGGAGTGCTCATGGTCGGCGAGAAAGCCGCCGAGCTGCTGGGAGGCGCTGCCCGATGAACACGAACACGCATACGAGCACGAGCACGCAAACCGGCCCCGGCCTGGTCGACGGGACGGCCGCCGGCCAGGGACCCGACACCCGGCCGCCGGTCTTCGCGGTGAACGGCCTGTGGAAGGTCTTCGGCCCGCGGGCCGAGGCCGCCAAGGTGCCCGGCTCCGCGGACGCCGCGCTGTCCGCCTCGGAGCTGCGTGAGCGCACCGGCTGCACCGCGGCCGTCCGCGACGTCAGCTTCGACGTCCGCAAGGGCGAGGTCTTCGTCGTGATGGGCCTGTCCGGCTCCGGCAAGTCCACTCTCGTACGCTGTCTGACCCGGCTGATCGAGCCCACCACGGGCTCCCTCGCCATCGACGGCGAGGACGTCCTGGCGATGGACGCGGGCCGGCTGCGGGAACTGCGCCGCCACCGCGCCGCCATGGTCTTCCAGCACTTCGGCCTGCTGCCGCACCGCACGGTCCTGGACAACGTCGCCTACGGCCTGGAGATCCAGGGCATGGGCCGCGCCGAACGGCGCGCCAAGGCGGCCGAGATGGTCGCCAAGGTCGGCCTCGAAGGCCTGGAGGAGCGCCGCCCCGGCCAGCTCTCGGGCGGTCAGCAGCAGCGCGTCGGCCTCGCCCGCGCCCTGGCCGCCGACCCCGAGGTGCTGCTGTTCGACGAACCGTTCAGCGCCCTCGACCCGCTGATCCGCCGGGAGATGCAGGAGGAGGTGGCCCGCCTGCACCACGAAGAGGGCCGCACCATGGTCTTCATCACGCACGACCTGGCCGAGGCCCTGCGCCTCGGCGACCGGATCGCCCTCATGCGCGACGGGCGGATCGTGCAGCTCGGCACTCCCGAGGAGATCGTCGGCTCCCCCGCCGACGAGTACGTACGGGACTTCGTGCGCGACGTACCGCGCGAACAGGTCCTCACCGTACGCAGCGCCATGCGCCCCGCGTCGGCCGCCGAGGCCGAGCAGGGCCCGGCCCTCAGCCCCGCCACCACCGTCGTCGAGGCCATCGAGGCGGTCGCCCGCAGCGGCGGCCCCGCCCGGGTCGTCGACCAGGGGCGCTGCCTGGGCGTGGTCGACGACGCGGCCCTGCTCGCCGTCGTCGCCGGGATCCCCGCCCCCAGTACCGGGGAGGTGGCCGCATGAGCACGGGATACGGCCGCCCGGCCCCCGGCATCCGGCGGTGGTCGCGATGACCTCCACCACCGCACCCGTACGTGAATCCGCGCAGCCCGAATCCGGGCGCCGGCCGCGTCGCCCCGTCGGCGCGTCCCCCGCAGGACCGCCGGAGCGGCCCCACAGAGCCCTGCTCCCCCACCGCGCCGGCCGCAGGGTCCTGCCCCTCGCCGTCGCCGCGGTCGCGCTCGGCGTGCTCGGATTCCTCTTCCCCGGCGCGGGCAGCTGGCCCGGCGCCCTGGCCGTGGACCTGTCGGCCCCGCTCGGCCGGGCCGGCGACTGGGTCATCGACCACCGCGACAGCCACCCGCTGTTCCTGTACTTCTTCGGGCACGTCAGCAACGCCGTCGTGGTGTCCGTGCGCGCCGTGTACGTGGTCCTGCTCGCCGCCGGATGGACCGGGGTCACCGCCCTGGCCGGGCTGGTCGCCTGGCGGCTCGCCGGTGTCCGGCTGGCGCTGACCTCGATGGCCGCCTTCGGCGTCTGCGGTCTGCTCGGCATGTGGGTGCCCACCATGCAGACCCTCGCCCTGATGGTCGTGGCCGTCGCCGCGTCCGTCGCCGTCGGCGGCCTGCTCGGCCTCGCCGCCGGGCTGTCGCCGCGCACCGAGCGCGCCCTGCGCCCCGTACTCGACACGATGCAGATCCTGCCCGCCTTCGCGTACCTGCTGCCGATGGTGCTGGTCTTCGGGATCGGCGTGCCCGCCGCCGTCCTCGCCACCGTGGTCTACGCGGCCCCGCCCATGGCCCGCCTGACCGCGCTCGGCCTGCGCGAGGCCGACGCCGGGGTGCTGGAGGCCGCCGCCTCGCTCGGCGCGACCGGACGCCAGCGGCTGCTGACCGCACGGCTCCCGCTGGCCCGCCGGCAGATCCTGCTGGGCGTCAACCAGGCGATCATGATGGGCCTGTCCATGGCCGTCATCGCCTCCGTGATCGGCGCGGGCGGCCTCGGCGACCGCGTCTACCAGGCCCTGGCCTCCGTCGACGTCGGCGCGGCCCTGGCCGCCGGCATCCCGATCGTGCTGCTCGCCGTCGTACTCGACCGCACGGCGGACGCGGCGGGCACCCGGCTCGGCGCCACCCCGCCCCCGGTCGCCGAGCAGCACTTCCTGCGCAGGGTGTTCGCCGGCTGGTACGGGCGCCTGCTCTGCCTCCTCGCGGCCGTGGCCGTGGCGGTCGCCGGCCGGATGGTGGGCACCTCGCAGTGGCCCGGATCCTGGACCGTCCCCCTCGCGGACCCCGTCAACCGGGCCGTCGACTGGATGACCGACCACCTCTACTCCGGGGTCCCCGTCGTCGGCGGCACCGCCGACTGGGCCGCCCGCTTCACCGGCTGGGTCCTCGACCCGCTGCGCAGCGGGCTCCAGGCAACGCCCTGGTGGCTGCTCCTGCTGCTGGTCGGCGCCATCGGCGTACTGGTCGGCACCTGGCGCACAGCTCTGACGGCCGTGCTCGCCCTGGCCGCGATCGGCGTCCTCGGCGTGTGGGACCCCGCGCTGGACACCCTCTCGCAGGTGCTCGCCGCCGTCGCCGTGACCCTCGTGCTCGGCTTCGCGATCTCCGTGGGCGCCGCCCGCAGCGCCCGCGCGGAGCGCCTGCTGCGGCCGGTGCTCGACATCTGCCAGACGATGCCGCAGTTCGTCTACCTCATCCCGGTCGTCGCCCTGTTCGGCGTCGGCCGCGCCCCGGCGGCGGCTGCCGCCGTCGTCTACGCACTGCCCGCCGTCGTACGGATCACCACGCAGGGGCTGCGCGAGGTGAACCCGGCCGCGCTGGAGTCCGCCCGCTCGATGGGCGCGACCGGCAGCCAGCAGCTGCGCCAGGTCCAGCTGCCGCTGGCCCGGCCCGCCCTGCTGCTGGCCGTCAACCAGGCCGTGGTCCTCGTCCTCGCCGTCGTCATCATCGGCGGCCTGGTCGGCGGAGGCGCCCTCGGCTACGACGTCGTCCTCGGCCTCGCCCAGGGCGACCTGGCCACCGGACTCGTGGCGGGCGCCGCGATCGTCTGCCTCGGCCTGCTGCTCGACCGCATCACCCAGCCCGCGAAGGAGGCCTGAGATGCCGATGAAACGTATGCGACGCACGGGCCCGCCACGGCCGACGGGACCGGTCCGCCGCGCCGTGGCCACCGGGTTCGCCGCGGTGACCGCACTGGCCGTCGTCACCGGCTGCGGAGCCGCCGACATGACCCGCCAGGCCTCCCCCTACGCGGCGGCCCAGGGCGCCAAGACCGTCACGCTCTCCGTGCAGTCGTGGGTCGGCGCGCAGGCCAACACCGCTGTCGCGGGCTACCTGCTCGAACACGAACTGGGCTACCGGGTGGACACCGTCCAGGTCGACGAGGTGCCGGCGTGGGACGCGCTCAGCCAGGGCCGCGTCGACGCGATCCTGGAGGACTGGGGCCACCCGGAGCAGCAGAAGCGCTACGTGGAGGACAAGAAGACCATCGTCAACGGCGGCGATCTGGGCGTGACGGGCCACATCGGCTGGTTCGTACCGACCTACTTCGCCGAGGCGCACCCGGACGTCACCGACTGGAAGAACCTCGGCAAGTACACCGACCAGCTGCGCACGGCCGAGAGCCGCGGCAAGGGGCAGCTGATGGACGGCTCCCCCTCGTACGTCACGAACGACAAGGCACTGGTGAAGAACCTCGGTCTGGACCTCGAAGTGGTCTTCGCCGGATCCGAGGCCGCGCAGATCACCCAGATCAAGCAGTTCGCGAAGGAGAAGAAGCCCTTCCTGACGTACTGGTACAAGCCCCAGTGGCTCTTCGAGCGGGTTCCGATGACGGAGGTGAAGCTGCCCGAGTACACGGAGGGCTGCGACGCCGACCCCGAGAAGGTGGCCTGCGCCTACCCGCACACGCCGCTCCAGAAGTACCTCAACGCCCGTTTCGCCGACGCGGGAGGGAAGGCTGCGGGGTTCCTGAAGAAGTTCCGCTGGAACGTCGAGGAGCAGAACGAGGTCGCCCTGATGATCGCCGAGGAGAAGCTGTCACCGCAGCAGGCGGCGAAGAAGTGGGTCGAGCGCAACGAGGACGTGTGGCGGCCCTGGGTGCGCTGACCCGACCGCACCCCGCGGGTCTCTGACCTGCCGCCGCACCTCGCCGGGGGCGGCCCCGGGCTTCCCGGGGCCGCCCCCGGCCGGTCGTCGGCCCGCCCGGCTACCAGCCGAAGCGGCGGTCGACCTCCCGCGCGAACTCCTCGAAGGTCAGCACGTCGTCGCCGTCCAGGTTGGCCTGGTCGAACAGGGCGGAGGAGGCGTCCTCGTCGCTGACGGCCCAGAAGGGCAGGGCTCCGGTGGCGGCGAGGGTCGGCCCCTTCGCCCGCAGGGCCGAGATCACCTCGGCGCGCGTCAGGACGCCGTCGCCATTGAGATCGAGTGCGTCGAAGAGCTTGCGGGCCTTCTCACTCATGACGTCGTCCTTTCGCGGGAGGAGGCGAAGGCGGTGGTCCGCCGGACCGACAGCCTATGGCCCGCCTCCGCGACGCCGGCGGTGGCCCCCCGCCTCCGGCACGCTCAGTGCGGGCTGGTCCGCCGCACGGTGCCCGGGGCGCTGCTGGGGGCGTGGACCGAGGTGCCCTCGTAGCGGGCGAGGTATCCGTCGCGGAGCAGGTTCTCGTAGAGGTGGTCGAGCACGGAGGACGGGGCGTGGATCCTGGCCTCGCAGCGGGCCGCGCCGCGGCTGTCGGTGACGGCCGCGCAGAGCGTGCGCCCGCGCCGGGCGTCGCTGAAGACCACCGTCTGGCCGGGTACGGGTGTGCCGGCTGCGGTGGTGAGGGTGGCCGCGAGGCCCTTGACCGTCAAGGCCGGCGGGTGGGAGCCGCGCCGGACGGTGGCCGGGGCGGTCTTCAGCCGGGTGCGGGTGGGCGGGACGGCCAGTCCGGTGGGCGTGTTCAGGCCGGTCACGGGCAGGGTGGTCTGTCCGCCGCCGTCGGCCGCCAGCCGGACCACCCGGTTGTTGAAGGCGTCCGCGATGTAGAGGCTGCCGCTCCCGTCGAGGGCGAGGCCCAGCGGATCGTTGAGCCCGGCCACCGCGAGCGTGCTCTGCCCCGAGCCGTCCGCGGCGACCTTCACCACCCGGTTGTTGCCGGTGTCGGAGACGTACAGGTTCCCGTCGGGGTCGAGCACGATCCCGGCGGGCTGCGAGAGCCCGGTGGTGGGGACGGTGCTCTGCCCGCTGCCGTCCGCCGGCAGCCTGACGATCCGGTCGTTGACGAAGTCGGAGACGAAGAGGGTGCCTTCGGAGTCGAAGGCCAGGCCCCACGGGTGCAGCAGTCCCGTCGTCGGGACGGTGCTCTGCCCGCTGCCGTCGGCGGGCACCTTGACGATGCGGTCGTTGAAGCTGTCGGCGATGTAGAGGTCCCCGGCGCCGTCGAGCGCCAGCCCGAGGGGGCGGGACAGGCCTTCGGCCGGGACCGTGAGCTGGGCGCCGCCGTCCGGGGGGATCCGTACGACCCTGTTGTTGCCCGTGTCGGAGATGTAGAGGCCGCCCGCCGCGTCGGCCGCCATCCCGGTCGGCCGTACGAGGCCCGTCGCCGGGACGGTGCTCTGGCCGCCGCTGCCGTCGGCAGGCACCTTGAGGACCCGGTCGTTGCCGTAGTCCGACACGTAGAGCGGCGGGTCCGCGGCGACCGGACCGGCAGCGGACGCCGGCCCGGCCTGGCCGAGGCCGAACGTACAGAGCGTCAGCAGCACCAGCACGGAGCCCAGTCGCCGGACGGCGCGGCCCGCCCGGCTGCTCTCGGGCACGGGGGAACGGGTCACGGCGCACCTACCTGTCCTGATCGTCCGGCCGCCGACCCTAGCCCCGCACCATGCCGTCCCCCGGACACCACGCCACGGCCCGGCGGTGTGCCGCACGGACGGTGGACGGCGTGGTGCTCGCGCGTACCGCGCGGGACGTCCGGGCAGATGCCGGCCCGGCGGCCCGCCGAACGGGGTTCAGGGGGAGGCGCCCCGAGCGGACCGGTTCAGATGGCGCCGGCCGTGCTCGCGACGTAGAAGCCGATGATCGCGACCACACCGATGACGACCAGCCAGGACGCCGTGCTGGTGTGCCGGCCGGTACGGGCGGGCCGGCCGCGCCGCTTCGATCGCGCCGGGCGCTGCGGCCGGGAGGCCGAGGGACCGGCCGCCGTCTCGGCGAGCAGCCGGCGGCAGACCGCTGCCAGTTCGGCCGTACCGGCGGACAGGCTCGCGACCGCCTCGGAGCGGGCGGGGGCCGTCGTGCCGCCGTCGAGGATCCGGCCGGCCCGCAGGAGCACTTCGTCCCGTCCCGCGCTGGGAGCCAGGCTGATCCAGCGCTGGACGTGCTCCCCCCGGATGACGACGCCCCCCGCGCGGTCCCGGTAGACGGTGTGTTCCCGCCACAGGACCTCGGCCAGCTCGGTCGCCGTCTCTCTCAGTTGCCCGCTCATTTCCGCCCCCGCCAATTCTTCGGTCGAACAAAGAGGCGACGATATCCGGCGCCACTGACAACGCGCCGGGCGGGGTGGCGCGTTCGGCATCGAGCGGCCGCCGCGTCCCCCGTGGGGGTGAGCAGCGGAGTTGCGCGCCGGCACCGGTGCGGCCCGTGCTGTATCAGGGAGCGATCGGGCGGAGACGACCACCGCCCGCGAGGAGCACGCCCATGACCACCACCGAACAGACCGCCCGCGACGCCGTGCGCCGCATCCTGGGAGAGGGCGCGCACGCGGACGTCACCGTCCTCCCGGCCGGCAACCTCTCCCTCACGGTGACCTCCGGCGAGCACACGGCCACCATCGACGGCGACGACTCCTCGGGCTGGGGCTGGACCGTCGACCCCGGCACGGACGACGGGTTCACCGGCCACGAACTGATCGCGCCGAGCCTCGACGACGCACTGACCGGAGTGCGCGAGACCATCGGCGCCTGAACCGCCCGCCGGTCACGCCGCCGATCTGCTGAACCACACCTGCGCGAGGCGTCGGGCCGCCCCGCAGCGGGCACGCAGCACGGGTGACCCCGATCGAGCTGCTCCCGGCGCCGCCGCCCCGCACCTCCGCACGCCGCGCCCTGCTCGCCGGCTCGGTCGGCAACCTCGTCGAGTGGTACGAGTTCGGGGTGTACGGCTGTTTCGCCACCGTCATCGCGGCCAACTTCTTCACCCCGGGAACCGGGACCGGCGGCGGGCCCGGGGCGCTGGTGGCCACGTACGCCTCCTTCGCGCTGGCGTTCTTCTTCCGCCCCGTCGGCGCCCTGCTGTTCGGGCGCCTCGGTGACCGCCTCGGCCGCCGCCCCACGCTCGTCCTCGTCATCGCCCTCATGACGCTCGCCACCACCCTGATCGGGCTCCTGCCCACCCAGGCCACCGTCGGCGCGGCCGCCCCCTGGCTCCTGACGCTCCTGCGCGTCCTTCAAGGCCTCTCCGCGGGCGGCGAGTTCGGCGGTGCGGTGTCGCTGATGACGGAGTACGCGCCGGTGGGCCGCCGAGGCATCTACGGCGCGTGGCAGTCCTTCACCGTCGCGCTCGGGCTGCTCGCCGGTGCCGGTACGGCCGCCACCCTGGCGACGGTGCTGCCCGCCGCCGCCCTGCAGTCCTGGGGCTGGCGGATCCCGTTCCTGCTGGCCCTGCCGCTCGGCCTGGTCGCGCTGTGGCTGCGCACCACCCTGGAGGAGCCGCCCGTGGCCGCACCGCCCGTCGCCGCGCCGCCCGTCGCCGCGCCACCCGGAGCCCCGCCCGACGCGACCGCCGAGGGCGGCACCCCGGGGCTGCCGCGGCGAGGGGAGCAGGCGCGTGCCGTCGTCCTGGGCATCGGGCGGATCATGGGCTGGTCGGCGGCCGGCTACACCTTCCTCGTCGTCCTGCCCTCCTACCTCCAGTCCACCCTCGGGGCATCCTTGCGGCAGGCCCTGCTGGCCACTGCCCTCGCCAACGTCGGGTTCGCCCTCACGATCCTCCCCGCCGGGCTGCTCAGCGACCGCATCGGCCGCCGCCCCGTCATACTGGCCGGCGCCCTGGGAGTCGTCGTACTCGCCTTCCCGCTGCTGCACCTCCTGCGCTCCCCCGCGGCCTCCTCCCCCGCCCGGGCCGCGGCCGTACTGTGCGCGGGCGCTCTGGTCGGTCTGATGGCCGGGCCGGGGCCCGCGATGCTGGCCGAGATGTTCCCGCGCCGCGTGCGCTGCACCGGCCTCGGGCTGGCCTACGCCCTGGCCAACGCGGTCTTCTCCGGCTGCGCGGGCCTCGTCATCACCGCTCTGACCGCCCGGACGGGAGACACCGCCGTGCCCGCCTACTACGCCGTCGGCGCCTGCGCCCTCAGCACCCTCGCGCTGCTGACCCTGCGCGGCAACGACCACCGGGAGCCGCTGCGATGAGGGTGATCGGCCTGATGTCGGGGACCTCGTACGACGCCATCGACGCCGCGGCCTGCGATCTCGGCCCGGGTGACGGGGAGGGCGGCCTGGTTCTCACCCCGCTGGGCATGGTCAGCGAGCCGTACCCAGCCGCCCTGCGGGCGGCGCTCGCGGCGGCCCTGCCGCCCGCGGCCACCACCCTGGCCGAGGTCTGCCGCCTCGACACCGGCATCGGCCGGGCCTTCGGCGCCCTGTCGGTCCGGGCGGACCGCGAACTGTGCGCGGGGCAGGCCCAGTTGATCGCCTCGCACGGGCAGACCGTCTACCACTGGGTCGCCGACGGGCGGGTGCACGGCACCCTGCAACTGGGAGAGCCCGCCTGGATCGCCGAGGCCAGCGGCTGCCCGGTGGTCTCCGGCTTCCGGCCGCGCGATGTCGCGGCGGGCGGCCAGGGGGCGCCGTTGGTGAGCCTGATCGACCTGATGCTGCTGCGGGGGCGGCCCGGGGTGCCGGCCGCCCTGAACATCGGGGGGATCGCCAACCTCACCGTGGCGCCGCCGGCCGGCGATCCGACGGCGTTCGACACCGGCCCGGGCAACGCGCTGATCGACGCGGCGGTGCGCGAGCTGTCCGCGGGGCGGCTGGCGTACGACGAGGGCGGGGCGCTGGCCGCCTCCGGGCACGTCCACGACGGGCTGCTGGAGCGGCTGCTGGAGGAGCCGTACTACCGGTTGCCCGCGCCGAGGACCACGGGCAAGGAGCTGTTCCACCCCGGCTACCTGCGGTCCCGGCTGGCGGACTTCGAGCCGCTGCCGCCGCAGGACGTGGTCGCCACGCTGACGCGCCTCACCGCCAGGACCGTGGCCGACGCGCTGCGGCCGTTCGGGGCCACCGAGGTCTTCGCGTCCGGCGGCGGGGTCCGCAACCCGACCCTCACCGGGATGCTGCGGGAGGAACTGGGGCCCGTCGCACTGCGGACCTCGGAGGAGCTCGGCCTGCCCGCCGCCGCGAAGGAGGCGTACGCCTTCGCCGTGCTGGGCTACCTCACCCTGCACGGCCTCCCGGGCAACGACCCCCGGTGCACGGGGGCGGCCGGCCCGCGCGTCCTGGGCTCGGTCACCCCGGGCAGCCGCCCGCTGCGCCTGCCCGCCGAGCCGTCCCGTGCTCCGCGTTCCCTGGCCGTACGGGCCCCCGTGCCGCGGTGACGCGGCCGCACGGGGGACCGCGGCGACGGGCCCGCGGCGACGGGCTCGCCGCCGTCCGGTTCAGCTGCCCGAGGGGGTGACGGCGTTGCGCCAGACGGTCAGGTCCAGTGACATGTACTTGCTGGGCGAGTCCTCCGCGGAGAAGCCCTGGACCGTCACGAGGCCGAGGTGTCCCGAGCCCGTGAACACGCAGACCTGACGCCCCTTCGAGAGCTTGGTCAGGTAGACGTTCTCGGTGAAGCGGGTGTCCTGGCGGCAGGCGGCCAGGGATCCCTCCTGGCCGGGATCGAGCAGGACGAGCTTGCCGCCGGTGCTCTCCGCGTCGAGGTATCCGCCGGTGTCGTAGGAGAGTTCGTAGCCGCCGTCCTCGCCCTTCTGCGGCCGTACGTCTTCGTCGCCGAGCGTCAGGTGGTAGCCGGCCGTCAGGTCGATGGCCTTGTACTCGACGGGCTTCGGATCGGGCCGGGCGGACGCCTTCGGGGAGGACGTCTTCGGGGAGGACGCGTTCGGGGAGGACGCGCCGCCGCCGTCGCCGGTGTTCTTCGGGTCGCCCTGCGACGAGCCGCTGCTCGCCGTGTCCTGGCCCTTGTCCTTCAGCAGGACGTACGCCGTGCCCGCGCCCGCGACGGCGAAGACCAGCACGGCCGCCAGTGCGATGAACAGGCCCCGCTTGCCGCCGCTCCCGGCGGGCCGGGGCGCACCGAGCGCCTGGTGTCCCGGGTAGCCGGGCACGTGCGCCGGGTTGGCGTGGGGGTACTGCGGTCCGGGCTGGTACGAGGCGGACGGTCCGTATCCCGGAGGCGGGGTGGCGGGAGCGCCCGTGGGCGGCGGGGTGGAGTACATCGCGGCCGGGGCCGTCGGCGGCGGGGTGGAGTGCACCGCGGCCGGGGCCGTCGGCGGCGGGGTCGGGTGGACCGCGGGCGGAGCCGTCGGCGCGGGAGGCGGGGTGCTGGCCGGGGTCACCGGGGTGGTGGGCGAGTACGCGACGAACGGCGCGGAGGTGGGCGGCGGCGGGGTCTGGACCGGCGCGGGGGCCGCCGCTCGCGCGGTGATGTCGGCGCTGACCGGGGTCGGCAGCCAGTCCTCGGGGCGGCGCAGCACCGTCTCCGCGTTGGCGGACTGGCAGAGCGCGATGACCTCGGCGACCGTCGGCCTGGCCTCGGGGTCCTTGGCGAGGCAGCGGCTGACCAGCTCGGTCAGGCGGGCCGGGACTCCGCTGAGGTCGGGCTCCTCGTGGACGATCCGGTACAGGACCCCGTGCGAGGTGCCCTCGCCGAAGGCGGGGGTGCCGGTGGCCGCGTACGCCGCGACCTGGCCGAGCGCGAAGATGTCGGTGGCCGCCGTGACCCTCCGCCCCGCGGCCTGTTCGGGGGCCATGAAGGAGGGGGTGCCGATGGTGACGCCGCTGCCGGTGAGGGAGGTCGCGTCGGCCGCGTAGGCGATGCCGAAGTCGATGACGCGGGGGCCGTCGGCCGCGAGCAGCACGTTGGACGGCTTGAGGTCGCGGTGCACGATGCCGGCGCCGTGGATGACGTGCAGGGCCTCGGCCATGCCGGCGATCAGCAGCAGCACCGCCTCGACGGGGAGGGCGCCGTGCGCGACGACCGCGTCGGCGAGCGAGGGGCCGGGCACGTAGGCGGTGGCCAGCCAGGGCTGCGTGCCCTCGGTGTCGGCGTCGATGACCGGCGCGGTGTAGAGGCCCTGCACCCGCTGGGCGGAGCGCACTTCCTGGGCGAACCGGCGGCGGAACTCGGCGTCCTCGCCGAATTCCGGACGGATCACCTTGATCGCCACCGGCCGGCCGCCGGGCGTGTACGACAGGTAGACCTTGCCCATGCCGCCCGCGCCGAGCTTGGCGGCGAGCCGGTATCCGGCGATGGTGGTGGGGTCGTCTCCCGCGAGCGGCTGGAATACCTGCGAGGCACTGCCCCTTTGCGGCTGGTGACCACTCATCAACTCATGTCCCCCATGCAGAACGCCGTTATCGAACGGCACCCTACCCAAAAACCGGAGTCCCGCAGACCGGTGCGAGATCCGCTAGGAGGCCGGCGGCCCGTCCGGTGCGCAGGTGCAGGGCCGTCCGCCCGGTGCGCCGCGTCGAGACCAGGCCGGCGCCGCGCAGGGAAAGGCGGCGCGTTCCTTCGCGGAGGCCGCGCCGCACCGCCCGGCGTTCGAGCCGCTGATGTACGGCCGGTGGGACGCGTCGGCCGAGGCCCATGCGGCCGCCGACCCGGTCCAGCGTGCGCTGCCGGTCAGCGAGGGCTACTACGCCGGGTACGCGCCGGACGTCCCCGGGCTGCGCGCGGCCCTCGCCCGGCTCGCGGCGCCGGTGCTGGTGCTTGCCGGGGAGCGGGACCTGTGGCCCACCGCGGCTTCGGCCGCCGAAGCCGTCGCCCTCTTCCCCGAGGCCCGGCTGACGGTCCTCCCGGGGGCGGGCCACTACCCGTGGCCGGACGACCCGTACCTCTTCACCTCGGCCGTCGCGGGCTTCCTCGCCGGTTCCGCGGCGGGCCCGCCCGTCCAGGAGGCGCCCCCGGCGCCGCCCGGCCCCGTCACCGCATGACGCGGGGCAGGCGGAGGCTGAGCAGGGCCGTCAGCGCGATCAGGCCGAGCTGGGCGAGGAGGGTCACGGTGAGCGCGTCCCGCATGCCCGTCGACGGGAGCAGGGCGAGGAAGAGGGTGCCCAGGGTCGCGACGCCGAGGGCGAGCGCAGACTGCTGGGTGGTGATCATGACTCCGCCGCCCACCCCGGCGCGGTCGGCCGGTACGTCGGAGAGCATCAGCCGCATCAGCACGGGCAGTTGGAGGCCCTGTCCGAGGCCCGCGAGGGCGACGCCGGGGGCCAGGCCCAGGGGGCCGAGGTCGGGCCAGTCCCGCCGGACGGCGAGCAGGATCAGGCAGACGCCGATCGCCTGGAGCACGCCGCCCGAGGTGACGACGCGGGTGCCGTACCGCCCGACCAGTCGGGGGCCGGCGAGGGAGGCGGTGAAGAAGGCCACGGCCATGGGCACCAGGGAGAGTCCGGCCGCCACCGGTCCCATGCGCAGGCCCTGCTGGAGCACCACCGCGATCACGAACATGAACCCGCTGAAGCCGATCGAGAAGGGCACCATCATGACCAGCCCGCGCCGCAGCGACTCCAGGCGCAGCAGGCTCGGCGGTACGAGGGGGGTGCGGCCGAGGCGGTCGGCGCGGCGCTCCGTCAGGTAGAAGGCGGTGGCGGCGAAGGGGAAGACGCCGAGCGACAGCCAGGTCCACAGCGGCCAGCCGGCCGCCCGGCCTTCGGTCAGCGGCAGCAGCAGGGACACCAGGGACAGGGCCAGCAGCAGTGTTCCGGGGACGTCGAGCGCAGCCGGCCGGTCGGAACGGGTCTCCGGGAGGACGCGTGCGGCGAGGATCAGGCCGACGATCACCACGGGCACGTTCACGAGGAACACCGCTCGCCAGCCGGTTCCGGCGAGGTCGGCGGCGACCAGGACCCCGCCGAGGATCTGCCCGGCGACCATGGACAGCCCGGCCGTGGCCCCGTAGAGGCTCATGGCCCGGGCGCGGCGGGGGCCCTGGGTGGTGGCCTGGATGGTGGCGAGCACCTGCGGCAGCATCAGCGCCGACGCGGCGCCCTGGGCCACCCGCGCCGCGACGAGGGTCCAGGCCGTGGGGGCCAGGCCGCAGGCGAGGGAGGTGACGCCGAAGGCGGCCATGCCGATCAGGAAGAGCCGGCGCCGTCCGGCCGTGTCGCCGAGCCGGCCGCCGAGGACCAGCAGGACGGCGTAGGTGACCCCGTAGCCGGCGACGATCAGTTCCAGCAGCGCCGGTCCGGCGGCGAGGTCGCTGTCGATGGCGGGCAGTGCCACGTTGACGATGAAGAAGTCGATCAGCGGCAGGGCCGCGCCGAGCAGGACCGTGAACAGGCCGAGCGGGCCGATCCCCGCCGGGGTGCGCGGGGCCTGGGCGGTGGGGACGGTCGGGGACGGGTGGGTCGTGCGTACCGTTGTTTCACTCACACCGCAGACGATCCTCCGGCGCTCAGCCTGGTACCAGAGTTTCTTTATCCTGGTACCAGTAGTACCTGGCAACCGGCTGGCCGGTGCGGCACCCTTGGGTGCATGACCACTGTGGCCCCCGAGAGCGACGTCCGCCGGCACGAGCTGGCCGAGTTCCTGCGCAGCCGCCGCGAGCGGATCACCCCCGAACAGGTGGGGCTGCCGCCGGGGCGTCGCAGGCGTACTCCGGGGCTGCGCCGCGAGGAGGTCGCCCAGCTGTCCGCCGTCGGCGTCACCTGGTACACGTGGCTGGAGCAGGCCCGCGAGATCCAGGTGTCGCCTCAGGTACTGGACGCCGTGGCGCGGGCCCTGCTGCTGGACGGCAGCGAGCGCGCGCACCTGTTCTCGCTGGCCGGCAGCCTGGACCCGGCGCCGAACACCCCCTGTCCGAGCGTGACGCCCGCGCTGCGGGCGATGCTCGACCAGCTGGGGCCGATCCCGGCGTGCATCCAGAACAGCCGCTACGACATCCTCGCGTACAACGCCACGTACGGGCGGCTGCTCTGCGACCTGGAACCGCTGCCGCCCGAGGACCGCAACTGCCTGTGGCTGGCGTTCACCAACGCGCAATGGCGGGCTGCCGTGGTCGACATCCCCGATGTGAACCGGATGATGGCGGCCAAGTTCCGGGCCTCGATGGCGGAACACCTCGCCGAGCCGGCCTGGAAGGCGCTGCTGGCGAGGCTGGAGTCGGCTTCGGCGGAGTTCCGGGAGATCTGGGCGCGGCACGAGGTGGTCGGCCAGGCCGGCAAGGTGAAGTACATCCGCAATCCGCTGGTGGGGCTGCTCCACCTGGAGCACACCAACCTGTGGCTGGGTCCGGCGGCGGGGCCGCGCCTGGTGACGTACGTGCCGCTGGACGCGGAGACCCGTACGCGGCTGGAGCGTCTGCAGAACATGCCGGCGGAGCTCGCCGCGGCCTGACGCGGGCCTGGCGCGGTCGTGTTCCCCGGCCACCGGGGCGGCTCGCGCCGATTCGGTAGAGTCCGGCCCATGGACGATCAGGTGCGTGCCCCGTTCGGGAGCTTCGCCGTCGTGCGGCGGGCGGTGGACGTGAGCGACCAGCTCGCCGGGCCCGTGGCCGAGGCGCTGAAGGGCTGGGCGGATCCGGAGGCGGCGCGCTCGGTGCTGTACGTGGACACCGACCCGGACAAGGCCGACACCGCCGTGTTCTGCGCGGCCTACGAGGTCCCGCTGGACGCCTCCGCGAACTGCGTGGTGGTCGGCGCCAAGCGCGGCGGGGAGACCACACAGGCCGCCTGTCTCGCACTGGCCGGCACCCGGGTGGACGTCAACACCGCCGTGCGCAAGCACCTTTCGGCCCGCAAGGTGTCCTTCGCCCCCATGGACACCGCCGTCAGCGCGACCGGCATGGAGTACGGGGGCATCACGCCCCTCGGCCTCCCCGCCGCATGGCCTCTGCTGATCGACGCGGCGGTGGTGGAGGCCGCGTTCGTGCTGGTCGGCAGCGGGCGGCGGCGGGGCAAGCTGATCCTCCCGGGCTGGGCGCTGGCCGCGCTCCCGGGAGCCGTGGTCCTCCCGGGGCTCGCAGCCTGAGACCCTCCGGGGGCGGCGTCAGGCGTCGTGAGGCGTCGGCCCTCAGGCCCCACACGTCAGGCGGACGCGGACACAGAGGCCGCCGTGGCAGTGCGGGACGGGACCGGGCGGGGCGCTTGGGGACGGCTCGGGGCGACGCGGGGCGACCCCGGCCGGGTCGGAACGAGAGGAGAAGCGCAGCCGTTCCACGCGGCGCAGCACGGGTGTGAACTGCTCCAGGACCGTGCGCAGCGCGTCGTTGGCGCCGGCGGCCACCGGGATCTGGAACCGGTCGTCTGCCGCGAGGGCCGCATGGACGTCGAGGGGGCTGACGAGGGTGTGCCGGCCCGGTTTCGTCTGCACCAGACCCGCCTGCTCCAGCCGGGCCAGCGCCTCCCTGACGGGGGTCCGGCTGACACCCAGCCACTCGACCACGGTTCCCTGGAACTGGCATGCAATATATGCACTCTGTATTTCGCACACCGTCAAGAGCCTTGTCCCGGACGGAAGTTCCCCGAGTCCCCCTCCTCCACCCCCAAGGAGCCCGACGTGACCGACTGGATCACCACCCCGATCGAGCCCCGCATCCTGCGCGGCGCCCTCGACCTGGAACGCACCGCGCACGGCGTGCTGCCGCACCGGCTGCCCGCCTGGGCCCGGAGGCAGTTCCCCGATCCGTACCTGGCCATGGCCGAGGCCCAGCCCTCCGGCGTACGGCTGGTCTTCCGCACCCGGGCCACCGCCATCGAGCTGGAGACGCTGCCCACGAAGATGGCGTACACCGGGGCTCCGGCCCGGCCCGACGGTGCGTACGACCTGCTCGTCGACGGCCGGCCCGCCGGCCGGGCCACCGTCACCGGCGGCAACGTCCACACCGTCGACATGGCCACCCAGACCACGGTCACCACCGCCGGTCCGCCCGGCACCGCCCGCTTCACCGGCCTGTCCGCCGATGTGAAGGACATCGAGATCTGGCTGCCGCACACGGAGGTCACCGAGCTGATCGCCCTGCGCACCGACGCCCCGGTCGAGGCGGCACCGGAGCGCGGCCGCCGGGTGTGGCTGCACCACGGCAGCTCGATCAGCCACGGCTCCAACGCCGAGAGCCCGAGCACGACCTGGCCGGCACTGGCGGCCTCGGGCGGGGACGTGGAGCTGGTCAACCTGGGGTTCGGCGGCAACGCCCTGCTCGACCCGTTCACCGCGCGCGCGATGCGGGACACCCCCGCGGACCTGATCAGCGTCAAGATCGGCATCAACGTGGTCAACACCGACCTGATGCGCCTGCGGGCGTTCGTCCCCGCGGTCCACGGCTTCCTCGACACCGTCCGCGAGGGGCACCCCACCACTCCGCTGCTGCTCGTCTCCCCCGTGCTGTGCCCCATCCAGGAGGAGACCCCGGGCCCCATCGCCCCGGAGTTCGACGGGGCGCGGCTGCGTTTCCGGGCGCTCGGCGATCCCGCCGAGGTCCCCGCCGGGCGGCTGACCCTGGCGGTCATCCGGGACGAGCTCTCCCGGATCGCCGCGCAGCGGGCCGCCGAGGACCCGAACCTGCACTACCTCGACGGGCGCGCACTGTACGGCGAGGCCGACTTCGCGGAGCTGCCGCTGCCGGACGACCTGCATCCGGACCCCGCCGGCCACCGCCGCATCGGCGAGCGCTTCGCCCAGCTGGTCTTCGGTGGTGACGGCCCGTTCGCCGTCTCGAAGTAAAGAATCATTGACACGGTGTACGAATAATCTTACCTTCCTCGTGTAAAACTTCTTTTACACGAGAGTGGGTGAGGACGTGGCCTTCCAGGAGAAGCGCGCGTGGATCATGGCGGTGGTGGCCATCGCCGGGTACGCCGTCTACCTGGCCGTCGTACTGGCCCGCTCCGGGGAGGGCGTGCCGCTCCCGGAGGTCTCGTACGCGGCGCCGCTGCTGTGGACGGTCGCGGGCGCCATCGCGGCCTCGATCGCCCTCCACATCGCGGTCGCGGCGGCGTCGCCCGGAGAGGCCGACACCAAGGACCAGCGCGACAAGGAGATCGGCCGCGTCGGAGAGCTCGCCGGCCAGTCCTTCCTCGTCATCGGCGCCGTGGCCGCGCTGGCGCTGTCGATGGCCCAGGCGGGGCACTTCTGGATCTCCAACGTGATCTACCTGGCCTTCGTCCTGTCCGCGGTCCTCGGTTCCGTCGTGAAGCTGGCCGCCTACCGGTGGGGGTTCCAGTCGTGGTGAAGCCGACCGGCATCACGAACCGGATCCGGACCCTGCGCTTCGAGCAGGCCGAGATGACCCAGGCGGAACTGGCCGAGCGCATCGGCGTGACCCGCCAGACCGTCATCGCCATCGAGAAGGGCCGCTACTCCCCCTCGCTCGAAACGGCGTTCAGGATCGCGCGCGTCTTCGCGGTCCCGCTCGAGCAGGTCTTCCAGTACGCGGACGACGAAGGGACGGCGCCGTGAAGGCGATCGTGCAGGACACGTACGGCTCCGTCGACGTACTGGAGCTCCGGGACATCGAGAAGCCACGGCCGGGCAGCGGCGAGGTGCTCATAGCCGTCCGGGCGGCCGCCGTCGACGCCGGCGTATGGCACCTGATGAGCGGCCGGCCCTACCTGCTGCGCCTCCTGGGGTACGGGCTGCGCGCCCCCAAGGTCCCCGTGCGGGGCCGGGAGGTGTCCGGAGTGGTCGAGTCCGTGGGAGCCGGCGTGACCGGATTCCGGCCGGGGGACGAGGTGTTCGGCATCTGCGAAGGCTCCTTCGCGCAGTATTCGACCGCCTCCCAGGACAAGCTCGTACACGGGCCCGCCGGCCTCCCCCTGGAGCAGGCGGCCGCGGTACCGGTCTCCGGACTCACCGCCCTCCAGGCCCTCCGCGACGCGGGCCGGGTCCAGCCGGGACAGCGGGTCCTGGTCATCGGCGCGGCGGGCGGGGTCGGCACCTTCGCGGTGCAGCTCGCCAAGGCGTACGGCGCCCATGTCACCGGCGTGTGCAGCACCGAGAAGACCGAACTGGCCCGAACCCTCGGCGCGGACGAGGTCATCGACTACACCCGCGAGGAGTTCACCGACGGCACCCGCCGCTACGACCTCATCCTCGACACCGCCGGGAATCGCCCCCTGTCGCACCTGCGGCGCGCACTGACCCCGCGCGGGACCCTCGTCATCATCGGCGGCGAGGGCGGCGGACGCTGGCTCGGCGGCATCGGCCGGGTACTGCGCGCCGGCCTGCTGAGCCCGTTCGTACGGCACACCCTCAAGGGGTTCATGGCCGCGGAACGCCGGGACGACCTCGAGGTCCTCAAACTCCACATCGAGGACGGCACCCTGACCCCGGCCATCCAGCGCACCTACCCCCTCGCCGAGGCCCCGGAGGCCATCGAAGCCCTCCGCCGCGGCGGCGCCCGCGGCAAGATCCTGATCACCCCGTAGGGCGCTTCGCTCATGCGGCCAGCCGGCCGGGGCCCCTCCTGCCGGGCTCCGGCGGCCAACAGGTCCCGCCGGCCCAGGTGGTGGGTGTGTTCCAGCCGGGCAGGGTGTGCCAGTCGCTCCAGGCGAATTCACCTCTGGAAGGGATGGGGGATCCCCGCTCCGCCGACCTGGCCACCCTGCTGATGCGCCTGCCCCCGTGACGACCCGGCCTAAGGGCTGTCCCGTAATCCCCGGTGGATCAGCGCGCGGCGTCAGATGCGGTGCATCGCAAGGCGGAGGAGCGTCCTCATACTGGGCGTATCCGGGCGCTCCGACAACGCAGCGAGGTGCCGTAGCTGTCGTCGTGCAGCCCGCCGGGGATTACGGGACAGCCCTTAGAGGTCGATCGAGCGGAACTCGTCGAGCACGGCGAAGCCGGTGCTGTCGTACAGGCTCATCGCGACCTCGTTGCCGCCGAAGACGTTGAACATCATGGCCTCGTCACCGCCCTGGCGGGTGGCCCACTCCCCGACGGCCATCGCGGCCCGGCCGTAGCCCTTGCCGCGGTGCTCCTCGTACACCTCCAGCGAGAAGCCGAAGGTCACGCCCGGCAGGAAGCCGTGGTTCACCCAGCCGGTGCCGATCACCTGGCCGTCGGCCTCCATCGCGTAGAAGGCGTGCCCCGGGGTCAGGAAGCCCTGCGGGAGGTAGCGGGCGAAATCCGCGTCGGACTTCGCCTTGGCCTGCTCCGGGGTCAGGGCCCCGGCCCGGACGATGTCCGCGATGTACGAGGCCTCCCCCCCGGCATACCAGCCCGGGTACTCCTCCTCGGTGAGCCGGCGGACCGTCAGGCCCGGCGGCAGCTCGGGCTGTTCGGCGGCGGCGCGCATCCGGTTCTGTCGCCGTACGGGGTAGTCGGCGAACGCTCCCGCCCCGCCGGTGAGCCGGACCCCCACCCGCTGCGCGCCGTGCTCGGCGCACCACCGCTCGGCCCACTCGCGCCCCCGCGGCACCGTCAGGTCGTGGATCCGGCCCACGGTCGCCCCGTTGTCCTCCGCCACCCCGACCGCGATCCACCCGGTACCGTCCGTGGCCACCGTCCAGCCGTCGATGCCCTCCACGGCCCGTTCCAGCAGGGCCCGCGCCAGCGGCTCCGAGCACCCCGCAGCCCGGTACCCGGCCAGCACCCGCTCCTCGAACCCGCCCCGCCACTCGCCCTGGTCGGCGACGATCTCTATCCCTGTCATTCGGCCCACCCTAGCCTTCGGCACGGACACAGCCCAAGGTCCGGACGCCGCGGAGGACGCCGGCCGGGGCCACTAGTCGGTGTCCGTCGCGGCCAGGACGGCGAGGCGGCGGCCGTCCGGTGAAAGGGCGGCGACGGCGTAGTTGTCGCCGTCGTCGTGGAACCACTCCGCGTCGGACGTGAAGTGGAACCAGGTGCTCTGGGTGGCGCGGAGTTCCACGTCCGCCGCGCTCGCGCTGAACGTCGCGCCGCACAGGCCCGCCAGCGAGCGCCATGCCAGGAGCCGGCCCCACGCCCCGTACCGGCCGGTCCGGTGGAAGCCCCCGATGGACGCGGTGGCGAACAGCAGGGACCAGATGTCGCCCACCGGGCGGGCGGCTATCTCGAAGCGGCCGGTCGGGCCCAGGCCCGCTACGCAGTCCATCGGCAGGGTGGGGAGCAGGGCGGGCACCCGGTCGGGGGCGATGGGCTCCTGCGACCGGAAGACCCAGGCCTCGGCGTAGCCCCAGTTCCCCTCGGCGGCGGTCACGATGAGGCCGTGCTCGTCCACCGTGACGGAGTTCCGCAGCGGTGACACCTCGACCGGGCGGGGGGTCGGCGGATCCAGACGGCCGCGGGCGGGCAGCCCGGTGTTCACGCCCCCGGCCGAGCCGCCCGCGGAGTGGCTGGTGAAGGCGGGGGCGGTCTCCAGCGGGCGGCGGCGGTCGGGGAGCCAGGCCAGGGGGTACATCCACGCAGGCGGGCGCGAGGCCGGGAGCTCGTCCGGGTCCACGCCGCGCAGCAGCAACTCGTGGAACAGGCAGGTCCGCAGCTCGCCGAGCCGGTCGCCCTCGGGGATGTCGGCGAAAACCGTCCGCGCGAGGACCGCGGCGGACTGGTGCTGGGCGAGCATCGTGGCCATGAGGGGCAGTTGGAGCCCCGCTCCCCCGGCGGCGGCTTCCTCTTCGGCGAGCAGCTGGAGCAGCAGCTGGACGCTTTCGCGGCCGGGGGTCGTGGCAAGGAGCCGCCGCAGGTGGGTGAGGTCGCTGCCGTGCACCCGGGCGGCCTCGGCGGCGATCGCGTACCGGGTGGTGAGCCGCGAACCCACCCCGCGCAGGTAGGCGATGTCCCCGGCCAGGGCGTGCTGGAGGGCCTTGTCGCGTGCCATGTACTCGGGCGTGCTGCCGTTCGGTGCGTCGTCCGCTTCGTGGTTCGCCTTGTCGTTCACGGTGCGTCAGCCTAAGGGCTGTCCCGGGCGGCGCCGCCGGGCGTCAGCGTGCCGTCAGGACCTTGCGCAGGGTGTCGGTCGCGAGACAGATGGCGAGTTCCGCGGCCTGGGTCTCGCGCAGCGCGTTCAGCATGACGAAGTCGTGGATGGTCCCCTGCACGCGCAGCGCCGTGACCGGGACACCGGCGGCGCGGAGCTTGGCGGCGTACGCCTCGCCCTCGTCGCGCAGTACGTCGGCCTCGGCCGTGATGACCAGGGCGGGCGGCAGTCCCGTGAGCTCGTGGAGGGAGGCGCGCAGCGGGGAGGCGGTGATCCGGGCCCGGTCGGTCTCCTCGGTCGTGTACTGGTCCCAGAACCACTGCATGGCCTCGCGGCGCAGGTAGTAGCCGGTGGCGAACTGGCGGTAGGAGTCGGTGTCGAAGGCGGCGTCGGTGACCGGGTAGAAGAGGACCTGGTGGAGGATGTCCACGTCCCCGCGCTGCTTGGCCATCAGGGTCAGGGCGGCGCTCATGTTCCCGCCGACCGAGTCGCCCGCCACGGCCAGGCGCGTGCCGTCGAGGTCCTTTTCCTGTCCCTCGCGGACGATCCACTGGGCCACCGTGTAGTTCTGCTCGATGGCGACCGGGTAGCGCGCCTGCGGAGACAGGTCGTACTCGGGGAACACCACGGCCGCCCCGGCGCCGACGGCGAGTTCCCGCACGAGGCGGTCGTGGGTGTGGGCGTCGCCGAAGACCCAGCCCGCGCCGTGGACGTAGAGGATGACGGGAAGCGGGCCGACGGCTCCGGTCGGGCGGACGATGCGGGTACGGACCTCCCCGGTGGGGCCGCCCGGGACGGTGATCCACTCCTCGTCGGCTTCGGGCAGGACGACCGCGTCCCCGCTCTGCACGTCGTCCAGCGCCTTGCGGCCGTCCTCGACGGGCAGCTGGTACAGGAACGGCGGGTGGGAGGTGGCATCGGCGAAGGCCTGGGCGGCGGGCTCGAGTACGGGCTGGTGCGGCATGGCGGGGTTCTCCTTCGGTGGGTCGTCGGATGCGACGGGAGCCGACGGGGCGGGTCCGGCGGGTGGGTGCTGCCGTGCACCTCGTCCAGGATCACACCGGTGAGCACTCCCGGGTGGGAGACCGTCACGGCGTGTGACGCGTTTTTGCCCCGTCGTGCGGAAAGCGGCGGATCGGGCGGGCGGGGCGATCGGCCCGCGCCCGGACGGCCGTGGCCGGTACGGACACCCCGTCAGGGCCGCTGCGGAGCCCGGTCGTAGGGTGGTGGACGCGCACCAGCGCACGCAAGAACCCTCACAGGGAAGGCCGATCGTGCAGACTCCTCTCTCCTGGCTGGCCGGCAGGTTCTCACTCGGGCCGAGGAGCGTCACCGCCGCCACGCTGGCATCGGTGGTGGCGAGCATCGTGATCGTCGTGGGCGGTGGGATCGTCCGGGTCACCGGGTCCGGCCTCGGCTGCCCCGAATGGCCGATGTGCACCGGGGAAACCCTGGCGCCCACCTCGGAGATGGGGCTGCACGGCGCCATCGAGTTCGGCAACAGGCTGCTCACCGGATTGCTGTGCGTGGTCGTGGGGTGGGTCATCATCACCGCCCGTCTGCAGCGGATTCCGATGCCCTCGGTCCTGCGCGGCGCCTGGGCGCAGTTCTGGGTCGTCGTACTGAACGCCGTGGTGGGCGGGATCACCGTGTGGATGCGGCTGAGCCCGTTCATCGTCGCCGCGCACTTCCTGGCGGCCACGCTGCTGCTCACCGCCGCCGTGTGGACGTGGCAGTCGGCGCGGGTCGAGGCCGGCGTCGCGGGGGATGCCACGGAGGGCGGCGTGGCCCCGGCGGGCGGGGTTTCCGGAGGCGGCCGGCTGCTGCCCGGGCGCTGCCGGGCCGTTTCGGTGGCGCTGGTGGCCGTGACCGCGCTGCTGGTCGTCGTGGGCACGCTGACCACCGGTTCCGGTCCGCACGCCGGGGATTCCTCCGACGTGCGGCGCATGCCCTTCGATTGGACCGCCGTCACCGTCGTACACGGACTGCTGGCGGCGGCCGTCGTGGTCCTGGCCTGCTGCCTGCTGGCGTGGCTCCCCCGGGACGGCTTCGCCGGGGCGCGCCGCAGGACGGTGTTCTTCCTCGCCGTGGTCCTGGCCCAGGGGGCGGTGGGCCTGGTCCAGTCGCTGACCGGACTGCCCGCGCTCGCCGTCGTACTCCACCTGCTCGGGTCGGCCCTGGTGTGGGCCGGGGTCCTTCAGGTGCACTTCGCGGTCCGGGCGTCGGACCCCGCACGACCGGGCCCGTACGGGGCCGCGGCCCCGCGGAGGGCGGTCGGCGCGGCCTAAGGGCTGCCCCGTGGCTACGTGCGGGTGAGGTGGGCCGCGTCGGCGGGTTCTATGTCGCCGAGGGCGGCGGTGTGCTCCACGCCGCCGCCGCGCGGGCGGATGTACGCACGGCGGACCCAGCGGGCGGAGCCGGAGCCGGCGGGCAGTTCCTCGCGGACCACGGCCATCAGCCGGCCTTCGACGCCGGAGGCGGTGTCGCGTACGAGGCGTCCGAGCAGCGGATGCCACTCGTGGCCATCGGGGTTCTGGTTGCTGCGCATCGGGGCCTCGCTCACCTCGGGGTGATGTCGGTCGTCGGGTATTCGGCGCCGGGCCCGCCCCGGATGGGTCCGGAGGTGCCCGGGCGCCCGCAGAGGCGGCAGTGGCGGCGATAGCCTGCTGCGCATGGACGAGTTGGACGGGGTCGAGATCATCGCGTTCGCGGACGCCGCGGCGTTCGAGGGCTGGCTGGCGGTGCACCACACGCGGGCCGAGGGCGTCTGGATCAAGATGGCCAAGAAGAAGAGCGGCGTCCCCTCGGTCACCGACGACGAGGTGGTCGACATCGGGCTCTGCTACGGCTGGATCTCCGGGCAGCGCCGGTCCCTCGACGAGCGGTACTACCTCCAGAAGTACGTGCCGCGCCGCCCCCGGAGCCTCTGGTCCCGGGTCAACGTCGAGAAGGTGGCGATGCTGACGGCGGCCGGGAGGATGCGCGAACCCGGGCTGGCGGAAGTGCGCCGGGCGCAGGAGGACGGCCGGTGGGCGGCCGCGTACGCCTCGCAGAGGACGGCTGAGGTGCCGTCCGATCTGGCCGCCGCGCTGGACGCGGACCCGCGGGCCCGGAAGGCCTTCGAGGCGCTGGACAGGACGGGGCGCTACCAGCTGATCCTGCCACTGCTCCAGGCGCTCACCCCGCCGGCCCGGCAGGAGCGCCTCGGCAGGGCCCTCCGCGCCCTGCACGGTGACTAGGTTGTCTGTTTCGGATCTTGCCCTAACGGCCTCCCAGCTTGACCCACTTCGCCGTGCTCGGGACGCCCTTGGCGTTCAGCAGGAACAGCATGTAGTAGCCCGGCGGGGCGTCGGCCGCGCCGGGCGGGGTCCGCAGGTCGAGGGTGTCGCCGCGGGTGCCGGTGCGGCGCAGCTCCAGGTGGCGCTGGCTGGTGTTCACCGCGTGGGTGACGGTCGTCGGTGCGAGCAGGACCGCACGCGCGACCTCGGTGGGGGTGGAGGTGCGCACCTGGAAGACGGTGTCGTAGCCGAGTTCGCCGCGCGGGACGCCGTCCAGGGCCGGCCTGGCGCCCCGGTGCAGGTACGCGGGTTCGTACAGCTCGATGCTGCCGTCCATCCCGTCCGCGATGTCGGGGTCGTTGGCGATCTGCTGGAGTTCGTCGCCGGTGACCATCACCCGGCCGTCGGGCATCACCAGGGCGTTGGAGTGGTAGCCCCGGGGCAGCCGCTGGGCGGGCCCCAGGCTCCAGTGGCCCCGTGCGTCGCGGAGCTCGATCTGCCGGTACTTGAGGTCCGCCCGCGGGTTGAAGGGCCCGAAGCCGTAGTCCCGGGTGTCGAAAGCGCCGTTGACGGTGAGCAGGGTGCCGTCCGGGAGGATCAGGGTGTCGTCCTGGGTACGGCCGAAGGCGCGCGGCCCGTCGGTGCGCCAGGCTCCCCCGGAGAGCCGGTACGTGGACGGGTCGCGCGGGTCTCCCCCGAGCACCAGCACCGAGTCGGGGCCGCGGAAGCCCGCCGGGAGCGGTACCGCTGATCCGTAGCCCCGGAAGTCGGCCGGTCTGCGGGGCAGGTCGGTACGGGTCTCCTTGACCGGGTCGAACAGCCACTGCTGGTCCGCGTCGCGGCCGAGGCCGTAGATCATGCCGTCGCGCAGCGAGAAGAGGTGCGGGTAGTCGTTGCGGAAGGGCGCGTCGGCCCCGAACCGCTCCGAGGGGATGTTCGCCGGGATGTCGTACGTGCGCCAGGGCACGGGCCATCCGCGCGCCGGGAAGCGCTCCACCAGGGGGGTGGGGTGTCCCGTGCCGCGCTCGTCCTGCCCGGACATGATGAGCTGCCTGCCGTCGGCGCCGGTGACCACCGAGGGGTACCAGCGGCCGACCGCCATGTCGCGGTTGCGGAACCACGTCTCGGTCCAGGGGTCGAACACGAAGGACAGCCGGGCGCCGGTGCCGCCCTTGCCGCCGCCGTTGCCGCCGAAGACCCCGACCATCCCGTTGGGCAGGAAGGAGTGGCCGGCGCAGAAGAAGGGGGCCGGGCGGGGTGCGTACGTACCGTCGGGCATCAGTACGGTCGGCGGCGGGACGTTCTTGAAGGCCCGCGCCCCGGTGCCCTTGGCGGGGTCCCAGAGGTAGGCGCGGCCCGCGTTCGTCCGGCCGATCCGGTCGGTGGGCCCGGTCTCCTTCGTGGGGTTGGCCTCGACCCGCTCGAACGAGAAGAACAGCACCTTTCCCGTGGGCAGTTGGGCGACGTGCACCCCGAAGTCGGGCGCGGGGAAGAACTGCGCGAAGCGGCCGGACTCCGATGCCCGGAAGCCCGCGTTGAGCCGCTGCTGGGAGGCGCCCAGGGCGGCCAGGCTCGACGTGCGCTTCACCTGCGGGTAGTCCTGGACCCCCTGGGCGGCGAGCCGTCGCCCGGCGTGCGCCCGGGCGTGGTCCTCGCCGAGCGCGGCGGCCTCGCCGGTGCGGACCGCGGCGGAGATCTGCCCGTGGGTGAAGCCGGGCACCGCGTGACCGTCGTCGTGCGCGGTGGCCGTCGCGGCGGCCGGCAGCGCGGTGGCGACCAGGGCGGTGGCGACCAGCGGCAGGGTGGCCAGTACGGCGGACCAGTGGGCTCGGGACACGACAACTCCTCGCTACGACCGCCGACAAGGCGCCCATATTAGGAGAAATCGACCAAGGCGCCGCACCGACTCGGCCCGCCGCCCGGCCCGGTTCCCCCCGGACGGCCCCTGCCCAGACCCGGTCGGCCCTCCGCTCCGACGCCGCCGCCGGCAGTCCGCCCCAGCCCGGCGGTTCAGGACCCGGACACCGGCCCCCCGACAGCCGGGTCCACCGCGTCCACTCCCACCGCGTCCGGCACCACCGCGTCCGGCGACTCGCGCAGTACGAGGTCCAGCAGGCCGGGGAACCGCTCGTCGAACTCCGGCCGGCGCAGCCGGTTGAACCGCTTCGCGCCGCTGTCCCGCTGCTCGATCAGCCCGGCGGAGCGCAGCACGGCGAAGTGGTGGCTCAGCGCCGCCTTGCGCACCGGTACGTCGAAGCTGCCGCAGGCGCGCGCCCAGTCCCCCGCCGCGCCGATCTCCCGTACGAGGGTGATCCGTACCGGGTCGGCGAGGGCCGCGAGGGCCGTTTGCAGCGCCACGTCGCGGGGGTGGGTGTGCTCCGGCGGGGTGCGGTGCCGGGGTGCGGGGGACAGTTCTGCGGTCATGGCGCCTCCCGGGCCGGATTACCGATCGGCTGATCTGCCGATTGCCAAGTGTTCGATGTGGATCATACAGTTCGAGGTGTTCGCGTTTCATCGAACAGTCTACTTGAGCGCCTTCCACCCGAGGACGATTCATGCCCGTACCGAAAGAAACCCCTTCCCCGACCGACCGCCCCGTCCGCTCCCTGCTCGCGGCCTGCCTGGGCTTCGTCGTCGTCATCCTCGACGTCAGCGTGGTGAACGTGGCCACGGACGCCCTGAGCGAGGAGTTCGGCGGCAGCATCTCCGGGCTGGAGTGGGTGATCAACGGCTACACCCTCACCTTCGCCGCGTTCCTGCTGACCGCGGGCGCGATGGGAGACCGCTTCGACCCCCGGCGGGTCTTCCGGGCGGGCTTCGTCCTGTTCGCCGTCACCTCCTTCGCCTGCGGCGCCGCCGACAGCCTCGTGCTCCTCGTCGCCGCCCGGATCCTCCAGGGGGTGGGCGCGGCACTGATCGTGCCGTCCTCCCTCTCGATCGTGAACGGAGCCTTCCTCGACCCGGCCGAGCGCACCCGGGCGGTCAGCCGGTGGGCGGCCGCGGGCGGGCTGGCCCTCGCGCTCGGCCCGGTGGCCGGCGGGGTGCTCATCTCCCAGTTCGGCTGGCGTTCCGTCTTCTTCGTGAACGTCCCCGTCGCGGCGGCGGGCCTCTGGCTGACCCGGGGCGGCGCGGGGCGCGGCGCGGCGGGGGCGGCCGGGCGCCCGGCCCGCTCCTTCGACCTGCCGGGGCAGCTCCTGGCGGTCGTCTGCCTCGGCTCGCTGACCGGCGCCGTCATCGAGGGCGGCACCCGGGGCTGGGGCGCGCCCCTCGTCGTCGGCTGCCTGGTGGTCTTCGGTCTGACGCTGGCCGCCTTCGTCCTCGTCGAGCGGCGCGGCGCGGATCCGATGCTGCCGCCGGCACTGCTGCGGCGGGGCGCGTTCACCGCGGCGGCGCTGACCGGCGTCCTGGTGAACTTCGCCTTCTACGGCCTGATCTTCGTCTACAGCCTGTTCTTCCAGCAGGTCCGGGGCTACACGCCGGTCGCCACCGGACTCGCCTTCCTGCCGATGACCGCCGCCATCATGGGCGCGAACCTGGCCTGCGGGCCGCTGGTACGGCGCTTCGGGTCGCGGCCCGTACTGATCGGCGGGAGCACGCTGGCCTCGGCCGGGTACGTGGCGATGCTGCCGGCCGTGGGATCGGCCTCCTATCCCGCGCTGGTCACGCAGTTCCTGGTCGCGGGGGCCGGTATCGGCCTGGTCGTGCCGGCCATGACCAATGCCGTGCTCTCGGCCGTCGACCCGGGGAACGCGGGCGTCGCCTCCGGAGTGCTGAACGCCTCGCGCCAGGTCGGCGGGCTGATCGGCGTCGCCGTCATGGGGATGCTCGTGGGGGCGGCCGCGCCCGGCCAGGCCTTCCTGTCCGGTCTGCGGGCCGCCCTGGTGCTGGCGGCCGTGGCCCTCGCCGTGGCCGCCGCGCTGGGAAGTGCCGCCGAAGTGGCCTCGGCCGCCCGGAGGGCCGGGTCGGCGGGTGCGCGGCGGGCGACCGGTGCGCGGCGGGCTACGGCTGCGCAGCCGGGCACCCGGACCCCGGGCGGTCCGCCGCACGCGAAGTCCCGGGAGCCCGCCGGTTCCCGGGACTGCGCGGCGTGACGGCCGAAGCCGTCGGATCGCTACCCGGTCATGCCGGGGGTGCGACCCGTGCGGGGCGGCCCGAGCCGCGGGTGAGCGAGTACCCGCCGATGCCCGCGAGCGCCCCGAGCAGCCCGCCGGCCACGGTCCAGATCCAGCGGTCGGACCACCAGCCGCCGGACCAGCCGTCCTCCGGCTCCGCCCCGGCTGCCGGCAGTTGCTTCCCCTTGTCCCCTTCGGCGGCCTGCGCCGCCGTGATGCCGGGGACGAGCGGGGCGGAGAGGGCGCCGTCCACCGCGTAGGCGCCGCCCGTGTCCTTCACGTCGGCCTGGATCTGTGCCCGTACGGGCTGCCCGAGGTCCTCCGGGGCCAGGTCGGCCACGGTCAGCCGTACGTAGTAGCTGCCCGGCAGCGGGTCGTTGGCCCACTGCTCCGCCCCGGTCCTGACCGGCCGCAGGGTGCAGGACAGGTCGACGGAGCCGGCGTCCTTGGCCGCCTGGGACGTCTGCGTGCCGTAGGTGCACGGCTGGCGGCGGCGCAGCCCGTCGTAGACGTCGAGCTGCCAGCGTGCGGCTCCGTGCCGGGAGGCCGCGGCGGGCAGTGTCACCTTCGCCTTGACGGTGGCCCGCTGGCCCGCGTCCAGGGGGAGCACCCAGTACAGGTAGTCACCGGTGGAGGCGTCGGCCGTGGCCTGCTGGCCCACCTTGACCGCCGTGGCGGTACGGAAGCTCGTGCCCGCCTCCGTCGGCCCGGCGGAGGCGGTGCCCGGGCGCGGGGAGGGGGTGTCGGCGGCGGCCCCGCCCGCGAGGCCGAGCAGGCCGCTGCCGGCCAGCGCGGCGGTGGTCAGTATGCGTACGGTACGCATCAGTTGGTCCTCCAGACCGAGATACGCCAGCGGGAGATCCAGCCCCACAGCAGACCGGCGACGAGGCCGGTGAGCACGAGCACGCCCAGCAGCCACCAGCCGCGGCCGAGGCCGAAGGAGGCCACGTCGGACGTGTCGTCCGGGCCGTCCACCACATCGATGGTCAGCTCGACGGGCATGCCCGGGGTGGTCTTGACCGACGCGGGCGCCGAGAAGGAGTTGCTGACCTGGAGGCAGACCGTTTCCGGCGCCGTCTCGGCGTTCCCGTCGGCGTCGTCGAGGGTGGCCTTGGGGTAGCGCAGCCCGGTCGAGATCAGGTCGGTGCGCCCGTCGCCCGCCTCCGAGCCGCGGACGATCTCCCGCCCGTGGGCGGTCGTGGCGCGCAGCATGACGCCGTAGTCGTTGTTGACGGCGCGGTCGGCGCCGATGCTGACCGAAGCGCGCAGTTCCTGGCCGGGTTTGACCGCGACCCGGTACCAGCGGTGCTCGCCGAAGGTCTCGCGGTCGGTGTAGAGACCGGCGCCGAGGATCGGGGCGTCCTGGCACTGCTTGGTTCCCGCCGTGGCCACCGGGGTGACGACGGGGGCGGCGGCCCGGTCCACGAGCTGTTTGACGCGGCCGGAGAGTTCGGCGGTGTGCTGCACCGAGGTGTAGGTGCCGCCGGTGGCCTCGGCGATGCAGATGAGCTGCTCGCGGGTCTTCGCGTCGGGGACCAGGCCGAGCGTGTCGATGGTCAGGTGGATGCCCTGGGCCGCGATGTCCCGTGCGACCTCGCAGGGGTCGAGCGGGGCACAGGTGTCCTCGCCGTCCGTGATGAGCACGATCCGGCGGGTGGCGTCACCGCCCTTGAGGTCCTCGGCCGCCCCGAGCAGGGCCGGGCCGATCGGGGTCCAGCCGGTGGGGGCGAGGGTGGCCACCGCGGTCTTCGCCTCGGTGCGGTTGAGCGGGCCCACCGGGTAGAGCTGCTTGGTGTCCTTGCAGCCGAGGTTGCGGTCGTCACCGGGATACGTCGCCCCGAGCGTGCGTATGCCCAGGAGCACGTCGTCCGGTACGGCGTCGAGGACCTCGTTGAAGGCGTGCTTCGCCGCGGACATCCGGGACTGCCCGTCGATGTCGGTCGCCCGCATCGAGCCGCTGACGTCCAGCACGAGCTCGACCTTGGGGGGCTCTTTGGCCGTCGGTTCGCCGGCTGAGGCCTGCGCCGGGAAGAGCCCGACGGCCAGTGTGGCCAGCAGGCCGCACGCTGCGGCCGCCACCCTTTTTCTAGTGATCATCGCCGGATCGTATTGAGGATCGTCTGCCAAACCAAAAGCCGACCGGCGTGCGGACGTTCGCCGGCGCCCCCGCGTGACGGGCGCGCGCCGGCGGGTTCAGTGGGCGTGCGGGACGGCTGTGGGGAAGGTTTCCGCGTGGACGGCGTCGTAGAGGGCCGCGACGTCGGCGGGGGTCAGGCCCTGGTCCCGTGCCTGCCGCATCCAGGCGCCGAGCTGGGCGCGGAGCGGGGATTCGGGCGCGGTCTGCGGGGTGGTCAGGGACCGGGTGACGAAGGTGCCCGCGCCTTGCCGGACTTCGACGAGCCCGGCGCGTTCCAGTTCGCGGTACGCCTTGAGGGTGGTGTTGGGGTTGACCTTCGTACTGGCGGCCACCTGTGCGGCGGTGGGGAGTTTGTCCCCCTCGGCCAGGGCTCCCATGCGGAGCGCCTGCTCCACCTGATGGACGATCTGGAGGTAGGCGGGCATACCGCTGCGTCGTTCGATGCGAAACACGACCACGGTGCCCGCCTCCTTCTTCCTCACGCGGTGGATCTCGGGGTGGATTTCGGGATGGACTTCGGGGCGGAATGCAGGGGCGGAATGCAGGGGCGGAATGCAGGGGTGGGATGCAGGGGGATCAGCCTAGGGCCCGTCCGGGTGCCCCTTGGATCACGCCTAGAGCGGACCGCGCCGGGTGCGCCACATCACCGCGGCGACGAGGAGTGCGGTCAGCGCCGCGAAGACGCCGGCGGCGGTCCACTGCATGCCCGCCATCTGGTCGGTGTCGAGGTAGTCCAGGACCGAGTTGACGATCCCCCGCTGGGCCCGGCAGGCCTCCGGGGACGGCTCGTGCACACAGGTGCCCCACCCGTAGAGCTTCCCGGACGCCGTGCCGATCCACTGGTCGATCTCCACGACGTGGTCGAGGAAGGCCGGCCGCTCGGAGTCGAGCGGGTAGCTGATGCGGCGCGGTACGGCGAGCGTGACCTTGAGGATGTCGACCGCGATCGAGACGGCGGACGAGCCCAGGAAGGTGAGGACCATCGCGGTGACCGCGCGGCGGGTCAGCGCCCCGATGACGATGCCCAGCGAGGTGAGGCACAAGGCGGTCGCCACGAGCACCGGTCCGGTGGTGTCGAACACGGGGCCGTGCAGCCAGTCCCGGCCGGCGAAGGGGCCGATGGAGTTCCGCCACCAGGTGAAGACCGCGCTCAGGACCCCTGTGGTGACCGCGACCAGCAGGAAGGCGAACCCCAGCTTCCACAGCAGCCAGCGCTTGCGGGTCACGGACTGGGTGGTGACCAGGCGCGCGGTGCCGTCCTCGTGGTCGGAGGCGAGGAGCGGGGCTCCGAGGAACGTGCCGAGCAGCGTCGGCAGGAACGCCAGGTTGGATCCGTAGGAGTTGAAGTCGTTGCCGACCTTGTTGAACACCTCGGGATCGACGTCGTCGACGGACCTACCGGGCCAGCCCGCCGCGTGCAGGGTGTCCAGCATCACGCCGCGCTGGTAGAACATCCAGGCGGCGCCGAGCACGGTCACCGCGGCGCAGGCGAGCAGCACGGTGCGGTGCTGGCGGACCAGCAGCCAGGCCGGTCCGCGCAGTCGGCGGGGGCTTGCGGGGGCGCCGGCGGTGGTGCCGGGCCGGGTGAGGGTGCTCATGCCGCGAACTCCTCTCGGTGGCCGGGGGTCGCGGTCGGGGACAGCAGCGCGGGTGCCCCGGGCGAGCGGAGGTAGGCCATCAGCACTTCCTCCATACCGGGCGCCGTCTGCTGCCATTCGGGGTTCAGCGGGCCCTGGCGCAGGACCATGGCCGTGAACTGCCTTCCCGCGGTGCGGACCTCGATGACGGTGTGCGTGGCCAGGGCGTCGGGCAGGCGCCCGTCGGTGGTGACCCCGGTGACCAGGGTGTGCATGGGCAGGAGTTCGTCGGCCTCACCGGCCATGCGGACCTGTCCGTCCGCGAGGACGAGCAGGTAGTCGCACATGTGCTCCAGTTCGCCGAGCATGTGGGAGGACATCAGGACCGTGGTGCCGTGCTCGGCGGCCTCGGACATCAGCAGCGAGCTGAGCTCGTCCCGCGCGACCGGGTCCAGGTCTGCCATCGGCTCGTCCAGCAACAGCAGTTCGGGGCGCTTGCCGAAGGCCAGGGCGAAGGCCACCCGGGTCCGCTGTCCCCCCGACAGGTCCCCGATGCGCGCCTCCAGCGGTATGCGGCCGGACCCTACGATCCGCTCGGCCACCGCGCTGTCCCAGCCCGGGTTCAGCTCCTGGCCCATGCGCAGGGTGTCCGCGACGCTGAACCTCTTGAAGAGCGGCTTGTCCTGGGCGAGGTAGGCCCATCGCGGCATCGCGGCCGGGTCGGCCGCCGGGGCGCCGAAGATCCGCAGTTCGCCGGCGGTCGGCTCGGCCAGGCGGGCCGCCAGGCCCAGCAGGGTGCTCTTGCCCGCGCCGTTGGGCCCGACGAGGGCGCAGACGCGGCCCGCCGGGATCCGGAAGGAGCAGTCCCGCAGTGCCCACCTCCGGCGGAACCTCTTGCCGAGCCCCCGGGCCTCAAGGGCCCACCGGGTGTCGCACGCGTCGGGAACGGTCACATTCCGCACGCCTCCCCCTTTCCATGATTCCACTACTTCATTAATGGAATCATGGTCTTCTGGGATCGCCGGTGTCAAACAGCTGGTGTCAAACAGCCGGGGTCAAACAACAGCCCCGGCCGGAAACCATCCGCCGCCCGGCGGAACCGGACGCGGACTCCATCCGACTCCTCAGCCGGAGGCGGGCAGCGGTCCGCCCGGCCGGGAACGGAAAGGCATGGGATGGGCGGGCTGGATGTGCGGATGCGGGAGGTGGGCTGCCGGCACGGACGCGTCGAGGCCGTCAGCGGCGTCGACCTGGAGATCGCGGCGGGAGAACGCGTCGCCCTGACCGGAACGAACGGGTCGGGCAAGACCACCCTGCTCCGTGCCGTCCTCGGGCTGCACCGGCAGGTGACCGGCACCATCCTGGTCGGCGGCCGGGGCACCGGATCGGCCGCCGAGTGGGCCTGGCGGCGGCGGTCCTGCGCCTGGATCCCGCAGAAGCCCGCGGCCGGCCGGTTCCCGCTGCTGGGGGCCGAGTTGCTGGCCAGCGGCGGGGGCCCGGCCGAGGCCGCCGAGGCCGCCGGGAAGCTGGGCGTCGGCCCGCTGACCGGGCGGCCCCTGCACACCCTCTCCGGCGGCCAGTTGCAGCGCATGTACCTGGCCCGCGCGATCGGCAGCGTCGCCGCCGGCGCGAGGGTGCTGCTCGCCGACGAGCCGACCGCCGCCCTCGACTTCGGCGGGCAGGAGGAAGCGGCCGACGTACTGGCCGCCCTGCCCGTCACGCTCGTCGTGGTGACCCACGACCGGGCCCTCGCAGAGCGCTGCGACCGGGTCCTGGAGATGGCGGCCGGCCGGCTGCGGGAGGTCCGGTGAACCTCGCCGCCGCCGCCGATCTGGGCGAACTCCTCCAGCTCGTGCCCGTACAGCGGGCGGGCCTGGCACTGCTGCTGGCCGCGGTCGGGCTGCCGGTCATCGGAGTGGTCATCGTCGGCCTCGACATCATGCCGGTGCGCTTCGCGATGATGCACGTGGCGCTGTTCGGCATCGCCGTCGCCCTGCTCACCGGGCTCGACCCGATGCTCTGCGCCCTGGTGGCCTGCGCCCTGGCCGGAGCCGGGGTGGCGCCGCTCGCCCGGACCCCGGACGGCCTGTCGGGCGCGATGGGCCTGCTGATGAGCCTGGCGATCGCCGCGGCGCTGCTGCTGCTCGCCGTCTCCGGAGTCAACGCCTCCGGCGCGTTCGCGCTGCTGTGGGGGTCGATCCTGTCCGTGGGCACCGCCGATCTGGTGGTGCTCGGCGTACTGGCCGTCCTCGTACCGGGCCTGTTCTGGTGGCGGCGCCGCGATGTGGCCCTGCTGCTGTACGACCGGGAGCTCGCCCAGTGTTCCGGAGTCCCGGTGGGGGCGCTGACCGCGGTGCTGCTGGTCCTGGTCGCGGTGGCGGTCGCCGGGGCCATCAAGCTCACCGGCGCCCTGCTGGTCGACGCCCTCACCCTGCTTCCCGCCCTCGCCGCCCGCCGGCTGGGCACGTCGCTGCGGTCCATCACCCTCTGGGCGGTGGGCATCGGGGTCGTCGTGAACCTCACCGGGTTCCTCGTGGCGCTCCGGCTGGACTGGCCGCCCGGGCCGGTCCTCGTCCTCTCCGCGGGGGCGGTCGTCCTCGCGGTCCATTTCCTCCCCGAACGGAGAATCAGCTCATGGCGCGTACCCGCGTCCGATTCGCTTCCCTCCTCGCACTGAGCGCGGCCCTCGCCCTGGTCACCGGCTGCGGTGCCGAAGACAGCGGCGCCGGCAAGGGCGACAGCGGCACGTCACCGAAGTCCGGGAAGCCGGTGGTCGTCGTCACCACCACGTGGGAGGGCGCCTTCGCCAAGGCGGCCGGGGCCGAGGAGCTCAAGGTGATCGTGCCCCAGTCGGTGCACCACGCGCCGGACTACGACCCCAAGCCCTCCGACCTCGCGGCCGTGGCCAAGGCCGACTTCGTGCTGTACGCGCCGTTCGAGCCGTACGCCGCGAAGATCAAGGAGGCCGCCGGTTCCAAGGCGAAGCTGGTCGAGGTGAACCTCGACAACGACCCCGGCAAGGCCAAGGCCGAGGTCACCCGCCTGGCGGGGCTGTTCGGCACCCAGGCCGCGGCGGCCCGGTGGACCACGGACTTCGACGCCGAGTACGCCGGGCTCGCGAAGGACGTCCGGAGCGCCTGGCCGGGCGGGAAGAGCCCCGTCGTCGTCAGCCAGGTCTTCACCACCTGGTCCGCGCAGCTCTCCGGCGCCACCACGGCCGGTACGTACGGCCCCGAGCCGGTCACCCCCGCCCAGCTGGCCGAGCTCTCCGCGAAGAAGCCCGCCCTGGTCCTGGACAACGCCCACATGTCGACGGGCACCGTCCTGCCCGACTCGGGTGCCAAGCAGGTCGCCATCGTCAACTACCCGGGCGAGGACCTCGATCTGCTCCCGGTCTACCGCAACGCGGCGGCCGAGCTGAAGAAGGCCATGTCCGCGGTGCCCGCCACCTGACGGGGCCGGGCGGGGCGGTCCGGTCGTGGACCGCCCCGCCCCGCGGGCCGTCTACGCGCTCGCCGCGACCCGGGTGAGGCGGTCGCGTACCGCCGCCCGGTCGGGCTTGCCCGCCGGGGTCAGCGGGAGTTCCCGCAGCACCAACAGGTGTTCGGGGTGCTTGCGCTGCTCCAGGCCGCGCCGCGCGAGGTGTCTGTTCAACGAGTCGAGGCGGGGCTCCTGCGGGCCGCGGGGGACGACGCAGGCCGCGAGGCGCTCGCCCATCACCTCGTCCGGGACGCCGACGCACACCACGTCGCGGATCTGCGGGTGGGAGGCCAGCTCCCGTTCCACCTCGGCGGGGCTGATGTTCGCACCGCCGCGGATGACGATGTCCTTGAGACGGCCCACGATGTGCAGGACCCCGTCCTCGTCCAGCAGCCCGAGGTCCCCGGTACGGACCCAGCCGTCCGGGGTGCGGTAGCGGGCGTCGAGCTCCGGGGAGGCCACGTAGCACATCGGGGTCATCGGGCCGCGCGCGATGATCTCGCCGATCCGGCCGTCGGGCAGCTGCTCGTGCGTGTCGGAGTCGGTGATGCGGATGTCCGCGACCCGGGGGTCGGGGCGCCCGGCCACCACACCCGCGCCGTCGGCCTCCGGGGCCCGGGGATCGAGCCCGGTGTGGCAGTTGACCCCGTCGGCGGAACCGTAGAGGTTCACGACCGGGCAGCCGAAGGCCCGGCTCGCGCTCCCGGCCGTGGTCGCGTCGAGGGCGGCGCCGCCGAGGACCAGGGCCGTGGGCGCGGGAAGTTCACCGCCGTCGGCCTCGCCGCCACCGCTCTCCAGCCGCTCCAGCATCATCCGCACCATCGTGGGCACGCCCAGGATGTGGGTCGGCCGGTGCGCGCGTACGGCCGCGAGGGCGGCTTCGGGCGTGAAGTGGTCGAGGAGGACGAGCGTCCCGCCGTGCCGGGCGAGCGTGACGGCCGTGCCGTTGGACCCGAAGGCCGAGGCCAGCGGTACGAGGAACAGGCAGCGCGGCGCCGTACCGTCGGGCATCAGTGAGGCCAGGAAGTTCCCGCGGCCGCCCGCGAGCGCGTTGTGCGAGTACGCGATCATCTTCGGCTCCGCCTCGGATCCCGAGGACACCAGGATGCGGGCGGCGCTGTCGGGGTCGGGCCGGGCGGCCCGGAAGGCGGCCGCGTCGGAGCGCAGCAGCGCGGTGAGGGCGACGGCGCCCGCGGGCACGCTGCCGGGTCCGGCGGCGATGACGTGGCGCAGCGCGGGCAGGGCCGGGGCGAGTGCCAGCAGGTCGGCGGCGTGCCGGCTGCCGCGGTGTTCGACGGCGGCGATGACCGCGACGGCCTCGGCCCGGCGGAGCAGGCTCTGTGCCTCCAGGCCGCCCCGGCCGACGGGGAAGGGCAGCGCCACCGCTCCGAGGGCGGCCAGGGCCAGGTCGGCGACGACGGCGTGCCGCCCGTTGGGAAGCTGTACGCCGACGACATCGCCCGGGCCTATCCCGAGCTCCCTGAGCCCGGTGGCCAGACATCGCACCTTGCGGTCCAGCGCGGTGTAGCAGAGCGGGCCCTTGGCGTCGATGACGGCGGTGGCGTGCAGGTCGGCTATCTGGCGGGCCCGGAAGAGGCTGTAGAGGTCGAGGTCGGGGCAGGTCCCGTCCACCGCCCAGGTGCGGCGCAGGCCGGCGGGCAGCAGGTCGTGCAGGGCGACGGTCATCGGTGGCTCCAGGGGTCGGGAACGGCGGGGGCACCGTGCGCGTCGCGGCTGATCGAGCCGGCGAAGCGCGGGTCGTGGTGCAGGTCGGCCAGGTCGGTGGTGACCGCGGTGGCGGCCAGGCCGTGGTCGCGCAGCTGTGCGAGCGCCTCCCGGGTGGGGAGGCAGGTCAGGTCGTAGGCGCCGGCCGCCGCCGCGCAGACGTCGGCGGGGGCTATCCAGCCGTCGGCGGTCCGCAGGGGGCTGCGGAATCCGGCGGGCCTGCGCGGCTCCTGCCCGCGCCGCGCCCGGCGCAGGGCGGGGGCGGTCAGGGTGTCGGCCGCGCCGAGGAGCGAGGAGTCGACGCGGACGCCCCGCCCGGTGCGCTCGCGCGTCAGGAGTCCGGCGAGGACGGCTTCCGCTCCGAGCAGTCCGCCCAGGACGTCGAGCAGGGTCATCAGCGAGGGTGCGGGCGGTTCGCCCAGCGGGCGGGCCGCTTCGCCGACTCCGGTGCGGGCCTGCACCATGAAGTCCGTACCCATGGGGGCGTCGGTGACCGGGCTCGTACCCCAGCCGCCGGTGTACGCGTAGACGAGCGCGGGGTTGCCCGCTGAGAGGTCCGCGCAGTCCAGGCCCAGTTCGGCCGCCTTGCCCGGGGCCCAGTTGTGCAGGAACACATCGGCCCCGGCGGCCATCTCGCGCAGCCGGGCCCGGTCGCCGGGCGACTTGATGTCCACCTCCACGGCCGACTTGCCGCGATTCAGTGCGAGCCAGCGCGCGGAGAGCCCCGAGCAGGCGGGGGGCATACCGCGCAGCGGGTCGCCACCCGGCGGCTCGATGCGGATGACCTCGGCGCCGAGCAGGCCCAGCAGATGGGCGGCCAGTGGTGCCTGGATCCGGCGGCCCGCTTCGAGGACGGTCAGCCCGGCCAGGGGCTTCCCGGGCAGCGGCCTGCGCGCCGTGGGCGGCCGGTTCGCGGGCACCGGGCCCCCGTCGTACGGGGTCAGGGACCAGGGGGCTGCGCCGTCCGCCTCGGCGGCGCGTTCGGCGAGGGTGCGCAGCCGGCAGACCTCGGCGCCGGAGAGTACGGCGGCCTGCCGCAGCCGCGCCCAGGTGTGACCGTTCGCGGTGGTGTGCAGGGCCTCGGGGAAGGGTGCGCAGGCGGTGGCGTACCGGAACTGGAAGGGCCGCCAGCCTGCCCGGATCGCGTCGGCGGGGGCGTCGAGGCCCCGCCAGAAGGCCGCCCAGGCTCCGGGGTCCAGGGTCTCCAGCTCGAAGAGGACACCATCGGCCGAGGTGAAGGGCGGTCCGCCGGGGGCCAGTTCGGCCGCCTCGCCCTCGTCGGCGCCGGTCGCCGCGAGGTACTGGGACACGGCGAGCAGGCCGGCCCGGTCGGCGCTCGCCTCGACCCGTGGCGCGGCAGCGCCCCTGGCCCGGGCCACGAGGCCGGCGAGGAGCCCCTGCGTGGTGAGCAGGGCGGTGGCGGTCGCCGCGTAGTCGACGGCGAGGGCCCGGGGTGCGCCTTCGCGGCGGCCGTGTACGGCCATGATGCCGGTGGCGGCCTGAGCCGTGGCCTCGTCGGTGATGCCGTTCGCCGGATCGGCCGCCCAGCGTGCGCGGGCCTCCTGCCGGCCGAAGTCGCCGCCGGTGAGGGCGAATTCCGCGGTGTGGCCGTCGTACGGGCCCTGCCGCGGCTGCTCCTCGGCGCCGAGGAGGCGCAGGTGTTCGGTGACGAGGCCGGTCAGTCCGGCCAGGCCGGGCGGTCCCGAGGCTACGAGCCGCAGCCCTTCGAGCGGCCGGACGGTCTGTGCGGTGGCTGGTGACGCCATGCCTCTCCTCTGCTCCCGGCGCGGCAGTGGCCGGCCCCGGATCTACGGAACGCGGGAACCAGGGAGGGTGTGCACCCGACCAGTTCCACGGGAAGGCAGTCGGACTGCTGTTCCCACGGGTTCCCGGCGGAGTCGAAGAAAGCGGTGCGGAGCGAAGTGGTGGAGAAACAGGGCGGCATGAGGTCCGGGCTGCCCGAACCAGGCATCGACGCCGACGAGTTGGAGGAACGGGTCGCGGAATTCGTCCGGAGCCGGGTGTTCCCCCGCGAGGGCGTCCTGGACGCGGGCGGTCCCGCGGCCGCGGCCGCGCTGCGGGGGCTGACCGAGCAGGCGAAGGAGGCGGGCCTGTGGGCGCTCCCGCTGCCCGCCGAACTCGGCGGCCAGGGGCTGCCGCTGGCCCGGTACGCCCGGATCGCCGAGGCCGAGGGGGCCAGCGACCACGGCCCGGCGGCACTGGGTTCAGCGCCGCTGCTCGACGTGACCATGCTCCGGCGGCACGGCTCGGAGCGGGTCCGCGAGCTGTACCCCGGACTCCTGGCCGCCGGCGAACTGCGGGCCTGCTACGCGATGACCGAACCGGACACCCCGGGCACCGACCCGTTCCTGACCGCCACCCGCGCCGAGGAGCAGGCGGACGGCAGCTGGACCGTCACCGGCCGCAAATGGTTCACCTCGGGCGCCGCCGAAGCCGGTCTGGTCACCGTCCTGGCCCGCACGGACGGGGCGCCGGGCGATCGCGAGGGCCTCTCCCTGCTGGTGGTCCCGACCTCCTTCCCCGGCTTCCGCGTGGTACGGGAGCTGCCCGTCTTCGGCGCGTCCGGGCAGTGGGAGATCGCGTTCGACCGGGTCAGGGTGCCCGCCGACCACCTGCTCGGCAAGCGCGGCCAGGCGCTCGCCATCGCGGCCGAGCGGCTCCAGCTGGGCCGCACGCTGCGCTGTCTGCGCTGGCTCGGCCAGGCGCAGCGCGCCTTCGACCTGATGTGCGCGCGCGCCGGTTCCCGTACGGGCTCGCGCGGCCCGCTGGGCGGGCACCAGCTCGTCCAGTCCCATGTCTTCGAGGCGCTGCTGGCCCTGCGGACCACCCGGCCGCTGGTCCACGAGGCCGCCGACCGTGTCGCCGCGGGGCTGGACGCGCACGTCGAGGTGGGGCTCGCCAAGGTGGCCGCGGCGCGGATGCTCCAGCGGGTCGCGGACTCGGCCATCCAGGTCCACGGCGCGGCCGGGCTCGGCCCCGACACCCCGCTGCCCGCGCTGTTCCGTACCGGCCGGGCGGCCCGCATCCTCGACGGCCCGGACGAACTCCACATCACCTCGGTGGCGCGCCGGATCCTGCGCGGCCACGGCACCTGACCGTGCCCCGGGCAGGGCCCTGGTCCCGGGCGGGACGGACCGGGCGCCCCGGACCCCAGGCGGCCCGGCCACGGGCGGCACGGCACCGAGCGGGACGGGCCCGGGCCGCACGGGCCCCGGGCCGCACGGGCCCGGGCGGGGACGGCCCCGGGCGGGACGGCCCCGCCCGCTGGTCACAGCTCCCGGATGTCGATCAGCCCGGTCAGCGCGGCCAGCCCCGTCGCGAGGAAGAAGTCGCCCCACACCAGCTCGTGGCGCACCGCGACGCCCCGCCCCGCGTCGTAGCAGCCGTCCAGCAGCATGCCCCCGGGCCGGTTCCCGTCGGCCCGGGTCAGGTGTTCGCCCGTCAGCCGGCGCAGGATGGCGACGGCCCGCTCCGTGTGCCGCGCGGCCCGCGGCCCGGCGGCGCGGCCCAGTTTCAGCAGGGCGACCGCGGTGACGGCCGCGGCGGAGGTGTCCGGTGGGCCGTCGGGCTGCGACTCCTGGTCAGGTGGTACGAGGCACCGTGCCGGTTGCGTCGCCCCGCCGGCCAGCAGCTCCGCCGCGGCCGCGCACCTCTCCCGCGTCCGGCGCGGCACTGCGGGCCGGTGCAGCGCATCGGCCGCTGCCAGCAGCAGCCAGGCCCGGCCCCGGCTCCAGCCGGCCGGCGGCTCCTCGCACGCCCGCCACCCCGCACCCGCTTCGTGGATCCGGGCCGGGGTCACGGTCCCGCCCTCGTCCAGGCACAGGCCGAGATGCCGTTCGAGGTGGGCCACCGCGGCCCGCTCCCCCGCCGGTCCCCCGGCGGCGAGCAGCGGCGCCATTCCGGGCACCCCGTCCACCCGGGCCAGCAGCCGGGGTCCGCCGAAGGCCGACCCCCAGGGCACGACGCCGAGTTCGGGGTCGAAGGCGGCCGTACACGCCAGGGCCGCCCTGGTCCGCAGCTCGCGCGCCCCGGGGTCGTCGGCGGCGAGGGCGGTCCCGTACCAGAGGATCAGCCCGCGCGTGGCGGTGTCGGCCTCCGCCCAGCCGGCCAGCCGTGCGGTGCACGCGGAGGCCGCGGCCCGGTCCTCCCCGGCCCCGGTGTGCCGCGCCCGCAGCCACTGCAGCCCCGCCCAGAACCCGCCGGCCCACGCGCCGCGGCCGGTGGTCACCCAGCGGCCGGTGTCCGGGTCGGCGTACAGCGGGAACCGTTCGCCGACCTCGGCCCGGGTGACGGCGACCCGGGCGAGCATCCCGTCCAGCGCGGGCCCGGCCCACTCGGCCGGGGTCACGCCCGCACCACGGCCTCGGCCCGCGCACGGCGCTCCCGTACCGCCCAGGCGGTGGCCACGGCGCCTGCCACCGCGAATTCGACGGCGACCAGCAGCCACCCGGCGCCGTACCGGCCCGTCTGCGCGAGCGGCCCGAACAGCGGCGGCCCCACCGCGAACCCGGCGAAGAACCCGGCCGACACCAGCGCCGAGTCCTGCCCCGCCCGGCCGGGTGCCGCCCGCTGCATCACCAGCACCATGGACACGGCGTTGCCCGATACGGCGAACACCCCGACCGCCACCACCGCGACCCAGACCAGCGGGGCCACCGAGAGCGCGCCGGCGAGCAGCCCGGCAGCCACCACCGCACCGCCCGCCAGCAGGCCGGGCAGCCACTGCGCGCGCCCGGGCCGGGCCGCCTTGGCCCAGCCCACCCTGCCCGCGATCCCCGCGGCTCCGAGGACCGCCACCAGTGCTCCGGCCGTCGTGGGGCCCATCCCGAGCCGCTGGGTTCCGAACAGGGCGACGTAGGTGTTGACGGAGGCGATCCCGCAGCCCAGGAAGAGGGAGAACAGCGCGAGCCAGGCGATGGCGCCGCGGGGCACCCATGTCAGGCCGGGCGGGGCGGCCTTCGCCGGCGGATCGGGGGGCAGCGCCCGGCGGGCCCACAGGGCCACGACCGCCGCCGCTGCGGCCGCGGTCCACACCGCCGCACGCCAGCCCGCGCCGCCGGCCAGCGCCGTCAGCGGCAGCCCGGCCGCGAAGGCCCCCAACTGCACGCCCGACTGCTTCATCCCGGTCACCGAACCGCGCCTGGCGGGGGAAACCGCCGCCAGGATCGCCTTGTTGGTGGCCGGGTTGGCCAGCGCCTGGGGCAGGCCGCCCAGTGCGACGGCCCCGAGCAGGAACCCCGGCCCGGGCGCGGCGCCGATCAGCGCGAGCGCGGCGGCGGACACGAGGAACAAGGCGACGAGGGAGCGCCGCGGCCCGACCCGGTCGACCAGCCGGCCGCCGAGGGGCGACAGCACGGCCGCCGTGCCGAACCCGAGGGTCGTCGTGACACCCAGCAGGGTCGGCGACACGTGCAGTTCGCCCACCAGCCGCGGGCCGAACGCGCCGATCAGGAAGAGCTGGAGCATCGAGAACGCCATGGCGCAGGTGAGGAGGGCGGTCAGCCGGCGGTCGCCCCCGGGCGGGTCCGCGCCCTGCTCCGGCTCCTGCTGATGCTCCGCCACCACGTGCTCCGTTCCGCGCCGGTCCTCTTGGTCCGGGACAGGAGTCGGTACGGCGAACTCGCTGGTTCCCGCAGGCTGTTGTGGCGTGCGCCACAGCGGGGTTTGTCATGTGACGGCAAGTTTTCGTGCCCCTCTGTGGCTGCCGCCGGGGGGATGCGACGATGAGCCCGCCATGACACCGGGTCGATGTTGCCGAGCGTTGCGGGCCGCGATGTTCGCGGCCACCTGCGTGCTGCTCGCGTCCCTCGGCCACGTCCTCATGTCGGGGGCGGGCGTCCCCTGGTGGGCCATGGCGGCCGGGTTCGCCGGCTGTGGTGCGGCTGCCTGGATCCTCGCCGACCGCGAACGGGGCCTGGCAGCCGTCACTGCGGCGGCGGTCGTCGTCCAGGGCGCCCTGCACCTCGGCTTCTCGCTGGTCCAGGAGAGGGCGCGGGCGTCCGCCGGGGGCGGTCACCTCCACCATGGCGGGCAGGTGATGTCCGGCGGTGGCGCGGCCCCGCACGCCGGACACGACATGAGCGGTATGACCGGCATGGATGGCATGACCGGCCTGGCCGGCATGGGTGGCCTGGCCGGCGCCGACGGTACGGCCGCCACGGCGCCGATGGACATGTCCTCGACCGGCATGCTCAGCGCGCACCTGCTCGCCTCCCTGCTCTGCGGCCTCTGGCTCGCGTACGGGGAGCAGGCCGCGTTCCGCGTACTGCGCGCGGTGGCCGGGCGGATCCTCGTACCGCTCAGGCTCCTCTTCCGCCTCCCGAGCCCCCCGCACCGGCCGCGCGTCCGGGCCGGCCGGGAGGGCCGGTCCCGGCCGCTGCGCCGGCTGCTGCTCGTCCACGCCATCACCTCACGGGGCCCGCCTTCCGGGACCGCTGTCAGCTGACAGCCGGCTCCCCGGGGCGCGACGGCCTGCCGCCGCGCGCTCCGGGCATCGGCCCTGCCGTCCGGCGGGCCGTACCGCTCACCGGCCCCGCCGCGCCCCGATCGGCGGGCGGCGCCGGATCCCGGATTCCCAGAAGGACATCAGGCGATGACCCCTGCCCTGCTCCCGCGTCCGACCGCCGCCGCGCCGGCTCCCTCCCGGCACACCGGTGGGCCCGACGAGCCGACCACCCTGCTCGCTCTCGCGGCCCGTGACGGCGACCCCGATGCGGTGGACCGCTTCGTACGGGCCCTGCACCGCGACGTCTGGCGCTACGTCGCCTACCTCAGCGGCGACCCGCAGTCCGCGGACGACCTCACCCAGGAGACCTTCCTGCGGGCCCTGGGCAGCCTGCACCGCTTCGAGGGACGTTCGTCGGCCCGGACCTGGCTGCTCTCCATAGCCCGGCGCACGGTGGCCGACAGCCTCCGGCACACCGCGGCCCGGCCCAAGCTCTCCGGCCGGGACGACTGGCAGACCGCCGCGGAGCAGACCCAGCCGCTCGGTCTGCCGGGCTTCGAGGACGGCATCGCCCTCGCGGAACTCCTCGCCGCGATCCCGGCGGAGCGCCGGGACGTCTTCGTCCTCACCCAGGTGCTGGGACTGCCGTACGCGGAGGCGGCCGCCGCGCTCGGCTGCCCGATCGGGACAGTCCGCTCGCGCGTGGCCCGTGCCCGTACCTCGCTCATCGCGCTCGTCCACGGCTGACGGACGCGGGCCGGCGGCCACCCCGCCGCCGGCCCGCGCCCGCGAGTGGGGCCGGGTGTGCCGGTGGCGGGGTGGCCGCCGGCACACGGTGTGCCGGTGGTGGATGTGTGCTCGTGGCCCAGGTGTGCCGGAAAACGATGCCCGTCCGGCCGGGGTCCGCGGGGACAATGCACGCATGCGCATTCGCCCCGTCCACACCGCCGAACTGGCCGCCCTCCAGGACATCGAGAGGGCGGCGGGAGAGTGTTTCCGCGACATCGGCATGCCGGAGATCGCCGAGGACGAGCCGCTCCCGCTCGACGAGCTCGCCCGCTACCAGCAGGCCGGGCTGGCCTGGGTCGCGGCCGACGAGGCCGACGCGCCGGCGGCCTACCTGATCGCGGAACGGGTGGACGGCTGCCTGCACGTCGAACAGGTATCGGTCCACCCGGACAGCGCGCGCCGCCGGATCGGGCGGGCCCTGCTCGACTTCCTCGCGGACCGGGCGAGGGCCGACAGACTCCCGGCCCTGACCCTGACCACCTTCACCGAAGTGCCGTGGAACGCCCCGTACTACGCGCGCTGCGGCTTCCGTCCGCTGGCGGAGGCCGATCTCGGCCCCGGTCTGCGGGAGATCCGCGCCGACGAGGCGGCACACGGCCTGGACCGGTGGCCGCGGATCGCGATGCGCCGCGATCTGTGACGCCCTCCCGCCGGGAACGGACCCGGACGCGGACCCGGCCCGCCACCTGACCGCGGTGGCGGGCCGGGGACCCGGGGCTGCGGGTCGTCAGGCGTTGATGCAGGTGTTGCCGGCGGCCGGGTTCAGCAGGCCGATGATGCTGATCGAGTTGCCGCACACGTTGATCGGGATGTGGATCGGGACCTGGACCACGTTGCCCGAGAGCACACCCGGCGAGCCGACGGCCAGGCCGTGCGCGTCGGCATCCGCGGACGCGACCGAGGCTCCGCCGACCACGACGGCGGCGGCGGCCAGGGCCAGCGCGGCACTCTTCAGAACACGCGACATGAGGGGGGCTCCTTCAGACGATTCCAGCGAGCACGCCAGGGACGCGTCGCACGGCCCCTGCTCGGAGCCGCACTTCTTCATTCGTCCCCGGCGGCCCCGGGCTTCGGCCGCCGGGGCCTCTTTCGCTCGAAGGGATGAGCCCGTCCGCAGCACTGCCGAACAAGCGGTCCCCTCTCGTATTCCCTGTCGATATGGCCGTGTTCACCATCAGGCGGGCGCCGACTGTGTGTCCCGGCGCCATGGGCGGCGCCCGGTGCCCGTCCCTACTGTTCCCGCATGACGAGCAGACTTCCCCACCTCCACCCCGCAGCGGCGGCCGGCTCGGCCGGTGCGGATCTACGGGGGCGCGTCGCCCTGGTGACCGGTGGCGGCAGCGGGATCGGCCGCGCCTGCGCCGTGGCGCTCGCCGCGGCCGGCGCGGCCGTGCACGTGGCCGACATCGCGCAGGAGGCGGCCCGCAGCGTGGCGGCGCAGATCGGGGGGCGGGCGCACACCGTCGATCTGGCCGATCCGGCGGCCGTCGGCGCGCTGCCCGCCGGGGTCGACATCCTGGTGAACAGCGCCGGGCTCCAGCACGTCGCCCCGATCACCGAGTTCCCACCGGAGCGTTTCGCGCTCATCCAGCAGGTGATGGTCACCGCGCCGTTCCTGCTGCTGCGCCACACCCTGCCGCACATGTACGCGGGCGGGTGGGGCCGGGTGGTCAACATCTCCAGCGTGCACGGGCTGCGCGCCAGCGCCTACAAGTCCGCCTACGTGGCCGCCAAGCACGCCCTGGAGGGGCTGAGCAAGGTCACCGCGATCGAGGCCGCTCCACACGGCGTGACCAGCAACTGCATCAGCCCCGGCTACGTCCGCACCCCCCTCGTGGAGGGCCAGATCCAGGACCAGGCCGCCGCGCACGGCGTCAGCGCCGAGGACGTGCTGTCCGACGTCCTGCTCACCCGGTCCCCGATCAAGCGGCTGATCGAACCGGAGGAGGTCGCGGCCACCGCCGTGTGGCTGTGCGGCCCCCACACCGGATACGTCACCGGTACGTCCGTCTCCCTCGACGGCGGCTGGGGTGCCGGCTGACCGCGCCGGGAGGGGCCCGCTGCTACGCGACGAACTCCTCGTCCCCGTAACTCACCTCGGCGGTGCTCCAGTCGACGCCCAGTTGCTCGACGAACCGCCGGGCCAGGGGAAGGTCACCGAGCGGGGCGATGAGGACGAGCCTCCCGTCCGTGGTGACCGAGCCTCCGCCGAGCCGGTCGCGGGCCTCGGGGTCCGCGACCAGCGCGTCGTGCAGCCGGGTTCCGGAGACACCGGGGGCCTGGATCTCCACCGCGTCGGTCTCCGGCGAGGTCCGCGGCAGACACCGGAAGGTCAGCACCGACTCCTGGTGGTACTGCTTGCGGATGACGTCCGCGATGTGGTGGAGCCCCTCGGCGCCGACCCGGTTGACCTCGAACTCGCGCGAGCGCTCGTAGGTGGCCTGCTTGAGGTCGCCGGACCAGAACACGCCGTCCAGCAGGGTGGACCCGCCCGGCCTCGCGCCGTTGGCACGGATGATGCCGCGCACCTCGCGGTCGAAGCGCGTCAGCCGGGTCCTGAGCCGCGGGTCGGCCGGATCCGTGATGATCTCGGTGTTGTCGGTGGCGAAGATCTCCGCCGTCGGACAGCCGTGCTGCTGCCGCTCTGCCTGCGGGCTGTCCTGCGGGCTCGCCTGCGCGCTCCCCGAGCCGGCCACCCCCAGCGTCAGGACACCTACCGCGACCAGCACACCCACCCGTTGCCTCATGCCTCAACTCCCTGCCCGGTGACCACACATGGATACGCCCGCAGGCGCATCGGATCACCGTAAGGCCGAGGCGGCGCGGGGCCGGCCCCGGCAGCCCGCCGGATGGCTCGAACACGTCGGGAACGGCGGGGCGGCGGGGCGGCGGGGCGTCAGGGCGGCGGGGCGGCGCCGAAACGGACCCTCGGGTCTCGGGGTCCGGGGGTCCGCTCTTGCGTCATGATGTGCCATCGTCGTACGTCCGGCCGGTACTCCGGACGGACCGGCCGCGATTCTCACCCCTTCGGCCACTCCCGCGACAACGGACCCCCTAGATTCGTGCGCATGGTGCATGTACTGGGCAGCAGGATCCTGCTGCAACCCACGGACCCCGACCGCTCGCGCGCCTTCTACGGCGAGACCCTGGGCCTCGCCGTCTACCGGGAGTTCGGGACCGGGCCCGAGCGTGGCACGGTCTACTTCCTCGGCGGCGGGTTCCTCGAGGTCTCGGGCCGCGCCGAGAGCCCGCCCGCGCCCGGACTCCGGCTCTGGCTCCAGGTCGCGGACGTGCGGGAGGCGTACGAGGCGCTCCGCTCGCGGGGCGCCGAGGTGCTGCGGCCTCCCGTGCGGGAGCCCTGGGGCCTGATCGAGATGTGGCTCGCGGATCCCGACGGCGTACGCATCGCCGTGGTGGAGGTACCGGCCGACCATCCGCTGAGGTTCCGCCCCTGAGGCCCGCGGCGGCCGGCACCACGGGCCGGGTCCCGTGTCAACGCCCGCGCGGCCGTACCACCTGATCGTGGGACGCGGCGCACGGCGGCCCGCGCGTTCGGCGCCCTCGCGCGGTACCTGCTGCTACACAGCGGGCACACCCTTGCCAGCCGGCGAGGAAAGCTGATCAAAGGAACGGGCGGATGAACGACTCGCCGGAACGACACCGCCCTCCCCGCACCGACACGGCCGAGGCCCCGAGCAGGCCCGTCGCCGTGGCGGCGCGGGCCTCCGTGGGCAGTGCCATCGGAGTCCTGATGGCACTGGTGCCCTGCAGCACCGAGACGGCCCGCCGCATCCTGGCCGACACGGCCCGGACGGCGGGCGCCAGCCTGGCGGAGGCGGCCGACGCGGCGATCGTGCTGCGCAGCGGCAGCGCCGGCCAGGTCAGCGGCCGCTCCTGCGACCTGGAAGAGGTCCTGCGGGCCGTGATCGACCACACCGTGTCCGCTACGGGCCCCGCGCCGGGCTCCACGTCCGGGGGGCTGCTCCCCAATCCGCGCCTGCTGCGCCAGCACCTGCACTACTTCCGGGCACTGCGCCGCCGCACCTTCGCCGCGCCGGACGACGCCAGCCTGCGCAGCAGGCTGGAGGACGCCTCGTACACCCTCTGCGTCCTGATGGGCCGGCGCAGCATCCACCAGGCGCTCCAGGCGGCCGAGGAGCTCCTCGCCGTGAATCGCCTGGACGCACCCCAGCCGCCCGACCTCTAGATCCTGATCCTGTCCACCCCCCCCCCCCGGACGGGACAGCCCCCCGGCGCGCGGCCGGGGGGCGGGCTTCAGGCCACTCGTCTGGCCCAGTGGAGGGGCACTCCCGCGCCGCCTCCGCCGCGGACCGTCTCGACCACGGCCTGGTGCAGGTCCCGGCTCTCCCCTTCCGAGGCGCACTCCACCGGGCTGCCGGACAGGGTGAACCAGTCCGACGACCCGCTGTACTGCACCGCCACCTGCGCTTGGGCTCCTGTCCAGGTCGTGTGCACGGTCAGATTTCCGGAGATGTCACCCGCCTCCGTCGTGCGGGCACCGCCCGCAGCCGGGTAGATCCCCGTCGTCGTCCATGACGCCCAGGCCATTCGGCATCCACCTCGCTTCCTGGAACGATCGGCGATGCGCCGGAGGCGGACTGCGGGGACTGCTCCCCGGCCGGCGTCCCTGAGCCCGCCGGCAGCCCGCTCAAACCTCCCGCACCTCGTTTCCCTCCTCTTGGTCTACCCCCATTGGCCCCATCCGTCACGGGGCGCTCTCATGGAGACCAGGCCGGTCCCTCTTCCCGCGTCGAGCACGGAAAGGTACGCCCATGTACGAGATGCGCGCCGAATCGACCGCCGAATCGACCGCCGACCGCAGCCAGCTGCTCTGGCACGTGATCGCGAAGGACGCGACCTTCAGCACGCTGTGCGGCTCCCGCCTCGCCCCCGAACAGGCAGCGCCCCCGATATCCGAGCCCGGCTCGGAGCGCTACTGCGCGACCTGCATGGATGCCTTCGGCAGGGCCGTTCACTCCCCCGCGCGCCCCGGTGCCTGAGCGGCGGGCCGCTGGCCCTGTTCGAAGTACGCCACCAGCCGGGGATCGAGCGGGGGCACCCGGCGCGGGGTGCCCCCGTCGCGCAGGGACTCGGCCGCCAGGCAGCCCGCGGCGACCGCCATCCGGGCGGCGACCGGTGAGGTGTCGGTCGTACCCCCCTCGCGTGCGAAGCGCAGGAACTCGTCGATCAACAGCGGGTCGGCGCCGCCGTGTTCGCCTCCCGCCCGGGTTTCCGGGATGAGGTGGCAGGTGTCCGGCCCGGCCCGGTATCCGGAGCGCCGGGTGTTCCAGATCCGTACTTCTCCGCCCGGGCCGTCGCCGAAGTTCTCCAGTCGGCCCGCGTCCCCGATGACGGTGTAGTTGCGCCAGTAGTCGGGGGTGAAGTGACACTGCTGGTAGGCGGCGAGCACGCCGTTGGCAAGGCGCAGGTTGACCAGCGAGACGTCCTCGACGTCGATGACGGGGTTGAGGCCGCGCTGGGTGTGCGCGGGCCAGTGGCCCTCCTCGGTGTACCAGTCGTCGTGCTTGGGCTCGCCGGGCTCCCGGCGGTGCGGGTTCTCCCCGTAGACCATGAGGTCGCCCATGGCCTGGACGTCGCTGGCGTACGCGCCGGCCAGCCAGTGCAGGACGTCGATGTCGTGCGCGGCCTTCTGGAGCAGCAGGCTGGTGGTGTACTTCCGCTCGGCGTGCCAGTCCTTGAAGTACCAGTCTCCGCCGTATCCCACGAAGTGGCGCACCCAGACCGTCCTGACCCGGCCGATCGCCCCGTCCGCGATCAGCTCGCGCATCAGCCGTACCACGGGCATGTGCCGCATGTTGTGGCCCACGTACAGGCGCGTGCCCGTCTCGTGCGCGGTCCGCAGGATCTCGTCGCAGCGCTCCACGGTGATGTCGAGGGGCTTCTCGACGAAGACGGGTTTGCGGGCCGCCAGTGTCCGGCAGGCCAGGTCGGCGTGCGTGTGGTCGGGGGTGAGGACGAGCACGGCGTCGATGTCCGCGTCCTCGATCACGGCGAGGTGGTCGGCGGTGACGCGGGCGTCGGGGAACGCGGCGGCGGCCGCGGCGCGGGCCCGGGGATCCGGGTCCGCGAGGGCGGTGACGGCCGCGCCGCGGCCCGGTCGGTGTGCGGTGCGCGCGATGCTGCCGCGCAGGCCGTATCCGAGGACGCCGATGCGGAGGTCGGTCAAGGTCGGCTTCCTTCGCGTCGGGCGGTGGCGCCTGCGGCGGCTGTGGCGCCGTGACGACGCTTCCCCTCCCCGGGGCGCCCCAATCGCCCGGTTCAGGCCGGATCCGGCCGCTTCCATCCCCAGGCGGTGATCATTCCTGGTGACAGGTCGGCGCAGTCGGGCGAGTCGAGGTACTGGATCGCGGCTTCGACGGTCGCCTCGTCCACCAGCCCCGTGGCCAGGATCGCCTCCCGAGCCCGGTCCCATGTCCCGGTCCAGAAACGGCTGATGGGGCTTCCCGGGATCAGGGGCGGCACCTGGATCCCGGCCGCGACGCGGGCGAGTCCGGCGTCGCGCAGCAGGTGGGGGTAGTCGGCGACCCAGGAGATGTCGGTGCCGATGGTGTCCAGCAGTCCCTGCCACATGGCCTGCATGACGCGGGTGTACGGGTTCTCGTGCGCGGCCGCGGTGGTCAGGTCGATGGCGTCCGAGAGGACCAACACCCCTCGTGCGGTGAGGAGTTCGGCCAGGTGGGCGATCATCCGGCGCCGGGCGGGCAGGTGCATCAGGACGAACCGGGCGTGCACCAGGTCGAATCGGCGGCCGGGGTCGAACCCCGGGGCGCCGATGTCCGCCTCCAGGACGTCGAGCCCGGGGTGGGGTCGCGCGGTGAGGAAGCGGACGTCGCGGTCCACGGCGAGCACGCTCGCCACTTGGGCCTCCTCCAGCAGCCGCCGGGCGATGGTCCCCGTGCCGGCTCCCAGGTCGAGGCAGTTCCAGCCCGGCCCGGCGCCGAGCTCGCGCAGGCGGGCCATCGTCATGTCGTCGTAGGTCAGCGCGCCGAGGTCGATGCGGCGGTCCTCGCCGGCCCGGCCGGGCGGGAAGACGTCCTCGCCGTAGATGCCCGTCGCGGTGGGCTCCGGCGGCCGTCCGCCGGGCCGGGCGCCTGCGCTCATGCTCGGTCACCGCCTCTTCGCGCGCGTGCTCCTGCCCCGTCCTGCGGGTGCCGGTCACGGCCGCGCCGCCCGGCTCCCCCTTCATTGTCGCCTGGGCGCGCCCTGCCGTCCTGGCGGGAGCCGCCGGTGGTCCCGGCGGCTCCCCAGGGGGTGTCCCGTCAGCAGGTGAGTCCGCTGCGGGCGGACTTGACGGCGTCGTCGAGCTTCTGCGCGTGCGGCGCGAGCAGGCTGACGGCCGCCTGGCCGGTGGTGTCGCCCGGCAGGTCCTGGTAGGCCTTCTTCAGCCCGTCGGCGGCGGACTTCACCGCGTCCTTCTTCGCCGTGTCCCAGGTCGCGGTGGACTTCGTGACGGCCTCCCAGTCCTTCTGGACGTCCTCGTACGCCTCCTTGATCTGGTCCTTCGTGGCGTTCGCGGGGTCCAGCGCACGCAGCGCCGCGGTGTCGGAGCCGAGCTCGGTCAGGTTGGTGCACAACTCCGCCGCGGCGGTGCTCGGGTCGTCGGTCGGGTCCGCGAAGGCCGCGGACGCTCCGCCGGCGGCCAGGACCAGTGCGGCCGCGGTGCTCACGGCTGTACTCGGAAAGCGCCTCATGGGATTCCCCTCTTCGGGATCTGTCCGGGATGAAGTCCCCACACCTCCCCGAGCCCCCGGCCTCCCACGCTGGCACACACCCCGGGCCCCCGCAATCGCGCCCCGCCCCGCTCGGATCGCGCCGATGGCGTCGCCCGGCTCGGGGGCGACGCCATCGGCGGTGCTGCGGCCACCGGGGCCGGGCGGGTGGGTCAGGGCCGGATTCCGTCGCAGGTGACGGGCAGGTGGCGCGGACCGCGCAGGACCGCGTTCTGGCGGTAGGGCGGCGGGTCCTCGATCAGGCGCGGGTTGTCCAGGCGGCGGGCGAGCTCGCTCAGCGCGAGCTGCGCCTCCAGCCGGGCCAGCGGGGCGCCGAAGCAGCTGTGGATGCCGCTGCCGAGGCCCAGGTGCTGGATGTCCTTGCGGTGCGGGTCGAAGCGGTCCGGGTCCTCGAAGCGCTGCGGGTCCCGGTTTCCGGAGGCGAGGATCAGCCACATCGAGGAGCCCTTGGGGATGGTGACCCCGCGGACCTCGATGTCGACGAGCGGGGTGCGCTGCGGGAGCAGCTGTACCGGCGGCTCGAAGCGCAGCAGTTCCTCGACGAGCGGCACCGCGAGACCGGGGTTCTCGCGCAACTCCCGCAGGACGTCCGGGTTGCGCAGCAGGGTGAGCATCCCGTTCGTGATGAGGTTGACGGTGGTCTCGTGCCCGGCGATCAGCAGCAGGGCCGCGGTGCTGAGCAGCTCCATCGTGCTCATCGTCTCGTCCGGCCCGTGTCCCGCGGCGAGTTGGGACAGCATGTCGTCGGCGGGGTTCTTGCGCCGCTCCTCGATCAGTCCGGCGAGGTACATGCCCAGTTCCATCCGGGCGTCGTGGGTGGTCTTGAGCCGCTCCTTGGGATCGGCGTCCGGGTCGGGGTCCAGGCTCGCGGCGAGGGTGTCGGCCCACACGTGGAAGCGGGCCTCGTCCTCGCGCGGCACTCCGAGCAGCCGGCAGATCATGGTGACGGGGAACGGATACGCGAACTGGTCGACGAGGTCGATGCGTTCCGGGTCGCCGAGGTTGTCGATGAGACCGGTGACGATGCCGTGGAGGTCGTCGCGCATCCCGTCGATGCGGCGCGGGGAGTGCGGCGGCCCGAAGGGCCGGTTGGTCATCCGCCGCAGCCGGTCGTGTTCGGGCGGGTCCAGTTTCAGGAAGCTCGGGGGCAGCGCCGCGGCCTCCTCCTCCCCGCCCTCGGCGAGCGGGTCCCCGGCGGTCGCGGCCAGGTTCCTGGCGTCGGAGCTGAGCCGCGGGTCGTGCAGCAGGCTCTGGATGTCGTAGTAGGTGCTGATGACGTACGGTCCGTCCCCCTCGTGGAAGACCGGCGTCTTGCGCAGTTCCTCGTACAGGGGGTAGGGGTTCGAGCGGTTGGCGTAGTCCAGGATCTGGCTCAGGATGCCGTGGGTCATGGCGGGTCCTCCGGAGGGCGCGTGCGGGTCAGTGCCCGGCGGGGGTGAAGGTCATCCGGCGGTCGGCCGGCGAGTACCCGCTGAGGGTGATGGTGGGGCCGTGCGTGGGCACGGAGGGGTCGGGGAAGTCCGCCGGCATCGGGCGCTGGCCCTCGGAGCGCCGGTCGACCGTGGGGAACGGCACCGGGAAGGGCGCGGTCGCCTCGATCTGCTGCTGGTAGAACTGCAGCCAGCGGGAGTTGTCGAAGGTGACCGCCCCGATGACGCGGCCCTGGTACCCGTAGACGCCCGTGAAGCGCCGCTCGGCGCGGGAGCCCTGGGTGATCATGATCTCGGTGCCCATGGAGGGCACGCCGACCGATTTGATGTTCACCCCGAACTGGGAGGACCAGAAGGCCGGGACCCAGATGTGGGGGCGGCGGTCGGTGCTCTCGCTGAGCATGTTGTGGGCGGCGGTCTCGGCCTGGGAGACGGCGTTGCCCCAGTGCTCCAGGGACAGGAACTGGTAGCCGAAGAGCGGGTGCGGGGAGCGGGCCACGTCGCCCGCCACGTAGACGTCGTCGGTGACGATGCCGCGGATGTCGAAGGCCCGGCAGCCGGCGTCGCAGGCGATGCCCCGCGGGCCGGCTCCGAGGCCGGATCCCGCCAGCCACTCGGTGTTGCGCTGGGCGCCGAGGGAGACGACCACGACGTCGCACTCCAGCGTGGTGCCGTCGGAGAGGTGCGCGGCGCGGACCCGTCCGGTGGAGTCGCCCTCCAGACCGGTGACCATGATCCCGGTGCGCAGGTCGACGCCGTTCTCCCGGTGGAGTTCGGCGGCGACGGCGCCGATGACCCCGCCCAGCGCGCCGACGAGGGGGGCGTCGCCGCGTTCGGCGACGGTGACCTCCAGGTCGCGTTCGCGGCAGGCGGAGGCGATCTCGGAGCCGGTGAATCCGGCGCCGATGACCAGGACGCGGCGGGGTCCGGCGTCGAGCCGCCGGGCCAGCGCCGCGCCGTCCTCGCGGGTGCGGAGCACGAACACGCCGTCGAGCTCGCCCTCCGTCTCGTTCGGCCAGGGCCGGGCGCGTACACCGGTGGCGATCAGCAGCCGGTCGTAGGGCACCTCGTCGCCGTCGGCGAGTTTGACCCGGCGTGCCGCCATGTCGAGTCCGTCGGCCGGTACCCCGAGCCGCCACTCGGCGTCGATCGCGCGTCGGCGGGGCAGCGCGGTGCGCCCGGCGTCGGCCTTGCCGAGCAGCACCTGCTTGGACAGCGGCGGTCGGTCGTACGGCTCGTAGGGCTCGTCGCCGATCAGGGTGAGCGTGCCGGTGAAGCCCTTCTCGCGCAGCGTCTCGGCGCCGCGCAGCCCCGCCAGCGAGGCTCCGACGATCACGATCCGGCCGTCGCGCTTGAGGCTTTCCAGGGTTCCGTCAGGCATCGGAGGCCTTCCCGGCGGCGCCGGACCGCCCGGCATCGGAGGCCGCGGCCATGTCCAGCTCGTCCACGAGGATCGCCTGTACGGGGCAGGCGGCCACGGCCTGGGCCACCCGTTCGCGCTGGGCGTCCTCGGCCTGCGGGTCGTACAGCAGTCCTTCGTCCCCGTGCATCGCGAAGACGTCGGGTGCGAGGAAGGCGCACTGTGCGTATCCCTGGCACCGGTTCAGGTCGACGACAAGCCTCAGCAAGGTACGGTCCTTTCCTGACCCCCCACTACCGGACCAGCGTGCCCGGCCGGGCACGGGAGGGCGCCCCGGGAAGTCCATTGGGGTGACGGCGGCCCGGGTGCCTCACCGGGAGCGGCGTCCGGCCCTCAGGATGTACAGGCTGATGACCAGGGCCCAGGCCGGGAAGACCAGTTCGAACCACGGCAGGGTGGAGCTGACCACGAGCAGGACCAGGCCGACCAGGTATCCGGTCAGGGTCAGCGGGCGCGGGAAGACTCCCAGCTTGCGCCCGATGGTGGAGGTCGCGAAGACGAAGACGGCGGCCATCCGCATGCCGTACGTCGTCATCAGCGTGTACGCGAAGTGGCGGCCGAAGTCGGATCCGTCGGAAGTGTCCAGCACCGTTCCGGCGGCCGCGACGGCGCCGAAGAGGACGGCGACGAAGACCAGACCGCTGCCGAGGAAGACGGTCAGGACGAACCGGTCCTCGGCCTCCCCCGCGTGCTCGCGCAGCGCGCCCATGAACCACAGGAACGCGATGCCGGCGAACGGGACGAGTTCCAGCGCCGTGGTCAGCGCCTGCCGGCCGCCCTGGGTGACCTCCACCTGATCGCCGCCACCGCCGCCCGGCAGTGCGGTCCGTACGAGCACGATCGCCGCCGCCAGCAGGAGGGCGAAGACGACCCCCGCCAGTCCCGCGGCCCGCGGAGTGCTCAGGCTCTGTGCCGGGGGCGTGCCCGGTGCTCCCTGTCTCATCCGTCCAGCAAGCAGGGCGCGGGGCCGGCGTGCCAGCCGGGCCGCGCGCCCGGGTGACGCGCCCGGTCGCCTCCGGGGCGGCCGGGCGGAGGTCTGCGGGGCGGGTGCGCGGGGGCCGGGCGGCCGGCTCAGGCCACTGGGCCGAGGTTGCGCAGCGGCAGGATCCGGAAGAGGTCCACGGCCTCTTCGCGCCAGTACGGACGCCAGGACGCGGCCTCGGCCGAGGCCTCCTCGGCGTGCCGGCGCATCTCGGCGCGCAGCCTCCGGTCGGCGCCGCCGCGGCGGGCGATGTCCTGGATCCGGGCGATCGTGGCGTCGGGGCAGGCCCGGTCGCCGAGGGCGGCTTCCACGAGGGCCGCCTCGGCTCCGGTCGCCGCGGCCAGGACGGCGTTGACGGCGTACGTGCGGCGGCCGGAGCGGATGTCGGCCCCGGTGGACTTGCCGACGTGGGCGTCGTCGCCGAAGAGGTCGAGCCAGTCGTCGCGCATCTGCTCGGCGATACCGGCCAGCCGGGCGTACCGGTGCAGCCGGTCGTGGTGCGGGGCCGGGTCCTCGCCCGCGGCCAGCAGGCCCATCGTCAGCGGCGCGAGGATGGAGTACCGCGCGCTCTTGAAGTCCGTGACGGTGTGCAGGAACTCCTCGTCGGGCCGTACGTGCGCGTCCCGCTCCAGGTCCGCGATCTGGCCGACCACGGTCTCGGCCGCGGCGCGCGTCTGGACGGCCAGCAGGGCCTGGCGGAGTGCGGCGGGGACGTCGGCCTCCAGCAGCACCTGCATGGAGAGGAACGCGGCGAGGTCCCCGGCGAGCACGGCGAGGGCCAGGGCGGTGGGCTCGTCCCCGGGGAACTCGTCGCGGTAGGCGTAGTAGGTGGACGGTCCGCCGCGGCGCAGGGGCGCGTCGTCGATGATGTCGTCGTGGACGAGGCCGTGCGTCTGCAGCAGTTCGAGGCTCAGCGCCGCCTCGTCCAGTCCGGGCACCTCGTCGGTGGTGACCAGCCGCGCCGCCTCGTGGAGGAGGACCACCCGCAGGCGCTTGCCGCCGCGCAGCGACAGGTCCCGCAGCAGCTCCAGGCAGCGGGGCGCGTAGCGGCTGGGCAGGGGGGTGTCGAGCCGTTGGCCGAGGGTGTCGAAGTACCGCTCGAAGCGGGCGTCGAACCGGCTGCGGTGTCCGGAGATCCGTTCCAGGGCGCTGGCTATGGCCGTGTCGTTCATGAAGATCAGTATCGGCCGTGTCCAGGGCCGCTCCGAACTGCGGCCTGCCCCTGCGCGCGGACGCGGCTCAGGCGGGGATGTCGACCACGCCGACGGGGGTGGCCGGGCCGGCGACGCCGTCGGCCCGTTCGACCGTGATGCCGACGGCGGTGGCCCGGTCGACGGGGCCGTCCAGGAGCTTGATGTGCCAGTTTCCGCCGCCCGAGAGGGTGCCGGCGGGCCGGAGCGTCTCCCCGCCGTCGTACCAGAGCGCGTACACCTGGTCCGCGGGCAGTTCGGGCAGCCCCGAGGCGATGAAGGCGGCCCGGCTCTCGCTGCGGGAGACGATCACGCAGCCGGTGGCGCCGTCCGGGAGCCGCGTGGCGCTGACCTTCGCGTCGGGGGCTGCCAGCACGTCGGCGAGCTGTGCGGCGGGGCCGGTACGCGTGAGCTCGGTGAGGCGGCCGCGGGCGTCCTCGGCCTCCTGGTGCTGCCAGACCGCGACGGCTCCGAAGGCCGCGGCCAGGGCGAGGCAGGCGGCCAGGGCCCACTGCAGCCGCCGCCCGGCGCGGGCCGGGGCGGCGCCGCCGGGGGCCGGGGCGGCGCCGCCGGGGGCCGGGGCGGGAATCGGGGTCGATACGGGGGCCGGGACCGGGGTCGGGGGCGGGGTCGGGGTCGGGGCGGGCGCGGGCGGCCGGGCGGCGGGGGCGGAGTCCTGGGGAGTGGCGGCGACCCGGTCGAGGACCAGTCGGCGCAGCTCGGGCGGAGGCGCCACCGCAGGCGCCGCGGCGAGGCCCGCGGCGAGGCCCGCGAGCGCGCCGGTCAGCGAAGCGGCCTCGCGGCGGCAGGCGGCGCAGCCTGCCAGGTGCCGCTCGAAGGCGGCCTCCTGCTCTGGCGGCACTGCGTGCAGGAGGTAGGCCGCCAGGCAGGAGTGCGGGTCGGACGCCGTGCTCATCGGGATGCCTCCAGACAGTCGCGCAGCCGGTGCAGTCCGTCGCGGAGCCTCGATTTGACCGTGCCCTCGGGGGACTCCAGGGAGCGGGCCACCTCCCGGTAGGTCATCCCCTCGTAGAAGGCCATCCGCACCGCCTCCCGCTGGGGCCCGCTCAGCGAGTCCAGGCAGCGCCGGACCCGCGCGTACTCGTCGCGGCCCTCGACCTCGTCGGCCACCTCGTCGAAGGGCGGCATCCGGTCCAGCAGGGCCGCCTTCTCCTCCCGCGCGCCCCGCGCCCGTACGGAACGTACGCGGTCGACGGCCCGGTGGTGGGCCAGCAGCAGCACCCACGCCTTGGCGGTTCCGAGCTCGGGCCGGAACCGGTCGGCGGTGCGCCACACCTCGATCATCACGTCCTGGGTCACCTCCGCCGCCTGCTCCTCGTCCCGCAGGACCCGGCAGGCCAGGCCCATCACCGGGGCGCACAGCGCGTCGTAGAGGGGGGCGAAGGCCTCGCGATCGCCCTGGGCCAGTCTCAGGAGGAGCGCGTCCGGTCCATCGGCCGCGTCGTCCGCGCCGCTGTCTGCCCTGTCCACCATCTGAGGTCCCGTGCTGGTCGGGTGCACCGGTCTTCGATCCCATCACCGATGCCGACCGGGCGCATCCGGAGCGCCGCCGGGCCCTCGCTCGCGGATCCTGCCGGCCCGGCAGGATCCGGAAGGGACGGACCGGGCGATGAGGGCCCGCGTGTGCGGGCCCTCGCCGACCGTCCGTGCTGCCTGGAACAGGGGGTCGTCACCAGCGGTGCCCCGAGCAGTCCCAGTGTCCCTTGACCCAGGTCTTCTCCCAATGCCCGGGGACGTGCACCCACTTCCAGTGGCCCTGGCCGCCGCGCCAGGAGTCGTGGCGACCGTTGTCTCCGTCGTTGTTCCCGTCGTGGTCACGGTCATGGTCCCGGTCGCGGTCGCGGTTCCGGTCGCCGTCCCTGCCACCGCCGCCACCGTTGTCGTGGTTGTCGTGGCGGTTGTCGTGGCGGTTGTCGTTGACCCAGCGCTTCTCCCAGTGGCCCTTGACCCACCGCTTCTCCCAGTGGCCCTTCTTCCAGACGCACTGGTCGCCGTGGTCTCCGGTGACGGACGCGGCCACCGTCTGTGCCGGGGCCGGAGCGGCCGCTGCGGGAACCGCGGCTCCCAGCGCCGCGCCGCCGACGAGAACGCCGGTTGCGGATACGGCTGCCACCCAGTGCCGAACACGGATGGGAACGGACATGGATCCCACCTCCTCGCCCTCACCCGTGTGAGAGCAGTGAGTGATGTGACACAAGTTATTCGGTGCCGCGGCGGGTCTGGATGGGACGGGCTGGAATCAGGCCTGCCGCGGCGCGCCCGCGGCGGCGGCCGCCGGGGCCGTGTCCGGGGCTCCCGGGGCGGTCGGCGCTCCCGAGGGGGACGGGCCCGCCGGGGTGCAGGTGACCTCGTCGCGCGGGGTGTAGTGCGTCCGGTACGTCTCGCGCTTCACCTCCTGGCCGCCCCGGAGGAAGATCCGGTCGACGGAGACGTCGAACCCTTCGAGGGGGCTCTGCACCTCGCAGGCCGGACCGGATCCCGTGCGCTTGGCGGGGGGCGTGACGGCGGTGCGCGGACCCTGGGTCGCGCGTATCTCGTCGTACTTCTTCGTGCCGAGGAAGGTGATGGTCACCGAGGTGTCGCTGGACTCGGCCTGGATGTAGATCGCGTGGCCGGAGTCGTTCTTCCAGCGCAGGTCGAGGGTGCCCCAGGCGACGGTGGCCTCGCGGCCCTCGGGGTAGCGCTCGATGTAGAAGGAGTGGGCGCCGTGCTCCAGCGGCTTGACGCCGGCGAAGAACAGGGCGTTGTACATGGTCGTCGCGACCGCCGAGACACCGCCGCCGGGCGACTTCACGTACTGGCCGTCATTGATCATGATCCCGTCGACGAAGCCGTTCTCCTTGGTGCGCTCGCCGACCCGCTTGTTGAAGCTCCAGGTCTCGCCGGGGAGGACGACGGAGCCGTTGATCAGCTCCACGGCGCGGCCGATGTTGGTGGTGCGGTAGGGCGCGGCCGGGAAGGCGACCGTGAAGGAGGACATCTTCTCCTTGATCCCGAGGCGGCGGGCCTCCTCGGCCGTCAGCTTGGGGCGGACCGGTGCCGCGCTGAGCTCCGCGGTGCGGGCGTCGGCTCCGGTACGGGTCAGCAGGGGCTCGACGGCCGCCCGGAAGGCCTGGTCGGTGACCTGGGTCCCGGTGCGCCCCTCGGCGGCCACGACGGCGCGGTTCGCGGTGTCGGCGCGCAGTACGGCGTCGCGCGGCTCGGCGGTGGCCGCGTCCACCTGCCGGGCGACCGCGGGGTCGGCCAGCAGTCCCTTGGAGTCGAACTGGGGCGTGAGGCGGCCGTTGCCGTCCGCCTTGACGTCCAGGTGGCTGCCGAGCACGGCCGGGGATATGGATATCGGCTTGCCCGCGAGGGTGAGCGTGACCGGGCCGGACATCGCGGGTGCGGCGAACTCCTTGAGGGCGCGTGCGGTCTCCTGCCGGCCCACGGCCGGCGGCGTCCGGTCGACGGGGAGCTCGACGGGGCCGCGCTGCGGGCTCAGGTAGGCGGCGCGTACGGCCTCGGTCACCTGGCCGGCGCGCAGCGCGACACCGGTGACGGGCTGGGTGACCCGGGCCTTGCCGCCCGTGAAGGTGATGTCTCCGTCGCGGGCCTGCCGGTCCTCGGCCGCGAGCCGGTCGGCCGCGGCGGCGCTCGTGGCTTCGTCCATGTGGATCACCGGCTCGACGGACCGGTCCCGCTCCGGGGCGAAGAGGCGTCCGATGACGGTGACGGGGTCGGATCCGTGGCTCGCGGCGCGGTCGACGGTGGCCGCGGTGTCGAGGGACAGGCCGAAGGAGGCGGGGGCCGCCTGCTGCGTCCGGTCACCGATCCGGAGGTCGAGGGGGGCGGCCGCGACCGGGCCGAGCTCGCGGTCGAGGGCCGCCTTGGCCTGCGTACGGCTCATGCCCCCGATGTCGACACCGCGTACCCGGGTGCCGTCGGCGACGGCGTCGCCGGCCACGATCAGGCCCGTGACGTACAGGCCGCCGAGGCCGAGGACGGCGCCCCCGCCCGCCAGGGTCAGGGCGATGCGCAGATTGCGCGTCCGGCGGTTTTCACGTCGCATGTCTCTCCCGGTGGTGGCGCTGGTACGTCGAGATGGCGCCTGGCACCCCACCCGAGGACCTGAAATGCGCCAGACCAGGGACCAGCATGGAGCAGATTCACGCAATATCGGACAAAATGTGCCCGTTCTCACGGTGCGGTGCCTCCCGGGGAGCGGCTGCGGGACGGCGGCTCCCCGGGCGCGGGAGGGTCAGGCGGGGCAGATCCCCCGCTCGTGGTCGACGGTGGCGGTCTGCCGGGAGTACTGCCACTGGGGGTTCAGCAGCTGGGCGCCGAGCTGCTGCGCGGCGCCGGGGCTCTCGACGACGTACCCGAAGTCCTGGAGCCAAGCCGGGTAGAGGTTCTTCGAACCGATGTAGAACGCCGAGTCGTCCACGGAGATCAGCTTGTGGTGCTGGGCGTACGGGTGGCCGTCCGCCCAGGTCGGGGCGTCGGAGCTGCGGAAGGTGGCCAGCTGGAGGTTCGAGCACATCGCCGTACGGGCGGCGGCCTTGTCCCCGGTGACCAGGGCGAGGCGGTCGCGGAGCGTGTCGCTGATCTCCGCGAGGGACTTGATCTGCGAGTAGCCGCCGCTGCCCACGGCGCCCCGGTTGGCGGGGTCGCTGACCACGATGCGGACCTTCACACCGGAGGCCAGCTTGGCCGCGAGGGCGTCGTAGACGCGGATGTCGTAGCGGGGCAGCGGCGGGCAGGTCGCGTTGAGGTCCTGCTGGGAGATCTCGATGTGCCGGTCCGCGCTGGAGATCAGCGTCCGCAGCGCGCTCTCCTCCGGGTTGACCGTGTCGTATTCGCGGTCGGCATTGGTGTTGTCGTGGAGGCCGACGACGCACTTGGTGTCGGGGGCGGTGGGCAGCCGGGGCCGGAAGGCCGAGGCGGGGTCGTTGCGCATGATGCCGACGCCGAGTCCGCCGACGGCGATGACCGGTACGTCGCCCTGGGGCGCCGGGGCCGGGGCGGCGGCCCCGGGCATGGACGGCATGCACGCCGCGCCGTTGGAGGAGGCGAACCAGACGCTGGCGATGTTGCTCTTGTTCTGGCAGGTCCAGGACCACAGCTCGTCCAGGTAGCGGCCGGCGGAGGCGGCCGCCGGCCCCCGCAGCGCGAGGTCGACGTCGGACACCGGGTGGGCGGTGTCCAGGTAGTCGTCCTTCCAGCTGTTGATCCCGCCGGTGACCACCGACTGGCCGTCGACCATGAGGATCTTGGAGTGGTTCCAGGAGAAGGCGGTCTTGGACGTCGTCATCGACGCCACGTTCAGGTCGATGTTCCGCGCGTCCGCGCCGAGCCGGGCGACGAGTTCGTCCCGGTACTTCGAGGGCACCACGTTGAGGTGGTAAATCGGCGCGGCACCGACCAGTACACGCACCTTGAGCTTGTTGCCCTTGGCGGCCGACGCCTTCAGGCCCGAGACGAGGGCGTCCTGGAAGGCACCGTTCGGGAAGGGCGCCAGGGTGGATATGTCCACGGTCCGCTGCGCCTGGGAGACGTTCTCGGTGATCTTCGAGAGCAGGCGTTCGGAACCGGTCCGCTGCGCGCAGGCGCTGTCGCCCCAGCAGCCGGGTGTCTGCAGGAGCCAGTCCGCCCCGCCGGGCGTCGAGGCGTCCAGGGCGTTGCCGGCGGTGCGCTCCCATACGCGGCCTTCCAGGCCGGGCGAAACCTGGCGGAGCTGCTGCTCGACCGCGTCGAGGTGCGGGGTCGTGGCGGCTGCGGCCGGGGCGGCGGGCAGGAGGGCGAGCAGCACGGCCGAGGCCGCGGCGCGGGCGGCGAAGCGGGGAGGACGGAGAGAGGTGGGGCGGAGCAATGTGGATTCCTTGCGAGAGGGGTCGCCGTCACCGCGCCTGACCACGACGGGACCTGACGGGGCGACAAGCAAGATCAACTCGCGGACGCTATCAGCCCGGTGGGCGGAGCGGCCGTCCCGCATATCGGATCCGGCCAGGGATTCCGGACGGCCGCGGGGGCGGAATATCCCGATTCACGAAGACCACTCCGGGCCCGCTCCCCGAAGGGGGCGCACACGCTGCCCGAGGGCCTGCCGGGGCGGGACCCGAAGCGGCAGGGCGGGACCGACCGGCGGGGAGCCAACTCGCGTGCGCAGCGGGCGGCTTGGCGCCCAGCGGTACGACCCTCGGCTCGAGCCGACGGCACCGCCGACTGCCTCCGGGGCCACGCGCTCTGCCCCTGAGGGGAGCCGTGTCCGCATTCCGCCTGCGGTCGGGTCGGCCACCGGAAGGAACCGCCGCACGCGGGCGGTTCGGCGCTTGCCGCGGGCGGGCCGGCCGGCGTACCGGCCGACGGGCCGGGCGGCGGGCCGGGCGGCGGGCCCGCCGGCGGGCCGCGACTGCGTGGCGGCGGGGGCGACGCCGCGCCGGCCGGGGCGGCCCGGCGCCAGCCGACCGGTCGACTGGCCGACCTGCCGACCTGCCGACCTGCCGACCTGCCGACCGGAACCGTGGTCCGCCGCTACGCGGCCGACGAGCCAGTCCGACCCGAGAACGCGACCGGCCCGGCGAACGACCACCGCTGCCGCACCGGACCGGGTACCCGGCCGTCAGCGGCGGGAACAACCCTGCCGGTCACTCCGGGACAGCTCCTGGCTAGGCCACGACCTTGCCGACACCGCCCAGGGCCTGGGCGGCACGGTGGTTGATCTGCCACAGCTGGCCTTCACGGTTGCTGACGTAGATCCAGCCGTTGACGGTGTCCAGCGCCAGGCCCTCGCACGTCCCCAGGCCGGTGGCCACCACGCGCTGCGCGCCGTCCGCGAGGGTGATCTCGTACAGGCGCCCGTTCAGGTGGTCGATGGCGTACGCCCGGCCGGCGCCGTCGAGGGCCACGCGGATGCTGCTCGCCCCGGGAAGGTTGGTCACGACGCGGTGGGTGCCGTCGGCCAGAAGGACCTCGTACAGGTGGCCGCCGCTGTCCTTCCGGCCGACGTACGCCTTGCCCCGCCCGTCCAGCGCCACTCCGCCGATGCCCTGCCCCAGGCCGGTGGCGACCGTACGCTTCTGTCCGCCCGGCAGGTCGACGGCGATCAGCTGCCCGTCGAGCCAGCTGGCGACGTAGGCCCTGCCCGCCGCCGCGTCGAGCGCGACGCCGTACGCGCCCGATACGTCGGCGATCTTGCGGGAGGAGCCGCTGGACAGGTCCACCGCGAGCAGGCGCCCGGCGCCGTAGTCGGTGGAGTAGGCCGTGCCCTGGGCGTCCACCTGCACCTCGCCGATGTCGCCCAGGGTGCTCGCGGCCACGCGCTGGGCCCCGGTGTCGACCTTCACCGCGGACAGCCTCTGGCCGCCCCTGTCGGCGACGTACGCCGTGTTCAGCGACGGGTCGACCGCCAGACCTTCGGACGCTCCCAGCCCCGTCGCGATGAGGGCGTAGCTCCTCCTGTTGCCGATGAGCTTCGACAGGTCTTCGAGCTTCGGCATGTCGTCGTCACCGATGCTCACCTTCGGCGGTCCGAACGCCTTCGTGGTCGCCGAGGCCATGCCGGACGCCGAACCGGGGTTCTCGGAGACCTGGCGCTGCGCGGCGGCCGCGCCCTGGGCGTTCTGGAAGAGCGGGCCCAGGAAACCCATGACGTCGAACGCCCCGTGAGCGGTCTGGCGCACGAGCCACGGGTCGCGCTCGCTCTCCAGCTTGCGCACGGCCTCCGAGACGTCACCGGCTCCCGGAGTGTCTTTGCCCAGCGCCTGAGCGGACTTGTCGGCGGAACCGGCTTCGTCTCCGCCGTTGTCGAAGATGTTCTTGAAGGACATGGGATTCCCCTCCTGAAGTCCCGACCCCTGCTAGAGGGGCTGCTTCTGGTTCTGGTAGTCGAGCACTTCCGGCTGGAAAACCCGGTGTTCTCCGGTGCGGACGGCGACGATTTCGGCGGTCCCCTTCTGCAGGAACCGCTTTCCTTCGTCGGCCAGGTCGAAGCGACTGGCATCGATGGCGGCTTCGCCGAGTTTCCACGCGATGACCCGGGAGAACTTCGGTTCGGCGGCCTGCGGCGGAGTCTCCTTCACCGCCACCGGCTCGGGATAGTACAAGGCGACCCAGCCACCGAAGGTGACGGGGAATTCGTAGTCGAACTGGCGAATCTGGCGCCGCGTCGTGGCCATGACGTCCGCCCGGCTGCTGATTTCGAAGCTGACCGACGACTGGTGCTTCCATTCGGTGGTCAGCGAACCACTGACGGAGCCCGTGATCCCGAGCAGGAGCTCTCCCCACAACTCCCCGGTGCCGGTGACGGAACTCGTGGCCTGGGTGTTGCTCGTCGCTTCGGTCTGGGACTCCGTGTTGACGCCCTGGTTGTCCTTGCTGTTGAGCAGGGTGGTCTTCTGGTATTGCTTCATCTCCATGCTCTTCTGGAGCTGCTGCTGGAGCGATGCAATGGACTTCGCCCCGAAGGTGAGCTTCACCTCGCCCTGGAGCGACCAGCTGATCGTGTTCGAAATCGAGAATTCGACCGTGTCCGTCACGGTGATTTTGATCGGGTCGGTGCCATTGACGTACGTCTGCTTGGAGATCATGTCGGGAGGGGGCTGCTGGATGTCGCTCCGCTCTTCGACGACCGGTACGCCGACATTCGTGTAGGCGCGCCAGCCGCGCTCGTGCGCGGTCCCCTCCTCCGGCGGGTAGCCGCCGTAGCGCACCTTGTTCAGGGAGAACCCGATCGGGTCGATCTGCTTGCCTCCGCCCTGGGGCGTCCGCTTGAGTACGTTCCGTAATTGGTTCCGCTGTAGGATGCCGGCGGCCCTGGCGGCGATTGCGAGTTCCTCTTGGTTCCGCGTGGTCAGCGGGTGGCGCATGAATACGTCATTGATGTAGGCCGTTCCCACATCGTTTTTCGCGCTGCTGTTTCCCATGCCTTTCAAACCCTCCCTGCGTCGCAGACCGGTGACGCTACGCATCCGGCGACGGATGATCATCAAGCTGAACTCGCCACCTGGTGAGAACCGGACAGAAGCCGCTGACCAGGCGTTTTGATGGCATGCGGGCGGGCGCGCCCCCGGCCGGTCCGCTACCTCCGGAGGCCGCGTTCCTTGATCTTCGGGGCCAAGATCCACTTGTCCGATGCGGCGGCCTCGGCACGGAGCCGGGCGCGCGGGGTGTCCGGAACCGGGGTTCTGTGGCTACCGCCACTGCCGGGCCCGCCCTTTCCGGCTCGATTTGACCTCGCCCGGATGTTCGACTCCGCGGCGCGGTGGCACAGGCGGCCCGAACGACTGCCGGTCAGGCAGTGCGCACAACGTCAGAAGGGGTCAGCGTCAGGCGATCCGGAGGACGAGCGAGCTACGGCGGCCTACCCGTCACTACGTGAGAACGTCAGCCGGTCGGGCGCTGTCCCGCCTCGGATGCGGCGCGGCTTCCGTGGGCAGCCGTCCGGCCCGCGCGCCCCGGGAAGTGTCCCGACGGGCGGCGCGTCGTTGGCTTCGGTATGACTCTTGCACGCCGCCTGGCCGCCACAGCCGCCCTGTCCGTCGCCGCCGTGAGCCTCGGCCTGACCGCCGCCCACGCCGATGCCCCGCCCGCCCCGCCCACGGTCCTGGAGCCGCTCCTCACCAACGGCGACCTGGGCGAGACCGCCAACTCCGTCAGCGGACAGCTCGCCGAGAGGCTCAACCACACCGAGCTCTGAGGCTCGGCCCGCGTTTCCCAGCTCCCACGGTGCGGTGCGATATCGCGGGGCGGGGGGGACAGACCAGGCCTGTCCGGGCGTTCTTCGTGGACGCGGCGCCCCCGCACGGCACCTCGTCGCGTCGGCAGCCCGTGCGGCTACGGTCACGTACGAACTGCGGTCTCGGCCTTGGGAGGCAGACCCCGCGGCCGGACGCGCGAAGACGCCCCGGACGGAACCAAGTCCCTCCCCCGGGCCTGCGCCGCCGAGGTGATCGCCCCAGTGCCGGACTCGCCCGCGCGGGGCGGTAGCCACCACGCGGGATACGTCGGCCGCGTCGAGACAGACCGGCAGCCCCACGAGGCCGACGGCGCGCTCGGGCCAGCGCCCTGTGCGGCCCCCGATCACCCCCACCGGCCAACCGGCGCCAGCCACGGGACGCACGGTCGGACCTTCCCTCCACCAGAGTCTGGCGCCCTGCCCGACCGTGTCAGCCGACGGCCCAGTGGCAGCCCCTCAGGCCGTCCCCCCGGCCAGAGCCTCGCGCCGGCCGAGCGCCCCGGCCGAGCGCCGCGCGCCCGCCATGTGTCGGCGTACCCCTGAATGTGCGCACCGGAGTACGGGTGAACGCGCTCAGGCCCGGGCGCTTCAACGGAAGGCGTTGGCGTTCTCCGAAGCCCACTGCCGGAACGGGCGGGCCGGCGTTCCGGTGACCTGTGAAACCGTGTCGCGCACCATCAGCAGCTCGTGGTTCACGTCTCCGCCGGTGACGTCGAGCACCGCGTCCGCGGCCTCGGGCCCGAAGACGGCGGCCATCTGTGCGCGGGCCTGCCGGCGGCTGATTTCGGCGAAGGGAACCTCCCGACCCAGTGCTGCCGCGATGGCCTCGACCTGCTGTCGGGCGGTCACCGGCTCTGGACCGGTCAAGGCATACGTGCGTCCGTGGTGGCCGGGCTCGGTCAGTGCCACGCGTGCCACCGATGCGATGTCGGCGGGGTGGATGGTGGGCAGCGCGGTCTCGGCGTACGGCGCGCGGACGGTCTCGTGGCCACGGATGGCGGCGGCCCACATCAGGGCGTTCGAGGCGAACTGCGTCGGCCGCAGGATCGTCCAGGCCATGCCGCTCGCCTTGAGCAGTTGCTCCACCGCCAGGTTCTCGCCGGCGGGGCCGAGGTGCGGGTGGGTCTGGACGGTGATGGACGACACCAGCACCACGTGCTCCACGCCCGCCTGCCGGGCGGCTTCGAGGATGTCGGCGTCCGAGCCCAGACGCGACACGAGAAACAGCGAACGCACCCCCTCCAGCACGGGCTTCAACGACGCCGGCTCTGCGAAGTCGCCCTCCACGGCCTCGACCCCTTCGGGGAAGACGGCCCGTGCGGCATCACGGGTGAGCCCTCTCAGCGGCCCGACACCGCGTGCGTGCAGCTCCTTCAGCAGGGCACGGCCTATGTTTCCAGTGGCTCCGGTCACGAGGATCATGGGCGTGTTTCCCGTCGTCAGATGATCAAGTAGGCGACACGCTAGAACCTCGATCATGCTTCAGGTCAAGAACACGCCTGGCCATGCCCGCGGTCGACTTCAGCGTCTCCCGCGGCAGCGCATCCCGCCCCGCCGGATCAGCTCGGCCGGCCGTCCGCCGGCCCCTGAAGCGCCGCCGACTCCCCGGCCCGGCCCTCGCGCCCGCCGGCCCGCGGGCGCGAGGGCCGGGCCGTCGGGCCAGCCCGGGCCTCGCCCCCGCCCGCCGCCGGGGGGCGGGGCGGTGCCGTCAGGGGGTTGCGTCGGTCAGGGCTTCGCGGGCCGCGCGCAGGATCTCGTCCGACAGGGGTGCCCCCCTGGTCGCGCGGGACAGGACGAGCGCGCCGACCATCGTGCACAGGCGGGCGATGCCGTCGTCCTCCTCCGTGGCGAGCGAGGCGGCGAACGCCCGGACGCCCTCGGCGTAGACACGGTGGGCGTCGGCCTCGCCCTGGTCGCGGGCCATGTCCGAGGCGAGGGCCGCCGTGGGGCAGCCGCCGCCCGCGTCGTCGCGGTGCTCGGCGGAGAGGTACTGGTCGATCAGCTCCCGGCGGGCCGCCCCGTCCTGGCCGCGAGCGCGCTCCACCCGGGCCACCTGCAGCGCCTTCTGCTCCGCGAAGGCGTAGCCGGTGGCCTCGCCGATGAGGGCGTCCTTCGACTCGAACTGCTTGTAGAAGCCGCCATGGGTCAGCCCCACCGCCTTCATCACGTCCGCCACGCTGACGCCGGTGCCCTGTTCCCGGAAGAGCCGGGAAGCGGTGGCGACGACGCGCCTGCGGTTCTCCTGCGCCTGCTGCTGGGATACGCGGCCCACTGATCCACCCGTCTCGACTGGATGACACTTGCAATCTATTCTACGAGGGATTTAGATTACAGACAGCATCTAATCTGCCGAGAGGGAAGACCATGGATCTCAAGGACTCTGTCGCGGTCGTGACCGGAGCCAACCGCGGACTCGGGCGGCATCTCGCCGAGCAGCTGGTCCGGCGCGGGGCGAAGGTGTACGCGGCCGCGCGCCGCCCGGAATCGGTCGACATCGACGGCGTGACGCCGCTGCACCTGGATCTCGCGGACCCCGGATCGATCCGCGCCGCCGCGCTCACGGCGGCGGACGCCACGCTGCTGGTCAACAACGCCGGAGCCTCGACCGGCACCGCCCTCATCGCGGGCGACCTCGACAACGTGCGCCTGGAGATGGAGACGAACTTCTTCGGCACCCTGGCGGTGACGCGTGCCTTCGCCCCCGTCATCGAGGCCAACGGAGGCGGGGCCGTGCTCAACGTGCTGTCCGTCCTGTCCTGGCTGCACCCGGCGGGCGCCGGCGCGTACAGCGCCGCCAAGTCCGCCGCCTGGTCCATGACGGACTCCGTCCGCGAGGAGCTGGCGCCGCGCGGGATCGGGGTCACCGCGCTCCACGTCGCCTACATGGACACCGACATGGCACGCTCCGTCCCGGCGGAGATGAAGACCGATCCGGCCGTGGTCGCCGAGCAGGCCCTGGACGGCGTGGAGCGCGGAGTCCCGGAGGTACTGGCCGACGAGGTCACCCGCGGGATCAGGCAGGGCCTGGCGGCGCCGCTGACCGCGACCGCCTGAGCCGGCCGGGGGCCCCGCCGTGACGGTGGGGCCCCCGGCCGGTTCAGCGGAGGGTCCGTTCGGCCTCCAGGGCGCGGGCCAGCTCCGGCGCGTGCGCGGCGAACGGCCCGAGGTCGGTGGCACGGGCGTACGCCGGATGGTCGCGGTGGCCGGGAAGGCGGTCCAGGGCGCGCAGGCCGTAGTACGCCGACGGGCCCCGGGGCCGGGAGGAGGCGGCGGCCGGGAAGGGCGTCCCCGCGGCGACGGCCGGGAGCGCCTCCTCGAAGAGGGCGTGGCAGGCCCGGATGCCCCGGAGCATGACCTGGTGGTAGCGGTCGTCAGGGGCTACCGGGAAACGCCTCTCCGCGAGGACCCGCCCGGTGTCTATGCCCTCGTCGACCTCGTGCAGCGTGGCGCCGTACTCCGCGTCACCGTTCAGCAGGGCGAAGAGGACCGCGACGGACGGCAGGCCACGGTGCTGCGGGAGCAGGCCGTTGTGGACGTTGTGGATGCGCAGGCCCAGGGAGAGCACGGGCGTGCGCAGGATCCGCCGGTTGTTCAGGGACCAGACGATGCCGTCGGTGGAAGCGGCCGCGAGGGCGGAGGCCTCGGCGTTGATGTCGGCGGCGGCGAGGTGCGGGGCTCCTGCGGCGTCCCCCGGATCGTCGGAACAGACCAGGTCGACAGCGTGTCCGCGCGCCGCCGTGTGGGCGACCGCGCGGCGCAGCAGGGCCCCGTCACCGATGAAGATCATGCGGGGACCTCTTCCCGGGCGGCTTCGACGTGGGCGCAGACCTGGTCCAGGGTGACGTCGCGGACCAGCGATTCGAGGCGGCTCATGAAGAGCGCCGACTGGGTCTCGCTGAGCAGGTCCGAGGCGACGGCGGTGAGCATCTCGATCAGGGCCAGCGAGTCGCCGCCCAGGGACTGGAACTCCGAACGGGCCGTGAGGGTACGCGCCTCGACGCCGAGCACCGCCGCCCAGTGACGGGCGACCTGCGCCTGGAGCGTGGCGGGCCGGGCGGTGGCCCCGCCGCCGTCGGGCTCGCCGGGCCCGAAGGGGTCCGGGAGGGCGTCCAGTTCGGCCTTTCCGCTGACCGAGCGGGGTATGTCCGGGACGACCGTGATGCGGGCCGGCACCAGATGGGCAGGCAGCCGGCGGGCCAGTTCCGCGCGCAGCACGGCGGGCAGATCGGGGGCCGCACCGTACGCCGGGGCCGCGCCCGCGCCGCAGACCTCCGCCGCACCGGACACCGGTTCCGCACCGGGTACGGGTTCCGAAGCGGATACGGGTTCCGAAGCGGTACCGTACGCCGCGCCCGGGCCGGAGACCTCCGCCGCGCCCGAGGCGGAGCCCGCGGGGACCACGTACGCGCACAGGACCGGCGACGCCGTCCCCGGGCGGCTGCGCGCGGCCACGACGGCCCGGCTCACCGCGGGATGCGCCTCCAGCGCGGCGACGATCTCGGCGGGTTCCACCCGATGGCCGGCGATCTTGAGCTGGCCGTCGACCCGCCCCGCGAACTCCACGGCGCCGCCCGGCAGTCGGCGCCCGAGGTCGCCCGTGCGGTAGGCCCGTACGCCATCGGAGCCGGTGATGAAGGGCGACGGGCCCGCGTCGGGCCGGCCGAGGTAGCCGCGGGCCACCTGGAGGCCGCTGACGACGAGCTCCCCGGTGCGGCCGATGTCCGCCTCCCCCGTCCCGAGGACGTGGCCGTCCCGCGTCACCAGGTCCACCCGGGCCGAGGGGCCGGCCGTGCCCAGGGGAACGGTGGCGCCCCTCTCGCTGCCGTCCACGACGTGGGCCAGGCAGGCGACGGTGGCCTCGGTGGGCCCGTAGCCGTTGATGATGCGGCAGTCCGGGCCGAAGGCGGCGCGGGCTGCGCCCACAGCGGCGGGCGTCAGCGGCTCACCCCCGAGCAGCAGGGTGCGTACGGAACCTGCCCCTCCCTCCAGCAGCGCGAGGTGGGAGGGGGTCAGCGCGAGCGTGTCGGCGCGGTGATCGGTGACGAGCCAGCGCAGCGTGGCCCGCGAGGGCGCGCCCGGAGACAGGACGGTCGTACCGCCGGCGGCCGGCGGCAGGAACAGCGGGAAGCAGGAGATGTCGAAGGCGTACGACGCGGCGAAGCCGAACCGGGTCCCGTCCGTCACACGGCAGACCTCCGCCATCCACCGGACGAAGCCCATGAGGCTGCCGTGCTCGATCTGGACGCCCTTGGGGCGCCCGGTGGAGCCGGAGGTGTGCATGACGTACGCGAGGTTCCCCGGCTCCGGGGCGGGCGGCAGCGGCCCGCCCGCGGGCGCGTGGGGGACGTCCTCCGCCGCGAGCAGCGGGCACGGTACGGACACGGCGAGCGAGTCGGCGAGGTGGCGCTGGGTCAGGCACAGCCGGGCACCGGACTCCTGGAGGACCTCCTTGATCCGCTCGGCGGGGTGGGCCGGATCGAGGGGGACATAGGCGGCGCCCGCCTTGAGGATGCCCCACAGTGCGCCGACCCCTGCGGGCGACCGGTCGACGATCAGCCCGACCGGATCCTCCCGGCCCACGCCGCGGGCCGCCAGCTCGCGGGCGACGGCATCGGAGCGGCGGTCGAGCTCCGCGTACGTGACCGCCCCCTCGGGCCCGTCGAGCGCGACCGCGTCCGGAGTACGGGCGGCCCGTGCGCGGAGCAGGTCGACGACGGTGGCCGCGGCGGCGGGCCGCCCGGAGCGGGGCGAGCGCGGAGCGGGCGCGGAAGGCGGCGGGGCGGCGGCAGTGGTGGCGGAGGTGAGCCGGGCCAGCGCGCCGTCCAGCAGGTGTGCGGCGCGCGCGGCGAGGCCGGGGCCGCCCCGGACCCCCATCGTCAGCTCGGTCGCCGTGGGGGTCTCGGCCGCGACCAGCGAGACGGGGACGAGCGGCGCGTGGACGGGCAGGGCGTAGACGGTGGCTGCGGTGAACCCGCCGCCGCTGTACTCCCCCGGATCCAGCCGGCCGAGGTGCGAGACGACGGCGGAGGCGAGGTGGCGGTCGACACGGGTGGCCGTGGCCTGCGCGGCGCGCAGCAGCAGCGCCGAGGCGGCCTGCGGCAGCGGGGCGAGGGCCGACTCGAAGCCGGCGGCGAGTTCGCGCCGCTCGGCCAGGGCCCGCAGCAACGCGGAGTGCGGGCCGGTCCAGTCGGTGCCGGGGTCCAGGTCCAGGAAGAGGGGCAGGGTCAGGTTGCCGGTGGCGCCGATGCCGGGACGGTGGCGGCGCAGGTCGACCGGGACCATGATCCGGCCGGGCCGGCCCGTGGCGTCGGTGAGGGCCTGGGCGAGCCGGGCGGTGAGGGCCGGGTGGTGGCCGGGCAGGGTCCGGCGCAGCCACAGGGTCCGCTGCGGCCCGGCGGCCGGCCGGCCGAGCGGCGAGGGCCGGTCGGGGAGCAGCGCGGGGCGGCGGGCGGCCGGGGCGAGCAGGCGCAGCAGACCGTGGTCGGTGACGGGCGCCAGGGCGGGGCGGGCGGGCTCCCCGCGCAGGGCGCGGAAGACCTCGCGTACCCAGATCAGGGCGCCGTGACCGTCCATCAGGGCGTGCGAGACGCTGAACACCAGCGTGGTCCGCGTGCCGGTGCGGCCGTCCGGCCGGGCCGGACCTACGGCTCCCGCATCGCCGGTGCCGGTGCGGGTGCCGCCGCCGAAGCCGGTGCCGGAGCCGGTGCTGCCGCCGGGACCGCAGCCGGTACCGAAGCCCGTGCGGGTGCTGCCGCCGGGACCGCAGCCGGTGCCAGTGCAGGTGCCGAAGCCATCGCCGGGGCCGGTGCCGGTGGCGCCGCCGAAGCCGTCGCCGTCGCCGTCGCCGAAGCGGTTGCCACCGCCGGTGCCGAAGCCGGTGCCGGTGCCGGTGGCGCCGCCGGTACCGGTGCCGTCGCCGCCGCCGAGGCCGCCGCCGAAGCCGTCGCCGCCGCCGAAGCCGGTGCCGGCGCAATGGGCGGCGCTCGCGGGCGAGCCGGGTATCACCAGCACCTCGCAGCCCGGCGGGTCCGTGCGCCGCGCGGGGCCGTTCAGCAGCGCGGCCGTGGCCGGCGCCGCCACCTCGAAGGCGCGGGCGGCCGACGGGTCCGCGTACCGGATCCGCGGCAGCGGTCCGTCGGCGCTCCACACCCCGCCCCGGCGTACCAGCCGGGACCCGGGGCAGGCTTCGGCCGCCTGGGCCAGCGCCGCCCGGAGCCGCCCGGGGTCGGGGACGCCGTCGCCCTCGACGAGGATGCGCAGCGCCATGGCACCGCGGGCGTCGCCGGCCGCGAGGTAGAGCCGTTCGGTGGGCGAGACCGGGCGCCGGTACCGGTGGCCGGTGGCGGTCTGGGGGCGGGTCATCGCGGGTTGCCTCCTTGCTCGTTACGAAGGGGGGCGGGTCCGGGCCGGGTCCACGCGTCCACGCCGCCGATGGACTCCACCCAGCGCAGCAGTTCGCGCACCCCGTCGGCCTGCCGGCGCGGCGGGTCGTAGCCGAGGTCGCGCCGGGCGGCGCCGGTGTCGTACGTGGTGGAGCGGGTGAGGAGGGCCATCATGTAGCGGCTCATCGGAGGACCGGCGGGGGCGGACCCGGGGCGCAGCCGCCACAGCGTCTCGACGGAGGCGGCGAGGGCGCGGCCGACCGGCAGCGGGATCCGCGGGCCGGGCGGCGCGCAGCCGAGCCGCGCGCCGACCCCGGAGAGGAAGGCCCACAGGTCGGTCGGCTCGGCGTCCGCGACGAAGTACGCCCGGCCGCCGACGCGTTCGGGCGGGGCGGTCGCCGCCCGCAGGCAGGCGTCGGCGGCGTTGTCGCTGTGGCACAGCGAGACCAGCACCCGCTTGCCGCCCGAGAGGTCGGGCAGCCGTCCGGCGTGCATCGCGCCGATCATGCGGGGCAGGAACCCGGCGTGGTCGCGGGGTCCCCAGATGCCGCGCGGGCGCAGCGCGCAGGTGGTGAACCGCCCGGTGTCCGCGGCGAGTACCTCCTGTTCGGCGCGCGCCTTCGTCTCGCTGTACAGGTTGTGGAACCGGTCGGGGTACGGGGTGGACTCGTCGATGCCGAGCCGGTCGCCCTCGCCCGGCCGCATCAGGGCGCTGGGGCTGGAGACGAAGACGAACCGGGCCGCGCCGGCCGCGCGGGCGGCGTCCAGCAGCCGCCGGGTGCCGGCGACGTTGGCCTCGTGGAACTGGGCGCGGCTGCCGTGGTCGACGACCCGCGCGGCACTGTGCAGGACGGTGCCGCAGCCCGCGGTGGCCGCGCGCAGAGAGGCCTCGTCCCTGAGGTCTCCTACGGCGAGTTCGACACCGGGCAGGGAGCGCAGCCGGGCGGTGTCGCCGCCTTCGCGTACGAGGGCTCTGACGCGGTGGCCGTCGCGCAGGCAGGCGTCGACGAGGTGGCCGCCGAGGAAGCCGGTGGCGCCGGTGATCAGGATTTTCACAGGTTCCGCCACCAGGTCGCCCCGTAGAGCATGGTGAGCGTCGTGGCGGCCGCGGGGCCGTGGCCGGCCGCTCGGGCCCGGGGCAGTGCGAGCGGTATCTGCGCGGCGTGGGCGCCGATGCTGAGGAGGGCGTCGAGCCACCAGAGCCAGTGCAGCAGTGGTACGGCCGGTGCTCCCGCCGTGGCGGCCCAGAGCGCGCCGCCGAGGAGGTACGTCCACCCGGCGAGCGGGATCAGGCGCTGCGCGCCGGCGCGGGACCACAGGGGCGCGGCGGGGGCGAGCCTGCGCTCCGCCCACCGGCCGAGCTCCTCACGGCCGATCTTGGCGTTGTGCCGGATGTCCACGGGGAACGCGGGGTGGCGCAGGAACCGCTCCAGCCCGGCCGTCGGGGCGTGGGCGGTTGCCAGGGCGCGCAGTTCGGTGGCGAGGTCCTGCCAGGCGGCTTCGTCGAGCGGGGTGCCGGTCTCCACGCAGACGACGGGGTCCTGTGCGCCGGCCGGGCCGGTGCCGACGAGGGCGCTGCGTCGCACCAGCGGGTGGGCGTTGAAGACGCCCTCGCACAGCACGGTGTACAGGTCCTGCCGGGCGGTTCGCACCCGCTGGGCCGCGCGTCCGCAGAACCACAGGCGCCCGCTCTCGTCGAGGTAGCCGAGGTCGCCGGTGCGGTGCCAGACACGGGCCCCGCCGGCGGACCGGCCCTGGGACGCCTGCTCCCCGTCCGCCTGCTCCCCGTCCGCCCGCTCCCCGTCCGCCTGCTCCTCGTACACCTTGTGCAGTGCGTCGGCCTGCGGGGCCGCGTGGTAGCGGGGGCTGACGGACTCCCCCGCGACGAGGATCTCGCCGACCCGGCCCACGGGCAGGGCCGAGTCCGGTCCGAGGGCGGGCATCGGCCCGTCGGTGACGGGGACGATCCGCAGGTCGGTGCCGGGGACGGGCCGGCCGACACAGGTTCCCGCGCCGAGCGCGCTGCGTTCGGCGGTCCCGGTGAGGATCTCCTCGGACTCGATCGAGGTGATCGGCAGGACTTCGGTGGCCCCGTAGGTGACGTGGATCCGCGCCTTCTCGTCGAGGACGCCGCGCAGTGCGGCGACGACGGACGGCGGTACGGGCGCGCCGCCGGACACCACGCAGCGCAGGTCGGGCAGGGGGTGCGGGTGGGTCGTGAGGTGGTCCGCGAGGTTCCGGAGCAGGGCGGGCGAGGCGAACATCGTGCTGACGCCGAATCGTTCCAGCGCGTCGACGAGGAGGCCGGAGTCGGCCTGTGCGACCTTGGCCGGTGCCAGCGGGGCGAGCACGGTGGTGGAGCCGTAGACCAGGTCGAGCATGCCGTAGAAGGGCAGGGTGACCAGGGAGACGTCGTCGCGGGTGCGCCCGTGGGCGGTCTCGATCTGGCGGGCGATGGAGAGCGCCATCCGGTGCGTGTACTCGACTCCCTTGGCGGGGCCGGTGCTTCCGGTGGTGAAGCCGATCATCAACAGGTCCTCGCCGCTCACCTCGGGCGGTGCGGTGCGCGGGCCGGGGAGGGACCTCAGGCGGGCCAGGGTGTGCCCGCCCCACAGCCCGAGGCGGCCGAGCGTGACCGGGATCCGGACGGCGGAGAAGGTGCGGCGGCCGAGGATCCGCACCAGGTGGGCGAGCGGGGGTCCGATGAACGCCTCGGCGCCGACGGCCCGGTAGCAGTGGAGCATCCGGCGCAGCCCCATGCCGGGGTCGACGACCACGGGGACCGCGCCCGCGCGGAAGAGGGCGAAGACGAGCGCGAACAGCTCGGGTCCGGGCGGCGCCATGAGGACCGTCCTGGTGCCCCGGGTGATTCCGGCGCGGCCGAGTCCGTGCGCGAGTTCCTCGACGCTGTCCTGCAACTGGCCGTACGTGAGGGTGCGGTACCGGGGGCTGCCGTCGGGCTCGTGGCCATCTGGGTGGATGACGGCCGGCTTCTCCGGGAAGGTGCGCGCGTTGCGCTCCAGGCGGGCCGCGAGGCCCGCCGCGGCGCCGGGGTCGAGCCGGTCGGTGCGGGTGCCCTGGTGGGCCGTGGTGGTCACGGGGTCACCAGCCTTCGGGCCGGTAGCTCGCACAGGCCGCGCTGGGGCCGGCGCCCGCCGTGACGAACAGCAGCCGGTCGTAGCCCTCGGGCCGTCCGGCGGCCATGGCGTGGAGGTAGCCGAGGACCGGTGCGGCGGTGTGCGGTTCGCCCGTTCCGCCCGGGGGAAGTGCCTCGGCGGCGGTGTCCGGGCCGATCACCAGGGTGCGGTCGAGGTCGAGTTCGTACGCGGCGGCGTAGTCGGCGACCGCGGTGGCGGCGAGTTCGCGGATCTCGCGGTGGTGGTCCGCGGAGCGGCGCACGGTGATCCGGGACCGGCCGTCGCCGCCCATGCCGGCGGTGTCCAGGTAGCCCTCGGCACCGGGGCCGTCCGCGGTGTAGTGCCGTACGGGGCCGAAGCCGGCGGCGGGGTCGGGGCTGCGTTCCAGGAGGAGGGCGCCCGCGAGGTCCGCGTACGGGTAGTCCGGGTCGCGGCGCGCGTCACCGCCGGGGTGGACGTCGGCGGCGGTGACCAGGAGGCGTTCGGTGCTGCCGGTGTCGAGGAGCGCCTGGCCGACCTCGACGGCGTTCAGCACTCCGCAGGCGCCGTTCATGAGGTCGAACGAGAAGCCGGCTGCGGGGTCGACGAGGTAGTCCAGGCTGATACCGGCCTCCTTCTGCACCAGGGCGGCGAGGGCGGGTTCGAAGGTGTTGGACTCCCGGTAGACGCCCACGTTGACGAGGACGCCGACGGCGGAGGGGGACAGCCCGGCCCGGTCGAGGCAGTCCCTGGCGGCCTGCCCGGCGAGGGCGACCGAGGTGGCGGGTGCGCCGGTATCGGGCGCGGAGGTGCCGGCGGCGGTGATGATCATGCCCATGGTTCAGACCCCCAGGTTGGTGACGGTGGCCGACAGGGCTCCGGTCACCACGCCCGAGGCGGCGGGGACCAGGAGGAACGTGGAGCCGCGACGCGCCGTGCCCGCGGCGAGGTGCTCGCGCAGCGTCAGGAAGTGTGAGGTGGTCGCGGTGTTCCCGTACCGTTCCACGACCGCGAGCGAGGCGGGCATGGGTGCGCCGAACTCCGCTTCTCCCGTGCGATTCGCATAGTCGATGAAACGGGTGCCGACCTGGTGCTGGATGACGTAGTCGAATTCCTCGCCCGCGAAATCCCGGCCGTTCTTGGCCAGCAGATCTCCGTGGAATCGGGGCCAGAGGGCGAGCCGGTCCTTGTTGTGCATCTTCTTGTTGTCCGTGTAGAGGGCGATTCCCTCGGTGCGGTCACTCGGCATTCCCATGCACAGGTGCGAGAACTCCGAACACGTCATCAGGTCGATGTAGTGGATCCGGTCGGCCTCGTCGACGGACCGGTCCAGAATGACCGCGGCGGCGGAGTCGCCGACGGACAGCGAGGCGAACTGCGGGTCGTAGGAGTCCCCGATCTCGCGGGCCGCCGTGTCGGCGACCTTCGTCGCCTGCTCGCCGCTGACGACCATGCCGCTGCGGACCGCGCCGGAGCGGATCATGCGGTCGAGCACGTACACACCGGTCATCATCCCGGCGCAGGCGTTCGAGACGTCGAAATGGATGGCCGAGCGGGCTCCCAGCTCACGGGCGAGGGAGCCGGCGAAGGACGGTTCGAAGAAGAAGCGGTCACCCTTGAAGCGGGTGATGGACGCCGATATCACGATGTCCAGGTCTGCGGCCTCGTAACGGGAGGCGGCGAGGCATTCGCGGGCGGCGCTCAGGGCCATCCCGTACGAGTCCTCACCGGCGGCGGGACTCGGATCGCAGATCCGCCGCTCGGCGACCCCGGTGATCCTTTCCACGTCCACGTCCCGCAGGTTCGGTGTTCTCGCGGTCAGTTCCCGTGTGGTCAGCCTGGTCTCCGGTAAATGGGCTCCGATGGATTCCATACGGCTTGCCGATTTCGCTGTTCTCAATGTGTTCTCCGTAGTGGGCGCACGCGGGCAGCGGGATATCGCTGCGGCGGAATGGCGCAGAGGATGCTGGTGACGGACAGCGAAGTTACCGTAGCGTACGGATTTGACGGTGCTGTTACGAGGTCACCCAGAACCGGACTCACCGGTCGAATATCGGCCAATTGCCCGAGGGGCGACATTCCGCCGGATCCGCCGCCGCGGGGGCGGCCCCAGAGCGCGCGGGAGGGGGCCCCGTCGGGGCGGGGCGGCCGCGTCGCCCCGCGCCCGGATCGCCCGCGCGGGCCCGTCCCGTCGAAAACCTGTCCGGAATCGCGCGGTCCGCCTTGACCGCCCGGGAGCGCCCGGCCGACGAGCGGGGGCACGGCCGGGAGCAGACGTACGCGGGAGACCGCGAAGCCGATCGCGTCGCCCGACCGGACCGGTTCACCCCCGGGGGCGAACAGAGGGGGACACCGGGCCGCAGACAGGGGGTGCACAAGCGTTTACCCTGGGGGTGAACAGTTGTGCACCCCTGCGTGCGCCCCACCCCCGTTCCGTGTCTGGAGCAGCATGCCCGCCGCGATACCCGCTCCCGGTCCGGCGCCCGATACGACGCCCGCCCACACCCCCGACTCCCCTCACCCCGCCCTTATCGTGCCGGTCCTCGCCTTCTGCGGCATGGTCGTCGCCGTCATGCAGACCCTGGTGGTGCCGCTGCTGCCGCACGTCCCCGACCTGACGGGCGCGAGCCCGGGCGCCGCCGGCTGGCTCGTCACCATCACCCTGCTGACGGGTGCGGTGTTCACCCCCGTGCTCGGCCGGGTCGGGGACATGTACGGCAAGCGCCGGGTCCTGCTCGCCTCGCTCGCCGTGCTCACGGCAGGCTCCGTGCTGTGCGCGGTCAGCTCCCACATCGGCGTACTGATCGCGGGCCGGGCGCTCCAAGGCGCGGCGCTCGCCGTCATCCCGCTCGGGATCAGCATCATCCGCGACGAGCTCCCGGCGGAGCGGGTGCTGTCCTCGATCGCCCTCATGAGCTCCACCCTCGGCATCGGCGCCGCCATCGGCCTCCCCGTGGCCGCCCTGGTCATCGAGAACTTCGACTGGCACACGATGTTCTGGGCCTCGGCCGCCCTCGGCCTGCTCGACCTGCTGCTGGTGCTGTGGATCGTCCCCGAGTCGCCCCTGCGCACCACGGGACGTTTCGACGCACTCGGGGCCCTCGGCCTGGGCGCCACCCTGGTCGGCCTGCTGCTCGCGATCACGCAGGGCGCCGACTGGGGCTGGACCTCCGCGCGCACGCTGGGCCTGCTGGCGGCCTCGATCGTCGTCGGGCTGCTCTGGGGCCGCTTCGAGCTGCGGACCCGCTCGCCGATGGTGGACCTGCGCGTATCGGCGCGTCCCGCCGTGCTGCTGACCAATGTCGCCGCCCTCCTCATCGGTTTCGCCTTCTACGCGAACTCCCTCGTCACCGGCCAGCTGGTGCAGGAGCCGACGAGCACGGGGTACGGGCTCGGGGCGTCGATCGTGGTGAGCGGCCTGTGCCTGCTGCCCGGAGGGCTGGCCATGGTGGCCCTGTCCCCGGTCTCCGCCCGGCTCTCCGCCGCGTACGGTCCCCGTACGGCGCTCGGGCTCGCGGCGGCCGTCATGGCCGTGGGCTACGTCGTGCGGTTCTTCACCAGCCACAGCCTCTGGCTGATCGTGGCCGGTGCCACGGTGGTCGCCTCCGGCACCGCCATCGCCTACTCGGCGCTGCCCGCCCTCGTCATGCGGGCCGTCCCGGTGAGCGAGACCGGTGCGGCGAACGGGCTCAACACCCTGATGCGCTCCGTCGGCCAGGCCTGCTGCAGCGCCGTGGTCGCCGCGGTGCTCGCGCACGTCACCTTCGTGGCCGGCGGGCACACCGCGCCCACCCTGCACGCCTACCTGCTGATCTTCCTGATCGCCGCCGGAGCGGCCCTCGCGGCGCTGGTCGCGGCCCTCTTCCTGCCGTCGGCCCGCTCCAGGCACGGCGCGCAGGGCGGTACCGTCGCGGTGACAGCGTCCGTGTCCGCCGCCCGGGAGAGCACATGAGCACCGCCGAGGAGTCCGCGACGGCGTCCGGTACCGACACCGAGGCCGGGACCGGGACCGAGGCCGGGACCCGGACCGGTGCCGAGGCCGGTGCCGGGACGGGGCGCGACGCGATCGTCCGCGCCGCGCGCAGGGCCTTCACGCTGCGCCCCTACGCCGAGGTCACGATGCGCGGCATCGCCGCCGCCGCCGGTGTCAGCCCATCCCTGATCGTGAAGAGGTTCGGCAGCAAGGAGGCGCTGTTCAACACGGTCGCCGACTTCCGGCCGGCCGCCGACGCGCTGTTCGCGGCGCCACCGGACGCCCTCGGCCGCCATCTGGTCCTGACCATGGTCCGGCTGCGCGACGAGCTCCGCGGGGATCCGCTGCTGCGGGTCGTCTTCTCCCTCGGCAACGAGGACGAACGCACCCTGCTGCGCGAACGCTTCCGCGAGCAGGTCACCGACCGGCTGGCCGCGACCCTGACCGGGCCGGATCCGCAGCTGCGCGCCGAGCTGATCGCCGGCCAGCTGCTGGGCCTGGGCGCGACCCTGAGCCTGCACCGCCCGGACGGCGCGGGGAGCCGTACGACCGCGGAACGCCTGGCGGAGCTGTACGCGCCCGGGCTCCAGCGCCTCATCGACGGAACCGGATGACCTGAGCCCGGGATCCGGCCCGGCTCCTGAGCCCGGCTCCTGAGCCCGGATCCGGGACCCGGATGCCGGCCCCGCCTTCCGGTCGGGGCCGGTCACCCCCCGAAGGACAGCCGGAACAGCGCGCCCCCGCCGGGCGCCGCCTCCGCCGTCAGCTCGGCCTCGTGCGCGCGGGCGATCTGCCGCGCCATCGCGAGGCCCAGCCCCGACCCCGGCAGGGCCCGCGCCGCACCGGCGCGGTAGAAGCGGTCGAAGACGTACGGGAGGTCCTCCTCCGCGATGCCCGGCCCGTGGTCCCGTACGGTCAGCTCGGCCTTGCCGCCCCGCACCGCCAGCTCCACCTCCACCGGAGCCCCCGCCGGGCTGAACTTCGCCGCGTTGTCCAGCAGGTTGCCCAGCAGCCGGCTGAGCCTGGCCGGGACGCCGGGCACCACGACCTCCTCCGCCACCCGCACGACGACGGGTACGGAAGGCCGGTGCGCCCGCGCCGCCTGTGCGCAGTGCTCCACCAGCCTGCCCAGCCGTACCTGTTCCACCAGCGGCTGCGGTTCCTCGTCCCGGGCGAGCTCGATCAGGTCGTTGACCAGCCCCGTCACCTCCCGCAGCTGCCGCCCCAGCGCGAGCGAGGCCCGTCGGCGCTGCTCCTCCGTCAGCCGCTCCCCCCGCGCCAGCAGCTCCGCGTTCGTGCGCAGCGCGGTCAGCGGCGTCCGCAGTTCGTGCGAGGCGTCCGCGACCAGCCTGCGCTGCGCCGTGACGGACTGCTCCAGCTCTCCCAGCATGGTGTTGAAGCTCCCGGCGAGCCGGGTGATCTCGTCCTCCCGGCCCGGCGGCGGCAGTTCGATGCGGTGCCGTGGATCGCGGGTGGCGGCGATCCGCTCGGCGGTGGCGGTGAGCCGGGTGACCGGTGCGAGGCCGGTCCGCGACACCCAGTACCCGAGCACGGCGGCGAGCAGCACCCCGGCCGCGCCGGTCAGCGCCAGCCACCACGCGGCCCGCGCGATGCCCTCTTCGACGGTGTCGGCCCGCAGCGCGACCTGGAGCGCCCGCCCGGTCGCGTAGTCGGTGGTGAGCATCCGCGCCGGGTGCCCGGAGTGGACGATGTTCGTGTAGTACGGCGCGTGCCGGCCGGCGGCGACGGCCCTGGCCGCGGGGTCCACGGGCAGCAGGTACGGCTGCGCGGGGTCCCGCGCCGGATCGGCCGGTACGACCTGTGCGCAGGCGGGCGCGGCCAGGAAGCGGCATTCACCGGCCAGGGTCGCCGGTGCGGAGCCCGGGTTGCGCTGGGCCGCGAGCCGGGCGGACTGGGTGAGGCTGAGGTCGAGCTGGTCGTACAGGGCGCTGCGCACGACGAAGAAGGCCGCCGTGCACACCCCGACGGCGACCAGCGCCACCGCCGAGGTGACCGCCAGCGCCAGCCTGGTCCGCAGCGGGCGCCGCCTGCGCCAGACAGGGCCCGCGCCGCGCCGCCCGGCGCCCGTCACACCGCGTCCAGCCGGTAGCCGACCCCGTGGACGGTGTGCACCAGCCGGGGCTCGCCGCCGGCCTCCAGCTTCCGGCGCAGGTAGCCGACGTACACGGCGAGGGAGTTGGAGTCGGGGCCGAAGTCCCTCCCCCATACGAGCTCCAGGATCAGCTCGCGCGGGAGCACCTGGCCGGGGTGGCGCAGGAGCAGTTCCAGCAGCGCGGCCTCGGTGCGGCTGAACTCCAGCGGTCGCCCTCCCCGGTGCCCGGTGCGGGTCTGCGGGTCCAGGACGAGGTCGGCGAAGGCGAGGCGGGTGTCGGCGCCTCCCGGTGCGGGTGCGGCCCGCCGCAGCAGCGCCCGTACCCGGGCCACCAGCTCGTCCAGGGCGAAGGGCTTGACCAGGTAGTCGTCGGCCCCGGCCTCCAGGCCGTCGACCCGTTCGCTCACCGAGTCCAGGGCGGTCAGTACGAGTACGGGCGTACGGTCGCCCATCGCCCGCAGCTGCCTGCACACCCCGAGCCCGTCCAGGACGGGCATCATCACGTCCAGGACGACGGCGTCCGGCTCCCAGGCCGCGACCTCGGACAGCGCGGCCAGCCCGTCGGCGGCGCCGCGCACCTCGTACCCCTCGACGGCCAGCCCGTCCTCCACCGCGGCCCGTACCTCGGGCTCGTCGTCGACCACCAGAATCCGCTGTCTGCTCATGGAGCTCATGGGCAAAGCCTGCCAAAGGCCCCGGCCGAACCTCTTAGAACGTTCTTAGGGCGCACCGGGAGAGTGCGGCCATGACCACACGAGACACTCCCCCGGCTCCCCTGTCCGTCGTGATCGGCGCGGGTGGCACCGGCGGCCACATCTACCCGGGGCTCGCGCTGGCCGAGGCGCTGCGCGCGGCCGTCCCCGGCGCCGTGGTCTCGTTCATCGGGACCGAACGGGGCCTGGAGACCGAGCTGATACCGGGTGCCGGCTACCGCCTGCACACCGTCGACATGATCCCCTTCGACCCGGCGCTGGGTGCCAGGCGCTATCTGCTGCCCGCCGCGCTGGTGCGCTCGGCGCACCAGGCCAGGGCCGTGATCCGCGCACAGGGCGCCCACGCCGTGGTCGGCATGGGCGGCTACCCGAGCGCACCCGCCGTGCTCGGGGCCCGGCTCGCCGGGCTCCCGGCCGTGATCCACGAGTCGAACGCGGTACCGGGCCGCGCCAACCAGTTCGCGGCGCGGCTCACCCCGCACATCGCGGTGGCCTTCGACCGCAGCAGGGCCCACCTGGCCGGCGGGGCGCGGGCGCTGACCACCGGTATGCCGATCTCGGCGGCGCTGGCGGGGCTGGCCGGGCGGTCCGCACACGAGCGGGCGGCGCTGCGCGCCGAAGCCAGGCGGGCGCTGCGGGTGCCGGACGGGCGGCGGCTGGTGGTGTTCAACGGCGGCAGCCTGGGCGCCGTCCGCCTCACCGGGGCCGCCGTCGGGCTGGCCGGGCTCTGGCAGGGGCGGGACGACGTACAGCTGCTCGTCAAGACGGGTCCGGCCGCGCTGGCGGACACGGTGGCGGACCTCGTGGCCTGCGGCGGGGAGCGGATCGCGCGGGCCGTGCCGTACCTGGACCGGATGGACCTGGTGTACGCCGCCGCCGACCTGGTGGTGTGCCGGGCGGGCTCGGCGACGGTGGCGGAGCTCGCCGCGACCGGGGTGCCGGCCGTCCTCGTCCCCTACCCGCACGCGCCGGGCGACCACCAGACCCACAACGCCCGGGTGCTGTCCGACGCGGGCGCCGGGCTGCTGCTGCCCGACGGCGCCACGACGGCCGACCGGCTCGCGGACCTCGTGGGCCCTCTGCTGGCGGACCCGGCCCGGCTGGCGGCGATGGCCGGCGCCGCCGACCCCGGCCCGCACGCGCGGGCCGCCGAACTGCTGGCCGCGGAGGTCCTCCGCGTCGCCGGCGTCCCCTTCCCGACACTGGAGCGCATATGAGCACGCAGAACGACTGGCACGACCGCACCGTCCTGGTCACCGGGGCCGAGGGCTTCATCGGCTCGACGCTGGTGGACCTGCTGGTGGCCCGGGGGGCGCGGGTGCGCGCCTTCGTGCACTACAAGCCGTACGCCGAGAAGGGCCACCTGGCGCGCTACCTCGCCGAGCCGGACGGGCCGGTGGAGATGTGGGCCGGCGACATCCGCGACGCGGGCCGGGTCAGCGACGCGGTGGCCGGGTGCGACACGGTGTTCCACCTGGCGGCGCTGATCGGGATCCCGTACAGCTACGCCTCGCCCGGCGCGTACGTCCAGACGAACGTCACCGGTACGGAGAACATGGCCGAGGCCTGCCGCCGGCACGGCGTGCGCCGCCTCGTGCACACTTCCACCAGCGAGGTCTACGGAACGGCCCTGACGGCCCCGATCGCGGAGACCCACCCGCTCCAGCCGCAGTCCCCGTACTCCGCGTCGAAGATCGGCGCGGACATGATGGCGCTCTCCTTCCACCACGCCTTCGAACTGCCGGTGACGGTGGTGCGCCCGTTCAACACGTACGGCCCGCGCCAGTCCGCGCGCGCCGTGATCCCGACGATCCTGGCCCAACTCCACTCCGGGGCGCGGGAGATCCGCCTGGGCTCCCTCTCCCCCACGCGGGACTTCACGTACGTCACGGACACCGCGGCGGGCTTCCTGGCGGTGGCGGACTGCGACCGGGCGCTGGGCGAGGTGGTCAACCTCGGCACGGGGCAGGAGATCTCGGTCGGCGACCTGGCCCGGGCGCTGATCGCCGCCTCCGGCCGGGAGGCCCGCGTCGTGGTCGACCCCTCACGCCTGCGTCCCTCGGGCAGCGAGGTCCAGCGGCTGCTGTCGGACAACTCCCGGGCCCGCGACTGGGCTTCCTGGCAGCCGGAGGTCTCCCTGGAGGAGGGCCTGCGGCGTACCTCCGACTGGATCGCGGAGAACCTCCACCTCTTCGCCCCGGACCGCTACCAGGTCTGACAGCGGCCGGGGCGGGGCGGGCGCTACCGGCCGCTGTCCGCCAGCATCGTGGGCGGCGCGTCGCGCTGGTGCGGGAGCGGCGGTGCGGGCGGCGCCGGCTGGGGGCCGTCCTGGTTCAGGGCGACGGTCCGGGTGGGGGCGGGGATCGAAATGCCCTCCGCCTTGAACCTCTGGTGCAGGCGCTTGATGAACTCGTGCTTGATCCGGTACTGGTCGCTGAACTCCCCGATGCCCAGGATCACCGTGAAGTTGATCCTGGAGTCCGCGAACGTGTGGAAGCGGACGGCCCCTTCGTGGTCGGGGACCGCGCCGTTGATGTCGGCCATCACGCTGTCGACCACTTCGAGGGTCACCCGCTCGACGTGCTCCAGGTCGCTCTCGTAGCCCACTCCCACCTGGACCGGGATGGACAACTGCGCTTCCGGCTGGGTGTAGTTGGTCATGTTCGTGCGGGCCAGCCGCCCGTTGGGGATGATCACGAGGTTGTTCGACAGGTTGCGGACCACGGTGTTGCGCCAGTTGATGTCGACGACGTACCCCTCCTCACCGCTGGTGAGACGGATGTAGTCACCGGGCTGCACCGTCTTCGACGCGAGGATGTGCACGCCGGCGAACAGGTTGGCGAGGGTGTCCTGCAGCGCCAGGGCGACCGCCAGACCGCCCACGCCGAGGGCGGTGACCAGCGGTGCGATGGATACGCCCATGGTCTCCAGGGCGACCAGGAAGCCCATCACGAGCACCACGATCCGCGTGATGTTCACGAAGATGGTCGCCGAGCCGGCCACACCGGTCCGCGACTGCGCCAGGGACTGCACGAGGCCCGCGACGACGCGGGCGGCGCTGAGCGTGGCGATGAGGATGAGCAGCGCGGTCAGGGACTGGTTCACGAAGCCCGACAGACGCGTGGTGAGGGGCAGGGTGGAGGCGGCCACCGCCACGCCCGCGATGACGGCCGCCCCCGGCGCGAGGGTGCGCAGCGCGTCGACGATGATGTCGTCCCCGGTCCAGCGGGTCCGCAGGGCGTGCTTGGCCAGCCACCGTACGAGGGCCCGCAGCAGCAGGGCGGCCAGGCAGCCCGCGGCCAGCGCGATGCCGGCCACCAGCCAGTCGTGCAGGACGAGGTCCCGGTTCAACGGACGCCCTCCGCTCCGCGCCGGACCGGGGAAGCGACGACGGGCGCTGCCGACCGTCGTATGGGGTGTGTCGTCACCTTGTCACCTGTCAGTTTGTCGTGCATGGAGCTTCGTTCGGGCATGCGTACGCATCCGGAACGGGGCTGCCATCCTGCCCCATGGGCAGATCGGTTCCACAGGTGGGCCGGTGGTGGGGCTCAGCCCGCGAGGGCGGTGCCTTCCTGGTCCTGGACCACGACCAGGAAGGCGTCCTGGTCCAGGTCCATCACGACGTGCGCCGCTTCTCCCAGGGCGCGGCGCCTGGCGGCGGATTCCTCGGCGGGCCAGCTGCCGCGCGGTCCGCCGGCGGGGAAGTACTCCAGAACCCTCATACCCGTCACTCCCAGCACCTCCGGCCGACGGTACCCACAAGGCTTTTCCACCGCTTGCCCGCGCCGCCCGCCGACATGCGCGCCCGTAACGCTCCGGCGCGCGTCCGCGCTCCTACTGTGTGCTGCATGACACGGATGACCAGCCCGTCCGGTACGCGGCACCGGCGCCGGCCCGGGTACCTGAGCGCGGCGGCGGTGTTCGCGATCGGCATGGCGGGGACGACGCTGCCCACCCCCCTCTACGGGCTGTACCGGGAGGAGCTGGGCTTCTCCGAGCTGATGGTGACGCTGGTCTTCGCCGCCTACGCGATCGGTGTCATCGCCACCCTCCTGGTCGCCGGGAACTACTCCGACGCGGCGGGGCGCCGCCCCGTGCTCCTGTACGCACTGGCCCTGGCGGCGCTGAGCGCGGGCTGCTTCCTTCTGGAGGGCGGGCTGCCGCTGCTGTTCGCCGGCCGGGTGCTGTCCGGGTTCTCGGCCGGGCTGCTGAGCGGCGTGGGTACGGTCACCGTGCTGGAGCTGGCGCCTCCCGGGCGCAAGGCCCGCGCCGGGCTGGCCGCGACGGCCGCCAACATGGGCGGGCTGGGCTGCGGCCCGCTGCTCGCCGGGGTGCTGGCCCAGTACGCACCGCTGCCGCTGATCCTGCCCTTCGTGACGCATCTGGTGCTGCTGGCGGTCGCGTGCGTGCTCGTCCTGCTGCTCCCCGAGACGGTCGAGCATCCCCGCCGCCGGCCGCCGCTGAGGCCGCAGGGGCTCTCCGTGCCGCCTTCGGTCCGCGGTGTCTTCGTACCGTGCGCCCTCGCCGCCTTCGCCGGGTTCGCCCTGCTGGGCCTGTTCACCTCGGTCGCGCCCGCCTTCCTGGCCGAGACGCTGGGCGTGGTCAACCACGCCGTCGCCGGGCTCGTCGTCTTCACGGTGTTCCTGGGTTCGACGCTCGGCCAGTGCCTGGTGGGGCGCATGCCGGTCGGCAGGGCGCTGCCGCTGGGCTGTCTCGTCCTGGTCGTCGGTCTCCTGCTGGTCGGCAGCTCCCTCTGGGCCGAGTCGCTGCCGCTGCTGGTGGCGGGGGCGGTGTGCGGCGGCGTGGGACAGGGGATGGCCTTCCGGGCCGCGCTGAGCGCCGTGAGCGACGCGGCTCCGGCCGCCCACCTGGGCGGCACGGTCTCCTCGTTCTTCGTCGTCGCGTACACCGGCATCTCGCTGCCGGTGGTGGGCGTGGGCGCGCTGACGCTGTGGATCGGTCTGGTGGGCGCGGGGCTGACGTTCACCGCATGCGCCACCGTTCTGGCCGCCGGGACGGGGCTGTACCTGCTCAAGCACCCGCCGTCGACGTCCTGAACGCGGTCCGCGGGCCCCGTGAGGCGACCTCGGTCAGGGGGCCTCCGTCAAGGGCCTTCGATCACGGGGTCCCGGTCACGGCATCGTGGAATCGGTGGCGCGGACGATCCCGTCGAGCTCCGTGTCGATCCACAGCCGCTCGGCCCGGTCGGGCGGGGACGCCTGCGCGCGTCCGTCGACGGGGCGGGTGTTCTCCACGACCGCCCAGCCCTTGCCGCCGTCCGGGGCGGCGAGTTCCACCAGGCGGTGGTCGAGGTGGCCGGTGATCATCACGGCCATGAGGGACAGGTACTCGCGCTGGAGGTCGGGAGCGAGCTCGCCCTCTCCGGGCACCTCGAGCACGGCCTGGTGGCCGTCGGCCAGCAGCGCGCAGGTGGTCTGGACGGCATGGATGAGCACCTCGAACCGCTCCGCGTCCAACCGCGCCCGCAGGAGCTCCAGATACGGACCCAGGACATCGACCTCGCTGTCGTCGCCAGGGTCGGCCGGTTGGTACCCGGTCATCTCTCCCCCCTCCCCGGACGGCCGTGTCCCTCGCAGTGTAGGCAGCGCCCGGTGGTCGGACGGCGCTCTTCGGCCACCCGCCGACCCGACGCGGATCCGGCCTCCGGCACCTGTGGCCTGAACTGGCCTGCCCTGACCCCGTGTTGCGGGGGGCTCGTCGTCAACTCCCCTTCAGGGAGGCCCCTCCCGGCTGAACCGGCGATCCCGAGCGCGCGCTTCGCATATTTTCCGTGAATATGCCCGAAGCGATTTCACGATGAATTCGACGTCTTCACCCGTCCTACATTGACAGTGCGCTGCACTCTGAGGGTTAATTGCATGTCACGTGGCCTGATGTGGTCGCACATGGCGCGATCAGGTTGGTCCGCGACCGTTTCATTCCAATAGTCGCAGTGTGTCACTGTGATGACGTTGCACCAGAGGGGCGTTCGGCGTCGTAAGTTGAATCGCGATCGTACATTGAGCGGGTATTGGCGAATCCGACTCTTCCGTGGGGGGATCAATGGCCCAGCTCAACTCTTTCTCCGTTCCCGATTTCCACCTTCCGTTCGGGAACTCCAAGCATCCGCAGGCGGCACGGGCCAACGCCGAAGCCACGTCGTGGGCGGTGCGCCACGAGCTCGTCACCGACGCCTCCGAGCAGTTCGCGGGCATCGGATTCGGCCACCTCGCGGGCCGGGTGAGCGGCGAAGTGCCGTACGAGCGGGTCGCGCTGCTCGCCGAGTGGATGGCCTGGTCGTTCGTCCTCGACGACCAGCACGACCACCTCATCAGGGCGGGTGAGCTGGCGGCCTGGGGGCCCGTCACCGATGCGATCACCCAGTACCTGGCCACGGGAAGCTCCGGCATCGGCGCGTCCAGGCAACGGAATCCGCTGGTGAGCGCCTTCATCGACCTCTGCGACCGGATCCTGGCCGGAATGCCGGAACGGACCGCGGCCCGCTACCGGGCCCACGTCCCGCTCATGCTCGGCTCCTTGGACCAGGAGGCGGTCAACCGGACGGCCGGGGGCCGCCCGACGGTGGAGGACTACATCCTCACGCGCCGCCACAGTTCCCAACTGCTGCCGATGATGGACATGGTGGAGGCCGGACTGGGCGTCGACCTGCCGCAGCGCGTCCACGATTCCCCTGAGTTCCAGGCGGTCGTCGCGAGCGCGGTGGACGTCATCTCGTGGGGCAACGACGTCTTCTCCCTGCCGAAGGAGCACTCCTGCGGGGACAACAACAACCTCGTCTCCCTCATCTCCTCCCGGGACGGATGCCCCCTGACCGCGGCGGTGCAGTCCGTCGAGGGCCGGATCCAGGCGCGCATAGAGGACTACGTGGCGGCGGAGCGGCGCCTGTTCCAGGTCATGGACGCGCACGGCGGGACGGACCCGTCGGTGCGGGCCGCCGTCTCCCGGTGCGTGCGTAGTTATGAAGACTGGATGATCGGTGCGGATCTGTGGCAGCGTTACGAGTGCACGCGGTACAGCGACGAACGGTTCGCGGCCGGGCTGGAGTCTGCGTACACCCGCCCGGACCTGGTCTCCGTGGCATGACAGGGGGACGACCCATGGCGCAGGTGGAGCATCGCGGCCCTGTGGTCCAAGCACCCGTGGCACCCGGGCGGTTACCGCTGCTCGGCCACGCGCTGCAACTGTGGCGGCAGCCGATCGCTTTCCTGGAGTCCTTGCGGCAGCACGGCGAGGTCGTGCGGCTCGACATCGGCACATGGCCCGTACACGTGCTGACGAGTCCGGATCACGTCCACGCCGTACTGGTCCAGCAGGCGCAGCGGTTCGGTCGCGGCAGGGTCTTCGACCGGCTCCGCCCGATGTTCGGCAACGGCATCGTGACGACCGACGGCGAGTTCCACCGCAAGCAGCGCCGGTTGATCCAGCCGGCCTTCCACCGCAACCACATCTCCGAGTACGCCGAGGTGATGTGCCGGCAGGCGGAGGAGATGTCCGCGTCGTGGACGGCGGGCCGCGAGATCTCGATGCTCACCGAGACGCGCCGGTACGCGCTGTCCTCGGTCGCCGAGATGATCTTCTCGGGGGACCTGAGCCGGCCCGCCGTCGCGGAGGTGCACCGCTCGCTGCCGATCGTTCTGGAAGGCATGCTCGTGCGCGCGGTCATGCCCAAATCCCTGGACCGGCTGCCCATCCCGCTCAACCGGCGGTTCGACACGGCCGCCGCACGCCTGCGCCGGATCATCGACCAGGTGATCGCGCAGTACGGTGCCACCGGTGCCACAGGACAGGACCGTCACGATCTGCTCTCGCTGCTGCTGTCCAGCGCGGACGCCGAGACGGGCGCGACGATGAGCGCCGAGCAGGTGCGGGACGAGGCGATCGCCATCATGTTCGCCGGCACGGAGACTCCGGCGACCACCCTGGCCTGGATCTTCCACGAACTCGGCCGTCACCCCGAGGTGGAGAAGCGCCTGCACGCCGAGGTCGACGCGGTGGTGGGCACCCGCCCCGTCCGACCCGCCGATCTCTCCGAACTGACCTACACGAAGAGCGTGTTCCAAGAGGCACTGCGCATGCACTCGCCCCTGCTCTTCACCAGGCGCGCTCTGGTTCCCGTCGTCCTCGGCGGTGTCTCGATCCCGGCCGGCGCCGAACTGGCCTACAGCCCCTACGCGTTGCACCGTGACCCCGGACTGTTCCGCGACCCCACGGTCTTCGATCCGGACCGCTGGCAGGCGGACGCGAACGAACAGCCGCGTGATCACCGGTACATGCCGTTCGGGGCCGGCCAGCACCAATGCATCGGCGACTCGTTCGCGGTGGCGGAGATCCTGGCGGCGGTGGCGAGCGTGGCCTCGCGCTGGCAGTTGGCCCCCGCGCCGGGCATCACGGTGCGTGAGGTTCCCGCGGGCATCCCCCAGCCCAGCGAGCTGCCCATGATTCCCGTCGCGCGCCGCTGACCCTGCCGGAGCCATTCGATCCGGTTTTTCACGGGCGGTATCCAGCCTGATTTCCGATGTCATATGGCGCTAGGTCAGCGGAGCGTACAACGTCACTCTCGAACGAGTGGCGAGATGCCGCAACAATGTCCTTCAGCAGGAACAACGCGCCCTCGTGGCCGTACACTCGGCCGCACGCGCAGGAGGGGGCAGGAATGTCACATGTCACGGAACCACGGGGGTGGGCTTCCCAGCCTCCGCTCGAACGGGAAAGCGAAATTCTGGCGATCCACCACGCGGTGGACGGTCTGTGCGGCCTCTCGGACAACGGTTCAACCACCCGCCGCGGGGGCGTACTGACCTTCGCGGGGTCGGCCGGCATCGGCAAGACCACCCTGCTGACCGAGGCCCGGCGGCTCGCCGCCGAGCGGGGCTGCACCGTGCTGTTCGCCCGCGGTGGCGAGCAGGAGAAGCAGGTGCCGTTCCACGTGATGCGCCAGCTCATACAACCGACGTTCGCCGCCATGCGCGAGGACGAACGGCTCGATGTCCTCGGCAACTGGTACAGCATCGTCGCCCCGGCGCTGGGCCTGACCGCCGCTCCGAACGGCCCTACCGCACCCGATCCCCAGGGCGTGCGCGACGGGCTGGACTGGGTCGTCACCCATCTGACGGTGCGGAGCGCGCCCGTCGTCCTGGTCCTCGACGACGCCCACTGGGCGGACGCAGAATCCCTGGCATGGCTGACCGCCTTCGCGGCGCGGGCCGAGGAACTGGCCATGCTGATCATGGTGGCCTGCCGACCGGACGAAATCCCCGCCGATGCCGCCCCGCTGCGCGCCCTGATGGGGCGCCAGGGGTCCCGTCCGCACGAGCTGTCTCCCCTCACCACCAGCGCGGTGGCGCGCATCGTGCGCGACGCCCTCGGCGAGAGCGCCGACGACGTGTTCTGCCGGGAATGCTGGGCCATCACCGGCGGGAACCCCTTCGAGGTCGTCGAGTTGGCCATGAAGGGCCGCGACCGCAGGCTGGAGCCGCACCAGGACAACATCCCCCAGCTGCGCGATCTGGCCTCCGCCGTCAAGGGCAGCGGACTGATCGACCGCCTCGAACAGCTCGGACCGTCCACCGTCCGGTTCGCCTGGGCCGCCGCGGTTCTGGGCACCGCGGTCCCGACCGGCATCGTCGGAAGCGTCGCGGCCCTCGGCGAGGCACAGACCGCCGAAGCCATCGACCAACTGCGTACCGCACGCATCCTGACCGTGCTCACCAGCCTGCGGCGCAAAGAGGTCGTGGAGTTCTTCCACCCCCTCATCGCCACCGCCGTGTACCGGTCGATTCCGCCCGGTGTGCGCGTCGGCATGCACGGCATGGCCGCGCAGGCCCTGGTCGACGACGGACAAGGCCCCGCTGCCGCCGCCCGGCACCTGCTGGAGATGCATCCCGAGGGCGACCCCTGGGTGGTACAGCAGCTGCGTCAGGCCGCACGCGACAGCTTCTCCGCGGGAGCACCGGACGCCGCACGGCGCTATCTGGCGCGGGCGCTTCGTGAGCCGCCGGACGTCGAGGACCGGGCCGAGGTGCTGTTCGAACTCGGCTCCGCCAACCTCCTGCACGATCCCGCGACCACGATCAACCAGCTCAGAACCGCCCTCGAAGAGCCCAAGACCGAACAGGGCCTGCGGGAAGCGATCACGTATCGGCTCGCGCAGGCCCTCGCCCACACCGGCCAGTTGGCCGAGGCCGCCGGCCTCCTCGCCGACGAGGCCCGACGTGCCACGAGCTCCCGTACCCGGCTGCGGATGCAGGCCGAACAGTTCAAGTGGAACTCGGTCCGCGTCGACGAGGAGAACTCACCCGCCCGGTCCCGGCTCCTCGCCCAGTTCGCCAAGCGACTCACCGGCCGCGGTCTGCCCGAGCGGCACATCCTGGGTCTGCGCGCCTGGGACGCCGCCATGCGCGGCGAGCCCGCCGCCACCTCCCTGGACTACGCGGAGCAGGCGCTGGACGGCGGCATGAGCTGGACCGACCAGGACTTCGGCTTCGAGGTGCCCGCGTCCTTGGCCATCACGCTCATGTACTGCGACCAGCCGGGCCGCGCCGAGGAGCTCTTCAACACCGGCATCGTCGAGTTCGAGTCGAAGGGCTGGCGCGGCGCGCACCTGTCGTTCGTCTACACCCTGCTCGGCTACGTCCGCTACCGGCGCGGACGCCTCGCGGAGGCCGAGGACTTCGTTCGCAACGGCCTGCAGATCGCCGACCGCGTCGGACACGGAACCCCGGCGCAGTGGTACGCGATCGGCACCCTGATCGAGACGCTGATCGCCCGCGGGAACGTCGCCGAGGCCAAGGAGGTCGCCCGTACCTACAAACTGGCGGACGGCTTCCCCAAGGCCGTCGTCTACCCCGACCCGCAAGCCGTGTGGGGCAAGCTCCTCCTCTCCCAGGGAAGGATCAAGGAGGCGGAGCAACACCTCGTGGCGGCGGGCAAGCGTCTCGACCTGCGCGGCACGCGCAACCCCTCCTGGAGCCCCTGGCAGCTCGATCTGGCCCTCGCACAGGTGACCCACGACCGGGACCAGGCACGCGCCACGGCAGCCGAAGCCGTGGCTCGCGCCCGCGCGTTCGGGGCCTCCAGCGTGATCGGCCACGCCCTGCGCGTCGCGGCGACGGCCGCGGACCCGTCTCAGGCGACCGCCCTGCTGCAGGAGGCGGTGGACCATCTCGAACGGTCGCCGGCCGCCTACGAACTCGCACACGCGCTCATCGACCACGGTACGGCCCTGCACGTCATCGGCGACCCGCACCAGGCGGCCCAGCAGCTCTACCGGGGCATGGAGACCGCGGCCGCCTGCGGGGCGGACGCGCTCGCGAACCGGGCCCGCGCCCAGCTCGCGTCGACCGGGCTGCGGCCGCGCCGTCTGTACACCTCCGAACAGGAAACCTTGACGGTGGCCGAGCACGCGGCCGCCCATCACGCGGCCCGCGGCCTCGACAGCACGGCGATCGCGAAGGAGATGCACACCGACACGCAGGCCGTCTCCGAGCTGCTGTCCGCGGTCTTCACCAAACTCGGCACCGACCGGCTCGGACTGCGCCGGGCCCTCGGAGACTGAGGACCGGCGGCTTCCCCGCCGCCCAACTGCCCGGCGAGAGCCCGGATACCGCACCCCCGTCGGTATCCGGGCTCTCGTCGTGCCCGCGGGCGGATCTCCCGCATCCCGACCCCGAAGTCGAACCCGGGCTTCCATATCCGGGCCATCAACTATAGTTTAGGGCGAGCGAGAGAAAGCGGCGTAGCGTGGCACCAGCAGAAGAGAGACCGGACACCGGGGCCCCGGAGAGGCGTCCCGCGCCCGTACCGGGTCCGGGAGCGCCGTTCAGCGATCGCCTGAACTACCTCTTCGACCGCGTACGCCCGCCCGGCGCGAAGGAGTTCAGCAACGCCCATGTGGCGCGGACCATCTCTTCGTACGGCAAGGAGAGCTGTACCGGTGCCTACGTCGGCATGTTGCGCAAGGGCGAACGGACCCCGACCATCACGCTCGTCCCGCTCTTCGCCCGGTTCTTCGGTGTGGAAGCCGGCTACTTCGTCGAGGACGAGGTCACCCGGAAGGTCACCGACCAGTTCGAGCTCCTGCGCAAGCTCAGCCAGGCCGGTGTGAAGGAGATCGCCATGCGGTCGATCGGGCTGTCCGCGAAGAGCCTGGGCAAGGTGCTGGAGGCGATCGAGGTCGTGCGGGAGCAGGAAGGGCTGCCGGCGAAAAGCGAGAAGGACCTGCCGTGACGGGCTCCCGCAGATGCACCCGTCTGCCGACACCGAGAGGAAGCCGCATGTGGCGTCGCCGTCGAGACGGTCGTGCCGTCGACGAAGCCGCCGAGGTCGAACGGCGCAGCCGGGCGTTCCTCCAGGAACTCCAACTCCCCTCCGTCGACAGCGTGCTGGATCTGGTGCCGTTCATGGAGGAACGGCTCGACCGCTCGATCCGGCTGATGCCGTTCACCCCCGACGCCTCGGACCCGGACGCCCTGGACGCCTCCGCCCCCTGCGGCCTGTGGCTCGCCACCGAGTCCACGGACTACGTCTTCTACGACACGGGCATCAGCCGGCCGCACGCCGAGATCATCGTCGGCCACGAGTTCGCGCACATGCTCCGGCGGCACAGCGGCAAGGCCGCGCTCTCGACGGGCACCCTCGGCGGTCTGATCACCGACATCGACCCGGGCACCGTTCAGCTGGTCCTCGGCCGGACCCGCTACAACAACCCCGAAGAGTTCGAGGCCGAGATGCTCGGATCCCTCCTCCAGGAGCACGTGAGCGCCGGCCGCCGCGGCTCCGAGGACACCGACCCCATAGCCCGTACGCTGCTGCGCTGACCCGAATACGAGCCCGTGAAAGACATCCTCCACCCCTTGTGCCTGCTGATCGCCGGAACGGGTTTCCTCTTCCTCCTGCGTGACCTCGGCAAGAGCCGGCGCGACCCGGCGCTGTCGGCCCTGGCGTTCACCTACGGCTTCTCCGCGCTCAGCTACGCCATCTCCCTGACCTGGGTATGGGTGCGCATCGACAGCACGCTCGGCGTCACCAACATCGCCGTACCGCTCGCCCAGAGCTGTGTGGTCCTCGTCCTCGCCCTGCAGGCCACGGTCCTCGCCCACTGGTCCAAACCGCCGGCCGAAGCCCGGCGCCGGGGCCGCCGCCTCATCACCGCGGCCGCGGCCGTCATCGTCGGCATGGGCGTCCTCTTCACCCTCCTCACGCCGACGGCGCAGCGGCCCACCGACTTCTCGCTGTACTACGCCCACGACCCCTTCTTCCAGGCGTACCTGACGCTCTACATCGCCACGTACACCGTCGCCGAGGCGTACCTGGCCCGGTCCTGCTGGAAGTACGCCCGCACCGCGTCCAACCCGTGGATCGCCCGCGGTCTGCGCCTGATCTCGGTCGGCGCCGTCATCACCCTGGGGTACAGCGCCATCCGCATCGGGGCCGTCCTGGGGGCGGTGTTCGGCTTCAGCGTCAAGAGCCTCGACCCGTACGCCTGGCTGTGCGGGGACATCGGCGCCGCCCTCACGCAGATCGGCTACTTCCTGCCCACACTGGTCAGCCGGAGCACGGCGGCCCGCGCGTGGGTCACCGCGCACCTGCGCTACCGGCGGCTGCGCCACCTGTGGTCCGCCATGGACCGGGCCGACCCGGGCATCGCCCTGCGCCGGCCGGGCCGCCAGCGCGAGGACATCCTGCGGGGCCGCAGCGCCGACTTCCCCCTGCTGCGCCGCCGCGTGGAGATCCGCGGGGGCCAGAAGCTGCTGCGCCGCTACCTCGACCCCGCCGTCCGGTCCGGTGCGCAGGCCCGCCGCGCGGCCGAAGGCCTGACCGGTGCGACGCTCGCCGCGGCCGTCACCGCCGACCAGATACACGACGCGCTCGCCCGGCACCGGGCCGGCGACCCCGTCGACGCGCCGGCCGACTACGCGGACGCGGAACTCCCGCTCGCCACCCCGGAGGACGAACTGCTGCACCTCGGACGGGTCGCCGCGTTCTTCAGCCCGCTCCGGACGGAGACCGCCGAGGTCTCCGACGCCGTCAGCCCCTCGACAGGAGCCCGTACGTGATCTTCCGCCGCACCCTGCTCATCGCCTCGACGGTCGTCGCCGCGGCCGCCGCCATGACCTCGTCCGCCGGCTCCCGTCCGCGCACCACGGGGAAGCCCGCGCGGGCGGACCTGCACCTGGCCCCCGCCCACGAACAGCTCTCCGCGCTGCGCCGGGGCGACATCACCAGCCGCGCCCTCCTGGAGCGGTATCTGGACCACCACGGCAAGGTGAACCCGGAACTGAACGCGGTGGTCACCCTCGACGCCGACGCCGCGCGCGCCGCCGCGGACAGGGCCGACCAGCACCTCGCCCGGACCGGGAAGACCCTCGGCGCCCTGCACGGCCTGCCGATGACGGTGAAGGACGCCCTGGAGACGAAGGGCATGCGCACCACGTGCGGATCGCCCGAACTCGCCGACCACGTGCCCTCCCGGGACGCCGACGCCGTGGCCCTGCTGCGCTCCGCCGGCGCCGTCGTCCTCGGCAAGACCAACGTGCCGGTCATGTGCCAGGACATCCAGACCGCCAACCCCCTCTTCGGGACGACCCGGAACCCCTTCGCCGTCGGCCGGACGGCGGGCGGCTCCTCCGGCGGAGCGGCCGCGGCCGTCGCCGCCGGCCTGACCGCCCTGGAGGTCGGGTCGGACCTGGCCGGCTCGCTCCGGCTGCCCGCCGCGTACTGCGGGGTCTACGCGCTGCGCACCTCGCGCGGAGCGAGCCCCATCGTGCCGACCCGCGGACACGTCCCGCGCCCCCCGGACTGGGCGACCAGCAGCGACATGGTCACCCTGGGGCCGATCGCCCGCAGCGCCGAAGACCTCGACGTCCTCCTCGGTGTGCTCGCCGCACCGTCCCCGGCCGACGGCGCCGCCTGGGCGATCGACCTCCCGGCCCCGACGCAGAGCCGCCTCGGGCAGTACCGCGTGGGCGTGTGGGCCGACGACGAGTACTGCCGCGTCGACGCCGACACCCGCGCGGTCCTGGACCGGGTCACCACTCTGGTGCGCCAGGCCGGCGCCGAGGTGGACGACTCGGCCCGGCCCGTGGACTTCGCCGCGAGCGACCTGCTGTTCCAGCGGCTGCTGTACGCGACCTCGGCGGCCAGTGCGACGGACGCCGCGTTCGCCTCGGAGGTCGAGGCCGCGGACAAGCTCCCCTCCGGCGACCCGGGCGGCCTGTACCTGCACGCGCGGACCATGCGGCACCGCGACTGGTGCGTCGCCGACGAGGCCCGCCAGCAGCTGCGCGCGAAGTGGGCCCAGTACTTCACCCGTCACGACGTCCTCATCACGCCGGCGGCCCCGTCGGCCGCCGTCCCCGACCAGACCTCCGTTCCCCTCCCGCAGCGGTCCATCACCGTCGACGGGGTGAAGCGGCCGTACTTCGCCCAGACGAGCTGGCTCAACCTGGCCGGACCGGTGGGCCTGCCCGCGCTGGTCCTGCCCGCGGGAACGACCGCCGACGGGCTGCCCCTGTCCGTCCAGCTCATCGGCCCGTACCTGTCGGACCGGACCCTCGTCGCCGTGGCGAAGCTCCTCGCGCGGGTCCTGCCCGCGCCCGCGAAGGCCCCGGCCCTGTCCGGCTGACGGGGCCCCGAGAACCGGGGCCGTCTCGCCTGACACGGGGGTGCAGACGGGACGGCCCCGCACTACGGGAAGAGGGTCCCGGGTCGATCCCGGGGCCCTCTTCCGGCGTTGTGCGCGGCGGGCTCGCCCGCCCAGGCGGTCAGCGCCGTGCTCCGGTCGGCGCGGCGCCGGCGGGCGTCGGTGCCGCGGGTCGCCCAGGCGATGTGGCCGTCGGGACGTACGAGCACCTCGGTCACCCCGTCGAGCTCCGGATGACCGTCGCGCTCGGTGACCGCGAACGCCGACACGTGGGCCCGCCGGCCGCTTTCGGGCAGGTCCGCTGCGGAGTCCGCTCCGGCGGCGAGGTCGAGCAGGACGAACCGTCCTGCGGAGAACAGCTCGTACGCCCGTTCCGCGTCCGACCCCCTGGCGGTCAGCGCGATGTCGGGCATGCGGCGCCCGACCAGGGGATCGCTTCCGGGCGAGGGGGGCTCGTACACCGTCGAGAGGGCGGAAACCTGCCCGGCGAGGCGGCGGTTGACCTCCTCCATGCCCAGCAGTTCGTCCAGGAGCCCGCGCAACGCGGCGGCGGGGCGCCGGTACTGCGGGACGAGTGCGAGTTCCGCCAGCAGGGTCTGCACCTCGGTGTTCTCGGTGACGGCCCGGCCGGCCGGGCGGCGCTCCGCGTCATAGGTGTCGAGGAGGCCCGGCGGGGCCCAGCCATTGATGACGCCGGCCAGCTTCCAGCCCAGGTTCGCGGCGTCCTGGAGACCGGTGTTGAGGCCCTGGCCCGCTGCCGGGAAGTGGATGTGGGCGGCGTCGCCCGCCAGCAGCACCCGGCCTGCCCGGTAACGGTCGGCGAGGCGGGTGGCGTTGCCGAAGCGGGACAGCCAGCGCGGCGCCGCGACACCGCAGTCGAAGCCGCAGATCCGGGTCAGCGACGAACGGAACTCCTCCAGCGTGACCGGTTCCCGGGCGGGAGTGCGCAGCCGTTCCGGGTCGAGGTACACGAACCGGGTGAGCCCGCCTTCCAGCGGTACGACCAGCACACCGCGGGCCCGGGCGGCGTCGAGGGCGGCCGCGTCCGGTGTGACGGCCGCGAAGTCGCCGAGCACTCCGGTCAGCGTCTCGTCGGTGCCGGGGAAACCGACGCGGGCGGCCTGCCGCACCGCGCTGCGGGCGCCGTCGCATCCGATCACGTACGGCGCGCGCACCGTTTCGGGGACGCCGCCGGGGCCGCGCATCTCCACCACCACCGCGTCACCCTCCTGGGTGAGCCCGCGGAGCTCGTGGCCGCGGTCGATCCGCGCGCCGAGCTCGGACGCGCGTTCCGCGAGCAGGGCTTCGGTGTGCGCCTGGGGCAGGAAGAGCGTGTACCCGTGGCGGGTGTCGAGCGCGGAGAAGTCGAGCCCGGTGTCGAGGCCCGCGAAGTGCCAGCCGGGCACGGCCCTGCCCCGGGCGAGGAAGCGGGGGGCCAGACCTCGCAGGTCCATCAGTTCCATGCTGCGCGGGTGCAGGGTGAGGGCCCGCGAATCCCGCTGGGGCTCGGGGCGGCGCTCCACGACGCGGGTCCGCACGCCGGCCAGCGCGAGCTCGCAGGCGAGCATCAGGCCGGTCGGCCCGGCGCCGACGACGAGGACTTGGGTGTCCATCGGGGGACCTCCCTATTTAGTGAACACCGTTCACGTGAACGGTGTTCACTATGATGGTTTTCCATGAGCACCCCGTCAACCCCGGGCCGGGGCCGTCCCGCCCGGCTCGACCACGCCCGAACCGTCGAGACCGCGCTGGAACTCCTGGACGCCCACGGCCTGGAGGCCCTTACGATGCGGCGCCTGGCGGAGGCGATGGGCGTCCAGGCCGGCGCGCTGTACCGGTATTTCGCCACCAAGCAGGACCTGCTCACCGCGATGGCCGAGCGGATGCTGGCCGAAGCCGTCCCGAAGCGAGGGGACGGCAAGGAGGGCGACTGGGGCGAGGAACTGGCCATCCTGGCCCGGGGGTTGCGCACCGCGCTCCTCGGCCGCCGGGACGGCGCCCGCGTCTTCGCAGGTACGCATGCGACCGGCCCCAACACGCTGGGCTTCGCCGACCGGATGATCGCCGTGCTGCGCGAGGCCGGGTTCCCGGACGAGGACGCGGCCCGGGCGCTCATGGCGGTGGCCGACTTCACCGCGGGCCACACCCTGGAGGAACAGGCCGCGCTCCCGTCACGGGACGGGACCGGCGCCGACCCGGAGCGGCTGCGCCAGGCCGCGGCGCCGGAGCGGTTCCCCCACCTGGCCGCGGCCCTGCCGACCCTCGCCAGCACGGACTTCACGGGCCACTTCGAGTTCGGCCTGCACCTGCTCCTCCAGGGCCTGCGCAGCCTGCACCCCGCCGCGAAGCCGTGAGGCACGGCGCCGCCGCGGCGCGGACCGCGAGGGGGCGGGCGCCTGTCGGCGGCCGCCCCCGGGGCCCGGTCAGTCCTTGCCGAGCAGACCGTTCATCCGGGTGATCTCGGCGGTCTGGGAGGAGACGATGGCGCCGGCCATGTCCTTCGCGCCCTGGTGCGCGCCCTCCTTCTGCTGGGTCTTGGCCATCGCCACCGCGCCCTCGTGGTGCTTGATCATCAGCTCCATGAAGGCCGTGTCGAACGCCTTGCCCGAGGACTTCTCCAGCTTGCCCATGTCCTCGGCGTTCATCATCCCGCCGGCGCCGTGCGCGGAGTGGTCCGCGGCGCCTTCGGCCGGCGCCGGCTCACCCCAGGACACCAGCCATCCGGACAGCGTCCGGATCTCGGGGGCCTGGGCCTTGCGGATCTCCTCGGCGAGGGCCTTCACCTCGGCCGACTCCGCCCGCGTGGGCGCCAGGCCGGCCATCTCCACCGCCTGGCGGTGGTGCGGGATCATGCCCTGGGCGAAGGCGACGTCCGCCCCGTTGTGCTGCCCCGGCGCGGCCGGCGCCGCGGCGGAAGGGGACGTACCGCCGTGCCCGCCGTGACCGGCGGAAGCAGCACCGCCCGAGCCGCAGGCGGCAAGGACGAGGGCTGCCACGGCGGTTGCCGCGACGGCGGTGGTGATACGGCGGATCCGGGAACGCTGCTTGCTCATGGTGGTGCAACTCCTTGGCCGCGGCCCCGGTCGGAGCCGCGGAAGATCGCGGAAAGAGGGCGTGCCGGAGCACGGTCCCCGCTCGCCTGACCGGCGCTACCGGGACCGTGCGGGCCGCTCTATATCCGCAGGAGCTGCAGTTCGGACAGGTCGGGCGGCGCCCGCCCGCCGCGTGCGGCCGCCGGGGCGATGCCAACCGGTCCCGCGGCCGGCGCCGCGCCGTCGACGGCCGCTGCCAGGGCGGGCGGTACGTACGCCGCACCGACGCCGGCGGCGGCGCAGGTTCCGTCCGCGTGCCGGGCGTGGCCGGAGCCGTCGGCCGAGTGGGAACAGCCTTCGCCGGCGTGGTGCGCGGCGCCGCCCTGGGGCATGGCCGTGACGGCCCGGACGGGAGCCTGCCGGGCTCCGCCCGCGTGAGCCGCCCCGGGGCCGAGGCCGTGCATCGCCAGCACCCCGGCCAGCACCGCCAGCACCAGCAGCACGGAGCCGCGCCCGGCGGGGCGGCGGCTCGTCGGCTGCGCGGCGGAGGTCATGGGCTCATCGTACGGCCGAAGGCGGGGCCGTTGAGGGGTGGCCGGTTATCACCGTCGCGGCGGGAGTGCCTGGCATGATCGACCCTCACGTTACTTGTCAGTAGCGCAACCTCCCCCCAACCAGAAGGTCTTACGTACGTGCGCATGCTCGCCAGACGCCTCCTGCTCCCCGGCCTCACCACCCTGGCACTCACCGCCACCGGCTGCTCCACCGCCCCCCACACCGGTACGGCTGCCCCCACGAGCCCCGCCACCCTCGCGCCCGCGGCCGACGGCACACAGCAGCTCGACGTGGCCGCGGCGCCCCAGGGCGCCCCCACGCCGACGGCCGTGACCCGCGGCGGCTCCGAAAAGGGCAGCGGCGCCCCGAAGAAGTCCGCGCTGAAGGTCGCCTCCTACGACAAGGCGACCGGACGGGCCGTCATATCCGCGGCCCCGCAGGGGGCCGCCCCGTCCACCCCGTCCGCTCCGGCTGCCCCCTCCGCGGGTGGCTCCCCCGCGCCCGACAAGCCCGTCGCGGTGGGCGACGTCATCGCCAGCGCACCGGTGCCGGGAGCCCCCGACGGCCTCCTCGCGAAGGTCACCGAGATCGGCAGGAAGACCGACCGGGGCACCGAGGTCAAGACGGCCCCCACGACGCTGTCCGCCGCCCTCAACGACGACAAGGCCGACGGCAAGGTGCCCGTGGACCCGGCATCGGTCACGGTCGAGCCCCTGATGAAGGGCGTCACGTTCTCCTGGGCCAAGAGCCAGGGGGTGCGGTTCGGCCCCGAGGGCGCGAAGCTGCCCCTCGGCAACCTGCGGCTCGACGTGAACGCCCCGATCGACACCGCCCCCGGCGCCCCCGTCTCGGCCGGTGCCTCGGTCTCCGGGTTCGTCCAGCTCGCCCCCACGGTGGAGTTCGCGTACGACGGCTCGGGCGGCGCCGGCCCGCGCTCCGCCTTCCTCGGCATGAGCGGCGACTGGTCCTCGCAGTGGAACCTCAAGGGGCACGCCGCCGCGAGCACGGGTGCCCCCAAGCGGATCCCGTTCGCCAAGCTGCACAGCGCTCCGGTCATCCAGGTGGGCCCGGTCCCGGTCGTCGTCAACCTCGACCTGACCGTGTACGTGCAGGTCGAGGCCGACGGCCGCGTCACCCTCGACGTCCGGCAGGAGGTCAAGGGCGACTTCCGGGTCGGCGGCAGCTACGCGACGGGCAAGGGCTGGAATCCGGTCAGCACCTCCAACGTCCAGAGCTCGCCGGTGAAGGCCGAGGTGACCGCCGCCGGCCGCGTCAAGGGCGCGCTCGGCGCCGAGGCCTCCGTCGGCCTGTACGGGGCCGTCGGCGTCTCCGCGGACTTCGCCCCCTACCTGCGCGGCGAGGCCGACGCCAAGGCGTCCGCCTCCACCGACGGCAAGACCTCCGTGAGCGGTGCGTGGGCGCTGTACGGCGGCTTCGACCTGAGCGGACAGCTGCAGTTGCAGCTGTCCCTGTTCGGCACGCCGGTCTTCGAACGCCGCATCCCGCTGGGCGCCCTCAACCGCGAGTGGCCCCTCGCGAGCGGCAAGTCCAGTCTGTAGCAGACCCGTTGACCCCGGTGCCCCCGTCCGGTCCGATCAGGACCGTACGGGGGCACCGGCGTGTGCGGCCCCGGTATCAGACGTGCCCCGGAACCGGGCTGCGGAGCATCGTCGCGCAGCGGTGGAGTTCCGAGGCGAGGGTGTGGCAGCGGCGCAGCAGGGGTCCGTCCGGCGTGGGGGTCCCGCGCGGGCCGGGGACGAAGTCGGCGGGACACGCCGCGATCTGGGTGGGGGCCACCCAGCCTCCGAGTGCCTTGGCCACCGTGCGCAGGTGCTCGCACACGACGCTTCCGGTACGCGGGCCGGCTCCGTGGGCGACGAGTCCGACCGCCGTGTCGGCCAGCCAGTCGCCCGGTACCTCGTCGAGCGCGAGCTTGAGCAGGCCCGAGTAGCTGGCGTGGTGGACGGGGCTGGCGAGCACGACGGCCTCGTAGCTCCGGGGGGCGTCCCGCAGCCGCGGACCGGCGGGCTCGGCCAGGTCGAGCGAGGTCACGGTGGCGCCCCGGGCGAGCAGGGCATCGCCCACCAGCGCGGCCAGCGCGGTGGTGCCGGAGCCCGCCCGGGGGCTTCCGCTGATCAGGAGGGCGTGCACGGTCGGTTGTCCTTTCCTCGGGCGGGTGGCGGCAGGGGCGGCGGGACCGGGCCCCCGGTCCCTCATGCGGCGTCGATCAGCGTCCACGGCACGGTACGGCCGAGGGCCTGACGGGGCTTGCTCCGCGCCCAGTGCAGCACCGACGCCGCCATCACCGCGCCGGGGTCGGCGACCTTGTGGGTGGGTTCGAAGGGCTCGCTCATGCTGGTGTAGCTCTGGAACATCGCCAGCAGCTTCACGGCCTCCTGCTGGACGGGAGAGAGCCACTGTCCGGCCAGCGGCAGGAAGAAGCGGTTCCAGCTGTCGGTGGACACGGTCGGCGGCTGCGCGATCGTGTCGACGCCGTGCTCGGCCCGGAAGGCGTTGAGGGTGTCGCAGGTGATGCGGACCAGGTCGGAGAGCCGCATGCTGTCCTGTCCCGACGCGATCACCTCGGTGCGCGGGGAGGTGGGCGGGGCGGCCAGGGCGGCGCCGGCGATCACCTCGGCGACCTCGTCGACGGGGCTGATCTCGGCGTAGCCGCCCGGGTCCCCGACGACGACCGCCGCGAGGCCGGAGACGAGCGCGGGGAAGAGGCTGTAGGGGCCGGAGAAGCGGTCGATGCGGCCGTCGGCGCGGCGCCCCAGGACCAGCGGCGGGCGGACGATCGTCGCGGGGCCGCGGTGCTCGGTGGCCACGATCTCCTCGCAGACGGCCTTCGACCACTCGTAGCCGTTGCGGTAGCCCTCGAACTCCGCTCCCCTGAGGTCCTCGGGGGCGCGCACCCCGCCGACGTAGGCGGTGGAGACGTGGACGACGTGGGTGTCGGGCCCGGCCAGTGCGAGCACCGCGCGCAGGGTCCGTATGTTGGCGTCGGTGGCTTCCTGGCGGGTCATGGTCCAGCGGGTGGACGCGGCGGTGTGCACGATGACGTCCCAGGGCCGGCCGGTCAGGGGGTCCGGGGCCGGTTCGACGCCGATGTTCCAGGGCACGGGTGCGGTGTCGCCCGCGCGGCGGGCGGTACGGACGATGTCGGGAGCGGTCCGGGCGGCGACTTCGGCGGCTCCGGGGGCTACCGCGGCTCCGGGGGCTCCGGCGGCGAGGCGCGCGGCCACTTCGGTGCCTACGACGCCGGACGCGCCGGTGACGAGGATGCGCATGGCAAGGGCTCCTGGGGTGCTCAGGTGGCGGGCTGGAGGACCAGGCAGACGTTCTGTCCGCCGAAGCCGAAGGAGTTGGAGAGCACCGGGGCGCTGTCCACGCTGCGCGGGTCTCCGGCGACCACGTCGATCCGGTCGGACTCGGAGGCGGTGGTGAGGTTGGCGACGGGGGGCACGATCCGCCGCTCGGCGCAGACCAGGGCGATCGCGGCCTCCAGGGCGCCGGAGCCTCCGATGAGGTGCCCGGTGACGCCCTTGACGGCGGTCACCGGCGGGGCCTGCCCGTTGAAGCACCGGTGGATGGCGGCGGCCTCGGCGCTGTCGTTGGCCTGCGTGGACGTTCCGTGCGCGCTGATCTGGCCGATGTCGGACGGCAGCAGGCCGGCGTCGGCGATGGCTGCCGCCATGCACGCCGCCGCGACGGCCCCGTCCGTGTGCGGGGCCACGATGTGGTGGGCGTCGGCGTTGGTGGCGTAGCCGGCGATCTCGCCCAGGATGGTCGCTCCGCGGAGCAGCGCGGAATCGCGCCGCTCCAGTACGAGCACGGCGGCGCCCTCGCCCATGACGAAGCCGTCGCGCTGGGCGTCGAAGGGGCGGCTGGCGTTGCGGGGGTCGTCGTTGCGGGTGGACAGGGCCTGCATGCGCGAGAAGCCGCTGAGCATGAAGGTGGTCACCGCGGAGTCGAAGCCGCCGGCGACGGCCACGTCCAGGTCCCCGTACTGGATGCGGCGGACGGCCTCGCCGATGGCCGTGGCTCCGCTGGCGCAGGCGGTGGCATAGGTGACGCAGGAGCCCTGGAATCCGTAGTGCATCGCCACGCGGGCCGCGGCGGAGTTGGCCATGGTCCGGGGAACGGAGTGCACGGGCATGCCCGTGGGGTTGGCGTCGTTGTCCCGTACGAGCGCCTCCATGGTGGGGAGCCCGCCGATGCCGGTACCGAGGTGGACGCCCACCCGGGAGGGCGGCAGGTCGGGCAGCGCGGCCTGCCGGACGGCGTCCGCCGCCGCGCACAGGGCCAGTTCGGTGGGGCGGTCGATCTGGCGGCGCTCGCGGCGGGTGAGGTAGGAGTCGATGTCGAAGTCGGGCACCCGGCAGGCGATGTGGACGGGCGAGCCGCTCTCGACGAGGTCCGCGTGCACCGCGGCGGCGGGGCGGGCCGCCAGGACGGTGTCCATGACCTCGTCGAGGGTGAGGCCCGCCGGGGACTTCACGCCGATCCCGGTGACGACCACGCGTGGGCGCTCGTACGGCCGGCCGGGACCGGGCGCGGGGTGGTTCCGGGTCATGAGCGGCCGGCCTTGCGCTCCGCGAGGAAGGCGACGGCCTGGCCGACGGTGTCGGCCCGCATCAGGTCCTCGGCCGAGATCCGCACGTTGAGCGCGCGTTCGAGCTGGGCGCCGATCGACATCATCTCCAGGCTGTCGATGCCGTACTCGGCCCGCAGGTCGGTGCTTTCCACGATGGCGTCGGGGGCGGTGCCGAGAACGTCGGCGATGGTCTCGCGGACCACGCCGAAGAGGTCGGCGGGGGATGCGGTGGTGGTGTGTTCGGTGGGGTTCACCTGGTGCCTCCGGTGGGAGCTGGTGGGTGGTGGTCGTGAGCGGGGAGGGGGCCGTCAGCCGGGGAGGCCGGCCGGGGCCGCCGCCTCCAGTGCGGTGTCGAGGATGTCCAGCGCCTCGTCCAGCTCCGCCTCGGTGGTGACGAGCGGGGGCAGCAGCCGCACCGTGGTCGGGCGGCCGAGGCAGGGCGAGACCAGCAGTCCGTTGTTGGCCAGGGAGACCACGGCCTCGCCGGCCGCCGCGGGGGTGGTGAACTCGATGCCCCACAGCAGTCCCCGGCCGTGGTGCCCGCCCATCACCCGGGGGTGGCGCTCACCGAGGGTGCGCAGGCCGTCGGCGAGCCGGGCCGACAACTTCTCCCCGTGCTCGGCGAGTTCCTCCACGGCCTCCAGGGCCGCCGGGAGCGCGGCGCAGCTCAGCGGGTGCCCGCCGAAGGTCGCCGAGTGCAGGAAGGGGTCCTGCGCCAGCGGGGCGTAGAGCTCCTCGCTGCACACCACCGCGGACAGCGGCACGACGCCGCCGCCGAGCGGCTTGCCGACGAGTACGGCGTCGACGGGCAGGCCGTCCGCGAGGGCGACCGACCGCTCGCCGCAGCGGCGCAGCCCGCACTGGATCTCGTCGGCGATGGCGAACGCCCCGTGGGCGTGCGCGTCCTCGCACCACTGCCGCAGGACGTCGGTCCGCAGCGGTACGGCGCCGTTCTCGCCCTGGACGGGTTCGAAGACCACGGCGGCGACCGGGGCCGCCTCCAGCTGCGCGCGGACGGCGTGCGGGTCGTCGGGGTCGATGTGGACCACGTCCACCACGGCACCGCGCAGCCCGGCCCGGAACAGCGGGCTGTGCGTGAGGGAGAGGGCGCCCAGGGTCTTGCCGTGGTAGCCGCCGTTCACGGCGAGCACCCGGTCCCGCCCGGTGGCGAGCCGGGCGAGTTTCACCGACACCTCGACCGCGTCGGCACCGTTCAGGCCGAAGTAGACCTTGGGGAGCCGGCCGCCGAGGTAGTCGGAGAGCCGGGCCGCCGCCTGCGCGGCCACCGGGTTGGCCAGGCTGCGCGTCGACGTCGGCATGACCCCGAGCTGCCGGGCGACGGCCGCCACCACGCCCGGGTGGCGGTGGCCGAGGAGGGCGACCGCGTAGGAGCCGAAGTCGAGGGCCGTACGGCCGTCGGAGAGGGTGACGCGGGAGCCCAGAGCGCTGGCCTCCACGGCTCCCTGGCCGGCGAACTTGCCGGTCAGCGCCAGCTTCGGGGACTGGTGGCGGCGGAGTTGGCCGAACACCTCGCCGGCGTCGGGCGGGGCGGGCGTGGACGGGGCAGCCACAGGGGACCTCCTGGAGAGGGGTGGGATCGCGGAACGGACGGTGCGCACCGGCGAGGGAAAGGGGGCGTTGCCGTCAGGGACGGCGGCGGTTCGGGAACGCGGCAGGCGCGGGGCGCCTCAGCGTGCGGCGTCGCCGGTGAGCCGCCGCTCCAGGGCGTGCAGCATCTGCTGGGCGTTCTCGCGCAGGGCGGTGGCGGCGACGGGGTTGAGCATGTCGGCGAGCAGCGGGATCCCGATCTCGAACTCGACGGTCAGGGAGACGTGGCTGCCGCCGTCGTCGGAGGGGCGGACCGCCCAGTGGCCGACGAAGTGGGCGAGGTCGCCGCTGACCTGGTGGAAGTCGAAGCGGCGGGCGGTGTGGTCGAGCCGTTCGGCCTCCACCCACTCCAGGACCGAGCCCTTGAGGTGGACGGACCAGGCCGTCGTCCGCTCGTCCTCGCCCGTGCGGTCGACGATCGTGACGGACTGGACGCTGTCCATGCAGGAGGAGTAGCTCTCGACGTCGATGACGGCGTTCCAGCTGTCCTCGGGGCGGGCGGCGATGGGTATCTCTACCTGGACGAGGGGCATGGTGGTCTCATTTCTGTGGGGAGCCGTGCGGGGCTCGTCGGTGACGTCCCGGGGAATCCGGGGAGTTGGGGATCACGGGGACGCCGGGGGGCCGGCGGAGGGCCGGCGGGGGGCCCGGCGGCCGTCAGGACTTGGGCGCGAGGGCCTGTTCCCGGGCGGCCTCCAGGGCCCGCGGCAGCAGGAGGCGCAGGACGGCCCGGGGCAGCCGGCCGGTGTGGGTGAGCGCGTACGACTGCTCGACCAGTTCGCAGCCGAACTCGCGCTTGGGCTCGTAGGCGGTCTGCGCGAACCGGATGTGGCGGCAGCCCCGGGTGATGGCCAGCTCGATCGCCGCATAGTGGAGGTTGTGGTAGAGCCGCGCCCGGTGGGCGAGCCCGTAGTCCAGGCCGATGCGGGCGCCGACCGCGCCGCTGCCGCGGAACAGGCAGTGCAGGTACCCCACCAGGCGGTCACCCTCGAAGCAGGCGACCAGCCGCTGATCGGTCCCGTCGCCGTCGAACAGGGCCCGGACGAACTCCTCGTCGAGTACGTCGAGGGTCTGGTCGGCGCGGTCCATGACCTGCCGGTACAGCCGCATCATCTCGGGGACGAGGTGGCCGAACTCTTCGAGCACCTCCATCCGGAGGTCTTCCTGCTGGCGGAACTTCCGTATCTTGTTGCGGGCGTTGCGCCGCGGTTTGGCCGGCAGGGAAGCCAGGTAGGCCTCGAAGTCGCTGTACTCCAGGGGGAGTTGTGTGTCCGGCAGCGAGGCGACGGTGAAGAAGCCCGCATGGTCCAGGGCCGGGCGCAGCGCGTCGAGGTCGTGCGGGGCGAAGTCCTTGAAGACGACGGTGCCCAGGCGGTGGCCACGGGCGAAGTCCATGACCTCGCGCACCAGCAGGCGGGCCACCGGTGCGGGAAGCGGGCCCTCCCCCATGACGTGCCCCTGGCCGAGGAAGTTGCCGCAGAACAGCATCGGCACCCGTACGAGCCCGGGGAAGGTCCGGGCCACCGGCGCCATCAGGCGGCGTTCGCGAGGTCCCACGACCCGGTCGAGACGCAGCCCGCGCACCGCGCTGAGCGGCAGGATCGCGAACGGCAGGCCGTCCCGGCGTACGAGGAGGTAGGCGTACGCGTCCGGGCCGATCTGCGCGCGCTGCATGGCGGTGAACACGTCCCGGCCCCACATGGGGTCGTCGGCGGGGGCCAGCTCGTCCCACACCTGCCGGGGTACGTCCTCGGCGCGGTCCAGCCGCTCCACCGTGTAGGCCGAGTCCCTCGCCGGGTCCCTCGCCGAGTCCTTGGCCGGTTCCCTGTCCGGGGCGGACGGCCGGGGACCGCCCGGTGCGGCCCCGCCCTCAGCCGACACGGAGGGGCTCGCCGTCGAGCGCCGCGCACAGCGGCTCGGCCATGCGCCCGCGGGACGGCGGGTGGAAGTTCAGTCCGGTGGCCGCCGAGGCCAGGTAGGTGCCCTCGTCGGAGCCGATGAACGACATCCCGCCGAGCGCCTCCAGCGCGGTCGCCGTGGTCCGCGCGATGGCGTCCTGGGCCGCGTAGCGGGCGGTGAGCGCGGCGGCCAGCAGGGGCTCGCCCCATTCCGGGGACTCCCCCATGGACCGGGCCACGGCTTCGACCGCCAGCATCGCCGCGTCGACCTCGGTCACGAGCGCCGCGCGGACCGCCGCGGGGGCACGTCCCTGCCGGAGCACGCGTTCCACCAGGGCGCTCGCCGTGCCCAGGTAGCCGGCGGTCATCAGCAGTTCGAACCAGAGGAAGCCCGCGACGTTGAGGGAGTCCAGCACCGAGTCGGCGGTGACCTCGGTGAGTACGACCATCTGCGGGTCGAGCGCGACGTCTTCGAGGACCACCTCGTCGCTTTCGGCGCCGGCCAGCACCGAGCTGCGCCAGAAGGGCCGCACGGAGACCCCCTTCGTGTCGGCGGGGACGATGGCGACCGCGAGGCGTTCGGTACCGTCCTCGTCCGTCATCACCACCGAGGCCGTCAGGAGATCCATCGAACGGGCCAGGCTGCACGGCTTCTTGCTGCCGTTCAGCACGACCTCGCCGCCGCGGCGCTCGGCCCGGATGGCGGGCCGCAGGATGGACTGGCCGGTCCGCCCCTCCGAGAACCCGGAGGCGAGCAGCATCCGCTTGCCGACGATGGCCTCCAGGAGCATCCACTCGAAGCCGGCGCCGTGCTTGGCCGCCTCCACCAGGCTCGCCACGGAGAAGTGGTGCATGGTCGTGGCGACGGCCAGCGACGGGCAGCGGGCGCCCACGGCCCGTTGCAGGCGCACGGCTTGCAGGGGGTCCGCTCCGATCCCGGTGTTCTGCCGCGGCACCAGCAGGCCCGCGCCGCCGGCCTCGCGGAACGCCGCGACGGCCGGGCTGCCGGGCCGTTCCAGCTCGGCCAGCGGGTGGCGGGCGAGCTCGGCGTCCAGGCCGGGGAGCAGTGCGTCGAGCACCGCGCGTTCGGTGTCCAGGAATCCCATGGCGTCAGTCCTTCGCCGTCGTCGTGGAGCCGGCCCCGGCGTGCGCACGGGCTGCTTCGGGGCCGTCGGTGGTCAGGGGGAGGTCCTCGTACATGCGCAGGCTGAAGGACTCGCGCCGCACCGGCGCCCCCGCCAGGGCGAGGCCGGGGAAGCGGGCGAAGAGGCGGCGGACGGCGATGGCGCCCTCCAGCCGGGCGAGGGCAGCGCCGAGGCAGTAGTGCGGGCCCGCGCTGAAGCTCAGCACCCTGCTCCCGGACCGGCGTACGTCGAAGCGGTGCGGGTCGGGGAACTGGGCCGGGTCGCGGTTGGCGGCGGCGAGCACGGTGGTGACGTTGGCACCGGCGGGTATGGTCACGCCCCCGATCTCGGTCCGTACGGAGGAGATCCGCTCGGTCATCTGGACGGGCGTGTCCCAGCGCAGCGCCTCGTCGACCGCCTGCGCCGCGAGGTCGGGATCGGCGCTCAGCGCCGCCCGCTGCTCGGGGTGGGTCAGCAGTGCGTGGGTGGCGATGCCCAGCATGGCCGTGGTCGTCTCGAAGCCGGCGACGAAGACGAGGAGCAGCGTGTCGACCAGCTCCCGCCGGGTCAGCCGCTCCTGGTCCTCCCCGGCCGCGAGCAGCACCGTGGCGAGGTCCTCGCGGGGCTCGGCCGCGCGGCGGAGCAGCAGGTCGTCGAAGTACGCGCGCAGCTCGGTCACCGCGGCGTCGGCGCGGGCCCAGTCCTCCTCGGTTCGCACCGGTTCCAGGAGCCGGCTGGCGTCGCCGCCCAGGCGCCGGAAGCGGGGACGGTCCGCGGCGGGGACGCCGATCAGCTCGCCTACGACGGCGACCGGCAGCGGATATCCGACCAGCTCCTGGAAGTTGGCCGCGGCGCCCTCCGCGGTGGCCTCGGCGAAGGTGTCGAGCAGCGAGTCGGTGAGCTCCTCGACCGCCTCGCTCAGGGCGGCCACGCGGCGCGGGGTGAAGCCCGCGCTGACCAGCCGGCGCAGCCGGGTGTGGTCGGGCTGGTTCGCGCGGAGCATCGAGGCGTAGAAGAAGTCGGCGGCCGGGTGCTCGCGCCAGTCCGGCAGGTTGTCCTCGCACCAGCTCAGGTCGGGGGTGCGGAACGAGCTGTCGGTCAGCACCGCCTGGCAGTCGGCGTAGGTCGTCAGGAAGAACGTGTCGAGGTCTTTGTCGTAGTAGACCGGTGCGGTCTCGCGGAGCGCTTCCAGTGCCGGGAAGGGGTTCTCCCGTCCTTCCGGCGTGAACATGGAGAAGAGCAGAGCCTGGGGGTCCAAGGGAGTCCTCAGCAGATCGGCGTGCGGTCCCGGGGTACCGCTGTGTGCCCGGGCCCGCCCCGGCAGGGCCGTCCGTTGGGGGGGAGGACGTCCTTGCCGGGGCGGTGGGAGGAGCCTGTCACCGCCGTGCTCGCGCGGCCTCAACAGCGCATCAACGGGACGTCAACCGGGCCGGGGTGGGGCGGGTTCGGTGGGGTGGGTTCGGTGGGGTGGGTTCGGTGAGGTGGGTTCGGTGAGGTGGGTTCGGTGAGGTGGGTTCGGTGGCGTGGCGGGGTGTGCGGCCCGGGCGGTGAACGGCGGCACCGCCGCACCGCCGCACCGCCGGGCCGCCGCGTCAGCCGGCGTCGAGGCGCGCCTGGACGTCCGCCGCCTCCGGCATGCGCAGCTCACGGAAGATCCGGAGCGCCTGCCGGTGGTAGAACGCCGCCTGGCCCGGCCGGCCCTGCGCGCCGACCGCGTCTCCCAGCTGGGTCAGCGCCCGCCCCAGCAGGTACCTGTCGCCGTGCAGCGTGGCGATGTCCCGGGCCTCCGTCGCGTGGGCCAGTGCCTCCTCGTGCCGGCCCAGCAGGTTGAACGCCTCGGCGAGCCCGCCCAGCACCAGCGCCTCGCGGAAGGCCGAGCCCGTCTTCCGCCACAGCCGCAGGCTGGTGCGCAGGCACGCCAGTGCCTCCTGCCGCTGGCCGGTGTGGAGCAGGATCTGCCCGAGTGCGCGCAGCGCGTTGGCCTCACCCGCACCGTCCCGGCAGGACCGCGCCAGTGCGACCGCGGCGCGGCCCGACCGTACGGCCTCCTCGGCGTATCCGGACGCCAGCTGGGCGAGGCCGAGGTAGCCGAGGGTGACGGCTTCGCAGGCGGGGCTGTGCGGCTCCCGGCTCAGCGGCAGTGCCTCGCTGAGGTACTGCGTGGCGGCGGCGAAGTCGCGGTGGGCGAGCGCGCAACCGCCGAGGGCGTTGAGCGCGTGCGCGAGCAGCGGCCACCGCTCCTCACGACGGAACACCTCGGCCGCCGTGCGCAGGTGCGGCAACGCCCGGCCCATCTCGAACCGGATGGCGAAGGAGCCGCCCAGCAGGAGGTGGGCGATGCCGCCGGCGACCGCGTCGCCCGACCTCTGCGCCGCCGCCCGTACGGCGCGGGCGGCCCGTTCCAGGTTGCTGGTCCGGGTGCTGTGGCGTCCCAGCGGGTCGCTGGCCAGCAACAGGCGCGCGCAGACGGACGCCGGGATCTCGGGGACTCCGGCGCCCTGCTCGATGAGGGCGAGCAGATGCAGCCGTTCGTCGAACAGCCAGGTGGTGGCCTCCGCCGGGCAGGCGAACTGCCGCACGGCACGGGCCTCGGAGTCCGTACGGACCGGCGCAGCCGCCGCGGCCGTCGGCGCCTCGTCGGCGGGGAACGCGTCCCCCGCGGTCGCGATCCGGTAGGCCTCGCGGGCTAGCGCGGTGTACGTGGTCAGCAACCGCAGCAGCGCTGCCCCGCGTTCGGCCGCGGACACCTCCTGCGCCCCGGTCGACCGGGCGAACAGCCGCAGCAGGTCGTGGTAGCGGTAGCGGCCCGGTGCCGGCGACTGGAGCAGGCTGGCGTCGACGAGGTCCTCGCACAGGGCTTCCGCCTCGTCCCGGGGCCGGTCCAGCAGGGCCGCGGCGCTCTGCCCGCCCAGCTCCGGGACGTCGGGCAGCGCGAGCAGCCGGAAGGCCCGCAGCTGTTCCGGGGCGAGCAGGGCGGTGCCCAGCCGGAAGGTGGCGTCCACGGCGGCGCTGTCCCCGCTGAGCTCCATCAGCCGCCGCCGTTCGTCCGCGAGCCGCCGCGCGGTCTCCGCGACCGGCAGGGCCGGCCGGGCGGCCAGCCGGGCGGCGACGACGCGGAGGGCCAGCGGGAGCCGGCCGCAGTCCGCGACCAGCGCCCGGGAGGCCTCCTCCTCCGCCCGCACGCGCTGTTCCCCGACGAGCCGGACGAGCAGGTCCAGCGCCACGGCGTCGGACAGTTCCTCCAGGTGGACCAGGGTCGCGCCGCCCAGCCCGCCGAGCCCGGTGAGCCAGGTCCTGCTGGTCACGAGGAGGCCGCAGCCCTGGGCCGTGGGGAGCAGATCGCGGATCTGGCGCAGGTCGCGGGCGTTGTCGAGGACGAGGAGCACACGCCGGTCGGCGAGCAGCGAGCGGTGGAGCGCGACGCGCTCGGCGGTCTCGGCGGGGAGCTGTGCCGGTGTCACCCCCAGGGCCCGCAACAGGTCCCCCAGGACCTGGTGGGGATCGGCCGGGCGGGCGTCCATCCCGCAGAGGTCGACGAAGAACACCCCGTCGGGGAAGCTGGCGCGCACCTCGTGCGCGACGCGTACGGCCACGGCGGTCTTGCCGACGCCGCCCATCCCGCTGATCGCGCCCAGGGCCGCGACGGGGCCGCTCTCCAGGGCCTGCCGCAACCGTACGACCTCCGCGTCGCGGCCGACGAGGTCCGCCGTGTCGGGCGGGAGGCTCAGCATCGGTGACGTCAGTGCCGTCGGCACCGGTACGGACGCCGCTGCCGGTACGGGATCGGGTGCGGCGGGCTGCGCGCCGGCGGCCGCGGGACGGTCCGACCGCGGAAGGGACCCCGGACGGGGGTCCGGCGGCCCGACGCCGTCCGGCCGGGGCGGGGCGGGCAGGGGGTGCGTGGCGCCCCCCGACCCGCTCGCCGACACGCTCACCGGGCCGCTCCTCGGACCACCCGCCGAGCCGCTCGCCAGGCCCGGGCCGTCCTCGGCAGAGGCTCCGGGGCCGGCCAGGATGCGGCGGCGTATCCGTTCGAGTCCCGCTCCGGGTCCCGGCGCCCCTGCGCCGCGCAGGGTGTCCCGGGCCCGTGCGTAGACATCCAGGGCCTCGGTCTGACGTCCCGTCTCGTGCAGGGCGGCCATCAGGAGTTCCTGGAGGCGCTCGCGCCGCGGATGGCACTGGGCCAGCGCCCGCAGCTCCTCCACGGCCCGCGCATGGCCGCCGAGCAGCAGCTCTGCCTCCCACCGGTCCTCCACCACCGCCAGCCGCCGCTCGCGCAGCGTCGACCGCTGAGCGGCGGCGAACGGACCCGGGACGCCCGCCAGGGGCTCGCCGTCCCAGAGCTCCAGCGCGGAGTCGTACAACGCGAGCGCCTCACCGGGCCGCCCCGCGCGGACCGCACGCGCGGCGCTGCCGGCCCGCCGGTCGAAGACGGTCAGGTCCAGGGCGTCCGGCAGCAGGTGCAGGGCGTAGCCGTTCGGACGGGAGACCAGCACCCGTGCCGGGGAGCGCGGCGGGCGTCCGGGTTCGAGCACGCGGCGCAGCGCGGCCACGTGGCCGCGCAGGGCCCCGGGCGCCGCGGAGGGCGCCGCGTCGCCCCAGATCGCGTCGATGAGGGCCTGCGTGCTGCCCCTGCGGCCGTGGCGCAGCAGCAGGGTGGCGAGCAGGGCCGCAGCCAGGGGTGGGCGTACGTCGGTCTCCCCCGCTCCGGAGCGCACGCGCAGGGTGCCGAGCACCCGGAAGGACAGGGCGGGCGGCGGCGGTGCTCCGGGAGCACGGTGGGAGGCCGGGGCGGGACGGTCGGCGGGTGGCACGGGGAGGTTCTCCAAAGACGTACGGGAAGGGGCTCCGACGGGACGACGGCCGCGGCGTGCGGGCCACGGGGTCGCGGGAGGGAGGCGGGACGCGGGGTTCGGGGTCGGGATGCAGAGTCGGGGTCGGGTGCGGGGTCGGGTTGCGGGTTGCGGGTTGCGGGCTCAGGGTCGGGGTGCGGGACGCGGGCTCGGGTGCGGGCTCGGGGTCGGGGTGCGGGGTCGGGGTGCGGGACGCGGGCTCGGGGTCGGGGTGCGGGACGCGGGACGCAGAGTCGGGTGCGGGGTACGGGGTGCGGCTCGGATGCGGGGGTCGGGTGCGGGACGCGGGGTTGCGGACGGCCTTGCGGGATGGCGAGGCCGCGGGCGGATGTACTGATTCCGGATCGCGGTCGGGGCGCGGGCCGATCGCGGTCGGGCGCAGGGTTGATCGCAGGCGGCTCGCGTGGATCGCGGTCGGCGCTCGTGGATCGCAGGCGGCGCGCACGGATCGCGGTCGACGGGTCGGGACACGGCACACACCGCCGCCGCCGGCCGGTCAGGACGCCAGGCCCTCCCGGGCGCCCCCAGGGGGCCGGAACGGCCGGGTGCCGAGGCGGGCATCCCCGTCGTCGGGGGCGAAGAGCAGCGCCGCGGGCCGGTCCTCGTCCGCTCGGGGCGACAGCTCGTCCTGCTGGACGGAGACGGCGAACTCACGGAGCAGGCCGTGCACGTGGTACCGGCCGGGGCGTGCGGACTCCAGCCAGCTGCGGTCCACGAGTTCCTCGCACAGGGCGCGGGCCTCGCCCGACGGGACCCCCAGCGCCAGCGCCACCGCGGTCGGCCCGAACTGCCCGTCCGGCTCCCGCAGCAGCGCCACCCGGGCGAACACCGGCCGCAGCGGCTGGGGCAGGCGCCCGTACTCCCGCCGGAACGCCTCCCGTACGGAGAGGTCCGCGACGCCGAGCGCGCCCAGCCGGTGCCGGCCGCGCAGGGCGGCCACCACCGAGGAGACCGCCCAGGACGGCCGGGTGGCGAGCCGCATCGCCACGATGCGCAGCGCCAGGGGCAGCCTTGCGCACCGCTCGACCAACTCGGAGCAGGCCTGGGGTTCCGCCGCGACGCGCTCGGGACCGATCGCCGTCTCCAGCCAGGTCAGCGCCTCGGCCCGGGAGAGCACGCCCAGGTGGGTGTGCCGGGCCCCGGCGAGACCGGAGGGTCGCGTGGTGCTGGTGATCAGTACGGCGCAGCCCTGCCCGCCGGGCAGCAGCACATCGGCCGCCCCCGGGTCGGCAACGTTGTCGAGGACGACCAGGACGCGGCGCTCGGCGAGCTCCGACCGGTAGAGGGAGACCTGGTCGGCCTGCTGCTCGGGGACCGGCCGGCCGGGCCCTCTCAGCGCGCGCAGGAAGGGGCCCAGGACCGCCGCCGGGCGGACCGGAGAGCCGTCCGGGGCTCGCAGGTCGGCGTAGAGCTGGCCGTCCGGGAAGTGGCCCCGCACCCGGTGGGCGGCGTGCACGGCCAGGGCGCTCTTGCCCACGCCGGTCGAGCCGGACACGAGGACGACCGGCGCCGAGCGGGCCCCGGGCGGGGTCCCCCGGCCGGCCGGCCCGGCACCGGTGAGCTCGTCGGACAGCTGCGCGAGGACCTCGGCCCGGCCGCTGAAGTCGGCCAGATCACGGGGCAGTTGGGCCGGGCGCCGAAATCCGTCCGGTACGGGTTCCAGCCGGGCCCGCACGGGGTCCCCGGCGGCGGCCGCCTCGCGCGGCGCGCCGTCCGCCGTGCCCCCCACCGCCCCCTCGCCCCCCGTGCCGCCCCCGCCCGCGCTTCCCGCGGCGGACCCGCTCGCACCTCTCGTGATGCCCTCGGCCATCGCGGCCATCTCACGCCCCGGGTCGATCCCGAACTCCGCCGCCAGGAGACGCCTGGTCCGCTCGTGGACGGCCAGCGCCTCCGCGTCCTGGCCGCTCAGCACGTACGCCCGCATCAGCAGGGCGCCCAGCCGCTCACGCAGCGGGTGACGCTCCGTCAGTTCGCGCAACTCACCCAGTGCGCCGACGTGTTCACCGAGTTCCACATCCAGGGCGAGGCGCGCCTCCAGGGCGGCGAGCCGCTGTCCGGCCAGCCTGCTCCGCTGCGCCTCGACACCGGGACCGCCCAGACCCGCCAGGGGTTCGTCCCCCCACAGGCCGAGAGCGGTGCGCAGCAGGGCCCGTGCCTCCTCGGGGCGGCGCGCCGCGCGGGCGAGGTCGGCGGCGGCCACATCGCGCCGGAACAGCCCGAGGTCCACGGCCTCAGGGGGTACCCGCAGGGCGTAGCCGCCGTGCTCGGACACCAGTACCCGCGGCCCGTCGCCCGCGCCGCCCGGCGTCTCGATCTCCTTGCGCAGCCGCGAGACGTACGTGCGCAGCGAGCCCACGGCGCGGGCCGGCGGCCGCTCGCCCCAGATGTCGGCCACCAGCGCGTCGACCGGTGCGGGCCGGCCCTGCCGCAACAGCAGCAGTGCCAGCAGTGTCCGCTGCTGGCGCGAACCTAACTCCAGCTCCTGCGTGCCGCGCCACGCCCGCAGGTGTCCGAGCATCGCGAATCGCAGGGATATCGCCTCGGTGGTCATGTCGTGCCCCCATGCCTCGTACTTTCCGGCCCGACTCCCGCCGACCTCTCCTCCTGTGCCCCACCGGGGAGGAGTGCGAAGTGCGGCAGCAGGTCGGTCCGCCGAACACCCGGGGAGCCGCGCCGTGTTCAGCCGACGGACCTGGCCCGGCTGTGCGAAAGCCCCCTGAACAGGAAGTTTCGCTCATGGCAGGGAGGCGGACGGACGAGTTCGGCCATCGGCGCGCCGCCCGCGGGCACCGGTACGCGGAAGGTGCGCCGACCGGCCGCCGGGTGCGCGGGCCCGGGCGGCGGTACGCCCACCGGGCCCTCGGCGGCGTTCAGCCGCAGTCGCGGGCGCGGGCCGGCCGGCCTCCGGTGCCGCGCGGCCGGGGTGCGGAGGCTGGCCGGATTTGTCTCCGTCGCGGCTGTTACCGGGCGTACGGATTCCCGGGACCTCGCTCCGGGTGCCGGGGGGCCGGGACCGGTGGCGCATGACCGGGGATTCGCGGCTTTTCCGCAACACCCGAAAACGAAAGTATTCAGGTGTCGCCGGAACGGACCGGCGAAAAGGAAAAGCCGGACGGGCGGAAATCCCGGCCGGAATACGAGAAATGGAGAACACCATGGGCGAGAACATCACCGCTGCCGACGTCGTCATCGAGTCCGTCGAGGCGGACGTCGTCGAGGAGACCGAGGCCTACCAGGTGATGCTCCTGCAGGGCTCCGTCTACTAAATCGCAGGGGCAGCAGAAGCGGCACGGCACGCATGGTTCCCGGAACCGCTCACGCGGTTCCGGGAACCGGTGCCCGCGCACCGAATGTCCGAGGAGGACTGAGAACCATGACGGTACGACTCAACCCAGCGGTCAGGATCATTCCTCCTTCGGATGTGATCGGTGACCAGTGGACGGCGGAGCACGTTCTCGAACGGCGCCGTTACCGCATGTCGCGTTCCGCGATCGCGGTACTCGTCGCCGCCGCCCGTCCCCGCCCGGCCGAGGAGCTGGCGGAGCTCCTCGCCGGAAGTACGGCCCGGCCCCGGCCCGCGGCCTACTGGCTCGCCCTGGTGGAGAGCCTGCGCGGGCGAGGCCTGCTGACCGACGCCCACGCCGTCACGGGCGACGGCGGGCCCAAGGACGAGGCGCTGGACTGGCTGGTCGACGTACGGCGCCGCTGGAGCCGGTACGGCTGGCACGAGGCCGCCGAGTACCACACCCTGACCTTCGACTACCCGTGCGTGGACTACACCGAGGCCCTGGGCCTGCTCGCGGACCGCGACCGCATGCGCGGCTACCAGTCGTCCGAGCCCGACACCGACCGCTTCAAGCTCGACTACGTCGACCAGCCCGGCTCGGAGCTGCCGGTGCTGACCTCCGACCTGCTGCCGACGACGGCCCGCGACGTGTGGGAGCACGAGGTACCGGCTGCCCCGGTCGACCTCGACGGGCTGCGCAGGGTGCTGTCCGCGGCGTTCGGCATCACCGGGTACATCAACCCCAAGACCGATTCCGCGACGCTGCTGCGCCGCAGCAGCCCCTCCGGCGGCGGGCGCAACCCCACCGAGGCGTACGTCGTGGTCCGGGACATCGAGGGCCTCGACCCCGGCTGGTACCACGTGACGATGCTGCCGTTCAGCCTGCGCCGGATCGACGGACCGCCGGTCGACGACGACGCTCTGGGCCGCCTGTTCCCCAACACCCTGGGGCGGTTCCCGCTGGACGCGAAGGCGCTGCTCGTGATGACCACCCTCTTCGAGCGGAACATGTACCGCTACCGCGAACCGCGCACCTACCGCACCGTGCACATGGACGTGGGCCACCTCGCCGGAACCGCGCGCATCGCCGCCCGCTCCCTGGGGCTGACGGCGGCGATCTTCTACTGCGACGCGGCCCGCGAGATCGAGGCGGCGCTCGGCATCGACGGCCTGGCCGAGGGCTACCAGCTCACCGTCGCCCTCGCCGACGGCTTCCAAGGCGGGGAACTGCGCATCCCCGCCCGCCCCGCCACCGCCGACACCGCGTCCACGGAGAGGACCTCGCCCCGATGACCGAGACCACGACCCCCGCGGACACCGTGGCGACCGCCGCGCCCGCCGCATCCGCCGGTTCCACGCGAGACACGGCGCACCCGGCGCCCGTACCGGAGCCCGAGCCGCGCTGGCCCGCCGGTTACGCGATCCGGCCCTGCGTCGATCCCGCCACCGAAGCCGTCGAGGTGTCCGACACCGTAACCGGCCGTCGCTGGCGCTGGCGCCCCGAGGCCCTCGCCGAGCACATCCTCGCCACCGGCCGGCCCGAGCTCCCGGCGGACACCGCCGACCGCGACGCGCTGACGGCCGGCTGGCGCCACTGGCAGGCCCGCGGCTGGCATCCCTCGGACCAGTCGTACATCGCCTCCCGGCGCTGGGACTACGCCGACACCGTCGATCCCGGCGACGCCATCCGCACCCGCACCATCGCCGACTACCTCACCACGGACGGCGAACCTCCGGCCGAAGTGCTGCCCGACGGGCCCGCCATCCCCCTCGGCGAACCGCTGCCGCCGGGCGAGCGGAACGTCTCCGAACTGCTCGCCACCCGCCGCAGCGGACGCGCGTACGTACCCCGGCCCGTGACGCTCGGCGCGCTGTCCGGCCTGCTCTGGCACGCCTTCGCGGACGTCCGCGCACGCCGTTCCCGCACGAGCGGCGAGGAACCGGTGTCCTACCTCGACAGCTTCGGCTCCGCCTGGGACGTCCACCTGTGCGTGTACGCGGTGGAGGGCCTGGCCCCCGGCACGTACCGCTACGACCTCGTACGCCACGAACTGCGCGCCCTGCGCCTCGGCGACCACCGCCGGGCGATGACGGACGTGCTCCAGGGCATGCACTCGCCCGCCACGGCCGCGTGGACCCTCGGCCTGGTCGCGGACTTCCCCCGCTACCAGTGGCGCTACCGTCACGAACACGGCCTTCGCCGGCTGTGGTTCGAGGCCGGAGCGATCGGCCAGGAGCTGATCGTCCTCGGCGCGTCGTACGGGCTGAGCACCCTGGTCACCCCCGCCCAGAAGGACCGGCCGTACCTGGAGCTGCACCGCCTCGACGACCGGCGCTACGCCTCGGTCTACACGCTCACCATGGGGCTGGCCCGCCGCCGCAACGGCTCCGACTTCAACGGCACCGCCATCCCCGACGTGGCCCGCGACGGCGGGACGGCCTGATGTCCACCACCGCCGTCCGGCGCGAACTGCTCGCCCCCGAACGGAACCTGTCCCCGCGCCTCGCCCCCGACGGCGGCTCCGTCGCCTTCGTCCGCACCACCGGCGAGGGCCAGGAGCTGTGGCTGCACACCGTCGGCGGCGGCGAGCGCCTGCTGGCCGCCCACCCCGGCGAGGCCATCGACGCGCCGCACTGGACCGCCGACGGCCGGGCCGTGGTCTACCGCCACACGCCCCGGGGCCGCGAGCTGCGGAGCCTGGCGGCCGTGCGCCCCGACGGCACCGGGCACATCGGAATACCCGCTCCGGGCCCCGTCCGCGAGGTGTGGACCGGCCCCGGCGCCACCCTGGCGTACGCCGTCCACAACACCACCGAGAAGCGGCCCGAGTTGTACCGGTTCGATCTCGCGGCACCGCAGGACGGACCCCGGCTCACGGCCGCGGGCGGCGGGTTCCACCGCTGGCTCGTCGACGCCGGGCTGCGCCCCCGCGGCGGCGTCCGGCTGCTGCGGGACGGCTCGGCACAGGTCGTCGTGGGCGAGAGCGCGCGCACCGCGCAGCCGCTGTTCACCCTCGGCATCGACGACGCCCCCGGGCTGTCCGTGGAGCGCTTCGGGCCCGACGGCGCCACCTTGTACCTGCTGGCCGGTGCGGGCGCCGCCACCCGGAGGCTGCTCGCCCTGGACTGCGCCAGCGGCGAGGTGAGCACGGTCTTCCAGGACGAGGCACTCGACGTGGAGAGCTACCCGATCGCCGGTGAGGGAGTCTGGTTCGATCCCCGCACGGGCCTGCCCGACCTGTGCTCGGTCCTGGGCCGGCGGTTCGCCTTCCACCCGCTGAACCCCGCGATGGGCGCGGCGGTGGAGCGGCTGGCGGGGCTCGGGCGCGAAGCCGCCGTGATCATCGACCGCAGCGCCGACGACTCCGTCTGGCTGGTCTGCGAGGTCAACGACGACGGGCCCATGGTGTACAGCCTGCACACGCCCGCCACCGGCGAGGTCCGGGAGCTGTTCACCAACCGGCCCGGCCTGGTCGGGCAGCCCCTGGCCCGCCTGGAGGAGTTCGGCTTCACCGCGAGCGACGGGCTGGAGATCCCCGGCTACCTGATGCGGCCCGTGGGCGCCGAAGGGCCGCAGCCCACGGTCGTCCTCGTCCACGGCGGACCCGCCGGACGCGACTACTGGCGCTTCCACGCCGATGCCCAGTACCTCGCCTCCCTCGGCTACCTCACGCTGCACGTCAACTACCGCGGCTCCAAGGGGTACGGGGGTGCGTTCCGGCTGGCCGGCGACGGCGAATGGGGCGGGCGCATGCAGCAGGACCTGTACGAGGCCGTGGCCGCCGGAGTGCGCGCCGGGCTCGTCGATCCCGGCCGCGTGGCCTTCCTCGGCGGATCGTACGGGGGCTACGCGGCGCTGCTCGCGGCCTGTACCCGGCCGGATCTGGTGCGCTGCGCCGTCGCCATCAGCCCGCCGTGCGATCTGGTGGCCTTCACGCAGTCGCCGCCCGCCTACTGGCAGCCGCTGTCCCAGCTGCTGCGCCGCCAGATCCTGGGCCCCGAAGGCGCCCTGGGCACCCGGGAGTTGGAGCGGCGCTCGCCGAGCCATCGCCTGGGCCCCGACTGCGCGCCGCTGCTCGTGGCCCACGGCGTGCGCGACCCGCGCGTGCCCGTGGCGGAGGTCGACGCCCTGGTCGCCCGGGCCGAGGCCGCCGACGTCCCCGTGCAGTACCTGCGCTTCTCCGACGAAGGCCACCACGTCGTCGGGAACACCAACCGACACACCCTCTACCGAGCCCTCGAATCCTTCCTGGAGGCCCGCCTTGGCGACGCAGACCGACACGCCGCTGATCCAGCGCCGCTACACGCGCACTGACAGCCACGGCTCCTTCCCCCGGCTGACCGGAATGCCGGACCTGGAGCACAACCGGCTCGGCGTCTTCTGGCGGCCGATCGTCGACATGACCCACAGCGAACTCGCTCCGCTGCGACTGCGGGCGGTCCGCCGCATCTCGGACTGGCTGGCCGCCCCCGGTCCCCGGCCCACCTCCTGGTTCGCCATCATCGGCATCCCCGAGGTGCGCCGGCAGGTGCTGCGGCACGCGGGCCTCGACCAGTACGACTGCTCCGACCCCACCCGGCTCCCGGAGGAACTGCGCACTCCCCAGTGGCGGCAGCTCGTCACGCACATCGAGCAGTTCTCCGACCTCGACGACGCCACCCGCAGCCTGGTGGTCTTCCAGCTGGCCCAGCTCTCCTTCTGCGCCTACGCCGCCGAACTCGCCGGGACCGTCGCCCCCGACGGCGACCCCGTCCACGACCGGTACGTCTACGAGGTCGCCCGGATCGCCGCCCGCGTCCCCGGCCGCACCTCCTGGTCCCTGGACACCTTCGACGCCCTCGCCGCCTCCGCCGAGGACCCCCGGCTCGCCATCTCCGCCTGCGCCCAGGGCATCGGCCACTCCATCCGCAGCGGCACCGGAGCCGAGCGGGCCGCCGCCTTCGAACGCCGCGGCGAGCACGTCACCGCCCGCGGCTTCGCGGACGACCCCCACACCCACCTGGTGCGCAGCCGCTACCACCGCGCGGTCGGCCTGCTCCGCCTCGCGCAGCGGCGGCCCGCGCAGATGCGTACCGAGATCGAGGCGGCCGTCCACTTCAGCGACCTGCTGTACGCCACCGGGCCGACCGGCGCCGACCGGGACGTCGCCGACGAGAACCTCCGCATCATCCGGGAATCGCAGCTCAAGGCCGCGGCCCGGGCCCGGGGCGACGAATCCGACAGCCTGCTCGAAGAGTTGAGCAAGGCCCTGCACGCCATGGACCCCACCTGTGTGGAGGCCCTGCTCATCGTGGGCGACGGCCACTCCACCGCGGGCGACCTGGCCACCGCCGCCCACTGGTACACCCAGGCCGGCCTGCTGGCCACGGGCGCGGGCGCGATGGGCTGGTACCGGGCCGGACAGTGCCTGGACCTGATCGGCGACCGCGCCGGCGCGCTGCACGCCATGGGCCGCTGCCTCGAACTCGACACCACCGCGGTCGAGCCCCGCGCCTACCTCGCGGCGTCGGCCCGCTGACCCCGTCCCCCCACCCGGCAGGCACTCCAGGAAAGAGAGAGCGCGCCATGGTCACCAACTCCGTGCCGGTCACCGAACCGGTCGGCCGGACCCCGACCCCCCTCCGCACGATCGCCGCCCTCGGGCTCCCGCTCCTGGTCGGCGCCCTGTCGTCCACTCTCTCCGGTGTCGTCGACACCGCGATGATGGGCCGCTACGGTGCGACCGAACTGGCCGCGGTCTCCGCCGGGTCCGCCGTCTTCGACGTGTTCACCAACCTGGTGCTGGCCTCCCTGATCAGCTACCAGATCCTGGCCCCGCGCTTCGCCGGGCGCCAGGATCCGCCCGGTATGAGGCGCGCCCTGCGGGACTCCGTCCGCTGGTGCGGCGGCCTCGCGGTCCTGCTCACCCTGGTGTGCCTGCTCCTGGGCGGCCCGCTGACGGCGCTGGTCGCCGGCGACGACGCCGGCCTGCGGGACATCGGCGCGCAGTACATCGCGTCCCGCGCCCCCACCCTGCTGCTGCTCGTCCCGTTCGCGCTGATCACCGCCGGCCTGGGCGCCTACCAGCAGACCCGCTACGCCGCCGTCGCGGGCATCGTCGTGAACCTCGTCAACCTGCTCCTGGACGGGCTGCTGATCCACGGCGTCGGCCCGTTCCCGCGCTGGGGCGCCTTCGGCAACGGCCTGGCCACCACGGTCGCCTGGGCGGTGGGGCTGGTCTGGCTGGCGGTGGCGGCACGCCGCTGGGGGCTGCGCGACAGGCTCGCCGCTCCCGCCGCGGAGAACCTCGCCGAACCGGACTTCACCACGTCCGTCCCGCGGCTCGCCTGGCCGGCCCTCGTCTCCTCCGGCCTGGACTACATCGGCATGGCCGCCTTCTTCGCCATCATGGGCGGTATCGGTGAAGCGGCCCTGGCCGGGGGCCGGATCGCCTTCGAGGTCACCGTCCTCTTCTTCGGCATCGGCGGAGCCTTCGCGGCCGCCTCCCGCATCCTCGTCGGCCGCGCCGTCGGCTCCGACGACCGGGCCGCGGTCCGTACGTACTGGCGCACCGGGCAGTACGTCCTGCTCGTGCCCGCCCTCGCGATCGGGGCCTTGCTGGTGGCCCTGCCCCGCGTCGTGGTGCTGCCCTTCACCTCCTTCGGCCCCGTCGTGGACGCGGCGAGCACGGTGATGCCCGTGGTCGGCCTGTGCGTCCCGCTGATGGCCTGGACCCTCGGCAACGTCAGCATGATCCGCGCGCTCGGCCGCACCCGCGTCGACATGTACGCCAACCTCACCGCGGTGCTGGCCGTCCAGCTCCCGCTCGGCTGGGCCCTCGCCGGGCCCGGAGGGCTCGGCCTCACCGGCGCCTTCCTCGGCGTCCTCGGCTACTGGGCCTCACGGGCCGTCTTCACCGAGGTTGCCGCCCGCCGCCTCGCCCGCTCCTGAGCCCGCCCCGAACCCCTGCCGCACTCGTCGCCGCACTCGTACTGAACCCGTACAGCACCCGTCCAGCACTCGTACCGACCCCGTCCGCGTACCCGTCCCAAGGAAAGCGAGTCACGCCATGAGCGACCTTCCCCTCACCGTCCCCGCCATCAGCGAGAAGGCCCAGAAGATCGCCGACCGGGGCCAGTTCAAGATGTCCTCCGAGCCTCGCATCGGCGCACTGCTGCGCACCCTCGTCGCCACCAAGCCCGGCGGCCGCATCCTCGAAGTCGGCGGCGGCCTCGGCGTCGGGGCCGGCTGGCTCCTGGACGGCATGGACGCCGACGCCCGCCTCATCAGCCTGGAGAAGCACCCCAACTTCGCGCGGGTCGCCCAGCAGGTACTCGCCGGCGACCCGCGCGCCGAGGTCGTGGTCGCCGACTCGACCGAGTGGCTCACCGAGTACGCCGGCCCGCCCTTCGACTTCGCCTTCGTGGACACCACCGTCACCAAGTTCGAACGCCGTGACGCCCTCTTCGCCCACCTCGCCGACGGCGCCATCCTCGTCGCCGACGACCTGCTCCCGCAGGACAGTTGGGACGCCACCCACCCCGCCCGCGTGGAGCGCTTCCGCAAGGAGATCATGACGGAGCCCAACCTGGTGCCCACGCTCGTCGACTGGGCCTCGGGGCTGGTCGTCGCCGCGTACCGCAAGAACGCCTGAGGCAGGGCCGTGCCGATCACCATGCACCCGCCCGCCCCCCTGTTGCGGACCACGCTCCGCCAGCATGCCGCCGGCGTCACCGTCGTCACCGTTCCGGGCCCCGCCGGATTCACCGCGACCTCCTTCACCTCGGTGTCCCTGGCTCCCGCGCTCGTCACGTTCTTCGTCGGAGTCGACGCCTCCGCCGCCCCTCACGTCGAGCGCGCCGCGCACTTCGGGGTCCACCTCCTCGATGCCCGCCAGAGCGGGCTGGCGCAGCGGTTCGCCCTGCCCGGCGTCGACCGGTTCGCCGGGCTCCCCTGGTCGGCGGACGAGGACGGCGTCCCCGTCCTGCGCGGCGCCGCCTGGCTCACCGCGCGTACCGTGAGCCGCCACCGGCTGGGCGACCACCTCCAGGTCGTCGGCGAACTCCTGGACGCCGGCGGGCCCCCCGTGGGCACACCGCTGCTGCACCACCACGGCGGCTACGCCCGCGCCATCCGGCTCGACGAGGCCGGGTGAACGCGAGATGCCGCCCCGTATCCGACCGAGGTACACCCGCAGCGACCCCCGCGGCGACATGCCCCGCCGCGCCGGGCTCCGCGACCCGGACCTGAACCGGCTCGGCGCCTTCTGGCGCCCGCTCATCGACCTCCGGGCCGGCTCCCACAGCTCGCTGCGCCTGCGCGCCGTCCGGCACGTCGCGGCCTGGCTCGCCGAGCCGGGCGTTCCCCGCCGTTCCTGGTTCTCGATGATCGGCGTGCCGGGCCAACGCCACCAGGTACTGCGCCACGCGGGCCTGGACCACTACGACTGCCGCAGCCCCGAGGGGCTCTCCCCCGAACTGCGCACCCCCCTGTGGTCCCGCCTGGTCACCCTGACCGGGCGGTTCGCGGAGCTCGACGACCCCACCCGCGCCCTGCTCGTCTTCCACCTCGCCCAGCTGTCCTTCACCCCGTACGCGCTGCGCCTGTGCGGGACCGTCCGGCCGACCGGCGACCCGGAGCGGGACCACTACGCCTACGAGGCCGCCCGCGTCCACGCCCGCATGCCCGGGCACACCGACACCGCGCTCGAGGTGTTCGACACCCTCAGCCGCACGGCGGGCGACTCCCGGCTGGCCCTCGCGGCCTGCTTCCAGGGCATCGGCCACACCCTGCAAGGCGGACGGCACCCGGACCGGGCCCGGGAGTTCCTCTCCCGCGGCCTCGCCCTCGCCGCGCGGGCCGGCGACGCCTGGCACGACCACCTGGTGGCCAGCCGCTTCCACCGCGCCGCCGCCCTGCTCCACCGCGTCGCGGACGACCGTCCGGCGCTGGAACGCCACCTCGGCCTGGCCCTGGACCACCACGCGGAGCTCGGCGTGTCCACCCTGGACGAGGCCTACACCCTCGTCGTCCTGGAGAACGCGCGCTACCTGCTCGAACTGCGCATCCGCGGCGTCGCCGACGAGGACCGCGCCGCCGCGCTGCCGCCGGCCGGCGCACTCGTCGCACTCGATCCGCACTGTGTGGAGGCACGGCTCATCGCCGGCGACGCCCATGCCGCCGCCGGTGACTTCGCCTCGGGGGCACGGCACTACGCCGAGGCGGGCCGGCTGGGGACGGGGGCGGGCGCGTTGGGCTGGTACCGCGCGGGGCAGTGCCTCGACCTGCTGGGCCGGCGCGCGGAGGCCGTCCACGCCATGGGGAGCTGCCTGGAGCTCGATGCGACCGCCCTCGAACCGCGCGCCTACCTGGCCGCCGCCCTCGGGACCTGAGGCGGAGCCCGTAACCTCAGGCGCCGGGGCCGGGGCCGAGGGAGAGCAGCAGGGTCCGGCAGCCGGTGCCCCGGCGGAGTGCGACGCGGGATCCGGCGGGCGCGTACAGGAACTCGCCTTCCCGCAGGCGTATGGTCAGCGGGCCCGCGTACGGGGGCTCGATCCGCCAGGTGGCGGCGCCGCCGGCCTGATGGACCAGCAGGCCGGCCACGAGCCGGTCCGGGAGCCGGTCGAGCGGGGTCACCTGGCGCCCGAGGATCCGGGAGAGGGCTGCGGGCAGCAGCCGCGCCACCTCGGCGGGGGCGGGCGGTTCCCGCTCGGGCCACATCAGGCCGGGATCCGGACCGAGGTGGGCGGAGAGGAAGAGCAGGATCTCTTGGAGGAAGGAGTCCTGGGGGAAGAAGTCCTGCCGGAGGGGGCCCTGCTGGAAAGGGGCGCGCAGGACGGGGCCCTGGCGGACAGGGCCCTGAAGCGCTTCTTCCGGCGGTTCGTGCACCACGGGGACGTTGGGCAACACACGGGGAGCATGCCCGGGAACGGGGTTTTCGGACAGGTCACTTCTTTCCGGTCCCGGAACCCCGTTCCCTGGCCCGCGGGTCAGCTGAGGGCGGTGGGCACCGCCTCGGCCTCGGTGGGGTCGTCCGGGTCGAGGACGCCGGCACGGGCGGCGGCGACTCCCGCCTGGAAGCGGCTCTCGGCCCCCAGCTGGTCCAGGATGTCGGCGATGTGCCGACGGGTCGTGCGCAGGGACATGCCCAGCCGGCGGGCGATCGTCTCGTCCTTCAGCCCGGCGGCCAGCAGTTGCAGGATGGTCCGGTCCACCTCGCGGGCGACCTGTTCCAGCCCCTGGCTGGCGGCGTTGGCGAACGGCGTGGCGCGGTCCCAGGTCTGCTCGAAGATCTCGCACAGGTACGCGATGGTGTGGGGCTCCCGGATCACGACCGCGCCCCAGGTCCGCTCCTCGGTGGGCAGGAAGGCCACCTCGCGGTCGAAGACGATCAGCCGCCCGAACAGCTCGTGGGCCGTGCGGTACTGCGCGCCGAGTTCCGAGGCCGCCGCCACGTACGCCTGGGTGGGACCGTGGAACCGGGCGGTGTGGTGGTGCAGCGTCCGCATCCGTACGCCCCTCTCCAGCAGCGGCCGGTCCCGCTCCAGCGCCTCGTGGAGCGTCTCCGGCGTACGAGCTCCGCTGGCCGGCTGGGAGGTGAGCACCTCGACGCTGCACCGCGCGGACCACTGCGTCAGCAGGGCGCGTACCGCCGGCATCCCCAGCACCACCTCCAGCGCCCCGTCGGCCGCCTGCACCCCCCGCTGGTAGGCGGCGGCGAAGGGCTCCATCTGCCGCCGCATCTCCTCCAGTCGGCGCTGCTTCTCCCGGATCTCCGCCTCCACCGGCGCCCCCAGCTGCGCGGCGGCCAGCTCGGGGGCCACGGCGTACCCGACGGAGGGGGCCTGCGGATCGGGGTGCAGGAGCCTGTTGCGGACGAGCCGGTCGAGGGCCGCGGCGGCCTCCGGCTCGTCCAGGCCGAGGGCCTCTGCCACCGCTCCAGCGTGCATCCGGCGGTGCTCTGCCACCCACTGGTAGACGAGCACATCCACTTCCCGCCCTACAGGCGGTACCGATATCGCCCGATCCAGGCGGTATTCATCCACTGTGTCCCCAGCTCCAGTTACTGTCATGCACTTTGGTGACGGGCAGAACTCATGGTGTGTACAGGGCGGCCCCGGAGATGCTGAATCCGTTGCCGGCACACCGAGCCGTCCGATCCATCCGAGGGAGCCTCCTTGTGAAGCGCGTGCCATTCGCCGCCCTGTCCGTCACCCTGTTCGCTCTGATCGTCTCTGTTCCTGTTGATGTGTCCACCCCGTCCTCGGGTTCCGCCTCGTCCGGTTTCGTCGTCACCGCGGACGCGGAGCCCGACTGTGCGGGCGGCAAGCCCATCCTGATGTCGCAGCCGGCGGGCGAGGGCACGCCCCTGACGGGCAGCGGCGGCAGCGACCCGAACGGCAAGTGCACCGTCAACACGGGCTGGGGTCCGGTGATCGCCCCCGGCGGTCCCAGCACCCCTGTCTCTCCCCACCTCGTCGCCCCTTCCCTCCCTTCCACCCCGGAGCAGCGATGACCGTTTCGGACCCGTACCCGTTCTCCTTCACGCCGCGCGAGCGGGAACTGCTCGGCCACCTGACCCAGGGCGAGACCGACCGCACCATCGCCCGCCGGATGGCGCTGAGCCCGCACACCGTCGACACCTATCTGCGCCGGCTGCGCCACAAGACCGGCACGAGCAACCGCATCCAGCTGGCCATCCTGGCCCACACCCTGGAGCACTCGGGCTGAGCGGCCGCACCGTACGGGCAGACCGCTCGGCGTGCCGCGACCGGGGGGCTCTCAGGCGTCCGTGCGGTGGCCGGGATCACAGCGCGTTCCCGAGGGGCTCCGGAGAATCCACCCAGGCCGTGGTAGCCGACAGGTACGGTTTGGCCATGGATGTTTCCGGAACAAGCGCTACCGATGAGAACGCCGGGCGGTCCGCGGCCATCAAGGCCACCTCACGCCAACTCCTGCTGAAACTGGGCGCCGGAGGGCTGACCCTGGACGCGGTCGCCGGTGACAGCGGTCTCGCCGTCACCGAGGTGGAGGCCGTCTTCCCGCATCGGGACGACCTGCTGACCGCGCTGGTCATCGACGCCTACAACGAGTCCGCCGCCGCGATGGAGCAGGCCGACCAGGCAGCCGCCGCCGGCGGCGCCCCGGCGGGCGCGCGGCTCCTCGCGGTGACCCGGGCGCTGCGCAGGTGGTCCTTCGACAACTCCGCCGAATTCACCCTGATCTACGGCTCGCCCGTGCCGGGCTACCACGCCCCGCAGGACACCGTGCCGCCCGCTTCGCGTACCCCCGGCGTGCTGGCCGGCATCGTGCGTGCCGCGCTGGAGGCCGGCGAACTCACCCCGCCCCGGCGCGCGGTGCCCGGGCCGCCGCTGCTCCTGCCGGAGGCCGTGGAGCTCTTCGGCGGTGCGCCCGAGGCTCCGTTCTCGGACCTCATCGAGCGCGGCATCGTGCTCTGGAGCAATCTGATCGGGCTGCTGGTGTTCCAGGTCTTCAGCCGTACCCACGACAGCGTCCGGGACGAGGCCGCGTACTTCGACTTCGCGATCGCCGTGGCGGCCGAGAGCATCGGACTGACCGTTCCGCTGGACGAGACCTCCCACACCGACTAGATGTGTTGTCCGGGGAGGTTGGTGACGCGGCTGGCGGGTGTTTGGCCTTGGATGCCGGTGTGGGGTCGGTGGTAGTTGTACCAGTCGATCCAGTCG